>CAYZBG010000030.1:0-55259 GCA_964476565.1 uncultured Opitutus sp.
GCGGTGCGCGGCACCGGGAGCCTGGCGGGGGCGGGCTTGGTGGCGGCCGGACTGGCGCCATTTGCGGTCGCCCAGGGCCGGACTTTGGCGCGGGCGCGCATGCCCGCCGAGCTGATCGCGCTACTCGGCCGGACCGGCCGCTACGTGGCGCTGTACGCGCTCGCCGTCAGCGTTTGGCTGGTGTGGTAGGGAAGCGCCGTAACACAGGCATTCCTGCCTGTGGGATCGGATGATAGGTCAAAGCCGCGGGATCACAGGCAGGAATGCCTGTGTCACGCGGACTGGCCTCAGACCTTGGCGAGCAGCTTGTCCTTGAGGGACGCCTTCGGCATCATGCCGACGATGGTGTCGATCAGCTGGCCGTTCTTGAAGAGCAGCATGGTCGGGATGGCCCGGATGCCGTACTCGGCCGCGATCGTCTCGTTGTCGTCGACGTTGACCTTGGCGATGCTGACCTTGCCGCCGAGCTCGGTCGCCAGTTCCTCGAGGATGGGCGCGATCGCCTTGCACGGGCCGCACCAGGGAGCCCAGAAATCGACGAGCACGGGCGTGCTGACGGCGATGGCGGATTTGAACGAGGAACTATCGAGGTTTGCGATGTTGGCGGCCATGGTAAGACGGAACGATAAGTGAACCGGCGGGAAAATCAACGCTGGGTCGACTTGTGGATGATCTCCGCGAGCTCGCGCGGATCCACTGTCTCAAGGGTTCGATCGCGTTTCTTAAGCTCCTCGAAGGTCTTGAGTGTGGTCTCGGTCATCCGTTCGTGCGTCTCGGCGGATCCGCCCACGAGCACGAAGTTATCCCCGCTGGTCACGCGTTTATGACCGTCCTCGTTATCAAGGCCGACCCCGAGGAGGCCTGCCTTCGGCTTCGTCTTGGCGGATGACTTCGCGGGTTTTTTGCTCACGCCGTAACCGTGCCGGCTTCGACCGGTGTTTCAAGTGGGTTTTCCGCCGGCAGGGCCGCGGTGGTTTCGACCGCGGTGCAATGGATGTCGGTGAAGGCCTCGTCCTGGCGCACCCGCAGCTTGTTGAGGCGGGTGAGCTCGAGCACGGCGAGGAAGGTGGCCACGAGCACGCGCACGGTGATGCGGCCGGTGAAAAGCGAAGAGAAGACGAAGGATTTTTGCGTTTGGATCTTCTGGAGGATCATCTCCATCTGGTCGGCGACGGTGGTCTGCTCGTCCTTGATCTCGCCCACCACGAGCTTCTCGGCGAGGCGGCGGAGCACGAGGTTGAACACGTTCCAGAGTTCGATGCGGTCGCCCTGCTTGAGCGGACGGTCGTGCTCGGAGACGGCCTGGGATGCGACCTGGCGGGGCAGCAGGCCGTGCTGGAACATCGCGAGTTCGTCGATCTTGGCCGCGGCCTCCTTGAACTTCTTGTACTGGAGCAGCTGGTGCACGAGTTCCCAGCGCGGGTCCATCGCATCGGCGTCGTCCGCATCCGGATCGACGGCCGCCTGGCCGCGCGGCAGCAGCATGCGGCTCTTGATCTCCATCAGGGTGGCCGCCATGACGAAAAATTCGCCGGCCACCTCGAGGTCGAGCTCCTGCATCGAACGGAGCACGCCGAGGTACTGCTTGGTCACCGCTTCGATCGGGATGTCGTAGATGTCGATCTCGCTCTTCCGAATGAGGAACAGCAGCAGGTCGAGCGGACCTTCAAAGACCGGCAGCTTGATGCGATAATCGGCGTCGGGAACCACGCGCGCACTGTTGGGCGGACGAAGGCCGCGGCAATCCCAAACTGGCGGCGTCGCCGTCCGGCCGCTCAGGCCCGTCGCCGCAGGGCGGCCACGTAGAATCCATCCGTATCGAAGGTGGCGGGCAGCAGGGTGCAGCCCAGCGGGCCGGGCGACACGCCGAAGGTGCGGGGCAGGGCTTCGGCGACGAAGTCCGGCTCGGCGGCGAGGAAGCGGGAAACGACCCCGTCGTTCTCCGACCGGCACAGGGAGCAGGTGGCGTAGATCAGGCGTCCGCCGGGCCGGACGCGGGCGCTGAAGCGGCGCAGGAGTTGAAGCTGTTTCTCCGCCGCCGCGGCCACGTCGGCGAGGCGGGTGGTCCACTTGAGATGGGGGGCGCGCCGCCAGGTACCGCTGCCGGTGCACGGTGCGTCGACCAGGACGCTGTCAAAGGTGCCTTCGGGCTGCGCGGCGATGCGCACGGTGGTGACGCCGGCGCGGCGGGCGCGCTCCGCGAGTTCGGCCAGCGCGGCGGCGCGGACATCATGGGCGACAACGCGGCCCGACGGCCCCAGCAGGCGGGCCAGTTGCAGGGTCTTGCCGCCCGCGCCCGCGCAGGCGTCGAGCCAGTGTTCGCCGGCGGCCGGGGCCGCCGAGGCGAGGATCCATTGCGAGCCGAGATCCTGGATTTCGATCTGCCCCTGTTCGTAGGCGCGCGTGCGGGTGAGGGCGGTGTCGGGCGGAAACCGGAAAGCGTCAGGCCAGGGACCAGGCGCGGCGGCGGGCAGGCCGGCCTGGGCAAATTCGGCCCAGACCGCCGCCGGATCGTCGGTTTGCAGCCGGATCCACACCGGTGCGCGCCGCAGGAGGGCCGCGCGCTGGGGTGGTTCGAGGGCGGCCGGACACTCGCCCGCGATCCAGTCGGGCAGCAGGGCGGACTCGTCGAGTGGGGCCTCGGGCGGTTGCGCGTACCGGGCACGAAAGGAGGCGGTGGCCGGGGTGTCGTCGCAGAGGTGGGCGATCAGCCCGACCGCCTCGTCCTCACCCAACGCTTCGATCCACGGCAGGTAACGCAAGGCGGTGTACGTCAGTTCCCGATACAGGCGCCGGTCGCGGGAGCCGAAACGCCGGTCGGCCTTCAACGCGGCCTCGATGTGGGCCGGCAGGGCACGATCGCGGCGCCAGTGCGGGCGGAGGGACGCGAGCAGGCCCCGAACGATGGCATGCTGATTGGCCAGAATGGCCGGGGGCACGGGACGGGACGGCGTCGACACGGCACGAAGGCACGCCGAGGCACGGGGGAAGTCCAGTGCGGATTCGTGATCAGAGGCGAGGGCGTGGGACCACAAACCACCCGCGCACCAACTCTTTCTCCCTCCATCTTTCTCTTTCCTCCTTCTCCCCCGCGAGGACACCCGCCCGGAGGGAGAGAACGAGGAAAGAGAACGATGAACGAGAAAGAGCCGAGCGGCCCCGGCCCGGAACAAGGGGATTGACCGGTCCGGCCGGTGCCTTAAGCCAAGCGAGCTTCGCGTCCGCGCCCGCCTTGCGCCCGGCGCGCGCGGGGCCACCACGCTCACCGATGTCCGACGCCGCTTCCGCACCCACCATCCTCGTCATCGACGACGATTCCGAGATCCGCTACTCGCTCACGCGCGTGCTGTCCTCCAAGGCCTACCAGGTTGCGGAGGCACCGAGCGGCGAACAAGGCATCGCCTTGGTGAAAAAGGGGCCGCCGCCGGACCTAATCTTCCTCGACATCCGCATGGGCGGGATGAGCGGCATCGAGACCCTGCAGCACATCCGTTCGATCAACCCGCGGCAGATGGTCGTGCTGATGACCGCCTTCGGCACGGCGCAGACGGCGATCGAGGCGATGAAGTACGGCGCGTTCGACTACATCATGAAGCCCTTCGATCCGGCGAAGGTGCTGGCGCTGGCGGAGAACGCGATCAAGGCGCACGCCGACATGCGCGCGGTGCGCGACTACAAGCCGACGATCAACAGCGAGGATTACAAGGAGGGCATCGTCGGCGCCTCCCCGGTAATGCAGGACGTCTTCAAGGTCATTGGCCAGGTCACGGCGAGCGACGTGACGGTGATGATCACGGGCGAGAGCGGCACGGGCAAGGAGCTCGTGGCGCGCTCGATCTGGAAGCACTCGCACCGAGCGGGCAAACCGTTCATTGCCGTCAACTGCGCCGCGATCCCGGACAACCTGATCGAGAGCGAGCTCTTCGGTCATGAAAAAGGTTCATTCACCGGGGCGACCGGACAGCGCTTGGGCAAGTTCGAGCTCTGTGATGGCGGCACCATTTTCCTCGACGAGATCGGCGACATGGCGCTGGCGACCCAGACGAAGATTCTGCGTGTGTTGCAGCAGGGTGAGATCCAACGCGTCGGCGGCACCGAGACGATCAAGGTCGACGTGCGCATCCTCGCGGCGACGAACAAGGACCTCGAGGAGATGGTGAAGGCGAAGACCTTCCGCGAAGACCTCTACTACCGCCTCAATGTAGTGCGCATCAAGATGCCGCCCTTGCGCGAGCGGCAGGACGACATTCCCCAGATCGTCGATTTCTGCCTGCAGAACCTGGTGAAGCAGCGCAAGGCGCGCTCCTCCAAGGTGGCGCCCGAGGCGATGGCCGTGCTCACGCGCTACCGCTGGCCGGGCAACGTGCGCGAACTGGAGAACGTGGTGTACCGCAGCGCGGTCATCGCGCAGGGCGACACGATTCTGCTCAAGGATCTGCCGGCGGAGATCGTCGAGGCGGCGGGCGGCGTGCCCGTGCAGCCCGCCAGTCCCGCGCCGTCGGTTTCCCTTGCGCCCGTGGCCCCCACGCCGGCAGCTGCGCCGGTCGAACCGACCCCGGCGGCACCGGCGCCCGCCTCGGCTCCCGCGGCCCCCGCAGCGGCCGCGCAAACCGTCGAACAGGCGCTCGACTTCCTGCACACGGCGCTCGCCGTCGGTCCCGAGCCGATCCTCGAGCGGTTGGAGCGCGAGATGATCGTCCGCGTGCTCAAGGCCGAGAATGGCAACCACGCCCGCGCCGCGGAGAAACTCGGCATCACCCGCGCGACCCTGCGCAAGCGGGTGGACGAGATGGGGCTTCGGATTTGACCGGGGCACCATCGACCATGTCCGCCACCTATCTTGTTCCACCCGGGGTGCGCCGCGAGCGCGCCGACAAGGTGCTCGCGCGCGCCTATCGCGAGCACAGCCGCGTGGCATGGCAACGGGCGTTCGAGGCCGGGCTCGTCACGCTGGCTGGGCGTCCGATCGATCGCAGCCAGTCGGTCAGCGCTGGCGACGAACTGGCCTACGCTTTTCCGGAAACGCGTCCGGCAGAACTGAAGCCGGTCAGCATCCCGCTCGAGATTCTCTACGAAGACAAACACCTGCTGGCCCTCAACAAGGCCGCCGGCATGGTGGTGCACCCAGGCGCGGCGACGGGCGAGGACACGCTCGTGCACGCGTTGCTCGCCCATTGCGCCGGGGGCCTGAGCGGCATCGGCGGGGTGGAGCGACCGGGCATCGTGCACCGACTCGATCGTGAGACCTCGGGCGTGATGCTTGTCGCCAAGGATGATGTCACCCACCGCGGTCTCGCCGCGCAGTTTTCCGGCCGTTCTTTGCAAAAGGAGTACCTCGCCCTCGTGACTGGGGTGCCGGCCCTGCGCAGCGGGAGCCTGCGGGCGCCGATCGGGCGCAATCCGCAACACCGGCACAAGATGGGCGTCGTACCCGTCGAGGAGGGCGGACGGGATGCGCGCACCGATTGGGAGGTCGAAGAGGCCTTCGGCACGATCGCCGCGCGGGTGCGCTGTGCGATCCATACCGGGCGCACGCACCAGATCCGCGTTCACCTCAAGGACCTCGGCCACATCATCCTCGGCGACGAGGTGTACGGCTGGAAACCGGACTCGCGCCTCAAGGTGCAGCCGGAGCGGGTGATGCTCCACGCGGAGCACCTCGTGTTCACCCACCCGGCGACGGGCAAGACGCTCGACCTGCGCGCGCCGTTGCCCGCCGATTTCACCGCCCAGATCAAACAGCTGCGTGCGGCGGCGCGGACGGAAACGAAGGTGGCCGAAGCCGCGGCGGTGAACCGCGCGCGGCAGACCAAGCCCACCTATCACCGCGCCGAGAAGCGCGCGTGACCGGTCGTCTCAGAGTTGTGAATACGCCGTCGGCTTGAGGAAGCGCGGCGTGTTCTTCGAGACAGTGTGGGCGTACTGCGGGTCGTCGCGCATGCGGACCCAATCCGGGTCGACGCGGAATGCGTCCCAGTGGGCCTTGTGCGCCGCGGCATCCGGAGCGCACGTCATGTAGGTCAGGTGCGGCAGGTTGGTGCCGGCAATGCCCTGGCCGAAGAAGAGCGGGGCGAGCTTCACCTTGCGCATGATCTCCGTCTCGCCGTCGTCGAACATGGCCATCTTCTTTAGCGCCTTGACCTCGCTGTAGCTCTCGTAGGTGCGCATCTCGAACAAGCGGTCAGGCGCGCGGGAGCGGGAAAAGGCGGGGATTTCCATCTTCGGCATGCTGGCGAAGGCGAGCAGCAGCCAGCTGTCGATGCGCGCGAAGCCCGGTGCGGTCCGCGGTGTCTCGAGGTAATCCTTGCCGTCAGCGCGCAACTGGGGGTCGGCGAGCAGCGTGGTGCTGCAGGCGACGGCGGACTCGAGGTTGGGGTGGGTGATCAGCATCCAGACCGCCGGGCCGTCCTTGGGCTGGTCCTCGGTGAAGACGCCGGTATTCGCCAGGCCACGACGCGCCAGCGCCGGCAGCAGCGCCTTCTCGAGGTAGCCGTGCAGGGGCGAGGCGGACATGTCCGGGGCCAGCCGGTAGCAGCGCAATTCGTAATACTCGCGGCCCGACGCCGGCTGGGCGGCGGAGACGGCCGAGGCCGAACCGGCAAAAGCGGACGCGGCGGAGGCGGTGAGGGTGGTTTTCAAGAAGTCGCGGCGGGCGAGGGTCATGATGCGTGGGGGGTGAAAGACCGTTGGGTTAACGGTGATACCGACGGTGGCGTCCGCCGCGGCGAGTGCAAGCTGTCAGTGGGTTCCCAGGCGACGCGATGAGACGATCCAAGATGAGTGCCGCGGAGTTGCACCAGTCCCGCGAGCCCGTACGCTCCCGTTTCCCAGGTTCTTCGTCCGAAGGGTCGCGCCGGCGCGATGAACCCAAACCCCTCACGCGCGACCGGTTTTCTCCTCCCTCCTCCCATGAGTGAAGTTCACGTCCCCATGATTCCCTGCGACACGGCCGGTCCCCTCGGCGTGCGCCACCTGCCCCGTGTCTGGTTGAAGGTCTCGCTTGAAGCGCGCGGCAAACTTGCGCCCGGCTATCCGGGTATCGGCAAGGGTTTCGACACCGTCGTCATCACCGGCCTCGGGCTTTCCCCGGAGGTGGTCCGGTCGTACATCACCAGCCAGCGTCCGACGTACGCGCAGTTCGAGGCGTGGGTGAAGGCGCAACCGGGCGTCAAACTTGACCGGGCCAACATCGAAAAGATCAACACGATCGTCCTGGGCTACCACCACGGCGACGAGACGCGGAAGGAGATCCTCGCCGGCGCGGGTTATCCCGACGACGGTTCCGTGGCGGGCACGGCGGTCGCGCTCAACGCCATCGACGACTGGGCGGCGTTTCACGCCCGAGTGCTCAAGTAACTTCCGGCGGTCCGGGCGCTGACTGTCCGTCGGCCCCGGATTGGCCCTCGGTGGGGGTTCGGCCCACAACGCGAGCGTGGCGAGGCTTGTCCTGCCACGCTTTTTATTTGCCGGCGCAGCGATGCTGCCGGTTCACCCGCGAACCCGAACTGACCATGACCCTCCACGGACTCCGCCTCGGCGCGGCCGGCTTGTTGCTGGCGCTCTCCACGTTTGTTTCCCCGGCGCTGGCCCAGCTCGGCCAGCGGTTTCCGTCGGAGCGAAAAGTCGTCCCCGATCCGGTGACGGGCGTGCCGCTGATCTTTCTCACCAGCACGCCGGCGGGCGATTCGAAGATCTATCCGACGCATCCCCAGTGGACGTCCGACGGCAAATGGCTGGTGTTCCGCTCCAACCGCGTCCCGGGCGAAGCCCTCGCCGTCAACGAGGCGACGGGCGATCTCGTGCAAGTCACCGAGGGCGGCTATCTCGGCATGCTGGTCAACGCGCGAACGACGATGACCCTGTACGTCATGCGCGATCCGGCGTGCCCGCCCGGAACGCCGCCGCCGGCCCGCGGTACGCCGCGTGGCGACCTGCAGATCGTCGCCATCGATTTGGGGCGGCTATTGCCCGACAGCCTCGCTGGCAAGGTCGCGGCGAAATCCGCCTACGAGCGGGTCGTGGGCGTCATCCCGGCGGCCCTGGGGGCCGGGGGCGACATGGCCCTCGATGGCGCCGAGGACGTGATTTATTTTCGGGCCGGCCGCGAGTACGCCGAGAAACACCTCGCTCCCGGCACGGAGCTGCAGGGCAATTTCGGACCGCGCAACATGGGCGCCGGGCCCACCGCCATCGCGAGCATGCATGTGCAGACCGGTGAGATCCGCCACGTGATCAGCGTGCCGTTCCAGACCGGACACGTGCAGACCAATCCGTGGGTGCCGGGCGAGATTGTCTTCTCGTGGGAGACGGGCGGCAAGGCGCCGACCCGGGCTTGGACCGTGAAGGCGGACGGCACCGGTCTCCGGCCGGTGTACGACGAAAGCAAATTCGACTGGGTTACCCACGAGGCGATCATCTCGAAGGACGAAGTGGCCTTCGCCATCATGGGACATCGCCCCGTCGGCTCAACGGGCGACTGGGGCGTGGCCGGTTCGCGGCAGTACGCCACCGGCCTCGCCATCGTGAACCTGCGCACCCAGGAACTGTACCTCGCTGGCCAGACGAAGTCGGGCAGCGGACTCTGGCACGTGCACGGCTCCTCCGACGGACGCTGGGCGGTGGGCGATGATTTTGCGCGTAATCTCTACCTCATCGATCGCACCACGAGTGAACTGATCCTGCTCTCGACCGGTCACAAGGCCACGGCGGCGGACCATCCGCACCCGACGTTCAACGCCGATGGCACGAAGATTCAGATCCAGTCGGCGATGCTGTCCGAGGACAACCGGGCGATGAACATCTGCGTCATCCCGATCCCCGAGCACCTGCTCAAGCGCACCTACACGAACCGGCTGGTACCGTGAAAGCGAAGTGCGCGTGTGACACCGGCATTCCTGCCGGTGTCACTCTGGCCGGACAACGTCACTTGGCTTTCGCCGGTACCAGGGCCCGCGGCCGGTTCGCCGGCCCGGGTTTCGGTTGGGGGTGACGGCGGAGCAGGTCGGCACCGGTCCGGACGACGGTGCGCATGCCGGAGTCGGCGGCGACATTGCGGTACTCGCCGGCGTCTCCGTCGCGCAGATACAACTCGCGGGCGGTCCTGCCGCCGTCCCATTCGGTGTAACGCCAGTCGCGTGTGATCACCGTGCGCGCCTCAACGTCGATGTCACGTTGCTGATCGTAGTGGTAGACGAGCGAATAGGCCTGGCCCTCGGTGGTGGCGCCGGGGCTCCACGTCGCCGTGAGGGAGTCGCCCTCGAGTCCCGGCGGAGCGGTGTGTCCGGTTAACGCGGTGAGTGTCGGGAAGAGGTCGAGCAACTCGACCGGGCTGGCGACGCGGCGGCCGGCGGGCACGCCCGGACCCGCGAGCAGGAAGGGCACCCGCGTCGCCTGGTCGAAGGCGCTGAGCTTGGCCCAAAGCCCGCCGTGGTCGCCGAGGTGAAAACCGTGATCGCTGATCAGGGCCACGACGGTGCGGTCGGCCGTGCCCGTCCGCTCGAGGGCATCGAGCAGGCGGCCGATCTGCTCGTCGACGAACGAGACGCAGGCGTAGTAGGCCCGGCGCGCGGCGGCGGGGGAGTCAGGTTGCGCGAAGCCCGTGAGTTCCGTCTGCAGCGCGATGGCGGGAATGTCGCGCATGTCCGGATACGACGGAACCGCGAAGTCCGCCTCGCGGTGCAGATCGAAGAAACGCCGGGGTGCGGTCCACGGCAGGTGCGGCAGATGAAAGCCGGCCGCGACGAAGAACGGCTTCCCGGCGGCGGCTTGGGCTGCGATCCAGGCCTCGGCCTGCCGGGCGTTGACGACGTCGCGCGTGCGCTCGCCCTCGGTCGACAGGACGGTCCAGGCCGGACGGCCGTCGCCGCCCTGCTGGCGGCTGCGGGTGGCGGCGAGTTCCTCAGGATCCTCGGGCGGCGCGTCCTGATACGCGTCCCACGAGGCGGCATCGTTGACGCGCACGTTGTGGAAAATCTTGCCCGCCCCGGCGGTGAAATAGCCGCGCTCGCGATAGAACTGTGGCAGCAGCACGGCATCTGGCAGGACGGTGCGCGCGGGTGTGGTCAGGATGTAGACACCGGTGGTTTCCGGCCGGCGTCCGCTGAGAAAGGACACGCGGCTGGGATTGCAGAGCGGATATTGGGAGTAGGCGCGCTCGAAGACGACCCCGCGGGCGGCGAGCCGGTCGAGGTGCGGGGTCTTGGCGAGCGGATCACCGTAGGCGCCGAGGGCGACATTGAGGTCGTCGACGACGATCAGGAGTACGTTGACCGGCGGGCTGGCGGCGAAGGCGGCAACGGTGGTGGCGAAGAACGCGAGCAGGGAGCGCAACATGGAAAGGCGGGGTGGGGCGCGGAGGGGTGACGCGCGATGACGTGGGAAGGTCCGGCAATCCAGCGGGTGCGCAAGGGCGCCGTCGGTTTTATGGTTGAGCAGCGTGCGGCCGGCGGGAGGTCGCGAGGTGCGCCAGCGCACCGGTGACCACGGCGGCGAGGGTGTCGATGCGGTGGGCGAGCGGGGCCGGCGACGGCGTTTCCAAGGTGTAGCTCAAGGTCGTGTGATGGGCGCGCAGGTAGATGGCCTCGGGCCAGTTCTCGCGCATCAACGGATCGTCGACCGGGCGGATAATGCCCGGGGCCGCCACCGGCCGGCCATCGATCATGTCGCCCGGCTGAATGGTTCCGTGCCGGCGCGCGGCCTCCAACATGGCGGGCGCGAGGCTGGGCCGTCCGTGAGGATTGAGTTCGTACAGATAGAACCCTTCCGCCTCCCAGTCCTCGTGCAGGCAGAGGGTGAGGTCGAAGTTCGGCTGATGGCGCAGCCAATGGACGTGGGCGCGAACCTCGCGGGTCCGGACGTCCTTGTAGTCCCGGTTGAGATCGATGCCTTCGGCGTTCTCGCGGGTGCCGCGGTGAAATCCGGACGGATTGAGCATCGGGACCAGGAACCAGTGGGCCTGGCGGTCAAAGAAGCCCGCTTCCAGCAGGTGGAGCAGGGCGAGCGGCGGCGCCGGCTCGTCGCCGTGAATGCCAGCCGAAAGGTAGATCCGCGGCCGCGGTCCCGCACTACGCCGCGTCAAGGCCGTCAGGCGATGGCCATCAATCTCCGCAAACGGTTCCCGGTGAAATCCGCGCGCACGGGCGGCACGATCGACGGCCTCGAGCAGTCCGGCGGGATCGAGTGCGGAGGCTTTGACAGGCGCCATGGGGTGCTTCTAGCTCGCGCGTTCTCGTTCTCACAAGCTCAAGTTCGCCGCCATGTCCCACGTACGTGTTCGCTTCGCTCCCAGTCCGACCGGGTTTTTCCACATCGGCAGCGCCCGCACGGCGCTGTTCAACTGGCTCTACGCGCGCCACACGGGCGGCACCTTCATCCTGCGCATCGAGGACACGGACAACGCGCGCAACAGCGAGGAGTTCCTGCGGCTCATTTACGACAGCATGACCTGGCTCGGCCTCGACTGGGATGAGGGCCCGAATCCGAGCGGCGTCGGCGAGCGCGGCGCCGCCGGCCCTTATCGCCAGAGCCAGCGGTCCGCCGTGTACGCGCAGTACCTGCAACGGTTGCGCGACGCCGGCCGCGTCTACGACAAGGACGGTGCCGTCTGGTTCAAGCTCGAGGGCGAGCGCTACGAGGTGTTCGACGAGCACCGCAAGAAGACCGTCACCAAGGTGAAGTCCGACCCGGTGGTGATCGAGGACCGCATCCGCGGCCGGGTGGAGCGTATGGAGGACGAGGATTTCGTCATCGTGCGGTCCGACGGCAATCCGGTGTTCCACTTCGTGAACGTCGTCGACGACATCGCGATGGGCATCACCCACGTCATCCGCGGCGAGGACCACCTCTCCAACACGAGCAAGCACGTCCGCCTCTACGAAGGCTTCGGTGCGACGCCGCCGGTGTTCGCACACATCCCGCTCATCCTGAAATCGCCAGAGATGGGGCAGGGCAAGATGAGCAAGCGCGACAAGGGCGCCCTGGTCGAGGAGTACCAGCAGCGGTTCTTCCTGCCCGAGGCGCTGGTGAACTACCTGTCGCTGCTTGGATGGAATCCGGGTGACGACCGCGAGAAGATGCCGATCGCCGACATCATTCAGCTCTTCGATCTGCCCGGCGTGAACCAGAGCAACGCGAAGTTCGACGGCAAGAAGCTGGCGCACCTCAACATGGTCTACCTGCTCGAACTGCCGGCCGAGCGCTTCCTCGCCCTGGCCCGGGCATATTTCGCCAAGCAGCCCCACGGCGCTGCCGTGATGGCGAACGAGGCATACTTCCGGGAGATCATGCTGCTCGCGCAACCGAAGATCAAATCGGTCGACGATCTCGGGGCGTACACCGTGTACTTCTTCGGCGAGGACTATCCGATCGACGCCAAGGTCAAGGACAAGGTCATGGCGAAGGGCGAACCGAAGCTGCGGTTGGCCGAGATGATGGCGGCGCTGCCGGCGATGGACTTTGCCCAGGACGCCGCGATCGAAGCCGCGCTCAAGGCCCTCGCCGAGTCGAAAGGCTTGGGCTTTGGCGATTACCAAGGCGTGGCGCGGCTCGCTGTGACCGGAACGAATGCCGGTCCGAGCATCACCAGCATCTTTCGCGTGTTGGGACGCGACCGTGTGCGCGCGCGGCTTGAGCGGTTTCTGGCAACGGTCTAAGCGACCATTTGGCCTCGGAGGAGCGGCGACACTCCTGTCGCCGGTTTGAAGTTGAGTCGGTCTTAGCCAGCCGTGCGGTCTTCAAATCGGCGACAAGAGTGTCGCCGCTCCCGGTGGGAATGCGCAGTCGTTCCTTACTCCTTCTCGCCGGTGTTGTTCACCTTCATCGCGTCGAGGAACTCGACGGGCGAGAAGTCGTCGGTGAGCAGGCGGGCGCGCGCGACCTGGGCCGTTGGCCAGGCAAGGTGTTCGGCGCGCAGGGCGGCGAGGTCGAGCCGCTCGCCGAAGCGGGTCTGCAAGGCGGCGAGGTCGGGCCACTGGGCGGGCGCGGTCACGGCGGGCGTCGCGTACTTGACCGCGCAGGCGATGATGTTGCCCCGGCCCCGCGTCTGGAACAGCACGACTTGCGGAAACACGGATTGGAGCGTCTTCAGGTCGGAATAAAACAGCTCCGTGCCGGCGTGCAGGTTGGTGATGAAGACCCCGCGATCGGACAGGCGGGCGGCGCATTCGCGATAAAATTCCTGCGTCTTCAAATGAGGCGGCACGTAGCCGCCGCGAAAGGCGTCGAGGATCAGCCAGTCCCAGCTCTCGCGCGACCGCTTGACGAAGAGGCGTCCGTCCATGATCGCGACGGGCGTGCGGTCGTTCGGGGCGAACCCCATGTGCAGGCGGGCGAGTTCGTCGACCTTGGGATCGAGTTCGACCGATTGGAGCAGCGAGGTCGGAAACACGTGGTGGAAGAGCCGGTGAAACCCGGCGCCGCCGAGGCCGATCATCAGCACGCGCTCGGGCTGCGGTTGGAAAAAGAGGCCGGCATAAAGGGAGCGCGTGTAGGCGACGACGAGGTTGAGCGGATCGGCGAGGTCGACGGCAGACTCCAGGTATTCGCCCTGGCGGGACCGGGCGCGCAGTTCGACGACGGTGCCCCGGCGCTCGAGGGTGAGGCTGTTGTAGATCGTGTCGTGGCGCTCGATGAAATCTGCGGCCTCGACCGGGATGAGGGGCAGCAGGCTCAGGACGGCAAGGGCAAGGCGGCGGATCATCGGCGGAGGGTCGAGGTGGCGGACGGACGAAGCAGGAAGATCAAGGCGAGGAGGCTGACGGCGGCGACGGCCAGCCAGAGGCGGAGCAAGGTGGAGACGGGCAGGTTGGGAATGAGCAAAAACGCGGTGAGCATGACCCCGGCGATGTTGCCCAGTGTGCTGACGCCGTAGACGGCGCCCGAGGCGACACCGGCCGGCGTGCCGCGTCCGCTGAGGAACTGAACGCACTGCGGACCAAAGGACGACAGCACGGTCACCGGCACGAGGAAGAGGCTCACGTTGGCCACGAGCAGGCCGACGCCCATCGACGTGAACGTGACCTCGATCCAGCCGAGCATCGGGCGGCCAAGGAAGGTGGTGAACGCGAGGGAACCGAGGCCGATGGCGGCGAGGGCCAACTGCGCCCGGCCCCGACCCGGCACCGGTCGCTGGCTCACCCAGCCGCCGAGCAGGGAGCCGGCGCTGAAGGCGGCGAGGAAGGTCGAGATCAACCAGGCCCAGACAATGATTGACGAACCGAAATGGGGATTGAGCAGACGCGAGCCGAGCAGTTGGAAGCCCATGCTGAGGATGCCGAGCACGGTGACGAGAACGTAGAAGACAAAGGTCATGGGCGATCCGCGGCGGTGCGGGTGGCTTGCAACTGGCGGTTGAAATCGGCGTCGATCAGCGTCTTCAGCCACGTGGGATTAGGGCGGAAGGCGCGGGCGGTGGTGAGGTAGGACAAGCGTTGAAACGAGAAGCGGCGCAGGGTGTCGAGATTAACGCCGAGCAATCTTCCTTCGGTGTCGGTCAGCGGTCCGCCGCTGTCGCCCGGGTGGACCGGCGCCGAATGGAACACCATGACCTGCGGTCCCGAGGCCGACGGTGTCGTGGTCGAGCGGATGAGGCGGCCGCCGAAGACCGAGACCTGCATCGCCAGCCGGCCGTTGAGGTTGGAGCCTGCCCCCACCACCGGCTGGCGCCGGCGCCAGGACGGAGCCCAGTCGAACACGTGCAGCAGCGGACGGTCGACATGCAGCACGGCGACCTCTGGTTCGCCGCGACCGACGTCGCCGCGCCAGACCAACCGGGCCGGCAGCACCCGGTAACCGATCCCGTCGTTCATCACCAAGGTGTGCGGTCCGCGCAGCACGGCGGCGGCGGTGCAGAGAAAATAGCCCCGCGCATCGATGGCCGTCGCGCCGGCAGTGATGGCACCCGGACCGGCGAGACGAAGGTTCAAGGCGGACTGGCCGGACTCGATCCGCTCCGCCTGAACGGTGGCCCCGGCGATCAAAATGGCGCTGCGCTGGCGGATGAACGTTGCGAGCGGTTCGCCGCCCGCCCGGGTGTCACGGTGGGGCGAATACGACGAAGCCTGAAGTTCGGCGATCGTCGCGTCGTGGGCGCAGCCGCCGAGGAGCGCGGCGCAGACGGACAAGAGGAGGGGCGGAAGGAGACGGCGGACCATGACGGACAGCACGGACGCAACCATGCCGGAGGCCCGGGTGCAACCGCGGGCACCGGGCCGGCCGCGCCGCCGGTATCGGAACTCAGCCCTTGGCGCCGGGCGGTTTGGTCCAGGTATCCTTGAGGCTGATCGTGCGGTTGAACACCGGCCGATCGCGCGTCGAGTCCTTGGGATCGAGGGAGAAGTAGCCGATGCGTTCGAACTGGAACCGGTCGTCGGGCGAGGCGGTGGCGAGGGACGGCTCGAGCTTGGCCCGGAGCACCTCGAGGGAGGCACCGTTGACGTGGCTGAGGAACGCCTCGTCGGTGGCCGGCTCCGGCACGGTGAAGAGCCGGTCGTAGAGGCGCACCTCGGCCTCCATGCAGCGCGTGGCACTGACCCAGTGAATGGTGCCCTTGACCTTCTTGTCGCCATTCGGCGCGCCGGCCCGGGTGGACAGGTCGGCGGTGCAGCGCAGCTCGACGATGGCTCCGGAGGCGTCCTTGACGACCTCGTTGCACACGATGACGCAGGCGTATTTAAGGCGCACCTCGCCGCCCGGCTTGAGGCGGAAGAACTTGGGCGGCGGCACCTCGGCGAAGTCATCCTGTTCGATGAAGACCTCACGGGTCAGCGCGAGCGGGCGCGAGGTGGGATTCTCGTCCTGCGGATTGTTGGTGGCCTGAAGTTCCACGACCTCGTCGGGCGCCAGGTTGGTCAACACGACCTTGATCGGGCGCAGCACGGCGAAGCGCCGCAGGGCGCGTGCATTGAGATCCTCACGGATCGCGTGCTCGAACACGGCAAGGTCGGTGAGGGCGTCGAACTTGGTCACGCCCGTGCCGATGACGAAGCGGCGGATGGCAGCGGCCGTGACGCCGCGCCGCCGGAGGCCGGAGAGCGTAGGCATGCGCGGGTCGTCCCAGCCATCGACGACCTTCTGGTCGACGAGCTGGAGCAGCCGGCGTTTGCTCACCACCATGTAGCTCGGGATGAGCTTGGCGAATTCGTACTGGTACGGGCGGGCGCGCGGGAGTTCGAGCGTATCGAGGATCCAGTCGTAGAGCGCCCGGTGCACTTCGAATTCGACCGTGCAGATGCTGTGAGTGATACCCTCGAGGTAATCGCTCAGGCAGTGCGCGAAATCGTAGAGCGGATAAATGCACCACGTGGTGCCCGTCTGATGATGGGCGGTGTGGCGAATGCGGTAGAGCAGCGGGTCGCGCAGCCAGACGTTGGGCGACGCCATGTCGATCTTCGCCCGCAGGGTGCGGGCGCTGTCCGGGAACTCCCCGGCCTTCATGCGGCGGAAAAGGTCGAGGTTCTCGGCAATCGAGCGGTTGCGGTAAGGGCTGTCGCGGCCGGGTTTGTCCGGGGCGCCGCGGTACTCGTCGGTCTCCTTGGGCGTGAGATCGCAGACGTAGGCCTTGCCCTTCTCGATCAACTTCACCGCGTAGTCGTACAGCGCGTCAAAGTAGTCGCTGGCAAAGAAAGGTTCACCGGCCTGACCGGCGGGGACCGCGGGGGCCAGCCAGTCGTCCTTGCCCTGAACCGGGACGTGTCCGGGTTTGGCCCCCGGGGCCTTCAGGCCGAGGCAATGATCGGCCCAGCCGGCGATGAGCCAGCGCACATCGGCGACGATGGATTCGACGTACTCCACGTCCTCCTTCGCCGGATTGGTGTCGTCCATGCGCAGGTTGCACTGGCCGCCGTTTTCCCGGGCGATGCCGAAGTTGAGGCAGATGGACTTGGCGTGGCCGATGTGGAGGTAGCCGTTGGGCTCCGGCGGGAAGCGCGTCACGATCCGTTGGTGGCGCCCGGCGGCAAGATCCGCGGCAACGATGTCGCGGATAAAGTCGCTGGGGGCAGCGTCGGGAGCGGGAGCGTTCGAGTCGGCGGTCATGGCGTAAGGGCGAACCATGTAAAGCCGCTGGTGGGGAGGCAACGCCGATGTTGGGGCACAGGGGCTGACGGATGGGCGGGCCCAATCACGCGCGGAGGGACCCGCGCGTCCACCGGGGCAGTCGAAGGTCCAAGGTCTGAAGGGCGAAGGTCGTCACCGGCCCGCTGGGGGGCCTTTGGGGTGGGCGGACGCGTCCCCGCGCCCGCTGCGAAGTCAGACGGATGTACGCCTTCCGTCCGTCGGACGAACGCACCGTCGAACCACGCGCGGAGGGACCCGCGCGTCCACCGGGGATCGGAAGGTAGGGCGGTTTCTCCGAAACCGCCGGGCCGTTCAGCGGCCGGAGGGCGCCGGGGGGCGCTGGAGCGAACGGCTTGCGGCCGTTTCCAGGGATTTCAACCAACCGCCGCCGCCCTGTTCATAGGTGGGCAGGTTGTCGGCTCCTACCTCGGCGGAGATGGAAGCACGGACGGACTGCACGTACTCTTGCTGACGTTTGGCCTTCTCGGCGGGGTTCAGCGTCGAGTCCGCGCCGATGCGGTTGAATTGTTGCATGGCCTCTTTCTGTACGTTCCAAAGCTTGTCGCCGGTTTCCTTGGGCAGGCCCAGGCTTTGCGCCACGGAGTGGGCATGGACGAAGTTATAGTCACGGGACTTCTCGTACTCCGCGCCACGCTCGGGGCCGAGCGCGGCCTTCACAGCGGCGATGAGTTCGCGCTCGTCGGTCTGCCGTTGGGCGAGGTGCTCGCGGCTGCGGGGTGCGGACGAAGTCATGTATTTTTCGTCGAAGGGACGTTGCAGGGCGTAGATGGCGCGGAACTCGGCCTCGGTCGGCTGCATTACATGCAGGTTGCGGCGCAGGAGGCTGCCGGTGTTGGAGGTTCGGAACTCGTACTCCTCGAACTCGGCGGGCGTCAGGATGGCTTGGAAATCCTTGCGGCGCTCCTGCTCAAGCAGGGCCAGCGCCTCGCGGTCCTGGGCGAGCATCACCCCTTGGGCGGCCTGGCGGACCTGGCTGATGAGATCGTTGTAGTCCGATTCGACGGCCTGGACGGC
The DNA here is from genome assembly GCA_964476565.1 of uncultured Opitutus sp. Lineage (GTDB taxonomy): Bacteria > Verrucomicrobiota > Verrucomicrobiia > Opitutales > Opitutaceae > CAMAXB01. The sequence goes on from CAYZBG010000030.1 coordinate 18,088, forward strand.
AACAATCTTGTCCGAGGGAAGGTTGCCGTAGCGTTGACGGGCGTAGCTGAGCGACTGCAGGTCGAAGAAGGCTTCGTCGGTGCCCGCGAGCGCGTTGAGCCGGTTGTTTTGTTCGTGACCGAGATTGCGCAGGTCGGCGCGCAGGGCGAGGTCTTCCGGGCTGCTCGTGCGGGTGCCTTCCCAATAGCGGAACGGGCTCATCCGCTCCCGTAGGGCATTGCGTTTGGCGCGGTACTCTTCGTTGAGAAAATGGCCCACAATGCCGCGGATGATGTGCGGCGGCACACCGCGTTCACGCAGGTGATCCGCGAGGGCCTGCAGGTCTCCGGTGGGGAAGTCGGCCCAGCGCAGGGGAACATCGGCCGCGACGGAGGTCGCGGGCGCGCCGTTTGGCCGTGGGGATTCGGCTTCCGGCCCGCGGGTTGAGTTGACCGCGGTGACGGGAGTGGCCGGTGCCTCCGATTGATCGCGGGTCACCGGACGCAACCACCAGAGCGCATTGACCGACAGGGAGGCGAGCAGGAGGGGAAAGAGGACGGCTTTCATGGCGCGGACGGGGCAGGGCGTGACGCGGGGCGGGGTGATACGGTGAGCCAGGAGCCGCCGTTCTCCAGGTAGGCGCTGTAGGCGTCGGGTCCGAGGGCGCGGGAGACGCGTTCGACGGCGGTGCGGGAAAGCTGCGCGATCTGTGCGTCCCGCTCGGCGGGGGCGAGGGACGTGTCCCGGCGGAGGGCGGTCGTTTCCTCCGAGGTAGCGTCGCGGATCGAAGCGACTTCCCGCGCGGTCGCCGTGGACAGGCCAAAGCGCTGGGTGATGCGCACCAACATCGTGTTCGTGCTGGTGGTAGCGAATTCGTACTCGGCAAAGCGCTCCGGCGAAAGGACGGCTTTCATCTGCTCCAGTTGGGCCGCGCGGTCGGTGTCGCGGTCCGAGCTGCTCATGATGATGACTCCACTGTAGGTCTCGTCGCGACCGCTCGCCCGATCAAGGGCGTGCTGAACTGTGAAGATGGCGCGGTACTCCTCTTCGGTCGGTTGAAAGGCTGCGAGTTGCGAGCGCAGCCGCATCGCCGTGGGCCCTTGCCGGAGGTCGTACTCGAACAGTTCCTCCGGGGTCAGCACGCGTTCGAGGTCGGCGCGGCGTTCGCGATTGAGCAGCGCGAGTTTCTCGCGGTCGGCGGCGGGAAGACTGAGCGGCCAACGGTCGCCGACCACCTCGCGTTGAAGTTCGGAGTAATCGCCCTCGATACGGCGTACTGCGGCGATCTTCTCGGCTGGAATCGGACCCCAGCGCTGCTGGGTCGTGACGTCATCGATTAGCTCGGAGTCGAGCGCATTGCCGGCGAGGGCCCGCAGGCGGGCGTCGCGTTCCCGCTGCAGGGCGGTCAATGCACGTTTTTGTTCTGGATTGAGGCTCTCCTGGGGAAACAGGCCGGACGCAGTTTGCCAGAACGGGGCCGGCGAGACGTCGCCGACCGCGGCGCGCTGCCGCTCGGCATACTCGTGCCGCACCTGCGCCAGCGCGGCGGCGCGGGCCACTTCGGGCGGGAAGCCGGCGGCCTCGAGTCGTGCCTTGAGGGCGGCGGCGTCGGTGCGGGTGGGATCGAAGAGCGCGGCGAGTGCCTCGCGTTCGGCTTTGGGCGTCAACGCCGGGGTCGACGCGGTGGCTAGGGCGGACGTCGGCGCGAGGCGGGACGAGGACGAACCTCGGACGATCAGGTAGGCGGCATTCGCGGCGAGGGAGCACGCGAGCAGGACGACAAGGACCTTCATGGGGAGGGGCGGTCGGGGAGGGGAACGGACGGCGCAACCGGGGACGGTGGGGGAAACCTGACCACGGTGGGTGTGGCCGATCAGCCAGCCTTTTGCAAGGCAACGGATTGATTAATCCCCGGAGGTCACAGCGACCCAAAGGAGCGGGAGCGCGGGCGGCACGCCCGCCGCTACAGGGTGCTGCCGGTGGCTCCGGGGAATTTCTGGCGCAGGGCGTCGGCCACGTTGGGCGGGACGAAGTGGGACACGTTGCCGCCGTACTTGGCCACCTGCTTGACGAGGCTGGAGCTGGTGTAGCTGTAGGCCTCGTTGGGCATGACGAAGATCGTTTCCACCTGCGGATGCAGATGCCGGTTCATCAGCGCCATGTTGAACTCAAACTCGAAGTCCGAAAGCGCGCGCAGGCCGCGGATGATGGCGTGGGCCTTCACGCTCAGGGCAAAGTCGACCAGCAGTCCGCCAAAGGGCACGACCTCGACGTGCGGGTACTTTGCGACGTTGGGTTTGAGCAGCGCGATGCGTTCTTCCGGGGTAAAGACGGGCCCTTTGCCGGGATTGTGCGCGACGGCGACCGTGACCCGGTCGAAGAGACGCGTCGCCCGGTCCAGCACGTCGAGGTGGCCGTAGGTGATCGGATCGAACGTACCGGGATAGATGCAGTGGCGCATGGAGGAGCGGGCCGGGGCGGCGGAGGGAGCAGGGCACAGTCCGGTCCCGAGGGCAAGTGGTTAGGGCGCGGCAGCGCGCGCGGGCTTGCCAACGGGGCGCGGGCGGAATGATGTCTGGGACTCACGGCCCATGAATCTTCCGAACATCATCACTCTCTCGCGCGTGCCGCTGATGTTCGTGATCGCCTGGTTGATGTATCAGCCGTGGCTGGGCGCGGCGTCGCTGACCTTCTGGCTCTTCATCGCCTGCGCGGTGGGCGACTGGCTGGATGGCTACCTCGCGCGAAAGCAGGGACTCGTGACCGTCTTCGGGAAACTGATGGACGCCCTGACGGACAAGATCATGGTGCTGGGCCTCATGATCGTGTTCGTCGATCAGAATACCATCCCAGTTTTCTGGGTGCTGCTCACCCTGTGTCGTGAGTTTTTGGTGACAGGCATGCGCATGGTCGCGGCCTCAAAGGGCGTGATCGTGGCGGCGGACAAAGGCGGCAAGGCCAAGACCCTCACGCAGCTGATCGCGATCGGTTTCCTGCTCTTCGTTCCGATGCTGACGGTCGACTTGGCGTATTTCTTCAACTTTGACCTCAGCCCGTACAGCGAGGTCATTCACAAGCTCGGGCTGGCGATCTTCATCGTCGGCACCGCCTTTGCGGTCAGCTCCGGCGTGGCGTACATCTGGCGCCACAAGGACGTCGTGTTCAAGGACGGCAACGCATGAGGCTCCGGCAGCCGATCTGGCCGCGTTTTCTTCCGACCTCGATGGTGCTGGCCTTTGCGACCGTCGGGCCCTTTGGGCGCATGCGCAAGGCGCCCGGCACCTGGGGTTCGGTGGCGGGCCTGCTTTACTTCACCGTCTTCTTTCACGGGCTCGGTGTGGTGGGCACGCTGATCTTCAGTGCGCTGGGTATCTATTTCGCGGTGGCGATGTGCGGCGAGGCGGAGTTTAGGCTCGCGCAGCGGGATCCGGGCGGGGTGGTGCTCGACGAGTTCGTGGCCATGCCGCTGTGCTTCCTGGGCTGGCCGTCGCTGGCCGCGCTGCTGCCCTCCTGGTCGGCGCCGTGGTCGCTGTTTATCGGGGGCTTTGCCCTCTTTCGGTTCTTCGACGTGTTGAAGCCGTTGGGCATCGCCCGACTCCAGGACCTGCCGGACGGCTGGGGTGTGGTGGCGGACGACGTCGCGGCGGCGCTCGCCGCGTGCGTCACGCTGCATGTGATCGTGCGGGTCGGCGTGACCTTGGTTTGAACATGGCCGCCGTTTCCCGCAGGAAGGTTGCCAGGAGACGCGCATGAAACTGATCCCGGTCGTCCTTGCGGTGCTGGTCCTCGCCTTCGTCGTGGTGCGGCTGAGCTGGCGCGCGCCGTCCGCTCCGGCGCCGACGACTCTGCCTTGGCCGGAACCGCCGGCCCCGATCGCGGCGGCACCCGACACGGGCCTCACCGGCAGGCTGGCCGCGGCGGAGCGTGAACTCGCGGCCTTGCGCGAGCGCAATGCCGCCCTCGAACGCGAGGTGGAGACGCTCCGGGCGCAGGCCGGCTCCACCCTGGTCGAGAACGGGGATCGGTTGACGTTCTCGCTGGGCACTGCGCGTGAGTCGGGCCGGTTCGTGGGCGAGACGCTGCGCCGCGACCTCGAGGCCGCGCTCAGCTCCGACCCCGCCGAAGCGCGCCGCCTCCGCGAAGAAAACCGGCTCAACCTGCTCTCTCTCGGGCCCTATATCCGCGAGGCGGAGCGGATCGAAAGTGACCCGGTGCGGTTCGCCGAATTTCAAGGCGCGCTCGTGCAGGAGATGCTCGGGATCGAGCCGAAGCATGAAATGGAGGTCGAGGTCCTGCTCGAAGCCTTCAAGGCGCAGTCCCTGCGGGTGGAGCCCGGCTCGGCCATCTGGGCTTACCTCGACCAGGGCGTACGCGAACGCGTCGCCGCCCTGCTCACGACGGAGGAACAGGGTGCGAAGGCCGCGCACCTGCGCTACTTCGCCGAGCACGGCATGCTCTTCATCCCCGCCTACTCGGCGTTGAAGGAACCGGCGCCCTGAACGGTCCGCCGGCGCGGCCTCAGGAGAGCGGCTCGAGCGCCTCGATCGGGATTTTCACCCGCACGCCCTGCTGCAGGACGTCCATAGAGACGATGATGCTCAGCGGGTTGGTGGAGTTGTCGATTACCCCCTCGATGCCCCGCAGCGGACCGCTCACGACCCGCACCCGCATGCCCTGTGTGAGGTTGGGGTGAAGCGTGAGTTCCAGGCCGGCGTCGACCACGCGGCGCACCTGCTGCAGCTGCTCGAGGAAGACGTTTTCGTCGTCCGGGGTGATGGTGCGGGCAACCAGCTCCTGCTGGTAGATGCGTTGTTTCCGGTCGAGTGGGATACGGGCGAAGACGTAGCCCGGGAACAGGGGCTTGGTGAAACGCTTCGTCTGCCGGCCGTAGTGCCGGATGCTCGGCACGAGTGGCAGATAATGGACCATCTCCTCCGCCTGGAGCAGGGCGGCGAGCTTCTTCTCGCAGCGCGGCCGCGCGTGGCAGACGAACCATTTTTCTCCGGCCGCCGGGGCGAAGCGGAGCGTCTCGGTCTCCAGCGACACGTTCACCGTTTCAACAGGTAGCGGACCGCGGCAAAATACCCTTCGAGGCCGAGGCCGGTGATGACGGCGAGGCAGGCGGGGGCCGTGAGCGACACGTGGCGGAACTCCTCGCGCTTGTAGATGTTCGAAATGTGCACCTCGACGGTGGGCAGCTGGGCGCCGAGCAGCGCGTCCCGCAGGGCAACGCTGGTGTGGGTGAAGGCGCCGCCGTTGATCACGAGCCCGTCGAATTTCGCATCGGCGAAGCCCGCAATGCGGTCGATCAGGGCGCCTTCATGATTCGATTGGAAGAACTCCAGGTGGGCGGCCGTGCCGAACTCGGCCCGCAGCGACGCCTCGAGGTCGGCAAGCGTCGCTTTGCCGTAAACCTCCGGCTCCCGTTTGCCGAGCCGGTCGAGATTGGGGCCGTTGACGATGCCGATGCGTTTCATGGTGGGGGGATTAGGAGACGTTTCCGCGGGGAAAGGTAAACCAAAATTCGGGGCCGCCGCGGCCCGGTTTCACAGCGGGTTGCCGGTGGCGAGAAAGGTCCAGGGCAGCCGGAACTTCCGGGCCAGGGCGGCAGCGAGGGCCTTCACGCCGTGCACCTCGGTCGCGTAGTGCCCGCAAAGATACAGGTTGAGCTTCAGTTCCTGGGCGGTGTTGAACCATTCCTCGCGCAGCTCGCCGGTCACGAGGGTGTCGACGCCGGCGCGGGCCAGTTCAGGCACCGCGCTGTTGCCACTCCCACTGCAGAACGCCACCGCCTTCGGGGCGGCGGAGCCGAACTCGAGCGCGATGACCCGATCGTAGGACGCCTCGAGGCGGGCGCGCAGGGCGGTCCGTTTCAGGCGGCTTGGGGCGATCCAGCCGACGGGTTCGCCGTCCCTCACGAGGAAGCCGCGGTCCGGCTTCAAGCCCAGCTGGCGGGCGAGCAGGGCGTTGTTGCCGAGCCGCGGGTGGGCGTCGAGGGGCAGGTGGTTGCTGTAGAGCGCACAATTGCCGCGCAGCAGAACGGCAAGACGGTCGTAAACCGGCCCGGTGATCGGACGCGGCATGTCCCAGTACATGCCGTGGTGCACGATCAGGAAGTCGACGCCGGCGTCGACGGCGGAACGGAAGGGCACGAGGCCGGCGTCCACCGCGGCGCCGATCTTCGTGACCCGGCCGTCGTTGGCGACCTGAAGCCCGTTGAAGGCGCCTGGGGCGTCCTTGAAGGCGGCGAGGCGGGTGCACCGGTTGCAATAGTCGACGAGGTCGGAGAGCTGCGGCATGGCGGTGGGATGGTCAGTTACGGGTGAAACATCGAAAAGCCAAAAGTCATCGCCAGCGTACGACGCGGCCCGCGCGACGGTTGGGCCAGGGTCGCACGGTGCGGCGGCTTTCGGGGTGGATTTTTTGGCCGGGCGCGCTAGCGAAGCAGCATGGACGCCACGCCGTCATCCCCGCCGTCCCCGGTCGATCTCATTGCCGAAGCGACCCGTCGCTTCACCACGCGCCCGTCCTGGGACGACTACTTCATGGCGACGGCCGTGCTGATGTCGACGCGGTCCCCCTGCGAAAGGCTGCACGTCGGCTGCGTCATCGTCAGCGGCGGGGCGCGCAAGAACCGGATCGTGGCCGCCGGCTACAACGGCTTCCTGCCCGGCACGCCGCATGTCTCGCGCGTGCGCGACGGCCACGAGCAGGCGACGGTGCACGCCGAGCAGAACGCGATCGCCGACGCGGCCCGTCGTGGCAGTTCGGTCGAAGGCTGCATCGCCTACGTCACCCATTTTCCCTGCGTGAACTGCGCCAAGATCCTCGCCTCCGCCGGCATTGCCGAAGTGCGGTATCGCGAGGATTATCACAACGACCCGATCGTCGCGCCGCTGCTGGCGGACGCGGGCGTGGTGATCACCCGCCTCTGACATGCGTGAGCGCCGTTCCCGCCCGTCCTCTCCGCTTGCCGGCTCGCTGCTGCTGGCGCATCCGGCGCTGCGCGACCCGAACTTCCGGCGGTCGGTCGTGTTGCTGTCTTCGCATGGAGACGAAGGCAGCATGGGGGTGGTGCTGAACCGTCCGCTCGGCAAGACCCTCGCGGACCTCGATCCGGCCTTCGCCCTCGGCGCCCTGGCCGGCGTGCCGGTGTTCAGCGGGGGCCCGGTGCAGCCGGCCCAGCTCCTGATCTGCGCGTGGCGCATCCGGCCGGACGGAGAAGGATTCCAGCTGTTCTTCGGCATCGAGCCCGGCCGGGCGGAGGAGTTGCAGGGTGAGGACGACATGCATGTGCGCGCCTTCCTCGGGTATTCGGGCTGGTCGGAAGGCCAGCTCGACAACGAACTCCGTCACCAGACCTGGGTCGTGAGTGCGATTCCGTCGAATTTGATGTCGTTCGCGCCGGACGAGGACCTGTGGCGGGGCGTGCTCACCGGGCTCAACCACGAGTGGAAACTGCTCGCGGATGAACCCGACGACCCGAGCGCCAACTGAGCCGCGCGGGGAAGGGCGGCGTCCCCGATCACTCAGACGAGGCTGGCGGAGGCCGCCGGGCGGGGCGGACGGGGTGGCGCCGCGCGATGGTCGGCGCCGACCGCCTCCGAGATATGCCGGTAGCCGTCGCGGTGCAGCAGGTCGACGAGCCCGGTGAGGATGGCCTTCACCACGGCCGGGCCGTGATAGACCATCGCGGTGTAGAGTTGCACGAGCGAGGCGCCGAGTCGGATTTTGCGGTAGGCGTCCTCGGCGGTGAAGACGCCGCCGGCCGCCATCAGCACATAACGGCTGCGCGGACCGATGAGGGTGTAGAGCTGACGCAGCTGGGCGTTGATCAACGCTTCGACGGGCCGGCCGGCCACGGCCCCGGGCAAGGACGCCCAGGTCTCGCGCGGCGAGGTGAAGGTAAGGCCGTCGGGTTTGCCCGAAGGCAGGTTGATGCCGAAACCGGCGATGAACGGATGCGCGTCGGCGATGCGCACGATGGCGCTCATGACCTCGGGGTCGCGGGCTGGCTTGAGTTTCAGGAACACCGGCACCCGCGGTCCCACCGACGCGAGGCGGTCGAGCAGCGCGGCGACCCGCGAGGGGTCGTCAAAGAAATCCCGGTCGCAGGCCGAGTTGGGGCAGCTGAGGTTGATGGTGACGTAGCTGCCGAGCGACTGCAGCGTGGCGAAGGCGTCAGCATAATCGGCGAGCACCGCCTCGTCGGTGTTCGGTCGCGCGGGATCGTTGGTCTTCACCAGGTTGATGCCCAGCGGCACGCGGCAATGTTCGCGGCGCAAGGTCGCCGCCACGGCGTCGGCACCCTCGTTGGGCACGCCGTAGGCCACGATGATGGCGCGGTCGGACGGAACGCGAAACAGGCGGGGCCGCGGATTGCCCGCCGACGGGAAGGCGGAAATGGAACCGATTTCCACGTGACTGAAGCCGAGCGAGCCGAGCAGCCCGATGGCGTGACCGTTCTTGTCGAAGCCGGCGGAAAGCCCGACGGGATGATCGAACGTCACGCCGGCGAGGGTCTGGCGCAGGCTCGGATGGGTGAATCCGTAGAGCCGGCGGCACAACGCCGGCACGCCGGGCACACGCGCGCCCATCGTGCAGGCATGGAGGGCACCTTGGTGCACGCGCTCCGGATCAAGGCGGAACAGGATCGGACGGACGAGGGCACGATAGAACGGACCGGCTTGGGTGCCGGAGGCTGCCGGGGTAGGGGGCATGGCAAGGCAGAGCATGCCAACGAAACCGCCGGGGGCAACCGCGGAGCGAGTCTCCGCCGCCTGCCCGTCCACGGTGGACGCGCGGGTCCCTCCGCGCGTGGTTCGGGTCCGCCTAGCTCAGGGACGCGCCCGGCGACCCCGGAGGTTCGCTTCGCGTGGCCGTTCACTCCGATCAAACCGAACCATCATTCAATCCGCGACACCCGGCGGTTGCCTTCCGCCGGCCGCAGACTTTTCTTTGCGGTTGGCGCGCCCTGCGCCGCGTTCGTTCGTCCAACCCCTTGCAATGTTTCCGACCATGAAAACCCTCGTTGCCCTGCTTGTTGTCACGCTCATGTCCGCCGTCTCCGCCGCTGCGCAGACGACGCCCCTCTTCGATGGAAAGTCGCTGAGCGGGTGGAAGGTCGACGGCGCCGCGTATTGGTCGGTCAAGGACGGCGTCCTGATCGGCCAGAGCGACGAGCAGAAGCGCGCGTCGACCCTGTGGACGGAAAAAACGTACACGGACTTCGTCTACCAGACCGAGTTTCGCTTTGAAGGTGTCACGGACTCCGGCGTGTTTCTGCGCCACCTCGACGACCAGATCCAGATCGGCACGTCGGGTTCGCTGAAACGCGACATGACCGGCTCGCCCTACATCGGCAGCAAGCGGAAGTACCCGGTCGAGGCGCAAGGCGTGGCCGCATTGTTGAAGGAAGGTGCCTGGAACACCCTGCGCATCACGGCCAAGGGCGGCCTCTACACCATTGAACTGAACGGGCGGCAGGTGCTCGAGTACCTCTCGGACACCGCCATCCCCAGCGGACCGATCGGCCTGCAGGTGCACGCGAATCTTCTCATGCGGATCGAGTATCGCAACATGACCGTGACGCCGCTGTGAGCGGCGGTCCGGGGTGGGTTGGCGCGCCACAGCCTTGGGCGTGGCGTTAAACTGACGTAAAGGTACCGTTTTAGAGCGCGTTGCGCGACTCTGCGCTCGCGGCGGACCGGGCAATCGATTTGCTCCATGGCTCGACGGCGCCGCCCATCGTGGGACGGATCCGTCTCCCGCCATGGCAACCTCGAGCAATCCGAATCCGTTTGTTGAGTCGTCCCCCGACACGTTCCTGAGCAAGTCGAGTGCGGATGAGCGCGTGCTGTTTATCCGGCAGACGTACACCCATGTGGCCGGCGCGTGGCTGGTCTTCTTCCTCATCGAGTGCCTGATTCTGCCGTTGCCGATCACTCATCGGGCGACGGAGTGGGTGCTGACGATTCCGTACGGCTGGCTGGGTGTGCTGGGGATTTTCATGGGCGTCGCGTGGATGGCGCGGGTCCTCGTCGACGGCGGCTTGTCGCGGCCGATGCAATACGCCGGCCTCGCGCTTTACGTGACGGCGGAGGCTCTGGTGTTCGCGCCGCTGCTCGTCGTGGCGCTGACCATCGCCGGACCGGCCCTGATTCTCAACGCGGTGCTGCTGAGCGGGGCGCTCTTTGCCGGGCTGACCGCGACGGTGTTCATCACGAAGAAAGATTTCTCCTTCCTGCGCTCTGCGCTGACCGTGGCGGGCGTCGTTTCCCTCGGCCTCATCGTGGCTTCGATCGTCTTCGGCTTCAGCCTCGGTCTGATTTTTTCTGCCGGCATGATCGTCGTCGCGGGTGGGGCGATCCTGTACGATACCTCGCGCATCCTGCGGGAGCACAAACCGGGCGAGCATGTGGCCGCCGCGCTCGAGCTCTTCGCGTCGATGGCCCTGCTGTTGTGGTACGTGATCCGCCTGCTGCTCGCCTTCGGCCGCAGCGACGACTGAGCTTCGCGGCAACGCGGACGGGCACACAAAAAAGGCACCGCCGAGGCGGTGCCTTTTGCTTTTGGTCGGTCCGGTCGTGATTACCGGTCGGGACGATCGATCCGGGCACCGGAGGCGTCTTGAAAACGCACCAGGCGGCGGTCGGCGTCATAACCGGAGAAAACGATGCCCAGCGGAGCGTGCACGACGTCGCCGGGTTTGTACGAGGCGCCCGCGATGAGCACGCGCGGATTGCTCCCGGCGCGTACGCCCGTGATCTTCAGTGCGGCGACGGCGGCGCGGAATTCGTCGCTCGGCTCCACGGTGTCGAGAGAGGCCGGAGCGATGGCCGCGGACCGGGCAGGCTCGGGAGTGCGGGCAACGGTTTCCGCGGGCTCGGCCACGGGCGCCGGCGCGATCGCTGCGGTCGCTTCCGGAGCGTCGTCGTCGTCCTCGGTGCTGTCGATCGGCTCGCCGATCATGTCAGCTTCGTTGTCGGTGAAGAGCAGGCTTTCGGCGCGCAGCTGACCGGAGTAGGTCAGGTAACCGATGACGCCAAAGAGCACCGAGCCGGCGGCGCCGATGCAGAGGGCGGCGAGCTGCACCTTGCGTCCCTCGGCCGCGAGGGCGGCGGCGGACCGGCCGGGTGCCGCCGCAACGGGAGCCACGGCGGCGGGCGGGACCGGAGGTGGTCGGCCTGGATCGGGAGGAAGGCTCGGGGTTTTGGGCTTGAGGCGAAACGAAGAGGCGGGTGCCTCCGCCGGCGGAAGCGGGGGCGGCTCCGCGAAGACGGGCGCCGGCGCGGCAGGCGGCGGAACTGCGGCAGGCGGCGGAGGCGCGGAGGCGAGAGGCGGAGGCGCAACGGGTGCCGGCGCCGGTTGAGCCGGCGTTTCGGGGGCCAGTTTGGGCTTCAGACGCAACCGCGGTGCTTCCTCGCTCATGATGACAAACGACTAGCAGTTCTGCGTCGGCTGCGAATTCCAATCGTCGTGCAACGGTCACTCTCACAGGTCTTTGACAGGGTCGGGGCGGCGAGACGGCGCGGAAAGGGTGCCGCGCAGGTTGGGCGACCGGGTCAGTGATAGTCGTGGGACGGACTTTCGGGCAAGCCGGGTGCGGGCAGGGCGGCGAGGGATTCCGCCATGACGTGGATGACGCCCTGTTCGTTTTGCACCCGGCCGGTGATGAGCAGGGCGGGTTCGAGGTTGATGACGAGCCGGGCGGTTTCGAAGAGGTCGGGGCGGACAATCGCGTTGGCGTGCCCGGTCTCGTCCTCGAGCGTGATGAAACAGAAGCCCTTGGCCGTCCCCGGACGCTGACGTGTGATGACCGTGCCGCCGATGCGCACGCGGTCGCCCGGGCGGGCCTGCGGGAGATCGGCGGCCCGCCACACGCCGGGCAGCTGGCTGCGCAGGTGCAGCATGGGATGCGCACCGGTGGTGAGCTGCTGCGTCTCGTAATCGGCCTGCAGGCGCTCGAGGTGCGTCATGCGCTCGAGCGGCGTCAGTTCCGCCTCGGGCCCCGGGACGGCGACGAGCCGAAACAACTCGTCGGTCTGGTCGGAGGCCTCGACCTGCCAGAGCGCGGCGCGGCGGTGTCCGGCCAGGACGTTGAGCGCGCCGGCGCGGGCCAGGGCGCGGCGCTCGGCGGCGGTGAAGTCGGTGCGGCGGAGAAAGTCCGCCATCGAGACAAAGGGCAGGCCGGTGCGCGTCTCGATCAGGGCGCGGAGGGCCGGGGCCCGCACGCCGCGGATCGCACCGAGGCCGAGGCGGAGCGTGCGGTCGTCGATCACCTCGCAGGCGAGCAGGGAATCCCGGACGCACACGGGCAGCACGGTGATCCCGTGACGGCGCGCATCCTGCACGAGGCTGGCCGGGGAATAGAACCCCATGGGCTGGTGATTGAGCAGGCCGGCGTAGAAGGCCGCGGGGCGGTGGACCTTGAGCCAGGCGCTGGCGTAGGCGAGCAGGGCAAAGGAGATGGCGTGGCTTTCGGGAAAGCCGTAGAGCGCGAACGAGGCGAGTGAGCGGACGATGGAGTCGACGGCGTCGGGGTGCACGCGGTTGCGCTCGAGGGCGGCCCGCAGCCGGGCCGTCATCCGGTTGAGGCGGTCGGGCGAACGCGTGAAGCCGATCGCCCGGCGCAGCTCGTCGGCCTCGGCGGCGGTGAAGCCGCCCAGCTCCATCGCGAGCTGCAGCACCTGCTCCTGGAAGAGGACGACGCCGAGCGTGCGTTCGAGGATGGGCCGGGCGCGCTCGTCGGGGTAGGTGACGGGCTCGCGGCCCATGCGGCGGGCGAGGTAGGGGTTGACGGCGTTGCCCTGGATCGGGCCGGGCCGGATGATCGCGACCTCGATGGCGAGGTCGTAGAACGTCGCCGGCTTCATGCGCGGCAGGGTGCTCATCTGCGCGCGCGACTCGATCTGGAAGAGGCCGACCGTATCCGCTTTTTGGATCAACGCGAAGGTCGCCGGGTCGTCCTTGGGAATGCGGGCGAGGTCGACGGGCTGGCCGCGCCGGGCGCAGACCTCGAGCGTGTCCTGCAGGACGGCCATCATGCCGAGGCCGAGCAGGTCGACCTTGACCATGCCCATGTCCTCGCAGTCGGACTTGTCCCATTGCAGGACGGTGCGGCCGGGCATGCGCGCGTTCTCGAGCGGCACGTATTGGTCGAGGTCGCCGGCACAGAGCACCATGCCGCCGGAGTGCTGGCCGAGGTGACGTGGCAGGCCGTGCACGCGCCGGCAGGTGTCGAGCAGGGCGGGCAGGCGCGGGTGGTCGCCGGTCACGCCGGCGAGTCTGAGCTGGGCCGCGAGCTCAAGCGTGTGCGGATAGTCGCCGCCATGGAAGAGCGAGGAGAAGCGATCGAGCACGTCGTCGGGCAGGCCCAGCACCTTGCCGACCTCGCGCATGGTGCTGCGCCCCTTGAACGTGATCACGTTGGCCGTCATCGCCGCGCCGCGCCGCCCGTACCGGGCATAGACATGCTGGATCATCTGCTCGCGCCGCTCGAGGCTGGGCAGGTCGAGATCGATGTCGGGCCAGTCAGTGCGCCCTTCCGACAGGAAACGCTCGAAGAGCAGCCGGCTCTCGATCGGGTCGACCGCGGTGATGCCGAGGGCGTAGCAGACCACGCTGTTGGCGGCGCTGCCGCGGCCCTGGACCAGAATGCCCTGTTCGCGCGCGTAGGCGCAGAGGTCCCAAACGATGAGAAAGTAGCCGCTGAACCCGAGCTTCGCGATGAGCCCGAGTTCGCGTTCCAACTGGCTGCGCACGCGGCCGGCGACGGAACCGTAGCGCTGCTGCGCCCCGAAGTAGGCCATCTTGTGCAGAAACGAATCCTGGGTCTCGCCTGCGGGCACGGGGTAGTCGGGGAAGCGGTAGCCGAGGTTCTCCAGCGAGAACTCGAGCCGGTCGGCGAGCTCCTCGGTGCGGGCGATCGCGTCGGGCCGGTCGGCGAACAGCGCGGCCATGGTGCGGGCGTCCTTCAGGTGGGCCTCGCGGTTGCGCGCGAGCCGGCGTCCGGCGGTGTCGAGGGTCACGTGCTCGCGCAGGCACGTCATCACGTCGGCGACGGCGCGGTCCGCCGCCGTGGCGTGGTTGACGCCGTTGGTGGCGAGCAAGGGCAGGCGGCGGGCGTGCGCCCAGTCGATGAGGAACGCGTTCTCGTGCTCCTCGCCCGGCACGAGGTGGCGCTGCAATTCGACATAGAGCCGCCCGGGTCCGAAGGCGGCGAGCAACCGGTCGCCGGCAGCGGCCGCGGCGGCGTTGCCCTGCCGGCGCCAGGCTTGGCGGACCGGACCGTCGGCGTCGCCGGTCAGGGCGATGAGACCCTCCGTGTCGGCGGCGAGCTCGTGCCACGCGACACGCCCTTCGCCCTTGGGGGCGCGCAGGTGGGCGGTCGACAGCAGCCGGCAGAGGCGCTGATAACCGGCGCGGGTGGCGACGAGCACGGGCAGGACGCTGCCGTCCTCGAGCGTGAGCTCACAGCCGACGCGGGCGCGCAGACCCGATTCGCGGGCGGCCATGTGCGTGCGCACGGAGCCGTAGACGCCGTCGCGGTCGCAGAGCGCGAGGGTGGCGAGCCCGAGCCGCGCCGCCTCGGCCGCCAGCGCCTCCGGCGAGGAGCCGCCGCGCAAAAACGAGAAGGCGCTGCGCGCATGCAGTTCGACGTAGGCCATCAGTCGATCTCTCCTTCCACCACCCAGCCCTGGTCGGTGCGGGCGAGCTGGTAGACGGCGCCGGCGAGCTGCACGTGCCAGGTCTCGACCGACCACGCGTCGCGTTCCCACCAGTTTCCGCTGGTCCGCCAGGGGCCGAGGGCGGTGTCGACCGTGCCGCTGACGGCGCCACTGACCGCGGCCGGGCGGTCGTGCTCCAGCACGACGAGCACGGGACGGGGCGGACGAAATCGCCGGAGCACGCCGCCCCGGGCGGGTTGCGCGGGAGCCGGGCCGGGTGGGGCAACGCTCTCGGCAGGACGTTCCAGGGTGAACGTGTCGGGCCGCCAGGTATCGGCGGGCACGGGCGTGCCGATGCGGTCCTCGCCCAGTAGGGCAGCGACGCGCGCGAGGTTTTCCCAGAAGGCGTGGGGATCGCGCAGCCCGGTGTCGAACAGCCCGTCCTGACGAAGCTGCGGGCGCGTCGGGGTGGCGACCAGGCGCACGCCGGTCACGCGGGCCGGCAGGTGCAGCGTCTCGAGGTGGGCGTGCATGACCTTGAGCCAGCTGGCGACCTGCGTGCCCGGTTCGGCGAGAAGGAAGGTGCGCCGGTGGTCGGTGTCGTCCTCGAGGTCCAGGGTGAGCGCGAGCCGCTCGGCGACGAGGTGGGCGGCGCGCAACTCGAGGGCGAGGCACTCGGCATGGCGCTGCAGTTTGAAGAGCAGCGGCTCCAGGGATTCGATGCCGGGATCGTAGTCCCACCGGGCGGCAAAGGTGACCGGCGCCGGGGTTAGGCGCAGCACGCGCGTGGCTTGGCCGGCGGCCCGTTCCCAGAGGGCGACGCCCTCGGTCCCAAGCCGCCGGCCGACTTCGCCCTTGGGTAGGGCGGACAGTTGTCCGAGCGTGCGGATGCCCCATGCGGCCAAAATCCCGGCCTGCTCCGCCGTCGGCGCAGCGCAGGCGAGCGGCAGGGGCGCAAGAAAGGTGTCGGGGTCGCGCACGATCTGCACCGGGGCTGCGTGGGCGGCCGCGTAGGCGGCGAGCAGCGGGGTGGCCCCCGCGCCGCCACGGGCGGGCAGGCCGAGCCGGGTGAGCTCGGCGACCCGGGCGTGCAGGGTGGCCTCGGTGGCGGCCGGATCGGTGCCCTGCAGGTCAACCGTGCAACGCTCCGCATCGGTGACCTCGACGCGCGGCGAGAGGGTGAAGGCGGCGGCGAGCAGCAGGCGGCGCGCGGCGGTTTCCGCGGCGGGATCGCGTGTCCGCAACACCAGCCCCGGACAGCGGGCCATCGCGAGCGTAACGGCGAGGCCGGGGGCGATGCCCTCCACCTCGGGCGCGACCTGGGTGACCACGGCCTTGCGGCCTTCACCGGCCACGAGGGCGAGCGGCTGCCGTGCGAGCGCGGGTTCGTGACGCCGCAACGCGTGCAGGGCGAAATCGGGCACGGCGAGCACGGCGTAGTTCATGCGGTCAGGGCCTCGTGCTGTAGGCCGCGCACAGCGCGAACCTGCAGGCGGGCGGCCCGTTCGGCCTGCGGGGTGCACGGGGTGTCGGCAGTCCAGGTTGCCTCGAGCACGAGTCGCCGGCGCACGGCGGGCACGAGCCCGTGGCGGCTGAGCACGAGGCCGGCGGCGGGCTGCGGCTCGACGGCGCGGTGCAACCGGTGCCAGACCGTCGCGGGGGTGCGCTGCAGGGCGGCGGCGGGCACGTCACGCAGATCGAGCAGCACGACGGCGTAGTTGCCGTCCCGCACCAGGATGTCGGCGGCGCCGAGCGCCTCGGCGAGGCTGCGCCCGCGCACCCAGACGAGGTGGTGCAGGGCGTCGGGCGGGACGGCCTCGGGGGCGAATCCATCCGTCGCGTCGATCAGCGCCACGCGCTGCCGGGCGGCGCGGCTGGTCTCGAGCAGGCGGGCGAGAACGAGTTGTCCGCCGGCGCCGGGCGGGCAGACCAACTCGGTCAGCAGGCCGCCGGGCAGGCCGCCGCCGAGGGCGGTGTCGAGGGCCGGCACTCCGGTGGGCGCCGCCGCGCCCGTCCGGATGTCGGACGGGGACCAGGCGGCGACGAGCGCGCGCAACGCGGCAAGGGTGCGGGGATCGGCCACGGCGGGAGTCGGGTCTTCATGCCACGGTCCGGCGTATCATGCCGATCACTACACCCTGGGCCTCGAGCCGGTCGGGGACGAGGTCGGGGTAGCGCGGGTTGGCGGCGCGCAGCACGAGGCGCCCCTGGTCGCGCACCACGCGCTTCAGGGTCACGGTCGTGTCGTCGACGAGGGCGGCGATCACCTCGCCGGGGCGGGGTTCGCGCCACTCGCAGAGCACCAGGTCGCCGTCGACGATGTGGGCGTCGATCATGGAGTCGCCGCGCACGCGCAGGGCGTAGCAGCGGCCGGCCTGGGCGGGGCGCAGGCCGAAGAGCGCCGGGTCGAGGGTGAGGGTATCCTCGACCTGCTGCTCGCGGAGGGAGGGCAGGCCGGCCGGGATGCTGCCGAAGAGCGGGACCTCGAAGAGGTGCCCTTGCACGCCGGCGGCTTTCACGCCCCAGCGTCCGTCGGCGAACTGCTCCAGGTGACCCTTGCGGGCGAGCGCGGAGAGGTGCTGGCGGACGGTGGACTGGGCCTTGAAGCCGAACTGGCGCTGGATGATGCGGGTGGACGGCGGCACCTGTTCATCGCGCTGGTAGTGGCGGATGAAATCGAGAATGGCGTCCTGGCGTTCGGTGAGCATGACCGGTACCGCTCAAGTGAGCGGTATCGGGTGCGGAAAGCAAGGACGAGGCGGGCGAAAGGCGAAAATGCCAGCCGGCTGCGGCAGCGGCCTGGGGCGTGGCTCAGCGGCCGGCGGTGCGCACCTGCGGATGGGCGGGCAGGGGGGAGCCTTCGTCGAGGGCGAAGCTGGGATGCGGCGGCTGGTTGTAGGCGACGTTCTGCCATGCGACCGCGAGCCGGTACTGGGCGTCGTGCATCAGGGTCACGAGGCGGTGGCGCGTCGGGATCGTCGTGGTGTAGATCCGCAGCTCGGTGTTATCGAGCGAGCGCAGCACGATCTCCTCCCGCCAGTCGCCGAAGAGATCGGCGCTGAGGGCGGGCGTGGCCTTGGTGCCGTTGTTCGAAAGCGCGCCGTGGGCGCGGAAGAGCGGGTCGAGGCGTTCGGTCTCCCAGTTCCACTTTAGAACCATGTTCTGGTCGAGCAGCTCGCGCAGCAGGTCGCCGTCCCACCAGAGGGCGAAGTTGCAGGCGGTGGGTTTGCGGTCGGTGAACCGTTCGCCCTTCGCGGTGTAGGTGCCGTTCATCTCGGCGCCGTTGGCCCAGAACTCGGCGCCGGGAAAGCGCGGGTCGATGTTGACCGCGTTGCCCCGGCCCGGGCCCTCCCCGCGGTCACCGCCCTCGGTGGCGGCCTTCACCGACGGGATGAGGAAAATCGGGCGGCCCGTGCGGGCGTCGCGGAAATTCATGCCCTGCTGGTCGAAGCGCTCCTGGATACCGAAGACCTCGAGACCGGGGTTGGACGGATCGAAATCGGAGACGTGCAGGGCGTCGCCGTGTCCCCAACCGGTCGAGTACAGGCCCTGGCCGTTATCGTCGATGACGGCGGCACCGTAGATGATCTCGTCGCGACCGTCGGCGTCCACGTCGGCCACGCTCAGGCTGTGGAACCCCTGGCCGCGATAGGCGCGGTTGGCTTCGGGGCCGGCGTCGCTGTCGAAGACCCACCGCTGGGTGAGCTTGCCGTCGCGGTAGTCCCACGCGGCGAGGACGGCGCGGGTGTAGTAGCCGCGGCACATGATCACGCTCGGCCGTTCGCCATCGAGGTAGGCGACGCCGGCGAGATAACGGTCGGACCGGTTGCCGTTGCCGTCGCCCCAGACCGCGCGCAGCTCCTCGGGCGACGGATCGGTCTTGGCGGGATGGCGTCCCGGCACGTAGTCGACGGTGGCGAGCGCGGCCCCGGTGAGGCCGTCGAACACGGTGAAGAATTCCGGCCCCCTGAGAATGTGGCCGTTCGCGTTGGCGTGGCGCGCGGAGGCGTCGCCGATCACCTTGCCCCGGCCGTCGACGGTGCCGTCTGCGGTCTTCACCGCAACCTCGGCGCGACCGTCGCCATCGAGGTCGTACACCATGAACTGCGTGTAGTGCGCGCCTTCGCGAATGTTGGGTCCGAGGTTGATCGTCCAGAGCAGGGTGCCGTCGGATTTGTACCCTTGCAGGAGCGTCTCGCCGGTGACGCCAGGGCGGGAGTTGTCCTGCGGGTTGACCTCGGATTTCAGCACGAAGTCGTAATCGCCGTCGCCATCGAGATCGGCGGCGGAGGCGTCATTGGGCGTGTAGCCGCTGGGCAGCTGCAGCGGAATCGAGAGGTAGGGCAGCGGCGGCGCGCCGGGCTTGAAGACGAAGGGGCGGCTCGGCTCCCGCTCGACGCCGTCCACGACGGCGCGAACGAAGTAGCTCGTGGCGCGGTTGAGGTCGGCGCGCCGGTCGAGCAGCCAGGTGACGGAGGTGAGCGGCGTGTCGTTGAGCCGCACGGGGCCGGTCGGCCCGCGTCCACCCGGGCCGCCGCCGGTGGGAGCGGCGGTTTCCCGGTAGACGTTGAAGGCAACGTCGGCCGGGTCGGTGCCGAGCAAGCGCCAGCTGACGAAGACGCCGCCGTCGGGCTGGTGCACGGCGACGACGCCGCGACTGAGATTTTCCAGCTGGCGTTGGGCCTGGGCCGGAAGAGACGCGAGCAAGCCCGCGCCGACCCAGAGAAGAACGAATGTGAGGCGAATTTTCATGGCGGAGGAAACGCGACCGGAGTCGCTACGGCTTCACGACGGAAGCGCTTCAAGCGCGCGCTCTCTTTTGGGATTTGGACGATTGGAATTTTGGGGTTTCCCGGCGCACCTGCGCCGGGCCTTAAGGCGCCACGCCCAGGTAGTAGCTGAGCTGCGGCACGTGGGGGTAGCCCATGGTGCGGGTGGTCACGTAGTGGCGGTAGAACGGATCCTGCATGAGGCACACGCGCCGGTCGGCGGCGGGGATCGTCGTGCTGTAGATCCGCAGTTCGCCGTTGGTGAAGGTGATGAGTTCCTCGCGCCAGTCGCCGAAGATGTCCGCGACCTGATGCGAGGCGCCTTGGATGTTGCGGGTCAGGGTTTCGCCTTTCCACTTGCCGATCGTGCGTCCGGGCGGCGGGCCGGAAGGAGCCGGAGCGCCGGGAGCGCGCGGACCGCCAAAGCCGCCCTGCACCTGCTCGCGCAGGAGGTCGGCATCCCACCAGATGAGGTCGCTGGTGGAGGGCGACTCGCCCGGGATGGGCTCGCCCTTGGCGGTGTAGAAGAGCTGCTTGAGACCCTTGTTGGCCCAGACCTCCATGCCCGGGTAGGCCGGATCGATGTCACCGACGAGCACCTGGTCGATGGCGTTGTCCTGATTCGGCTCACGCGAACCGAAGATCAGGTCGCCGTTGCGCGCATCGCGCACGTTGAGCCCGAGCTGCGGGTGGGCCTCCTCGATGATGTAGGCGATCTCGTAGCCTGGGCGGGTCGGATCGATGTCGGTGACATAGAAACGGTCGCCGTGGCCCAGGCCGCTGGACCACATCGTGCGGCCGTCGTGGTCGATTGCGACCGAGCCGTTGATGACTTCGTCCATGCCGTCGCCGTCGATGTCGGCGACGCGGATGCTGTGCTGGCCCTGGCCGTGGTAGAGGAACGGGGCGCGTTCGTTCGTCCAGCGCCAGACCTTCTCGAGCTTGCGGTTTTTCAGCACCCAGGCGTCGACCTTCATCATGCCGTAGGTGCCGCGGGCGGCGAGGACGGCAGGGGTTTTGCCGTCGAGGTAGGCGACGGCCATCAGGTGGCGGCTGGCGCGGTTGCCGGTGTTGTCGCCCCAGTCCTGCACCTTGCCGAGTTCGATCCACGGCACCTGGTCGACGAGCTTGCCGGTCTCGCCGTCGTAGACCGCGAGGAACTCCGGGCTGTCGAGTGCGTTGCCCTGACGGGCGCCGGGATAGGCCTCCTCCAGCGTGGCGGCGTAGGGGGCGGTGCGCATCATCACCTCGGCCTTGTTGTCGCCGTCGAGGTCGCGCACGACCATCGGGGTCCACCAGATGCCCATGTCGACGTTCCAGCCGAGGTCGATCGTCCAGAGGTGCGCGCCGGTGCGGCCGTCGTATCCATCGTACTTATACGTGTCCCGGCTTACGCTGAGCCGGCCGGGGTCCTTGCCGCCACCCGGGTGCTTGACGACGAAGTCGTAGGTGCCGTCGCCGTTGAGGTCGCCGACGCCGACCATGGAGATGCTGGTCAGGCCGTCGCGCAGCTTGATCGCCTTGTAACCCGTGACCGGGGCATTGGCGGCGAGGCTGACGCGCGGCGACGGCTCCTGCTCCTGACCGTTCACGACGGCCCGCACCCACCAGGTGTTGGGGCGGTCGAGCGGCGCGGTGGTGTCGACGAAGTCGGTGGTGGTGCGGAGGGGCGCCGGGTTGAGCCGGACGCCCTCGCCATTGGCGGTGGCGCGGTAGACGTTGAAGGCGATGCCCTCCGGGTCCTCGCGCAGCAGGCGCCAGCCGACGTAGACGCGGTTGCCCTCGGCCGGAAGCGCGATGAGGCCGCGATCCAGCTCCTCCTCGATGCGTTCGGCGGACCAACCCAGCGGCGTGCCGGGCTTATACAGCGGGTCCATCGCATAGAAGTTCAGGTTGGGCGGAATCTCCTCGGGACTGAGCGGACGCAGGCCCGAGTCGTTGCCCTCGGGCGGGCGGGTTCCGATCGTCTGGAGCGGATTGGACTGCGGCGGCTGAGCCGGCTGGGCCAGGAGGCCGGGCGCGTGCAGGCCGGCGGCGAAGGCAAGGACGAGGGGTAGGGCGGAGCGCATAATGAAAACGGCAAAGGGACGGCGGCACGGAGGCGTAGTCCGGGGGTGAACGGTGCGGTCAACGGGGAGACGCCACCCTACGTACATGGTGCCGGGGAAGGGAGTGGAGGATTTTCGGACAGTCCGGACGCGAACCCCGGCGCGGCGGGTTGGGGCCAGTCCGTCAGCCGGGCCGGTGCGTCACGGTGATGAGACCGGGATCCGGGGAATGGCCGTCGGCGACATCGCGGGCGACGGTGTCGTAGGCGGTCCACGCATAATTGCGCAGGCCCAGCACGGCGGCGAAGGTGTAGGCCGGATTGTATTCGAAGATCTCGTTCAAGGTGGCGGGGCGCAGCAGGCGCGAGAGGGTCTCCCGCGGCTGCGGGTAATCCGGCGCGAAGTACGGCACCAGCACCTCCGGCACACAGTCGTCGTCGTGCACCTGCACCTGTTCGTCCCAGGAACACTGGTAGGCGCTGCGGCAGGCGCCGGCCGCGAAGAGCGCGAAGCTCCAGCCGTGATCCTCCGCACAGACATAATGCAGCAGCGGCGCCGGGGCGGCGGCGACGAGGCGTTCGTCGGGTGCAAAGGTGCCGCCTTCCGCCACAAAGGCCGTCCAGCCTTCGGCGGACGGGAAGACGAATCCGTCCACGCCGGCGCGACGCAGCAGGGCGACGGCGTCCGCCGTATCGCGGCTCCGCAGGTGGTAACTTTCGCTGAACTCGCTCATGTCCTCCGGTGAACACGCCAAGCCTGACGCACCGGCTCAACTCAATAACGGCACGGCCGCGCCGGCATTGATTTCGCGCTGGGGTTGCGGAAATCGAAACTTGGGTGAAGGTGCGCCCCGATGACCAGGACGATCCTTCGCATTGGCATACCTTTGGTCCTTTTGCTCGGAGCGGTTCTTTTTTATCGCGGACGAACGGCCGATCCGGCCCCGGGAGGCCCGTCAGTTCCGACGGCGTCCCGCGGCGGACCGGCGGTGCTGCCGGTCCAGACCCACGTGGCCGTGCCGCGTCTGCTCGAGGAGCGGGTGACGGCCACCGGTACGGTGCTCGCCGAGGAGGCGGTGGACGTAACGGTGGAAAGCGGAGGCAAGGTGGTGGCGGTCGGGTTCGAGGAAGGCGCGCGCGTGGCTCGCGGCGACGTGCTCGTACGGATCAACGACGCCGAACTGCAGGCGGCGCTGACCCGGGCCGTGCACCGGGTGGAACTGGCGAAGGTGCAGGCGCGCCGCCAGCAGCAGCTGTTCGATGCGCAGGGGGCCAGCCGCGAGGCGCTCGATGCGGCGCTGAATGAACAGCGCGTGCTCGAGGCCGAGGTCGCGCTGATCCGCGCCCAGCTCGACAAGCTCACCGTCCGCGCTCCCTTCGACGGCGTGGTCGGACTCCGGCAGGTGAGCGAGGGTGCCTACCTCGCGCCGTCGTCGTGGGTCGCGACCCTCCAGAATCTGGATACACTGAAGATCGAATTCGCGATCGCCGAGCGGCACATGAACCGGATCCGCCCCGGCGCGGAAGTGACCTTCTCCGTGGCCGGTGTTCCCGGCGCCTTTCCAGCGACGGTGTACGCGATCGAGCCGAAGATCGATCTCGCCACGCGCACCATCCGGCTCCGGGCGCGCGCCGAGAACCCCGATCGCGCCATTTTGCCCGGCGCCTTCGCCTCTGTGGATGTTGCCCTGGGGGAGATTCCCGACGCCCTGGTCGTGCCGGCGTCGGCCATCATTCCGGGACTGAGGGACAAGACACTCTACGTGATCGAACAGGGCCGGGCGCAGCCGCGCACGGTGGAAACCGGGCTGCGCCTCGATCGCGACCTGCAGATCGTTTCCGGCCTCGAGCCCGGGGCTGTGGTGATCACCTCGGGCCAGCTGCAACTGCGACCCGGCCTGCCGGTCGAACCGGTGGCGACGGCCGCGCCTAACCCGGAGCGTGCGCGATGAGCCTGTCCGCGATCAGCATTCGCCGACCCGTGCTGGCCACCGTGATGTCGGTGGTGCTCGTGATCTTCGGCCTGGTCGGGTACAGTTTCCTCGGCGTGCGTGAGTTTCCGGCCGTCGACCCGGCCGTGGTGTCGGTGTCGACTTCTTACCCGGGCGCCAACGCGCAGGTGATCGAGACGCAGATCACGATTCCGCTGGAGGAAAGCATCAACGCGGTCGCGGGTATCCGCAACCTGACGTCGGTCAGCCGCGACGGCCGGAGCACGGTGACAGTCGAGTTCGAACTGGGGGTCGATCTGGAGACGGCGGTGAACGACGTCCGCGACAAGGTGTCCAGTGCCGTCGGCCAGCTGCCGCCCGATGCGGAGCCGCCCTTGGTGGCCAAGGCGGATGCGGACAGCTTCCCGATCGCCTTCCTCGGCGTGCGCAGCAGTCTGCGCAACCTGCTCGAACTCACGGCCGTGGCGGACACGGTGTTCAAGACGCGGCTCCAGACCATTCCCGGCGTGAGCGAAGTCGATATCTGGGGCGCGAAGGAGTATTCGATGCGCCTGTGGCTCGATCCGGTGCGGCTGGCCGCCTACGGGCTGACGCCGACCGACGTGCGCAACGCCCTGGCCGAGTCGAATGTGGAGCTGCCCTCGGGCCGCATCGAAGGCGAACTGGTGGAGCTGACGGTGCGCACCCTCAGCCGCCTTTCGACGCCGGCGGAGTTCGACGACCTGATCGTCAAACGCACGCCCGAAGCGCTCGTGCGCCTGCGTGACATCGGGTACGCGGAGCTCGGACCGCTCAACGAGCGCACCATCCTGAAACGCGACGGCGTGCCGATGGTCGGCGTCGTGCTCCGGCCCCAACCCGGGGCCAATCACATCGCGATCGTGGACGAGTTCCGTAAGCGCGTGGCGGATCTGCAGCGGGAGATCCCGGCCGACATCGAAGTCGGGTTCGGATTCGACACCACCGTTTTCATCCGGGCCTCGATCAACGAGGTGAAGGAAACGATCCTCGTCGCGTCGGGACTCGTGGTGCTGATTATCTTTCTCTTCCTGCGGGAGTGGCGTTCGACGCTCGTCCCGATCGTGGTGATCCCCATTTCGCTCATCGCCTCGTTCTTCGTCATGTACCTCGCGGGGTTCTCGGTGAACGTGCTGACGCTGCTCGCGCTCGTACTGGCCATCGGGCTGGTGGTGGACGATGCGATCGTCGTGCTCGAGAACATCTATGCGAAGATCGAGCGCGGACTCGATCCGGTGACCGCGGGACTTGAGGGTACGAAGGAGATCTTCTTTGCGGTGATCGCGACGACACTGGCCCTCGCGGCGGTGTTCACGCCCCTGCTCTTCATTGGGGGACTGACCGGCCAGCTGTTCCGCGAGTTTGGGGTCGTGCTGGCGGGGGCGGTGGTCATTTCGTCCTTCGTGGCGCTGACGCTCACGCCCATGCTGTCGACGCGGCTCCTGCGGACAGGGTCGCACACCGGCTGGCTCTACCGCACGACGGAGCCGCTCTTTGCCGCGCTGACCGGCGCGTATCGGCGTTCGCTGGAAATCTTTCTGCGCGCCCGCTGGCTGGCCTTTCCCGTGGTGCTTGCTTGCGCCGCAACCTGCTGGCTGCTTCTGCCGGCCTTGCCGAAGGAACTCGCGCCGCTGGAGGATCGGAGCGGCCTGCGCATCAACGCTCTCGCCCCGGAAGGCACTTCGTACGAGTACATGGCCGCCTTCATGGACGAACTCGACGACGTGCTGGGCCGCGAAGTTCCGGAGGTCATCGATGCCACGACGATCACGTCCCCCGGATTTGGCGCGGCCTCGAGTGTGAACTCAGGGTTTGTGCGGGTGACGCTCGCGCCGCCGGCGGAACGAACCCGGACGCAGCAGGAAATCGCGGCCGACCTGACTCGGGTGCTGTCCCGCATGTCGGGAGCGCGGTCGTTCGTTAGCCAGGAGCCGACGATTGGCGACCGCCGGAGCGGCGCGCCCGTGCAGTTTGTAATTCAGGCGCGCACATTGCAGGACCTTGAGCGCACGCTGCCGGCCTTCCTTGAGGCGGCCAAGGCCGATCCCGTGTTCACCTTCGTCGACGTGGACCTGCGCTTCAACAAGCCCGAGTTGCAGCTGCGGATCGATCGGAGCCGGGCCCTGACCCTGGGCGTGTCGGTGCGCGACGTGGCCGAGACGCTGCAGTTCGCCCTCAGCGGCCAGCGGTACGGTTACTTCATTCTCGACGACAAGCAGTATCAGGTGATCGGCCAGCTCGAACGCCCGGACCGCAGCCAGCCGGCCGACCTGAGGACAATCCATGTGCGGGCCGCGGGTGGGGCGATGATCCCGCTGGACAACCTCGTCGAGCTCGATGAGGCGAGCAGTCCGCCGACCCTGTATCGTTTTAATCGATACGCCTCGGCGACCGTCTCTGCCATTTTGGCAGACGGTCGGACGCTGGGCGAGGGGATCGAGGCGATGCGCACCCATGCCGCGGCGGTGCTGGACGAACGCTTCACGACGGCGCTGGCGGGACAGTCGCGCGATTTCGCCGACAGCACGGACAGTCTGCTCTTCGTCTTTCTGTTTGCGCTCCTGCTCGTCTACCTCGTGCTGGCGGCGCAGTTCGAGAGCTTCCGGGATCCTCTGATCATCATGATCACCGTGCCGCTGGCCCTGACGGGGGCGTTGCTCGGGCTATGGATCTTCGGACACAGCCTGAACATCTTCAGCCAGATCGGTCTGGTCATGTTGATCGGGCTGGTGACGAAGAACGGCATTCTGATCGTCGAGTTCGCCAATCAGCGGAAGCTGGCAGGACTCAGCGTGGGCGAGGCGATCGTCGACGCGGCCGCGGCGCGGTTCCGTCCGATCCTGATGACCAGCCTGTCCACCATCCTCGGCATCGCGCCGATCGCGTTGCAGCTGGGCGCGGGTTCGGCAAGCCGAGTCTCGATGGGCGTGGGCGTGATCTGGGGAATGATCATGGGCACGATTCTCACGCTCTACATTATCCCGGCCATCTACGGGCAGTTCAGCCGCGAGCTGCGGGATGATGAGCGGGCCCTGCGCCGTGACCAGGAGGCCGCGGTGCCCGCCTTGGCGCGCTCATCCTAACGAGCGATGGCGGTTACCGGGCAGGTTCGCCCGCCAGCGTGCTGCTCTTCACCTTGCCGTTCTGGAAAATGACGACGTTTTCCTCTGGCAGGGCCCCACCACCGCCGCCGCCGAGGGAAACCGGGCTGCCGCCCACGTAGACGCCGCCGGAACCACCTCCGACGGAGATGCTGGTGTTGCGCAAGGCGCCGCCCCCGCCGCTGCCGCGGCGGCGATAAATCCAGACCTCCTCCATCGCCCGAGAACGCGGGTCGGGTCGGGTGTTGATCTCGGTGGGTTCTCCCACGGCCATGCGCACCATGTCGGGGTCCATGCCGGGGACGATGCGCTGATCGAGTACGGCCTGCTGCATCTCGATCGGCCACGATTCATAGAGGGCGCGGTTGGCATCGATGCGGCTCAGGGAGGAGGTGGAAGAAAGACAGCCGGAGAACAGGCCGGCGGCGGCCAGCGAAAGCGAAACGGCGCAGAGGCGGAGATTCATGGCGGAAACGATAAACAGGAACCGGCGGGAGGTCAAAAAGGCAAAGTACGCCCGCTGAGTCAGCCGAGGCCGGCGGGCTGGAGTTGAGCGCGGACGGCTGGAGGGGAGACCCGGGTGAACGCGGCCCGTTCCCTGGTTCCCGAACGAGGGAAACGTCCCGATGTCCGGACAAAAAAAGGCCCGGGCGCAATGCCCGGGCCCTAGGAAGGTCGGAACGATCCGGCCGGCTTACTTGAGGATCATTTCCTTCACCGTCTTGCCGGCCGGGATCATCGGCAGCACGTGTTCGGTGTAGGGCACGATGACGTCTAGCACGTACGGACCGTCGTGATCGAGCATCTCCTGGATGGCTTCCTTGAGTTCGCTCTTCTTGATCACGCGGCGGCCCTTCACGCCGAAGCCTTCGGCGATCTTAACGAAGTCCGGGTAGAGGCCCGACGGATTGTCCGGGCTGCCGACATTGGACTGGTCGCCGAGGATGGTGTTGCCGCGGATGCTACCGTAGAAACGGTCTTCCCACTGCACGACCATGCCGAGGTGCTGGTTGTTCAGGATCATCGCCTTGGCCGCGATCTTCTCGATCTTGCAGGTGGCGAGCTCCTGGATGTTCATCACGAAGGAGCCGTCACCGTCGATGTCGATCACCTGCTTGTCGGGGCAGGCGACCTTCGCGCCCATGGCGGCGGGATAACCGTAGCCCATGGCGCCGAGGCCGAGGGAGCTGATGTAACGACGGGGTTCGTCGAAACGGTAGAACTGCGCGGCCCACATCTGGTGCTGGCCGACGCCCGTCGTGATGATCGCGTCACCCTTGGTGAGTTCGTACAGGGTCGCGACGGCCTCCTGGGGCAGGATGTGCGGGCTCTTGCCGAAGCCGGCGGAGCTGTCGAAGGGATGGTCGCGTTTCCACTCGGCGACCTGCTTGTGCCAGGCCGCGGTGTCGGGCGGGGTGAACTTGTGCGCCGCGATGAGCTCGTTGAGGCGGGTGAGGGCGTACTTGATGTCGCTCAACACCGGGAAGTGGACGCGCTTGTTCTTGTTGTGCTCGGACGCGTCGATGTCGATGTGCACGATGCGCGCACCGGCGGCGAACTTGCTCACCTCGCCGGTGATGCGGTCGTCGAAACGGGCACCGAGGCAGAGGAGCAGGTCGCTCTGGTCGACCGCCCAGTTGCCGTAGGCGGCGCCGTGCATGCCGAACCATTGCATCGACAGCGGATGCGTCTCCGGGAAGGCGCCGACGCCCATCAGGGTTGTAGCGACCGGAATGTTGGTTTTTTCCGCGAAGGTCTTCAGGTCGGTGTGCGCCTCGGCCGAAATGATGCCGCCGCCGACGTAAAGCACCGGGCGTTTGGCCTCGCCGATGAACGACAGCACTTTCTTGAGGTCCTCGTCGCTCGCCTTCGGCGTATGCATGAGGGTCGGATTCGCGAAGCTGATCGTCGCGGGGAAGACCGGCGTGAGCTTGGCCTGCTGCACGTCCTTCGGGATGTCGATGATGACCGGGCCCGGACGGCCGCTGCGGGCGAGGAAGAACGCCTCCTTGAAGACGCGCGGCAGGTCCGCGGCGTTCATCACCAGGTAGGAGTGCTTCACGATCGGCAGGGTCATGCCGAAGAAGTCGGTCTCCTGAAACGCGCTCTTGCCGATGTACTTCGAGTACACCTGGCCGGTGATCGCGACCATGGGCGTGGAGTCCATGTAGGCGTCGGCGATGGCCGAGACGAGATTCGTGGCGCCCGGTCCGCTCGTCGCCATGCACACGCCGACCTTGCCCGTCGCGCGGGCATAGCCCTCGGCGGCAAAGGAGCCGCCCTGTTCGTGGCGGGGCAGGATGACGCGGATTTTGTCGGTGCGGGCGAGGGCCTGGTGCAGCTCCTGCGAGGCACCGCCCGGGTAGGCGAAGATGGCATCGACCCCTTCGCGAATCAGGCACTCGACGACGACGTCGGCACCTTTCATTTCACGGCCGATTTCGGGCTGGGGAAACGAGGAGGGCGAGGTGGACGATTTCATGGCAGGTGGATGGAGGTGGACAGAGGTCGAGATAAAGCGGGCCGGTGCGGGCGGAGGCAAGCGTGGAAACCGGGGCGGGCCGCCTGCCGGCCAAGGGGTTTGGTCTGGTTTGCCGCGGGCGCGGCTGCCAACGTCGCCGGGTGCTCAAGCTTCTCTTCATCGGTGACATCGTCGGGCGCCCGGGCCGGGACATCGTGCAACGCTCCGTGGCGGACCTGCGCAAACGCCATGAGCTGGATTTTGTCATCGCCAACGCCGAGAACGCCGCGGCGGGCTCCGGTCTCACCGGCTCCCTTGCGCGACAGCTGCTGGCCTCGGAGGTCGACGCCCTGACGCTGGGCGACCACGTCTGGGACCAGCGCGGCTGGGAAAGTGAGATCGCCGCCTTCGACCGCGTTTGCCGTCCGGCCAACCTTCCGGCGGCGTGCCCGGGGCGGGACCATGTGGTGCTTGAGAAGGACGGGTTCCGCCTGGCTGTTTTCACCCAACTCGGCCGCAACTTTGTCGGCATGAAGGGCGAGTGTCCCTTTCTCGGCTCCGACGCGATGCTGGCGCGCACCGTCGGCGAAGGCCGTGCGGACGCGGCACTCGTGGAAATTCACGCCGAGGCAACCTCGGAAAAGCAGGCCCTGGGCTGGTACCTCGACGGCCGCGTGCTGGCTGTGCTGGGCACGCACACGCACGTACCGACCGCCGATGCGACGATTCTGCCGGCCGGTACGGCGTTCATGTGCGATGTCGGCATGACCGGACCGTATGCGAGCGTACTGGGCCGGGAGGTGAAACCCGTGATCGGCCGCTTCCTCGACGGCATGCCGCGCAAGTTTGACGTCGCGGAGGGCGACGTGCGCCTGTCGGGCGCTTTGGTCACCTACAATCCGGCGACCAGACGGGCGACCCGGTGTGAGTTGCTCGACGTGCGCTGACGCCGCCTGGTGGCTCAGGAATGCACGGTGCCGGCCTCGTTGTAGACCCCGAGGTGGCGGAAGCGTTCGTAACGGGTATCGAGCAGCTGGTCCGTCGGCAGCCCGCGGAGGTCGTTGAGATGCTTCTGCAGCGCGTACTTCAGCGCGCTGGCGGCCTGGTCGGGATCGTTGTGCGCGCCGCCAAAGGGCTCGGGAATGACCTCGTTGACGACACCGAATTTCTCCAGCGTCGGCGCGTCGAGCTTGAGCGCCTCGGCGGCCTTGGGGGCGGCAGCGGCGTCCTTCCAGAGGATCGCAGCGCAACCTTCGGGCGAGATCACCGAATAGTAGCTGTTCTCGAAAATCAGGACGCGGTCGGTGACGCCGATGCCCAGCGCTCCGCCGGAGCCGCCTTCGCCGACGATCACGGAGATCGACGGCACGCGCAGCATGGCCATTTCGCGGAGATTGACGGCGATCGCCTCCGACACGTGGCGTTCCTCGGAGCCGATGCCCGGATAGGCTCCCGGCGTGTCGATGAAGGTCAGCACGGGCAGGCCAAAACGCTCGGCGAGCTTCATCAGGCGCAGGGCCTTCCGATAGCCCTCAGGTTGGGGCATGCCGAAGTTGCGCGCGATCTTCTCCTTCGTTTCGCGGCCCTTCTGCTGCGCGATGATCATGACCGAGGCGCCGTTGAAGAATGCTGTGCCGCCGACGAGCGCCCGGTCGTCGTTGAACTGGCGGTCGCCGTGCAGTTCCTGGAAGCCCTCGCAGATCATGCCCACGTAATCGAGCGCGTAGGGGCGGCGCGGATGCCGCGCGATCTGGACCCGCTGCCACGGACTCAGGCTGGAGTAGATCTCCCGCTGCGTCGCCTCGATCTTGCGCATGATGCCCTCGACCTCGGCGGAGACCTCGAGGTTGTTCTCGAGCGACTGCTGGCGGAGCTGATCGAGCTGCGCGCTCAGTTCGCGCAGCGGTTTCTCAAATTCCAGCGTGTAGGCGGGTTTGTCCATCGGGCGCAGGCTAGGGAGGCAAAAGGAACGGTGTCAACGGGCGTGCAGCTGCTGCCCGTTTGCGACTTTCGGTATCAAAAGCCGTCGCGATGGGCGTCCGGATTCTTCAGCTGGTCCTTCCAGCTGAGCACCTTGGCCTGGGCGCCGAATTTCTCCGCCGTTGCCTTGTCGCCCTTTTCCATCCAGATCCGCGACAAGGTGGTGTTGATGAAGAGATCGTCCGGGCGCAGGGCGTGCGCCTTTTCAGCGGCGGCCAAGGCGTCGTCGAACCGGCGCAATGAAAACGTCACTTCGGCGAGCGCGTGCCAGGCTTCGAACGATGAGGGGCTGGCCGCGGTGGCGCGCTGCAGCTTCGCCACCGCCGCATCCCCGTCGCCGAGGGTGAAGTCGAAGGTGGCGTCTTCGATCAGAGACTGAAGCTCGTCGGAGGTCATGGGCGGACGGTGAACGGTTACGCGCAAAAAAGAAAGCGCGGCCTGTGCGACCGGAAGACGACCGGCACGGACACAAAAAACGGCGGCCCGGAGAGGGGCCGCCGTGCGGAGAAACGGGAAGCGTGCGGAGACGTCAGGCCTTCGGGGCCGCGCCGGCGATGGCGAGCGAGAGCTTGATCTCGTTGCCCACCGTGTCGAGGCGCTGGCCCGGCTGGATGCCGAAGGCCTCGCGGGTGATGACGAAATCCGCGCGGACCACGAGCAGGTCGCCCTTGGCGTTCGGCTGGCGGCGGCTGAGGGCGTCGGGCAGGTAGGACAGCTTCACCGGGACGGTGATTTCCTTGGTGATGCCGCGCAGGGTGAATTTGCCCGTGACGTCGGCGGTGGTTTCGCCCCCGTTCGTCTTCACGTTGGCAAACTTCACGATCTCGAAGGAGATCTCCGGGTACTTGGCGACGTCGATCCATTGCGCGCCGTGCAGATGTTCCTGCATGCGGGCGTTGGGCAGGCGGAGGGAGTCCGCGGCGACGACGATCTTGCCAGTGGTGGCGGCCGGATTGGCCGGGTCGAAGACCACCGTGCCGGTCACGCCATTGGCGGTGCCGGACATGGACTCAAGCGGCGCATCGAGGTCGAAACGCACGTTGTTCACGCCCTTGGCATCCTTGAAATCGAAGGACGTCGGGGCGGCGAAGGCGGCGCCCGCGAAGGCGAGCGCAGCGAGGGAGGTGAGGAGGACTTTGCTCATGGTTTTGGTTTCAGGTGGGAAAGACGACGGCGGAAGAGAAAAGAAACACCGAAAAGCACGGCGGCGAGGCCCGTGCCGCTGGCGACGAACTCGACCCCGGGTACGAACCGCTCTTCATATTCAACGTAGGCGATGCCCGTGATTTCGTCGGTCTTGTTGACCGGCACCTTGTCGATGTTCCAGCCCCGGTGCGCACCTTGGCTGAACCAATACGTCAGGCATCCACCGAGAACGAGGGCGGCGAGCACGCGGAGCAGCAGGGGAAGGGACTTCATCAGGCGGGCGACCCGGAAGAGAGTCTATGGAGGCGCTGGGCGCAACTGGAGACCGCACTTTCCGTCCGTGGCTCAAAGAATGAGCATCGCATCGCCATAGCTGAGGAAGCGATATTCCCGGGCCACGGCCTCGGCATAAATTTCCTTCAGCCAGGCAATGCCATCCGTCGAACCGGGCGCGAGAAACGCCGAAACGAGGCAGAGCAGCGTCGACCGAGGCTGATGAAAATTGGTGATCAAGGCATCGACGCCGAGGAAATGCCTAGGCGGATAAAGATAAATCCCCGCCTCGGCAAAGTGCGGCTCGGCCCGAGGCGCGCGGTGGTGGGCGAGGAAATCCTCGACCGAACGGACCGTGGTCGTTCCGACCGCGACCCGGCGTCCGCTCGGAGTGAAGAGCGCCCGTTGCGTCGCCGGCGGCAGTTCGTAGAGCTCCCGATGAATGGCATGATCCTCGACGTGGTCGGTCATGATCGGGCGGAACGTGCCCAGGCCGACGTGCAACGTGACGTCGGCCGTGCCAATGCCTTGCGCGGTGAGGGTGGCCAGCAATTCCGGGGTGAAATGCAGACCGGCGGTGGGCGCGGCGACGGCTACCTGGCGGGCGCGATCGGCGTACACCGTTTGGTAACGTTCTAGGTCCCGGGCGCGTTCGGCCGCGGGATCGGGCCGCTCGATGTAGGGCGGCAGCGGGATGTCGCCGAGGCGATTGGCGACGGTTACGATCGATTCACCGGCCGGCGTGGAAAACCGGACCAGCGCCGCGCCGTCATCTTCCTTTGCGAGCACGGTGCCGGTGAAGGCGCCGTCGCGCGCAAACGTCGCTCCGACGGGCAGCTTCTTGCCTGGACGCAACAGGCACCACCAGGCGTCGTCCCCGCGGGCCGGATCGGGCCGCAGAAGAAAGCATTCCACCGCGCCGCCGGTCGGACGCTGGGCCTGCAGGCGGGCGGGCAGGACGGCGGCATTGTTGCGAAAAAGGCAGTCACCGGGCCGGAGAAACAGCGGCAGGTCCGCGAAGGTGTGATGTGCCACCGTGTGGGACGTCCGGTCAACGACCAGCAGCCGCGAGGCGTCCCGGCGCGACGCCGGCGTCTGCGCGATCAGGTGTGAGGGCAGGGGGTAGTCGAAGAGGTCGGTGGAAAGGGGCGGCACGGAGGGGAAAATGAAGGCTTGCGCTCCCGGACAGGGCGAGTTTCTTCCGCTGTTCTCTGTGTCTGCCGATGTAGCTCAGTGGTAGAGCAGCGGTATCGTAAACCGCTGGTCGCCGGTTCAATCCCGGCCATCGGCTCCAGAGCCGTCCCGACCCGGTGGGTCCAAGGCGGATTCGTCCTGAGCAACGGGCGTCGTCAGTTGTCGGAAATCGCGTCGTCCGGCAGGTTGCCCTGGAGTTTGCGGCGCAGCTTGAGGGCATCGATCTCCGCGCGCAGGTGGGCGGAGAACAGTCGCAAGCGTTCGTGGACGTCGAGGGTTTCGAGCAGCTTTTGCTTGAACAACGGGTTCTCGCACAGGCTGAACGCCGCCAGGTCGACGAAGGTTTCCGGATCTTCGACCGTGCGCAGGAACCGGGCGAAATCGGCCGGGATCGTGCCACCGAGGCGCTGCTTCAAGGCGATCAGCCTGGCCAGGCTCGACCGCAGCCGGAGGTTCTCATCCTCATCGGCACCCGGGGCACTGGCCAGCGCCTTGACGCGGATCGTGCGGTACGGCTCCTCGCGCGTGATGCCGAGAATTTCCACGCGGGCGAGACCTTGGATCAGGAGATTCGACGTGCCGTTTTCGTTCTTTTGGCAGGCGCGGACAATGCCCACGGTGGCCACCCGATGCGGCGGTTCAAAGGCCGTCCCGGCCCGCGGATCAATGCCCGCGACAGCAAAGAGGCGATGGCTGGCCAACACGTCCTTCAGCATCTGGCGGTAACGCGGTTCGAAGATGTGCAGCGGCAGCAACGCCTGCGGAAAAAAGGCGAGCTCGGGCAGCGTCATCACCGCCACCTCGTCGGGCAGCACGATTTCCATTTCCATGTCCGGACCGTACGGGTCCGGGCCGCGTGCGCAACTCGCGGTTGAGAGGCCGGGTCACGGTGTGCCAAGGCTCCGGGCGGGTTGCGCAGCGGTGTGACACGCAGTGTGCCACTCCGACTCGAATTTGGAGCCGGGTGCGTGGCGCGATAAAGAGCGCTTAATTTTTAGAAATTGAGCATCAGTGGTTTATGTCGTTCCGATGATCGAGGCACGTGCATTGCTAAACAGAGGGCATGAGCCGCATTTTAGGTATCGATCTGGGCACCACCAATTCGTGTATGGCCATCATGGAGGGCGGAGAGCCTGTGGTCATCCCCAATGCCGAGGGAGCACGCACCACGCCGTCCATCGTGGCGTTCACCAAGACGGGCGAGCGCCTGGTCGGTCAGGCCGCGAAGCGGCAAGCGGTCACCAACCCGCGCAATACGATCTTTTCGGCCAAGCGGCTCATCGGTCGCAAATTCTCCGAGGTGCGCGAGGAGGCCAAGAATCTCCCCTACAAGGTCACCGAGGGGAAGAACGGCGACGCCTACATTGAGGTTCAGGTCGGCGACAAGACCGAGCAATACGCGCCCCAACAGATTTCGGCGTTCGTGCTCGGCAAGCTGAAGGCCGACGCCGAGGCCTACCTGGGTGAAAAGGTCACGCAGGCCGTGATCACGGTCCCCGCCTATTTCAACGATGCCCAGCGCCAGGCGACGAAGGATGCCGGCAAGATCGCGGGCCTCGACGTGCTTCGCATCATCAACGAACCGACCGCGGCGTCGCTGGCGTACGGCCTCGACAAGAAGAAGGACGAAAAGATCGCGGTGTTCGACTTGGGCGGCGGTACCTTCGACGTATCCGTGCTCGAGATCGGCGATGGCGTGTTCGAGGTCAAGGCGACCAACGGCGACACGCACCTCGGCGGCGACAACTGGGACGAGGCGCTGATCAACTGGCTCGTCGACAGCTTCAAGGCGGAGCAGGGCATTGATCTGCGCAAGGACCCGATGGCCCTCCAGCGCCTGAAGGAAGAAGCGGAGAAGGCGAAGATCGCGCTCTCCTCGACCCAGTCGGTCGACATCAATCTCCCGTTCATCACCGCCGACGCCAGCGGCCCGAAGCACCTGAACATGACGCTCTCGCGGGCGAAGATGGAGCAGGTCTGCGACAAGCTGTTCGAACGCTGCCTGCCTCCTTTCCGGAACTGCCTCAAGGACGCCGAGCTTACCTCCGATAAGATCGACGAACTCGTGCTCGTCGGCGGCATGACCCGCATGCCGAAGGTCGTCGAGATCGCCAAGCAGCTCGCCGGCAAGCAGCCGCACCAGGGCGTGAATCCCGATGAGGTCGTCGCGGTCGGCGCGGCCATCCAGGGCGGTGTGCTCAAGGGCGACGTGCGCGACGTGCTGCTGCTCGACGTGACGCCGCTGACCCTCGGCATCGAGACCGCCGGTGGCGTTTCCACGCCGATGATTTCCCGCAACACCACCATCCCGACGAAGAAGACGCAGGTCTTCTCGACCTACGCCGACAACCAGCCGGGCGTGGAGATCGTGGTGCTGCAGGGCGAGCGCCCGATGTCCCGCGACAACAAGACGCTCGGCACCTTCAAGCTCGACGGCATTCCGCCCGCGCCGCGCGGCACGCCGCAGATCGAAGTGACGTTCGACATCGACGCGAACGGCATCCTGCACGTCTCGGCCAAGGACCTCGGCACTGGCAAGGAGCACAAGATCAAGATCGAAGGCTCCTCCGGTCTGTCGAAGGACGAGGTCGAAAAGATGACCAAGGAAGCCGAGCTGCACGCCGAGGAGGACCGCAAGCGCAAGGAGGCGGTCGAGACGCGCAACCAGCTCGACACCGCGATCTACCAGCTCGAGAAGACCCTCAAGGAAGCGGGCGACAAGCTGCCGGCTGAGGTGAAGGGCAAGATCGAAGGCGCCCTGACGTCAGCGAAGAAGGACCTCGAGTCCAACGATGCCGACCGCATGAAGGCGGCGATCGAGAATCTTGGCAAGGTCGGTCAGGAACTCTACGCCCAGGCGGCTCAGGCCGGCCAGGCTGCGGGAGCCGCCGACGCGACCCAGGCCGGTGGCGACACCGCCGGAAAGAAAACCGAGAAGAAGGCCGACGTCGTGGACGCCGACTTCGAGGTCGTCGACGACAACAAGGACAAGAAGTAATTTCTGCTAATTTCGCCTGCCCGCCGCGTGCTGCTGCGGGCAGGCGTTGTTACGAAACAGGTAACCAAAAAGAACCCTCCAACCCATAACACCCATCCATATGGCAAAAGTGAACATCAAGCCCATCGGCGATCGCGTGCTCGTCGAGCACATCGAAGAAAAAGAGCAGGTCCGCGGCGGCATCATCATCCCGGACTCCGCCAAGGAGAAGCCGCAGGAGGCCAAGGTGATCGCCCTCGGCACGGGCAAGAAGGATGAGAACGGCAAGGCCCAGGCTTTCGAAGTGAAAGTCGGCGACCGCGTCCTCATCAGCAAATACGGCGGCACCGAGGTCAAACTCGACGACAAGAAGTACACGCTGGTGCGCGAGGACGACATCCTCGGCGTCATCGGCTGATCGCCGGCGTCATCTCCCCTCAGACATCTCAATCCTAAATCTTAAATCTTCAGTACTATGGCAGCTAAACAACTCCTCTTCGAAGAAGCAGCGCGCGCGAAGATCCTTCGCGGTGTCGAGCTCCTCTCCCGCGCCGTCAAGGTCACCCTCGGTCCCAAGGGCCGCAACGTCGTCATCGACAAGAAATT
>CAYZBG010000031.1:0-55258 GCA_964476565.1 uncultured Opitutus sp.
GGAAGGGATAAGCGCTGAAAGCATCTAAGCGCCAAGCCCATCCCAAGATAAGATCACAATCTGTCGCAAGACAGTGCCAGGTCCGGGTAGACCACCCGGTTGATAGGGCAGAAATGTAAGCGTGGTAACACGTTCAGTTTACTGCTACTAATGACCTTGCCGGTTTATGCAGCTACAACGCCAAGTATTTTCAGGCGTTTATCTTACCTCCTATCAGATTCCTTTCCTGAACTTTTTGATTTTTCTCGATTCATCGAGATCCAGTTTCCTGGTGACCATATGCCGGGGGTTCCACCCGTTCCCATCCCGAACACGGCCGTTAAGCCCCGAGCAGCTGATGGTAGTAGGACGTTAGGTCCCGCGAGAGTAGGTTGTTGCCAGGTTTATGGCCCGGATGTTGCGAAAGCAGCGTCCGGGCCTTTTTTTTCCCTTCGCCGACGGTCGGTGCGCAGCCTGGTTCGTTGACGATCCCACGGGCCTGAAAGCGACTCTCGCCATCGCTGGTCGGTAAACGTTACGAGAGCGAAAAACCTCCGCTTATGCCCGGCAAAGTCTGGTTCGTGAGCTTGACTCTGGGCATGGGGCGAAGCTTCGTGCGAGCGTTCACTTCGACGCCTTTTCCCCCGGGTGCCCGGTGTGAAATCTGCTCTGATCACGTCCACCACACTACCAATGAACCAATCGAACGTTCGCGGCATCTGGCGTGCCGCCCTGATCTGGACCCTGCTGGGGCTCCTTCTTACGCCGGCCTTTGCCCAAGTCGTTTCCTCGGGCATGTCCGGCTACATTCGCGACAGTGCGGGCACCGCGATCTCCGGCGCCTCGGTCACCGCGGTGCATGAGCCCACCGGTACGACGTACCGGACTACCACCCGTCCGGATGGCCGCTATCATTTCGGCTCCATGGTTGTGGGTGGACCCTACACCTTGTCGGTCGAAGGCACCGGCGTTAAGCCGACTCAACGTACCGGTATTACCACCGCACTTGGTGCCGACATCGAAGTCGGACTCACGGTTGAGCGCGCCACCGGTGAAGTGGTGACGTTGGAGCGATTCACCGTCGAGGTCGATTCCAACGAACTGGACGGCGGCGCCATGGGCGCAGGCTCCATGCTGACGAGCGACCGCCTCGCATCGAAGCCAACGGCGCAGCGTTCGCTCGCCGACCTGATCAGCGCTTCGCCCTTCGTGACGCTCCGTGCCACGATCGGTGATCGCGAGGAGTCGCAGATTACGGCTCTCGGGCAAAACGCACGCTACAATTCGATCTCGATCGATGGCGCCAAGATCAATGACCAGTTCGGCCTCAACATGACCGGGCTCGCCTCCTTCTTTAACCCCCTTTCGATCGACACGCTCGAGCAGCTTTCCATCCAGGTGTCGCCTTACGACATCCGTCAGGCCGGCTTTACCGGTGCGTCAATCAACGCGGTGACCAAGAGCGGCACCAACCGCTTCAGCGGATCGGCCCAATACATTTGGGGCGGAGACGAGCTGCTGGGGTTCCAGATGCAGGGAGAGGACATCGCTACACTCAAGGGTACCGGCCGCAAGGTGGTTCCCAAGTTGGAACGTACCACTCAGACTTATACGTTCGGCGGTCCGATTATCCGCAACAAACTGTTCTTCTTCCTCAATTACGAGAAATTCGAGCGCATTGCCGCGCCGGGCGCCCCCGGCCTGCTCGACGACAATGACGCGGACATGACCGCATTCATCAATCGTCTCGCCCAATACAACACGGCCTCCGGCCAAAACATCAACTGGGGCCAGAGCATCACGGGCACGACGTTCCAAAACACGACGTCCGACGAAAAGAAGCTCGCGAAGATCGATTGGAACATCCTTCCCGGCCATCGCCTATCAGTGCGTTATTCCACCACCGAGGGGTCGCTCCCTCAGTTGGGGAAGTATCAGTCGTTGAATGTGATCAACAGTGCCGGTTTGACCTCGTCCGGTGCCACCGCGTTGGACACCCACATCTACACCCAGCAACGGAATGAGGAAGTCTGGGCCGGTACCCTCTTCAACGAGTGGACCCCGAACTTCCGGACTGAGCTCCGCTACACCCAGACCAGCCAGGATCAGGACACGCCCCTTTCGGTGATTGCTCCCGAGATCGCGGTCTTCGGCGTGAGGGGAATCAACCGGAGCGGCGCGCCCATCACCGATGCGGCTTATGTCGCCGGCACGGAATTCTCCCGCCACGGCAATTCCATCTTTGTGGACAGCAAGTCGTACACCTTCTTCGGTGAATACAACTTCCGCAATTTTGTCTTCACCGCGGGTTACGACCGGGAGGAATCGGATTTCTTCAACATCTTCCGCCAGGGCTCGTTCGGAACTGTGGTGTTCCGCAATCTGGATGATTTCTTGAACGACCGTCCGGCGGACATTCGGCGGAATGCCTACGATCCCGCTGCGCGCGGCACCGCTGCCGACATTTCGGATTTCGCGAACAACGCCCTCTACGTGCAGGCCAAATGGGATGTGACCTCGCGCCTCACGCTGCTGGGCGGCCTCCGTTATGAGTTCCTCGAGAGCGATGCCGTGCCTCCGTTCAATCAGGCCTTCCTGACCACGACCGGCTTCCGCAACACCTACACCCTTGACGGTGCCTCCCAGGTTTCGCCGCGTCTGAGCTTCAACTACGCCGCAAACGAGGATCGGACGGTCCAGGTTCGTGGCGGTATCGGTCATTTCTCGGGCCGTACCCCGTGGGTGTTCTTCTCCAACTCCTTCAACGCCCCGGGCGTTGGCGACTTCACGATCATCAATTCGTCCCCGGCCCAGGGTTCGTTCACCGAATACCTGCGCAACTTCGATCCGGAGAATCCTGTCGGGACGGGGGTGGATAATCCCAGCCTCCGCCGGGCTGTAAATTGGGTTGATGATGGCATCAAGCTGCCCGCCGTGTGGCGTGGCAACCTCGGGGTCGACATCAAGCTGCCGTTTGCTGCCTCGACGCTCTCCTTCGAGGTCGTGCAGACCGTGACCGACGAGGCCTTCTTCATCTCGAACGAGAACCTGCGTCCGCTTGCCACCAAGGGCGCCGACGGTCGCGATCGCTTCGCGGGCAATCCGGGTACGGCCGCCAATGCCCTCTTTGCCGGCTACACCGACCTTTATCGCATCCGCAACGTGTCCACCGGCCAGTCCCGGTACATGACGGTCTCGTGGGACCGGCCCCTCAAGGATCGCTGGAGCGCCAACGTCAGCTACGTGCGCGGGCGTGCCACCGAGTCGCAGGGCTTCGGACAGACGACGGCATCGGGGCAGTGGCAGCGCAACGTGGTCTTCAACCAAAGCCAGGTTGAGGTGGGTACCGCCGACACGCAGATCAAGGATCGTATCCAGTTCTCGTATACGCGTGAGTTCGAGTTCTTCAAGAGCTGGAAGACCCGCGCCTCGCTGTACTACGAGGGCCGCACTGGGGATCCCTTCAGCTGGGTTTACAGCGGCGATCTGAATGGCGACGGCCAGAACGGCAATGACCTCGTGGCGGTGCCCTCCGGCATCGACGATCCCCGCTTCGACTTCTCGGGGATGTCGACGGCGGCGCGCGACGCCTACCTCGACTTCTTTGCCAACAGCGATCTTGCCAGTTACGCTGGCGGCATCGCGCCCCGCAACGCCTTCACCGCGCCTTGGGTCAACCGGCTCGACTTGAAGTTCACCCAGGAGGTTCCGCTTTACGCTCCGTCGCAGTTTGAGGTGAAGCCGTCGCTCGAGCTCTTCCTCGACTTCATCAACTTCGGTGCGTTCCTCAGCGAAGATCTGTTCGGGTACTTTGAAGAGCCCAATCAGAAGCACTTCGGCTCGGAGCAGTTCCGGCGCAATCGCGTCAATGGAGCTGTTTCCTACGGTGCCGATGGCCGGATCCGTCCGACCACCTTCACCGGTGTCGATGCGTTCGTTTACGAGAACGGACAATCGCGTTGGAAGGTCCAGGTCGGAGCCCGTCTCCGCTTCTAATCGGGACCAACCCAGCACAGTTGCTTTATCGCAAGACGGCCGCGCAAGCGGCCGTCTTTTTTTGTGCCGGAAGGCCGGCCCGGGCCAGGGGAGCTGGGTACGGAACTCGGCCGACGGTGATCGGATGCCGGCCGATCCTGCTGAGGGGGCTCAGGCGCGCGGACGGTTCCGCTGCACGGTGATCAACACCACGGCCGTGATGATGATCACGGCGCTGACAAAGGTGCGCCGCGTGACCTCTTCGTCGAGCAGGAGCCAGCCGAGAAAGACGGCGACGATAGGATTGACGTAGGCAAAGGTCGCCACCCGTGCGGGCGTGCTGTGTTTCATCAGCCAGACGAAGACCGAGAATCCCAGGAGGGATCCGAAAAGAATCAGGTAAAGGAAGGCACCCCAGGCTTCCGGGGTGATTCGGTCGAAGTCGACGGCCGACCAATCGCCGTGGGCCCACGCCACGAGTCCGAGCGCAGCGCCTCCTCCGATCATTTGCAGTGAGGCGGCATACAAAGGGGAGGCTCCACTTCGGGCATGGCGGGAGGCGATGGATCCGATGGCCCAGAAGGCACAGGCGCTGAGGACCGCGATGACGCCCGCTCCATCCAAACTACCGTGGCTTGCCGCTTCCCACGGTGCGGCCAGCCACGCTACGCCCACAAGGCCGAGCAAGAGGGCGCCGAAGGTGCGAAAGGTGGGGCGGCTGCCCCCGGGCCATGCCCATTCGGTGAGGACCACGAACAAGGGGCCGATGGCGATGAGCAACGCGGCGATCCCGGAGGGGATGTATTGTTCGGCCCAAGCCACCAGTCCGTTCCCTCCTAGCAGGAGAAAGGTACCGATCAGCGCATGCTCGCGCAGTTGGGCCAAGGTGGGCCATTGGGCGCCCCGCAGCTTCAGCACGATGAACAGCAGCGCCCCCGCGATCAAAAAGCGCGCAGAGGCCATGGCAAAGGGAGGCATGCTTCCGACCGCAATGCGAATGCCGAGGTAGGTGGATCCCCACACGAGGTAGATCGTGGCAAAGGCCAGCAGAAGCGCGGTGCGCGTGGGGGCGGTGGGCGGGGTTGCAGCCATGGCTTATTCCGGTGACCCGAATGGCCAGGCTTGGTCCAGGTGTCGGGCCGTGGCAGACGCCAGCGGGTCCCCGCGCAGGAGGCGCACCACATGGAGCGATGCTTCGATGGCGGTACGGGCACCGGCTGCGGTGAGGACCATCCCCTTGCCGCCGGGATGTGCCGCCACCTGAAAGGAAGCGGCGCCCTTTTCCGTGACACCCGGAGCAGTCAGCGGGGCTTCTGGGAAGACGTTAGGCCCACCTGAGGCCTCGGGCAGGCCGGGCAAGCCGGCTTTGGTCAGCAAAGCGATGCCGGTACCCACCGCGAGGGTGGCCTCGGCGGTGGCGGAGCGAGTATGGATCCATTCGTGCAATCCGGGGCGATCCAGCAAAGCCCGGGTTCCGGATCCGCCTGGAATCACGAGCACGTCGGGCCGCGGTGCGTGCTCCCGTGTCAGGTCGGGCACGATCTTGAGGCCGTGAAGGGCTCGGATGCTCGACGGTGACTCGGCCACGGTGCGCACCTGGAAGGTATGGCCTCCCTCGCAGTCGTCGGCCGCTGCGAAGACGGCAAAGGGGCCGGAGAAGGAGAGGACATCCACGTTCTCGAAGAGGAGGATGAGAACCTGTACCCGACGGCGCTCATGGACGGACAAACCGGCCTCGCCCCGGAAGGGGGAGCTGGAGGGGGAATTCATGCGCTGCGTCGATGGGGGGCGGTTCCGGAGGCATCGTTGCCAACGAGCCGGCCCAAGGTGGCGATCGCATCGGCGACGCGGTCGGTCCACGGCAGTCCGCAATTCATTCGCAGGCAGTGGCGGTAGCGTTCCTTGACCGAGAACAGCAGGCCGGGTGCGGTGTTGATGCCGCGAGCAAGGGCATCCTCGTGCAAACGGACCGTGTCGATGCCCGTTGGCAGTTCGATCCAGAGGATGAAGCCGCCCCGCGGACGGCTGAGCCGCGTGCCGTCCGGGAACGCACGCAGAATGGCTTGGGAGAAGATCTGAACCTGATGGTGGTAGGCGCGACG
The DNA here is from genome assembly GCA_964476565.1 of uncultured Opitutus sp. Taxonomy (GTDB): domain Bacteria; phylum Verrucomicrobiota; class Verrucomicrobiia; order Opitutales; family Opitutaceae; genus CAMAXB01. Next base: position 6,057 of record CAYZBG010000031.1, read on the forward strand.
GATGGACCGCAGGTGGTGGTCGTAACCTCCGTTACGCAGGAAATCGGAAAGCGTTTTCTGGAGCACAACGGGGGTGCCGAGGGTGTTCGCCATCTTCAGCCGGCGTACCCGTTCGGCGTAGCGCCCCGGGGCGACCCATCCGACTCTGAGGCCGGGGGCCAGCGTCTTGCCAAAGGAGCTGCACAGGATGACGCGACCGTCGGTATCCCACGCCTTCAAGGGCTTTGGACGTTCGGTCTCAAAATGCAGATCGCCGTAGATGTCGTCTTCGATGGCCACCACATCGAATTCGACGAGCAATCGGAACAGGCGTTCCTTGTTTTCATCGCTCATGCAGGCGCCGAGGGGATTCTGAAAACTCGGCATCGTGAGCACCGCCTTTACCTCTCCGTGGGTCAGGGCGGTGCGTAGCGCGTCGAGGCACAGCCCCTCGCGCGGGTCGGTGGGGACCTCGAGCACCCGCAGACCCAGGCTTTGCAGGATTTGGAAGAACCCGAAGTAGGCTGGAGTTTCGACGGCGACCGTATCGCCTGGCTTGGTCACCGCGCGAAGTGCGAGGTTGAGGGCCTCCGTACAACCCAGGGTGATGATCAACTCCTCATGCGAGAGCGGTGCGCCTGACTGAAGGTAGCGTCGGGCGATCTCCCGGGACAGGGGATCGTAGGCGGCCGACATCGCGTAGCGCCCCAGCATGGCCGGATCATCGCGTCCGACGGCACCGAGCAGGCGGGAAAGCTTTGCCGTGGGGAAGAGCGACGGGTCGGGGCAGGCTCCGCCGAGGGGGACGATCGAGGGTTCGGTCGACGCACGCATGAACCCGGCGGCGAGATCACTGATGCCGACCACACTCGATTTCACCATGGGGCGGGCCATGCGCGGTTCGGGCGCGTCGAATGGCAGGCGTGGGCGGACATAAAAGCCCGACTGCGGACGCGCTTCGAGGTAGCCCCGGGCCTCCAGCAGGGTGTACGCCTGCAGCACCGTGGCAATGCTCACGCCCCGCGATCCGGCCATGCGCCGCACGGAAGGAACGCGATGACCGGGACGCAGCGTGCCGTCGGCGATCAGCGCCTGGAGGCTGTCCGCGAGGCCGGCATAAAGCGGTATCGGGCGTGAGGGTGGGACTCGGGGAGCCATGAGGAGGGAGGCGGGAAGGGCTGGAGCCTAACGCCTTTGACCCCGGACGGACAGTTCCAGCAGCGAGGATTGAGTACCGGTACAGTTCGGATGACCAGCATTTGTATGCGTGACAATTTTAACCCTTGCGGTGGTCTGGCGCTCAGGAAAGGGGTTGCTGCATGGCTGAGTCGCCCGATGACGTTGCTGAACCGGTGGTCCGCGAGTTTGTCGCCTGTCTGAGTCCCGTGATCGAGCGCGGCCTGCGTCAGACGGGCCGTGCGCCGCTCTCCGATGCACAGATGGTGGCCCTGGCTCGAACCATTCTCGTAATTGGCGCCCGCGGCGGCTGGGCGCGGCGGTTTGGCGCGGAACGCGACGAGATCCGGACCGAAGAGGTGGCCGCGTGGAGCAACCTTCTCGGCGCGGCCGTTTCCGAACGGGCAGCGGAGCTCGGAACGGTTTTCAAACAGGTGTTAAAATCGTGCTTTCAACCCTCTCCCCAGCAGTGTCGGAACTCGTTTTGTGAGACAGATTCGGCTGGGCGATGCCGTCGACAAGAGCGGGTTTACGACCAGGGACGGCTGAGTGGCGCCCATTGTGTGGATTGTCCATATTGGACGGAAATGAATGATAATGATCATTTTGCGTTCCTGATAGATCGATGGATCGCGGGCGAAGCGGACCTGCGGGCCCACCGGTCGGTCTACTTGCCGGATGACTTCCGTGCGCTCCGACGCTGGCGGCCTAAGGCTGAAGGTAGCATTTGACGCCACGCTTGCTCGTGCCGAAGCAGGTAATTACTTATCCGAACGCTTCATGGAAACCTCGGCCAGCTCTCCCACCCAAACGCCCCGCGTCACGCTCATCGAGGACGAATCCGTTTTTCGGCAGCTGCTTAAACGCTCGTTGCAAAAGCGCAAAGGCTGGGAGGCCGTGGATGATTTTTCTGATGGCGATGCCGGCCTGGCGCACTGCCTCGCGTATCCGCCCGACTTGTTGCTGGTCGACCTGAATCTGCCCGGCAAGTCCGGCTTGGAGATCATTTCCGAGGTGCGCCAGCGGTCGCCTTCGACCCGCATTCTGGTGCTCACGGCGCATGCCGACACCAAGCTGCCCACCCAGCTGATCGGTCTTGGCGTGGCGGGCTACGTGGACAAGACCTCCCCGCTTGCCTACGTCCTGCAGGCGATCGACACGGTGCTGACCGGAGGGATGTTTTTTGCCTCTCACGTCGCGGCGGAGCCGCCTCCGGCCGCGCCGGAGCCGCCCGCCCCGCCAGGACCGCCGCCGTCGGTGCTCTCGGCCCGGGAGATCGAGGTGGCCAAGCTGGTGTCGTCCGGCCTGTCCTCCAAGGAAGTGGCCGCGAAGCTCAATCTCAGCACGCGCACGGTCGAGAAGCACCGGGCCAACATCATGATGAAGCTGCGGGTGCGGGAAGTGGCCAGCCTCGTGCGCTGGTGCATGCAGCACGGGCTGGTCTGACCGGGCAACCGGCGACGGCGGCCGGCCAGACTTTCCTTGACTGCCGGGCCCGGCAGTCTGGCTATGAAGGAGATGCGTGTCGTGGTCCTACCGCTTCTCTCCGGCCTGGCCGTGCCCGCCCTTCTGGCGGCGGGGCAGGAGACGGTGTCGGCGGGCGGCGGCCTTCTTGCCGGTTGGCCCGGCGTGGGCATCGCGGCCGCTGTGGCGGCCCTTGTCGGCGTATTCATTGCCTGGAGACGGGCGCGGGCCCGCGTGCAAAGGCAGGAGGAGGAACTGACACTCGCCCGCGCCCGGTTGCGTGAAAGCGAAGAGCGATTTGTCACCCTGTTTGAGAACGCAATCGAGGGGGTGTACGAATCGACGCAGAACGAGGGGTTCTGTGCGGTCAACCCGGCGCTGGCGCGGCTCTTCGGCTTCGCCTCGGTCGCGGAGTTTCTGGCGTGGGCGCAGCCCAACCTGGATGCGCTTTACGTGCGGCCAGGACGGCGGGCCGAGTTTCTTGCCGCCCTGACCAAAGGGGACACGCTGCTGGACTTCGAGTCGGAGGTGCGCTGCCGCGACGGCTCCACCAAGTGGATTTCCGAAAGTGTCTGGGTGCGGCGGTCGGCCGACGGCCAGGTGCGCCGGCTGCAGGGTTTCGTTTCCGACATCACAGCGCGGCGGGCGGCCGAGAGTGCGTTGCGCGAGAGTGCCGAGCGGTACCGCACGCTCTTCGAGCACTCGCCGGTGGCGATCTTCGAGTTTGATTACCGCGAGGTGATCCGCTGGTTCGAGGGTCTGCGCGGCCGCGGCGTGACGGATTTCGACTCCTACGCTGCGGAGCATCCGGGCGAGCTCGAAACGGCCATCGCGAAGGTGAAGCTGGTCGGCCTCAATCACGAGACCGTGCGTCTCTTTGGCGCCCAGTCGAAGCTCGACCTCGCGGTGGATCCGGAGCGCATGGCGGGCAGCGGGCTGGCTGAAGTCCGGCGCAAGATCGTCACGGCGTTGTGGCGGGGACGCACGGAGCTGGCGGGCGAGCTGACGATTCTTGCCTTCGGGGGCGAGGAGCGGCGCGTCCACTACCGCTGGTCGTTGCCCATGCTGGGCGGGCGGCCGGATTACGCGTGGACCCAACTGGTGATGCTGGACGTGTCCGGCGTCCGCCAGGTTGAAGAGGCCCTCGCGGCGGAGCGGGAGCGGCTTATCGTCACGTTGCGGGCGATGGCGGAGGGCGTCATCACCACCGATGCGGAAGGAACGATCAAGTTCATCAACGAGGCCGCCGAGCGCATCACCGGGTGGACCGAGGGTGCCGCCGTAGGCCGGATGGTGACCGACGTCTGCCCCTTGCGCAACGAGCGCACCCAGGCCGCCGTGAACGTACCGTTTGTGGAGGCCCTCAACCGCACCCAGGTGGTCGAGCTGCCGCCGCACACCGTGCTGGTGCACCGGCAGGGGGTGGTGTGCGTCGTGGATGGACGGTGCGCGCCGATCCACGATCCGCAAGGCCGGCCGGTCGGCACCGTGCTGGTCCTGCGTGACATCACCCAGCGGGCGAGGCTTGAGGCGGAGCTGCTGCGGGCTTCCAAGCTCGAAGCCGTCGGCGTGATGGCCGGCGGGATTGCGCACGACTTCAACAACCTGCTCACCGTCATCATGGGCAACCTGACCCTCGCCATGCTCGATGCGCAGGTGATGAGTGCGGCGGGCAAGTGGCTGGAGGAGGCGGAGCGCGGTGCATTGCGCGCGCGCGAGCTGACCGGTCAGCTGCTCACGTTCGCCAAGGGGGGCGAGCCGGTGCGCCAGGCGGTGAGCCTGCCCGAGCTCGTCCGTGAAGCCGCGGCGTTCGCCCTCCATGGCTCCTCCGTGCGTGGTGAGTTTGTGAATACAGAGGACCTTTGGCCGGCCAACGCGGACCAGGGGCAGATCGGGCAGGTGGTCCAGAATCTCGTGCTCAATGCCGTCCAGGCCATGCCGGACGGCGGTGTGGTCCGGATCAGCCTGCAGAACGAGCACCTCGAAGGCGACGCCGTGCGCGCCATGGCGCCGGGGCGCTACCTGAGGCTGACGATTTCCGACTCGGGCACGGGCATCCGGCCGGAGCATCTGGGGCGGATCTTCGATCCCTACTTCACGACCAAGCAGACGGGCAACGGACTCGGGCTTGCGACGGTGTACTCCATCATTCGCAAACACGAGGGGCACGTGGAGGTGGAGTCGGAGCTGGGGCGGGGCACCACCTTTCGGATTTGGCTGCCCGCGGCGGCCGAAGCGTTGCCTGCGCCAGAGCCGGAAGTGGCGGTCGTGGCGCCGAAGACCGGCCGCATCCTGTTCATGGACGACGAGGAGGCGATTCGGGAGATGACCTGCGCCTTGCTCGTGCGCCTCGGCTACTCGGTCACGGCGGTGGCGGACGGAGATGCGGTGGTCAAAGCCTATGTGGCGGCCAAGCAGGTCTGCCGGCCCTTTGACGCCGTGATGCTGGACCTCACCGTGCCCGGAGGCATGGGCGGGCGCGAGGCGATGCAGGAACTGTTGAAATTCGATCCGCAGGTGCGGGGCATCGTCTCGAGCGGCTACTCAAGCGATCCGGTGATGGCGGACTATCAGGAGTTCGGATTCCGGGCGCGGGTGGCGAAGCCGTATCGCGTGCAGGATCTGGCCAAGGCGTTGCGCAGTGTGATGGCGGAACCTGTGGCCCGCTGACGCCCGGCGGGTGACTTGCGTCCCGCGAAGGGACGGCCATGGTTTCCAAATGGACGTCTTCCTCCGCAGGCTCGCGTGGTGTGGGCTGGCGATGTTGTTAATGACCAATGCCGCGCGGGCGGCGGGGGCGATGAAGCCGAGCGTTCCGGCGGCACGCACGGAGATCCACGCCGTGGTGCAAGCGCAGTTGCAGGCGTTCCGCGACGGTGCCTTTCCCGCGGCCTATGCCCTCGCCGCCGAGGGCATCCGGGAGAAATTCACCCTCGAAGCGTTTGTGAAGATGGTGCAAGGCACTTACCCGGAGCTGGCGCGCCATGTGCGGGCCGAGCTCGGTTCCGCCGTCGACGATGGCAGTGCGGCGATGATCTCGGTGCGGGTGACGTTGCGCGACGGGAGCAGCGTACGCTACCGCTACCTGTTGCAACGCGAAGCCGCCGGCTGGCGGATTTCGGGCGTGGTCGGCGAGAAGCGACCGCTCAACGAAGTGTGAGCCGGAAGACGGCGTCTCACCACCGCATCTCGACCTGATCGGGGGCCGGCGTGAGACGGGCCTGATGGCTGAAATGATGGTCGCTGAGCAGCGGGTGGAGCGCGTAGAGGCGCCCCAGCAGGCCCGCGAGGGTTTCGTCGAGCGACACCCGGTCTTCGGTGTCGGATCCGGTGCGCGCGCCGAAGTAACGGTCGAGGCGCAGGCTTTCCAATGAGTCGATCGCTTCGTCGACGGCGAGGAGCGGGGCCCCGAGGTCATCGGCCACGACCTCGCCGCGGATCGCATGCAGGCTCTGCCGAATCTGTCCCAGATTGGCGAGGAGGCTGCGCGGGGCCGCGGGTTGCTGCAGGAAAAACTGGGCGACGAGCCGCGGTTGACTGCGGGTTTGAAAGAGGCGGCGGTAGGCGTCCTGGGAGCCCAGCATGCGCAGCAGGGCGGAGAACTCCGGATTGTCGCGGTAGGTCTGCGTAAGGGTGAAGGACTTCTCGTGCGAGCCCAGCAACGGACGCAGGGCGCTGCAGGTCATGATCGCACGTTCGAGGTGCAGGCCCATGCGCAGGAAATGCCAGCCGGCGTCGTGCAACATGGTGCGTTCGGACGTTCCGAGGAACGCGTTGACCTCGGCGAGGACCGCCGCGATCGCCTCGCGTGAGGCCGGCGTGTGGCGTTCGCGTTCCTCCGGGGCCGGCCGGGCACCCTTCCGTCGGCTCAGGGTGTCGAGCCGTCCATGCAGCCGGGCGAGCACCGACCACGCCTCGGGGCTGACATAGTCGCGCAGCTGGCGCGCGTTCTCGCAGGCCGATGACACCGACGAGAAGATCGAACTCAGGTTGGCGCCATCCAGCGTCATGCGCCACATCAGGTCCGACGAGAGGGCCGCCTGAGGGTTGGCGCGGGCAGTGATCTTCTCGCCGGTGTGTCCGGTGGCTTCCAACAGCCCGCGCCAGACCGGCACCCAGCGGCGGCGGTCCCGGGGCGGGATTTCCTCCAAGGCCACGTCGTCGAGGATGGCGAGCATTCGCGCCGTGGCCTCGGCCCGTTCAAGGTAACGGCCGAGCCAGAACAGATACTCGGCCGACCGCGAGCCGAGGGCAGTCGGCGGGGCTCCATCGATGACCGGTTCTTCCAGATCGGCGACACCGCCCGTCCCGGTGTCATCCGGAGTGAGTACGAGCGTGTCGACGGTGATGCCGACGCGATCAGGCGGCGGATCGCCGGCACCGAGGCGGACGAGTCCACCCGGAAACACGTGGACGCGCTTGCCCTGCGACAGCACGAAGGCGCTCAACCGGAAGGGCGGTGATTTTTTCGCTTCGGGATCGAGCGGCAGCGACTCGGTGCGGACCTGGGCGACGAATGCGTGGGGGTTCTCGCGCACGGTCTGGGCCAGACCATTTTCGTTGAGCAAGTCCTGTGGGCGGAGCCCGGTGCGGTCCGCGCCGCGACGGGGCTCGTGCAGGGGACGCAATACGAGCCGCTCCCGCTGGTCCATGATCTGGTCCAACTGGTCCGTGTCGCCGCACGAAAAGGTTGGGATCGGCGGCAGCAAGGGAGACTCGCCGAGGTAAAAGCGCATCAGGCGGGGCAGGTGCAGGTCGAAGGCTCGACTCTCCGCGAGCCCGGCGCCGATGGCGTTGGCGATGGCAACGGTACCGGCGCGAAGGCACTGCACGAGTCCGGGGATGCCTGCGCTCTCCCGATCGGTGGAGAACACCACCGGATCAATGTGGGCATCGTTCAGCCGGCGATAGATCACGTCGACGCGCTCAAGTCCGGCGATGGTTTTGAAATAGACGCGGTTATCGAGCACCAGTAGGTCGTCGCCGCGGGCGAGAGGCAGACCCATCTTGCGGGCGAGAAAGCTGTGTTCCGAATAAAAGGGATCCTGCGGGCCCGCGGTCAGCACCACGATCGAGGGGGCGCGCTCCTGTTGGCGGGAAAGTTTGTGGAGCGCCGCAAGCAGCTGCAGGGGGTAATTGATGATGCTGTGGTAGTCGGGCAGGGCGCGGTAGAACTCCGTCGCCTCCTGGGTCATGAAACGGCGGTTCTGCACGGCGTAGCTGAGCCCGATGGGGGTGTTCGCGTGCGTCGAGGCGCAGACCCAGCCGGAGGCGGTCTTGATCAGGTCAAAGCGCAGCAGGGTGGCCGGCAGTTGGCCGCCGTTGCCGAGCCCGAAGCAGGGCCGCCGATAATAGGGATCGTCGAACACGACCTCGGGCGGTACCAGCCGCTGCTTGAGGGCCTCCTGATTGGAGTAAAGGTCCGTCAGCAGGGCATTGACGAAGCGCGCGCGTTGAACGAGGGCGGCTTCAAGCGTTGCCCACTCCTTCGACTCGATGATCAGCGGGGTCGGCTCGATGTCCCAAAACGGTCCGCCTTCGTCGGCGCCCTGCTCGTCGGTGGGATGGCGGAGGTCGGTCAGCCCGGCATCGCGGATCGACAGTCGCAGCCGGCTGCGCACCGCCCGCATGTGGGCGGGGTGGGAGGGGCGATGCAGCGAAAGCGCGGTGGCGGGCATGGCGTGGGCGCGAGCCAAGAGGCCGCCGGGCGCCGGCGCAAGCTCCCGGGTCCAGCGCCCGGTGAGCACGTGCCGATGTCCGGTTTAGAAATTGGCGCTCACTTCGGCCTGCTGTCCGGGCTCAATCGTTACGGCGCCGAGGACAGGGCATTCCACCTGATCGTTCTTGAAGATCTTGATGGTCACGGGAGCGGTGGCGTCCGGCGTCTCCCAACGCCACTTGCCGATGGAAACGAATTGCAGCGGCACGCCCTTGTCCCAGCTCAAGCCCGGCCCGTCACCACGCACAAACAACCGGTTGCCGATGCCGATGTAAGCCGTCACGACCACCCGGGTGAGGCCGTCGTTGGACAAGGAGCGGTCCGTCACGCTGCTTGGGGGCATGCTGGTCTCGATCTCGGACAGGTCGAGCAGCGTGCCTTGATCGGCGTCAGCGGCTTTGCGGGGACGCTTGCGCGGTGGGGCGGGTGGCGGCGTTGGGTCGGTATCGGTGGCTGGGGCCGGTTCGACCGTTACCGGTGCTTCGGCCGGCGCCGGATCGGCCGGGGTGGAGACGGCCGGCTCCGCGGGCGGAGGCGGCTCGGCGGGTGCGGCAGGAGGTGCAGCGGCTGGGACGACGGTGAGGGGTTCCGCCACGGGAGCCGGTGCCTCAGGCGGCGCGGCCTTCGGTTTGGCGCGCGGATGCGGTACCGGAGTGGCGGGTGTTACGACCGGAGGGGTAAGCCGGGCGGTGAAGCTGCCCAAGGCGAGGGCGAGACTGGAATCAATCTCGCCGCGAACCTTGGCTGCGGTCTCGTCGCCGGCGACGGCCACGGCGCGTCCCGCCTTCTCCGCGGCCCGTTGGGCGGCGTCCGGCAGTTTCTCGAGCGTTTCACGCAGGGCCTGGGCCTGGCCTTGGATTGACTGTTCGAACTTGGCGAGGTCCGCGACCGTGCGGTGAATGCGGGAGGCCGCGGTCTCCAGCTTCTCGGCCTCCGAGGCGCGCAGGCTGTTCACCTCCTGCGTCAGGGCTTCGTTCTCGGCCACGATGGCTTCATCCCGCTGCTGGCTGAACTCGTTGATCTTCTCCTGCAGGCGGTGCGGCAGTTGCTCGGTGAGCTTCAGGTTGCGGTGCACCTGTTCGGCGATGGTGTGCAGCCCCGAGGCGGCGATGCTGATCTGTTCCGCCGCGGCCGCCGTGGTGCGGGCCAGGGCTTCGAGGGAGTTCTGGCGTTCGGTCAATGCCGCGTCCTGGCGTCGGGCGTAGTCGGCGAGGAAAGGAATGACCGCCAGTACGGCGCCAATCGCAACGCACGCCACCACGGCGATCGTGGTCGATGCGGAGAGGGGTGCGTCGCTGCGCTGGACGAGGACGGCGGCCGTCGCCAGCAGCAGACCGTCACCAATCAAGAAGGGGAGCTTGGGCAGTTTCGGAGCCTCGTCGGGAAGTTGCATGGGGCGAGCGCGGCGTTGCACCGAGCATTGACGCGGCCAAGCCGGATTTCTCAAGGCTGAAAGCGGGCGGCGCGATCGGGCGAAATGAGGCGAAATTGGGCGTTTCCTTCCCGGTCAAATCGCGGCAGCCTCATCCCCGACCGATGAACTTTGCGCACTTCATCCGAATCGAGCGGGAAGAAGACGGCCGGACGAAGCACTACGTGGTCCACACGCAGGATCCGAAATTGTCGGTGGAGATCGTGCCGGACGGAGACGCGGCGGATGCCAAGGGAAAGGGCGTGATCAAGCGTATCCGCGTTCCGAATTCATGGGCCGGTAACTATTCGCAGTACGGCCGGGTGATCGCGGCGGCGCAGGAGTTTTTCCAGCAATCGCAGCAGGAGCCGGTGGCCAAGCAGGAGACGCGCCGATTCGCGCGGTGAGGTGTGTGACGTCCGCGCGCCAGCGAGGGCGCCGGCCGGACGCCGTCATGACAGCCGGCGCCAGACCGTGCCCATCAGGGAGACGAGCATGCCGATCCGGATGGCGCCCTCGATGGTGAGGACAACCAGGACCCACTTGAGGCTGCAGTTACGGCGCAGACTGAAGCCGATGAGCGTCACGGCGATGAGGCAGAGGATCTGCGCGCGGGCGAACCCGGTGGCGAGCATGGCCAGCGTCCAGCACGCATAGGCGAGGATGGCGACGGTCCAGAACGCCGCGACCGGCTCCGACGGGCCGAGCTCGCGCGGATCGCCGTGGCGGGCGATCTGTTTCACCCCGAGATAGCGTTCGCCGATGACGAGTTGCCAGCCTTCGAAGACGAAGAACAACGGCGCAAGGAAGGCCATGAGCGGCACCGACATGGCCGGGAGTGTCGGGGGAAATCGGCCCCGGGCCAAGCGCCGAGTCGCGTCCATGCCTTGCCTTGGCGCCACTTTGGGCGTGGGATCACGGCATGGTGTGGCGATGCTTCGTTCTCCTGGCGTTGATGGCGGGTGCGGTGGAGGCAGCGGTGGGCCTCGGTGCCACGCGTGAGGAGGTGGTGGCGGCCTTGGGCACTCCGCGGGGCACCAGCCAGGCGGGCCGGCGCGAAATCCTGATGTATCCGGAGGGCCGGGTGGTGTTGGAGGAGGGGAAGGTGACGTCCGTCGAATTCAAGCGGCCCGCGCCGCCGGCCGCCCCGGCACCCGCGCCGCGCACGCCCGAGGCGGCGCCATCGAGACCGGCACCGGCGGCGTCCGCGCCTGCGGCAGGCGATCCCTGGCGGGTTGACTTTAAAGCGGCGAAGCGGCTCGCGGCAGAGCAGAAGAAGCGTCTGCTGGTGCTGTTCACCGGCACGGATTGGTGTCCGCCCTGCCAGGCGTTTCAGGCCGAGGTCGCGGGGAACGCCGATTTTCTCGCGCTCGCTCAGACCGCGTTCGTGCTCGTGAAGGTCGATTGGTTGCGCAACCAGCCGCAGCCGGCGGAGGAGGCGGCACGGGTGGCCGCGCTGCGCCGGCAATACGGCATCGCGAGCTATCCGACCCTTGTGGTTCTCGCGGCGGATGGCACCCTGCTGATGCGGGTCGACACCCGCAAGGCGCGGCAGGCCGACGGCCTGGCCGATTTCTATCTTCAGGCGGTGGACGAGGCGAGGCAGGCGACGCGGGACGGCAAGCCGGTCTCGTCCTCGTGGTGGCCGTTCTGAGGGCGCACCGGCCCGCCTAGCCTTTGCGCAACGCGGCGGCGGCCGCCCGCAGACCGGTATTGGCGGCTCCGCCGTCCGAACCCAGGGCCATGACCGAGTAGCCGAGGGCCCGCCAGGGACCGACGTTGCTGCCATCGAGGGCAAGAATGCCTGCGGCCTTGCCGGCCCGCCGCGCTGCGGCGGCCACCCGGCGGAGCAACTCGACGAAATCCGGGTGCGTGTAGTTTCCGCTGATTCCGTAGTTGGTCGAGAGGTCGAGCGGACCGACGAACAGGACATCAGCCCCCTCGACGGCGGCGATCGCGTCGATGTTTTCCACCGCTTCGCGGGTCTCGATCTGCACCATGGTCACCAACCATTCGTGGCTGTGGGCGAGGGCGGCGTCGAAGTGCACGCCGAAGCCGGAGGCACGGTTCATCTTCGAAACCCCGCGCACTCCGTGGGGCGGATAGCGCATGGCGCGTACCGCCGCCGCCGCCTCGTCGGCGGTATTGACGTACGGTACCATCACGCCGGCGGCTCCCGCATCGAGCACCCGTTTGAAACGTGGGGTTTCGTTGGCGGCGATGCGCACGATGGGCACCGCAGCGGTACCTTCGACCGCCTGGAGCTGGTGCAACAGGGTGGAGTCGTCGCCCGGGCCGTGTTCGTAGTCGAGCAGCACCCAGTCAAAACCGGCAGCCCCCGCCATTTCGGCGGTCAGTGGCGAACCGAGGTTGAGGAAGGTGCCGCCCACCGATTCGCCGGCGAGCACGCGTTTGCGGAATTCAGGGGAGAGCTTCATCGCGGGGGTACGGGTGTGTAAGCACCGTTACCTTCGCGGTGTCGAGACTGGGCTGGCGGCGGGGACCGGCGGGAAAGTGGTTGAGCTCGTCCGGGCGACACCGCTCAATTCCGCCGCTTTCCCTGGTTCGCACGCCATTCCCTTCTCCCTATGCCAACCCTTCCTTCCGTCGCATTCATCGGCACCGGCGTCATGGGCCGGAGCATGGCCGGCCACCTGCTCAAGGCCGGCCACCCGCTGCACGTCTTCAACCGCACCAAGGAGAAGGCCGCCGCCCTGCTCGAGGCAGGCGCGACCTGGCATGACACCGCGGGCGCGGCGGCGGCGGCGGCGGATGTCGTCATCACCATCGTCGGCTTTCCCGCCGATGTGGAGCAGACTTACCTTGGCGCCGACGGAGTGATTGCCCGCGCGCGGCCGGGAGCGCTGCTGATCGACATGACCACCTCGAGCCCCGTGCTGGCCCGTCGCATCGCGGAAGCGGCCAAGGCGCGCGGGTTGGAGGCGCTCGATGCGCCGGTATCCGGTGGCGACGTCGGTGCACGCGAGGCGCGGCTGGTGATCATGGTCGGGGGAGACGAGGCGGCCTTTCAGCGGGCGAAACCGCTCTTCGAGCTCATGGGCAAGAACATCGCCCGCCTCGGACCGGCCGGGGCCGGGCAGCACTGCAAGATGGCCAACCAGATCGCCGTCGCCGTCGGCATGATCTCGTGGTGCGAGGGATTGGTCTACGCGCAGAAAGCGGGACTCGATCCGGCGGCGGTGCATGCCAGCATCAGTGGCGGTGCGGCGGGCAGCTGGGCGATGACGACCCTTGCGCCGCGGGCACTTGCGGGCAACTTTGAACCAGGTTTCTACGTGAAGCACCTGCTCAAGGATTTGCGCATCGCTCTCGACTCGGCGGCCGAGCTCAAGCTCGACCTGCCCGGGCTCGCTTTGGCCAAGCAGTTGTACGACAGGGTCGCTGCGCAGGGCTGGCAGGACAAGGGTACGCAGGCGCTCTTCCGCCACTACCTCAGCCTTTGACCGTCGCATGACGCCTCCCGCCATCCTCAAGCTGGTCTCGGTGCTCGCCTTGCTCGTGCTGGGTGCGGGGTGCGCCACCGCGCCGCCGTTCAATCGCGTGGCGAAGGCCACCTTGCCCCAGAACTTCGAGTTCTTCGCCACGTACGACGTGCCGCCCCGGTTGCGCGACGCGCCGCCCACACAATATCCGCCCTTCATGCTCGCCCAGGGTGTCCGGGGCAGCGTGACGATCGATTTCCTGATCTCGGTCCAAGGCACGGTGTCGAGGGCGACAGTGGAACGGGCTTCGCACGAGGCGTTTGGCGCCACTGCCCTCAGCACCGTCAATCGCATGCAATTTGACCCGGCCACCCGCCAAGGGCGACCGGTGCCGGTGGCGGCGCGCGTCAGCTTTGTCTTCGACTACGAAGATCAACCGGTCGTTGGGCCCTGAATGGCACGGTGGCCAGCGCCGCCTCGACACCGCCGGTGCCCCGTCTTTGGCTGACCCCGTGAATGCCCCGTCCTTGGACCTGCTTGCCGTGGCCCGGCTGGCCGCGCCGTCCGACAATGTCGCCATCGCCATCCGTCAGCTGGATGCGGGCCAGCGTGTCCGGCTGCCGGGCGGCGAGGTCGCGCTGCCGTACGCCGTCCTGGAGGGGCACCGCTTCGCCGTCGCGCCGATCGCCGCCGGCGACCTGCTTCAATCTTGGGGTCTGCCGTTCGGCCGTGCATTGGCGCCGGTCGCGCCCGGCGACTACGTGTGCAACCAGTCGATGCTCGACGCGCTGCGCGTGCGGGCCCTCGGCATCGCACTGCCGGCGTATCCAAATTTTGAAGACTACCGCGAGCCGGTGCGCCTTGAGACGCCGGCCTTTCGCCCCGGTCCGGCCGTGGAGCCGGCGGCGGAGCCCCGGACCTTCCAGGGTTACCGCCGGCCCGGACGGCGCGGCGTCGGCACCCGGAACCTGATCGTCGTCCTGGGCACGAACGCGCGCACGGCCGCCGCGGCGCGCCAGCTGGCGGCCCGGCTGCAGCCGTTTGCGCGGGACCGGCCCGGACTCGACGGCGTGGTCGCAGTTGCGCACACGGAGGGCGGGGGACCGGAACAGCCGAACAACCTGGCCGAGGTGCTACGCGCGCTCGCGGGGTTCATGGTGCACCCCAACGTCGCCGCCGTGCTCGCGCTCGATTTCGGCGCCGAGCCCGTGTCGAACGCCCGCCTCGAGGCCTTTCTGCGCGAGCACCGCTATCCGCTCGATGACGTGAGGCATGCCTTTCTCACCCTGCGCGGATCGCTGGCGGCCGGGCTCGCGGAGGGCGAGCGCCTCGTGCGAGGCTGGCTCGACGAGGCGGCGGCTTGCCGGCGCACTCCGGAGCCGGTGTCAGCCCTGCGCGTCGCCCTCCAATGCGGCGGATCGGACGCGTTCTCCGGCATCTCCGGCAACCCGCTCGCGGGCGCAATCGTGCACGAAGTCATCCGGCACGGCGGGGCGGGCAACCTCTGCGAGACCGACGAACTGGTCGGAGCGGAAGCCTACCTGCTGCGCAATGTGCGCGATGCCTCCACCGCGCAGGCCCTGTTGGACACGATCGCCTCCTTCGAGCAGCGGCTGTCGTGGCACGGCGTGACGGCCGAGGCCAATCCGTCGGCGGGCAACAAGCTGCGCGGACTCTACAACATCGCGCTCAAGTCGCTCGGCGCGGTGCACAAGAAGGATCCGCGCACGCGCATCGAGCACGTCATCGACTACGCCCGGCCCATGGTGGCACCCGGTTTTCATTTCATGAACAGCCCGGGCAACGACCTCGAAGGCATCGCGGGCCAGGTCGCGGCCGGCTGCACTCTGTTTCTCTTCGTCACGGGCAACGGTTCGATCACGAATTTTCCGTTCGTGCCGACGCTGAAGCTGACCACGACCACCCGGCGGCATACCCTGTTGCAGCACGAGATGGATCTCAACGCCGGCCGTTACCTCGACGGCGAGGCGATGGAGACCCTCGCGGCGGAGGGGTTCGAGCTCCTGCTCGAAACCGCCTCGGGCCGGCGGACGAAGGGCGAGCTTGCCGGACACTCCCAGGTTTCCTTGTGGCGCAACTGGCGCCAGACAGACGCCTCGCGGCTCCCGGAACTCCAGCGCCGCCGCGCGCCGGACGGAAAACCGCTCGTGACGATCGAAACGCTCGGGCCGGAACCGGCCGGGGTCGGCGACACCGTGGCGTTTCCGGCGTATTCACTGGGCCATGACCGCTGGGCGACGGAACGCGTGGGGCTCGTGCTCCCGACGAGCCTCTGCGCGACCCAGGTGGCGCGGATGGCAGCGGAGCGCCTGACCGCCTCCGGGCTCGGCCGGCCGCAGGGCATCTCCCGTTTCGTGGCCCTGGTGCACACGGAAGGCTGCGGGTTCGGCGGCGAGACGATGCACCAGCTGTTGCACCGGACGTACCGCGGTTACGCCACGCACCCGAACGTGGCGGCGGCGCTGATGCTGGAGCACGGCTGCGAGAAGGTGCCGAACGACGTCATGCGCCGCCAGTTCGAGGCGGCGGGCATTCCGCTCGAACGTTTTGGTTGGGCCAGCGTGCAGCTCGACGGAGGCATCGACAAGGTGCTCGGACGCATCGAGAGCTGGTTCGGCGCCGCGCTGGCCGCTCGTCCGCTCACGGCCATGGCGACGGCGGACCTGGGGGTGCTGTGCCTCGGGCTGCAGAGCAGCGGCGGCCACTCCGCGGGGGCGTCCGCGATGCTGGCTGAGTTGGCGCGGCTCGTCGTGGCCGCCGGCGGATCCGTGCTGATTCCGGCATCGGATGGCCTGCTGCGGCAGCCGGCGTTCGCCGACGGCCTGCTGGGCGGACATCCCCCGCGGGCGTCACTCGCGTATGGGCAACCCCGCCTGCAGTCGGGCTTGCACCTGGTCGACACCGAGAGCGAAGACTGGTCGGAGAATCTCGCTGCGCTCGGGGCCTGTGGGGCCCATCTGTTCGCCACCCTGGTGTCCGGCCATGTGCACGAGGGCCACGCGCTGCTGCCGGTGCTGCAATTTTGCGAAGCATCGGCGCACGGCATCGCGCCGGACGAGACCGACGGGGTTCTTTCGTCCGACACGAGCGAGGCGCTGAAGCAGGTGCTGGAGCGGGTTACGGCGGTCGCGGGGCGCACCTACGTGCCGGTGGCCACGCGCCTGGGCTTGGGCCATTTCCAACTCGGACGCGGTTTGCTCGGCGTTTCGACCTGATCTGGGTTTGCCACGGAGGCGGGGTGGCCTTTGCCTCATTCGTCTTACCCCCGTTTGCCGGACCCCGCGCCCACCCGGCGCGATGGTAATCCCACCTCAATCATCATGCTCCCGTCCTCCGTCTCTCGTCGCCAGTTCTTGAAGTACTCCGCCTTGGCCGCGGCTCCGCTCATCCTGCCCGGACGCGTCTGGGCCCAGGCCAGCGCGCCCGGCCGGCGCCTGACGCTGGGCTGCATCGGCATGGGCAAAATGATGCAATCCCATCTGGGCGCCTTCCTGCGGCGCGACGATGTTGAGGTGGTTGCCGTCTGCGACGTGGACACCACCCGGCGCGAAGACGCACGGGATCGGGTGCAGAAGGCCTACAGCGAGGCGGCCGGCACCACGTATCGCGGCGTCACGGTCCACAACGATTTCCGGGAGGTCATTGCCCGCTCCGACATCGACGCGGTGGTCATCGCCACCCCCGACCACTGGCACGCCTACATTGCGATCGCCGCGGTCAATGCCGGGAAGGACGTCTACTGCGAGAAGCCGCTCACCTACAACATCCGCGAGGCGGTCGAGTTGATGAAGGCGGTGCGGCGGACCAACCGGGTGCTTCAGACCGGCTCGCAACAGCGATCGCAGAAGGAGTTTCGTGTGGCTGCGGAGCTAGTGCGAAACGGCGTGATCGGACGCCTCACGGCTGTGCACGTTTCCTTTGGCGACCCGGCGTCGCGGTACGACAAGCCGGCGGAGCCGTTGGAGCCCGGTCTCGACTGGGAACTCTGGTGCGGTCCGGGTCCGTTGGTGGACTACAATCCGTTCCTCGCGCCCCGCGGGGTGCATTCCCACTTTCCCAAGTGGCGCGACACTTGGGAGTTTGGCGGCGGCATGATCACGGACTGGGGCGCTCATCACATCGACATCGCCCAATGGGCATTGGATGCGGACGCCAGCGGGCCGGTCGAGGTCCGTGCGCCGGACGGGTGGGAGACGGCGAAGCGCGGTGCACAGCTCGTCTACCGCAACGGGGTCGTGCTCTCACACGTGCGCGGCAAGGGCGTTTCCTTCTATGGCAGCGAGGGCGAGGTCCACGTGAACCGGGGCAAGTTCGAGTTCGTGATGGACGGAAAAACCGTGCACAAATTCTGGGACCGCGAGACGGATCGCGGCACGTCGCTGGATCGCGAGGTCATTCTCACCGAGCGCGAGTTTCTGGCCGATGCGAAGGTGAAACTGACCCAAACCTCGAGTCACTTTCAGGACTTCCTCGATGCGGTCCAGGCGCGCCGCCGCCCGATTTGCGACGTCGAGATCGGTGCGCGCTCGGTCATCGCCTGCCACCTGATGAACTTCGCCTACCATTACGGCGCGAACGCGGGCTGGGATCCGCAACGCAACGCCTTCACCCGGGGCGGCGATCGCAAGTGGTTGACCCGCGAGCGGTACCGCAACGGCTGGAAGGTTTAGCCGGCGAAGCCGGAAATCCCAAACGTCCAAATCCCCAACGGGTTCCAACCGAAAGCAGGCGAATCGCTTATCCATTTCGAGGCCGCCGTTTCTGGGATTTGGACGTTTGAGGTTTGGGATTTCCGCCGCGCTTCGCGGCGGCATGGGGTTTTTCCTTCATTTTACACCCCTCGGGCCGATGAGGGGAGAGGATGAGTGATACCCTGGCATCACAGACCTTGAGTCGCGTTGCCGCCGCGATGCACGGCGGCCCGGCGGCGTTTCTGCCCGAGATCGTGAAGCTGATCGGCACCCTGTCCGGCAATTCGGTAAACATCTCGGTCAGCGAGCTCTCCGAGGCGATCCAGCAGGACCCCGTGGTGCTTTCCAAGGTGATCGCCGCGGCCAATACCTTCTTCTACAATCCGAACGGCGTGCAGGTCACGACGGTGTCCCAGGCCGTGCACGTGATCGGCTACGAGCGTATCCGCACGCTTTCGATGTCGCTCATGCTGATGAAGCACAGCTCGAGCGGGCAGACCGACGCCCAGCGTCAGGAGGCGGTGGCCCTCGCGCTGACGGCGGGCTGCGTCGCCCAGGCGGCGGCGCGATCCCGCCAGTTGCTCGATCCCGAGCAGGCCTTCGTCTGTGCCGCGCTGCGCAACTTCGGGCGGATCGTGCTCGCGACGTATTTGGCGGAAGACTACCGGGAGGTGCAGGCGGACGCGGACGTGGCGGCGGACGACGACGTGTGGCGGTCGCATTTTGGTCTCACACCGCTGGAACTTGGCCGCGAGCTGCTGAAGGCCTCCGATTTGCCCGAGGAAATCATGTCCGCCCTGCGGGACCTGCCGCCCGCCGCCCTCGCGGTCTTGGACACGGCGCCGAGCACGCAGATGCTCGCGATCGCGGATTTCTCTGCGAAGCTGGCCGCGCTCGCCCTCAAGGGCAGTTTGTCCGCAGCCGAATTCAGCCGCCAGGCCCGGGCGCTGGCCGCGCGCTACCAGCGCTCCCTTCCGGCTCTGGGCGACGAGGTCACCGACCTGCTTGCGCAGGCCGAGTCGCAGTACACCGGCTTCGCCCGGACGTATGGCTTGAAGGGCATGGCCAACCAAAGCCTTGTCCGTCTGCGCCAGCGTTGTGCGGGCATCGATCCGTCGGCCAGCATCGCGCCGGCGCCGCGGACTGCGGCCGAGCCGGCGAAACCGCCGTTGCCGGCGTCGCCACCCTCGACGCCCCCGCAGGCTTCGCGTCCACCTTTGCCGGAGTTCTCGCTTCATCCTCCCGCGCCAATCGTGGCGGGCTTCGACTGGGTCGGCGGGGCGGCCCACGTGGCTGCGCTGCTGCAGCGGCCCGGCGTGTCGCGCGACGAGATTCTGGTGACGATCCTCGCGATCGTGCAGCGTGGCTTGGCTGCCACGGAGGGACTCCTGTTCACCGTGCCACCGGGCGGTCCGGGGCGTCTGACGCATGGACGCGGGGAGGTCTTCGCGGCGCTGAAGGAGAGCGCGGTCATCCGCCCGGAGGAGCGCACAGTGTTCGGCGTGTGTCTGACGCGGCATGAGAACGTGTTCATTCACTGTGCGTCGGATCCGAAAATCGCGCCCTATCTGCCCCCCTGGTGGTCGCGGGCCCACGCGATCGGTTCCTTTGTCCTGCTGCCCCTCGGTGCGCCCAAGGCGACGACCGGGCTCATTTTGGCCGGATGGAAGGATGCCCATCAGATCGTGATCAGCGTCGAATTGAACAAGCTGATCCGTCCGTTGTTGGCCGCGGCGGCGGCGGGCGAGCGACGCCAGCACGCCGCCTGATCCGGGTTCAGGCGGCCGGGCGGCCGCGATAAATAAGCAGGTTATCCCTTGCCCCGTCGGGAAGGCTGCGGTTTCGAGGGGGGCGTGTTTGCGTTCCGCAAACGCGTACCGGACCCCATGGATTACAACCTCGTCGTCGTCGTCGCCTACTTTGCCTTCATGATCCTGATCGGCGTGCTGTTTCAGCGCATGGCCAGCCGGTCGGCCAGCGACTACTTTCGCGGGGGAGGAAAGATGTTGTGGTGGATGGTGGGGGCGTCGGCGTTCATGACGCAGTTCAGCGCCTGGACGTTTACCGGCGCGGCGGGCAAGGCCTACACGGACGGGCTGGTCGTGACTGCGGTGTTCGTGGGCAACTGCGTCGGCTACCTGGCGGCATGGAAATGGTTTGCGGCGCGGATGCGTCAGATCCGGGTGGATACGCCGACGGAGGCGATCCGGCGCCGGTTCGGTGGGGTCAACGAGCAGTTTTTCACCTGGGCAATCATTCCGCTCAGCATCCTGAACGCGGGAGTCTGGCTGAACGGCCTCGCGCTCTTCGTGAGCGCCGTGCTCGGCTTTGACCTCGTGCCGACCATCTATGCGACGGGTATCGCGGTGCTGCTCGTCTCGCTGATCAGCGGGGCCTGGGGAGTGGTCGCGAGCGATTTCGTGCAGGCGCTGGTCGTTGCCGTGGTCTCCGTCGCGTGCGCCATCGTGGCGCTCGTGGTGGTCGGCGGTCCCGGCCCGATGATGGCTAATTACCCCGGCGGCTTCCTCGTCGGGCCCAACATGAATTATCCGCTGCTGATCGCCGGGTCGTTCCTGTTCTTCTTCGTCAAACAGATCCAGAGCATCAACAACCTCCAGGATTCGTACCGGTTCCTGAACGCCAAGGACTCGGCGCAGGCGAGCAAGGGAGCCCTGTTCGCTCTCGTGCTGATGATCGTTGGCGCGATGATCTGGTTTGTTCCGCCGTGGGTGGCGGCCTCGATGATTCCGAACGCCGGAGCCGTGCATGCGGAACTGGGTTCGAAATCGGCCGATGCCGTGTACCTCGTATTTGCGGAAAAATACATGCCGCTGGGCACGGTGGGCCTGCTCATGGCCGGGTTGTTTGCGGCGACGATGTCGTCGATGGATTCGGCCTTGAACCGCAACGCCGGTATTTTTGTCCGCAGTTTCTACGCCCCGGTCCTGCGCCGGAACGCGGAGCCGTCCGAACGGGAACTGCTGCGGGCGGGGCAGGCGGTCTCGATCGTGAACGGTCTGCTCATTCTCCTCATGGCGCAGTTTTTCAGTTCGCTCACGGAGCTGAGCCTCTTCGACCTGATGATGAACGTCAGCACGCTCGCGCAGTCCCCCATCCTGGTCCCTCTCTTTTTCGGCATGTTCATCCGGCGGACCCCGGTCTGGGCACCCTGGGCGACGGTGGTCTTCGGGTTGGTGGTTTCCCTCCTACTGGTGAAGGTCTGGACACCGGAAGCGATCGGCCGGTGGTTCGATGTGACGTGGACGAAGCGGGAGGCGTCCGAGCTGTCGGTCATGTCGAACATCGCGGCGCACCTGTTTCTCACCGGCGGCTTCTTCTGCCTGACCACGCTCTTCTACCGGCGGAAGGACAACGCAACGCAGGCCGCGACGGATGGCTTCTTTGCCGACCTCGAACGGCCGGAGCTGACCGATGCACGGCCGACGGAGTCCGACATCCAGCAACGGCACAAGCTGGGCCTCATCGTGACCGCGGCGGGCACAGGCCTGCTGTTGATGCTGGCGATTCCGAACCCGCTGTGGGGACGCCTGCTCTTCCTCGGCTGTGCGGCCGGGGTGACCCTGATCGGCGTGCTGTTGCTGCGCTCAGCGCGGGTGCGCTGACGCCCCTGCCTTACTTCTTCAGCACCCGATCGGCGTAGGCGAGGTACTGGCTCCAGTCGTAGGCGGTGATGTCGTGCACCCCGGTGCGCACGTGGTAGGCGAGGCCGTCCCCGTGGATCGGCGTGTCCACCGGCGGCTGGTCCGCCACGCCGAGTCCTTTCTTGCCCCACAAGGCGTAGACCGGCTCGGCCTCTTTCGCACCGAGAAACTCACCGCGGGGGTCGGCCCACTTGTCGCCCTCGGCGCTTGCGACGTAGACGGGGCGGGGCGCGATCAACGCGATCAACTGGTGCTGATCGACGGGCAGCGCGCTTTCGCGGTCGTTGTAGCGACGGAAATTTCGGGCGAACCAATACGGGAAGCTGGTGTTGATGCGCTTTACCGTTTCGCCGTAGTTGCGCCGGCTCAACGCGGCGCCGCCGCAGCCGGACTCGTTGGAGATGACGAGGGCGAAGCGCTCGTCCTGCGCTCCGGCCCAAAGCGCGGCCTTGCCGAGTCGCGAATGGCCATGGACGGCGACACGCTGGGCATCGATATCGGCATCGTGCTCCAGGTAGTCGAGCGCGCGGCTCAGGCCCCACGCCCAGATGCCGATTGCGCCCCAGGCGTCGGGCGCGCGTTCTTCGGTCCCGCCGGTCTTGAACAGCGCGGCGACGTCGGCGGACAAGCCCTCGGGACGGTCCTCGCACAGGTCGCCACAGTAGATCGTCGCGGTGGCGTAGCCGCGGGCGATCACCTCTTCGATTTGCCACCGGCTCGCGTGGCTGCCGCGGGACTTCTCGGTGGCGCGATGGTTGACGGTCGCGTGTTCCGCACTGTTGCGCATCCAGGCGGTGGACAGGGTGATCCCAGGATCGGCATGCACGGAGTGGTTGCCGTAGAAGCTCAGGCCAAGAAACGCCGGAACCGGTTTCGGCGCGGCTGCCGGTACATAGAGCAGGAGATGCATCTTCGGTCCCGCCGTGCCGGCGCTGAACCACACCGTGATCTCCTTGCGCACTGCCTTGCCGCCAAGGGCCGCACGGTCTTCGGAGGTCACCGCCCAATGCATACCCGCGGGCCGGCCGGCCGGGGTGCGTCCGTAAACCTCGCGGGCAAAGTGCTCGAGCAACTCGGGACGGCGCAGCCGGGTCCACGCCGCGGTGTCGCGTACGGGGGTGCCGTCATTCAGGGTGAGAGCGTCGGGCAGGGTGTAGCTCCCCACCTTCGATTCGTCGTAGTTGAATCCGGCCGGCTGGCCTTCGAGGGAAACCGCGCTTTGCATGGCGAGAAGCAGGAGTAGGGCAACGAGGCGAAAGGGCATGGATCCAAGCGTAGCGATGCGGAGAGGGGAGCCAATGGAGAAAACCGCCGGAGAGCGGGACCGGGCGGCGAACCGGCTCAGGGGCCTTCGAGGATCAACCGAATCGAATCGAGCCGCAACCGGGCCTGCGCAATGGCAGTCTCGGTGTGCGCCTGCTTTTGGCCGGCCAGCGAGATTTCCTCGGGGCGTACATGGGGATTGATCGTGCTGAGATCGACCAGGCGTTGCACTTCGGCCCGCAGGAGGGCTGAGGCCGTCTGGGCCGCATCGGCGCGGAGGCGGATCGCCCGGGCTTCGGCGAGATCCTGTGCGCCGTCGAGCATGGCTTTCAACACGGCGGCGTTGAAACCGGGGCGCTCAAGAAACCGGTGCAGGTCACCGTCGGTTGCATCGTTCGTGATGCCGGCGGCAGAGTATTCCTCCGTTAGGTCCCGTCCCCGCACATCCACCAGCACGCGAATCGGCGTCGCGGCCAGAAACCGGTCCACATGCCAGCGCGCATCGGCCACGGTTTCGAGGATGAAGACGGTTTCGAGCATCAGGTTGGGCGTCGGACCGCGCAGGTGGACAAAGGCGGTGCTGCCCGCCGGGCTGTCGATCAGCAGGTCGACCGCGTCCTCCATCAGCGCGTGATCCGGGGAGAGGAAGCGGATGTCTTCGCGGGCGATGGCACGGCTGCGGTTGAAGGTGGCCAGCATGCCGTCGGCCGGCAGCGACGGGAACGGGTCGACGAAAGCATGGCTTGGATCGAGGAACAGGTCGCCGTCCTCGTGCTCCTTGACCCGCACTCCGAAGTGATCGAGCAACTCGAGCAGGAATCGCCGGGGAAACGGGTCGGCGTCGGCGGCTTTGACCCGCGCCAGCACCTGGCCGGCGACGACCGGGTCAAACGAATTGAGCTCCAGCAGCCGATCCCGTCCCTGCTGCATCCGGGCCTGCAGCTCGGCGCGGAAGGCCTGGGTCTCGGCGATCAGGCGGGCAAGGGCCTCCGCCCGCGCGACGGCGGTGTGGGGCCGTGCGTCGCAGGCGAGGGTAAGGAGGCGTTCGCGGAAGGCGGCCTGGTAGTCGTTGCCGCCGTGCAGCGGATGTTCAAAGGCATCGAGGCCCTCATGGTACCAGGCGGCGACGGCGGCGAGGGCCGTGCCGGCAATCACCGGAACGTGGAGCTCAATGGCGTGCGTCTGCCCGATGCGATCGAGCCGGCCGATTCGTTGTTCGAGCAGCCCGGGGTTAAGCGGCAGATCAAAGAGCACGAGATGGTGGGCAAACTGGAAGTTGCGCCCCTCGCTGCCGATCTCCGAGCAGAGCAGGAGCTGGGCGCCGTCGGCCTCGGCAAACCAGGCGGCCTGGCGGTCGCGTTGCACCAGAGGCAGGCCTTCGTGAAAGACACCGACACTGAGGTTGGTGCGCTCCTTCAACGCGGCCTCGAGGGCGAGGACCTTGCGATGGGTTCGGCAAATGAGCAGGACCTTGGCCGGCCGGACCTGCTCGAGGAACCCAATCAGCCAGACGAGACGCGGATCGTCGCGGAAAGCGTAACGCACGCTATCTGCCGCCCCGGTTTCCTCCGCTTCGAGTTCGCGGGCGATGCGGGCGGTCAGAGCTGGCTGATCTGAGACCAGCTCCACCGGACGGTACCGGCGCTGGGGAAAACCCGTCATGGCGGCACGGGTGTTGCGAAAAATGACCCGGCCGGGTCCGTGTTGGTCGAGCAGGATGCGCAGCAAAGCTTCGTGGGCCCCGCTACGGCTGGCGGACAAGGCTGCGAGCAGCGACTCTAGCCGTTGGGGGGCGCGTTGGAACAGGTGCTGCAGCACCGTACGGTCGGTGTCGTCGAGGGTACGCTTTGCGACCAACTTGTCGGCCACGACCGCGACCCGACCGTAGCCATCGGCTTCGCGGCGGAACGCCTCGAAATCGTCGAAGCGTGCCGGATCGAGCAAGCGCAGGCGGGCAAAATGGCCTTCGAGTCCGAGCTGCGTGGGCGTGGCCGTGAGCAACAGCAGCCCCGGAGTCGCACGCGCGAGACGCTCCACCAGCAGGTAGTCCGGACTCGCGGAGGCCGGGCTCCACGTCAGGTGGTGTGCCTCGTCCACAATCACGATATCCCAGCCTGCCTCGACGGCCTGGTCGGCCCGGGTCGGGTTTGCAGCAAGAAAGGAGACACTCGCGAGCGCCAGCTGTGTGGCGTGAAACGGATTGCGGCCGGGGTCACTGGCCTCGACCGCGAGGCAGCGGTCCTCGTCGTAGATACTGAACCACAGATTGAAGCGGCGCAGCAGTTCGACAAACCACTGGTGCGTCAGGGACTCCGGCACGAGCACGAGGGCGCGCGCGACCTGACCCACGGCCAGCAGGCGTTGGAGGATGAGGCAGGCCTCGATGGTTTTGCCGAGTCCGACCTCATCGGCCAGCAGCACGCGCGGACTTTGGCGTCCCGCGACTTCGTGAAGGATGTAGAATTGATGCGGGATCAGATCGATCCGGCCGCCGAGAAAACCGCGGACGTCCGATTGGCGAAATTTTGTGCGGGCCTCGAGCGCCCGCAGGCGGAGGGCGAAGACCTCACCGGGGTCAGCCTGGCCGGCGAGGAAGCGTTCCGAGGGCAGGCTTACGCCGGCCAGTCCCGAAACCTCGTCTTCCCGCACCCGCTCGCCCGCGCCGAGGTACACGAGCAGGCCGCCGTGTTCCTCGACTGCCTCGATGGTGAACGGCGCGCCGTTGCGGCGCCGGATCGTTTCGCCGGTGCGGAACACCACGCGTTTGAGCACGCCGGTGCCGCGCGCGTAGAGGCGGGTTTCGCCCGTGGCCGGGAACTGCACTTCGATCCGGCCGCCCTCAAGACGAGCCACCACGCCGAGCCCCAGTTCGGGTTCGCGTTCGCTCAGGCAGCGTTGGCCAATGACATCCAGAGACATGCGGGGAAGAAAGACGCGTGAACGGCGGCCTTCCAAGGGATTTTCCGGGGGGAATTCCCTGCGTAGTGCGGTCAAAAACCTTTAAGTCTAGGGGCAGAAAAGCATCTCGTCTCGCGACTGCAGGTCAGACGCAGAAACTCCCATTCAGCGCGCGTTTCACGACGCGCTTCTCGCCATGGACGAATCGTTTCTCATCACGATCTCAGGTTGCAGCCTCCTTGCCGGTGCGCTGCTCGTTTGGCTGGCGACCCGGCCCTCGTATCGAGTGCGGGTGACGCCGTTGCCTATGCGCGTTGGCCACTATGACCGCGCGGATGCAACCGTCATCATCGAACGCAAGCGGCGCCTCGCGTTTCGTTGGGCTCCCGTAGGAGGCACGTTCATCGTCGCCAAGGGCGCCGAGGGGCGCGTCGCGGTTTGTCCCACGCTTGGGTCATCGGCGGCCGACGAAACCGGGTTTGCGCTGGAGCTGACCGGCCTCGAGCCCGGCGCGGATCGCGTCCGCATCTCCGCCACGCCAGCCGGAGCCACCTCGGCCCTGGTGACCGACGTGCCGGTGACGGTGACACCGGATGAGCGAGGCGCGCGTCGCATCCGCGATACCGCGGCGGTGTTGACGCGGGCGACGCAGCCCTGACTCCCGCGAGCGGATTGGTTCAGCGCAGGCGCATTCCCGTTCGCACCGCCACGACCATGGCGAGGGCGCAGACGATCATCGGCCCGGCTGCGCCGCCGCCGCCTCCGCCGCCCGATCCGCCGGCACTTGGTGGTGACGAAGTGGGCGGCGGCGGTGGCGTATCGGTGACCGTGACCGTGGCGGCGCGACTGGTGGCCGAGCCGCGCGCATTGGACACGTTGGCACGGTAGACACCGGCCTCAGCTTTGGTCACGCCGGACAGGACCAGCGTGGAACTGAAGGCGTCTTCGATGACGGTTTCGCCGCGGGCCCAGCGGTAGACGAGGGCATTTCCGGAGGCTTCGACGGACAGCGTCAGATTCCCGCCGACCGTCACCGTTGCGTCTGCCGGCTGGACCGTGATGACGGGAGGGCTGTCGGCCGTGCTGGAGGCGGCGACGGCCGCGGCCTGCTCCGCGATGAAGCGCGCGTTGTGCGCGGCGCGCGGTTGATCGACCGGAACGCCGATCGGCATGTCGAACACCATCACGTCCGGATTCGAGAAATAGGGGATGCGAACGCCATTGACGGCCATGACCGTCGCGTAGGGTCGAGGCGTACCGCCGACATCGCGGGTGATGGTGTGTCCGTATTGGTACCTTCCATCGCCGTTTACCCCCGGCCGCACCGGATCGTCGCGATCGTGGCGGCAGCCGAAGTTGTGTGCGAGTTCGTGAACGACGGTGTAGTATGACAGCACCGAAGTGGCCCGGACGCCGCTGGATGACGTGGGATACGGATAGGACACCGCACTGTGGTGCAGGGGCCCGGTGATCCAGGCGACCCCGACGCCGCCGCGCTTCACACCGCCGGCGAGCAACACCACCTGGTCGGCCTGTCGGGAGCTCTGCTGCTGACGCACAAAATCTCCGAGGATCCCCGACGTGCGCATGGGGATCAGGTCGTTGTCGCCGAGGTTCTCCCCGAAGGAATAGCTAGGCGTCGGCGCACTTCCCAGGTAGCGCCAGCGAAACGCAGAGACTTGCGAGTTGGCCAGGACCATGTTGCCCGAGGCGATGTAGCGGGCGCAGTCCAGGTCGATCATCGCGGCATCGTTGTCGCGATCGGCCAGGGCCTGCGGGTTGTAGAGGAACAGCACATCGACCACGGTCGAGCCGTCAGCTGCCGACACCGGTGCAGAGACCGATACGGAATCCGGTTTGAGATCGTCGGCGATCAGAACGTCCGGATTCTCGCAGAGAAAGTCTGACTCCGGAGCTTCGACTACCTTGGACTCGGCGCGGTCAACGGTGATCTGGTACTCGACCCCGGCGAATACGGCGGTGGCGGTCCAGCGATCGGGAGAATTGGCTGCCGTGACCAGGAATGCACCTGATTCCGGCTCCTGTTCCAGCACGGCCGACAAGACCGTGCGATGGGCGTCGCGCTCGACGGTGACGACCCGGTAGGTGGCGGGCAGGTCGGGCGCAAGCTGCACGGTGATGCGTTCGGGCGTGTACGTCCGCCAGTCATCCACCTCCGTGGTGACGTGAGGCAGCACGCGTTGGATATGGTCGGGGGCCGGCCGGGGTGGAATGGCGGCTGCGTCCGGCGCCACGTCGGCCACGGGTGGCAGGGGTTGGGGTGCAACGGCGGCAGCTTGGGGCGTAGGTGCGAGCGAGGTCGGCGGGCGAGGCTCGGGCGCTGACGTGCGGGAGGACCGCACGCCAACCACGACGAGGGCGAACGCAACAAGGACGGCGGCAATCAGACCGGGACGGAACGTGTGCATGGAGAAGCGGAGTTAAGGCACCCTCGGTACGGCCGAAAGCTGCTGCGTAATTGAAATGCGATTAGCTGCCGCTCTTCGCAAGCGGTTTTCGATCGTGTGGAGCGGGGTAGTTTGCGGTGGTCTTGCCGTGGCGGCCGCGCATGCTCGCGACTGCTTCGGTTCACCCCAATCCCCTCCCCATGTCCTTTACCCGCAGGCAATGGCTTGCGACGGCGGCTGCCGCCTCGACTGGCCTCCTTTCCCACCGTGCACCCGCGGCTGCCGTGCTTCCTGCGGCGGCACGGGAACATCGTTCACTGAAGATCACGGCGGTGCGCATCACCCCCGTGGCTCTGCCCGATCCTCCGATCCTGTACGCGGGCGGAGCGCACGGCCCGTATTTTCTCCGCAACGTGGTCGAGATCGAGACCAACGCGGGCCTTGTCGGCATCAGCGAGACGCGCGGCGGCGAGACCTTGACCCGCGCGCTCGAAGCCGCGGCGCCGTCCCTGGTCGGGCAGAGCCCCTTTGCCTTCCGGGCCTTCGAGGCCGCGTTGATGAAGGCGTCGCCGGCGGCCTACGCCGGCATCGAACTCGCATGCCTGGATCTGATCGGGCGTCTCACCGGGCTGCGGTTGTGCGAACTGCTCGGCGGCCCGGTCCGCGACCGGGTCGAGTTTTGTTCGTATTTGTTTTTCCGTTACGCCGCGGACCATCCTGCAGTGCTCGATGATCCGCAGCTGGTGGACGCGCGCGGCCGGGGCGAAAACGCCCTCGACCCCTGGGGCGAGGTGCTCACCCCGGAGGCCATGGCCGAGATGGCGTGGCAGTTCAGGCAGAAATGGGGCTTCCGTTTCCACAAGCTCAAGGCGGGTGTGCTCACCCCCGAGGCGGAGATCGAAACCCTGCAGGCGATGAATGCGCGCTTCGGGGGCGTCGAGCCCCTGCGCATCGATCCGAATGCCTGCTGGTCGGTCGACACCGCGGTGCGGGTCGCGGACCGACTGCGCGATCTGCCGCTTGATTACTACGAAGACCCCGTCAGCGGCCAGGAAGCGATGGGCGAAGTCAGGCGGCGAACCGGACTCAAGATGAGCACCAACATGTGTGTGACGCGGATGAGCCATCTGCCCGACGCCGTCCGCCAACAGCCGGTCGACATCGTGCTGGCCGACCATCACAGCTTCGGCGGACTGACCACCTGCCAGGCGCTGGGTACGTTTGCGGACGCCATGGGTTGGTCTTTGAGCCAGCATAGCAACAACCACGCTGGCGTCACGATGGCGGCTATGATCCATCTCGGTGCGGTCGTGCCGCAGCTCACCTATGCGAGCGACACGCACTACGTCTGGCTCCCGGAGGGGCATGACCTGATCGTCGGCCCGAATCTTCCGATCAAGGACGGGCACATGCGCGTGCCGGATGGACCCGGCCTGGGCGTGGACCTCGACCCGGCCAAGGTGGCCGTGGCGCACGAACGCTACCTGCGCTCGGGCATGCGCCGCCGGGTCGATGCGGAAAAGATGCTGCGGTTCGACCCGAATTGGAAACGCCCGCGCTACTAACCGCAAAGGCCGATGATTGTCGGTAGGCTTTCAAAAAACGCGTGAAAGCCTTGGTAGGGAACCGGTCATGGTCGCGCTCCGCGCGGGGCCGGTTCAGGCTGCGCACACTCAAAACCGAGTCGCCATGAAGACCGCCGTTCCCGTTGTGTTCGATCCCGCGTCGCTGCCGTCTCCGCCTGCGATCGTGATGCGCATGGTGCGCCTGATGGCCGACCCGTCGACGCACTTGCACGACGTCCTGGACCTGCTGAGGACCGACGCGGCCCTCTCCGCCCAGACGCTCGCGGCCTGCAACTGTGTGGTCAATCATCGCGGCCACACCGTGAATTCGCTCGAGGCTGCAGTGGTCCGACTCGGCTACACGGAACTCAACCGCATCGTGTGCGCCACGGCGTTTCGCTACGTGTTCGATGCCAAGACGCCGCTCTATACGGAGTCGGCCGACATCCTCTGGCACCGATCCGTGTATGCGGCGGTGGCGATGGAGGAGCTCACCGACGATCCCGCGGAAAAAGACGAAGGCTACCTTGCGGGTCTGCTTCACCTCGCGGGCGTCTTTCTTGTTTCGAAACTGTATCCGCACGAGGGCGCACCGCTGATCGAAGCCAATGCCCTGGTGCGCGGAGGCGAAGACGAGCTGGCCCTCCTCGGGCAACGGAGCGGCGAAATCGGCGCCCAAGCGCTGGCCGCCTGGGGGTTGCCACAGCGGGTCTGCGAAGCGGTGCGCTGGCATCACGAGCCCGCGTCGGCGGGCGAGGCCGCCGGCATGGCGCAGCGCCTCCATACGGCTGCGCTGTTGGCGGTGACGGCTACGGCGCGGCGCGGGTGCCCGCATGCGGTGATGATGACACGGTGCTTCACGGATCCGAAGGATCCGCTGCACACGGTCGCGACCCGCGCCGGGGTCCGCGCGCGCGTGCTGGCGCGCTGAGGTCTACGCGCGCCCTGCGACGGGCGCGGCGAACTGCGGGTGGCCTTCGATCCGGGCGATAAACGACGACCGCCCGGTGTCGGAGAGACCGGCCGGCGCTTGGGCTGTGCTGCGTCGCCAACGGGCCAGCCAGGGGTGGTCCAGCAAGGCGGGCGGTGACGGGTGGCGTTGGGCCGCGTCGAAGCCGGTGAATGCCACGGTCGTGTCGGCCTTGGGGCCGGTGCCCACGCCGGCGGCCACCCAAAACCCGGCGTGAAGCAGGGCGGCTCGCACGGAGGTGGCGTTCGAGTACGTGTACAGGTCCGTCAGGCCTCCGCCGCAGGCCTGCGCCAGCGCGGCAAAGCAATCCGGAGTCCACAGGGCTCCATCGACCTTCGGCGAAAACGGATCGTAGAAGATGAGATCCGGGCGATGGTCCACGCGCTCGAGCTGCGCCCGGAAATCGCCGGTAACCAGTTCCCATTCCAGCCGGTCGGAGGGATGCGTCCACCGTCCGGTGGCGAGCAGAGCAGCGGGAGCAGCGTGGCGCAGGTGGGGAAAGTGCGAGGCGTGGCGCACGGCGAGTGCAAGCGGATCGAGGTCGATCTCGAAACTGATCAGACGCAGCCGGCGGGCGTGGGCGCCCGCGCGCTCGTGACAGGCGAGGGCGGCCATCGCGTTGGTGGCGGCGCCCAGGCCGACGTCCCATATCACCAGCGGAGCCTCGGACGTCGCGTCGACCAAACGGGTCGCGAGGGCGGATTGCCGGATGTACAGGCGCTCGGCTTCGTCCTCGGGGCGGTTCACCGAGTGCATGATCTCGCCCGAGCTGAGTTGCCGGATGCTGGCAAAGCCCTCCGGAGACGTATGGACCTCGTAGTCGCCGCGGCGGGGCGACCGGCGGATGCGGGCCGGCGCCGGCGGTCGGTCGGGATTGTCCTCGTCGCTGCGTTGCAGGTCGGGCCGCCGGGCGGCGTAGAACGCCGCGAAGTCGCCCCGCACGATGCTCGCGCGCATCTCGCGCATCAGGCGGTGATAGAACGTCAGGTTGTGCGTGCTGAGCAGATGCCACCCGAGCGTCTCGTCCGCCTTGGTGAGGTGGTGCAGGTAGGCCCGGCTGTAGTGGCGGCAGGCTTCGCAGGTGCAGTCAGGGTCGAGCGGTTCCTCGGAGAATTTGTAGACGGACCGCCTCAGCTGCAGTTTGCCCCGGGACGTGAACGCGGTGCCGCGCCGGGCGAGCTGCGAGGGAATGATGCAGTCGAACATATCGACCCCGCGGTGCACCGCCTCGAGTAGGTCGATCGGCGTACCGACGCCCATGAGGTAGCGGGGACGGTTGGCGGGGAGTTCGTCGGTGACGAGGTCGGTGAAGCGGTAACGCTCCTCGTGGGTCTCCCCCACGGCGAGGCCGCCGATCGCCAGGCCGTCGAAGGGCAGATCGCGAAGAAACGCCGCACTGCGACGGCGCAGGTCCGCATGGCAGGCGCCTTGGACGATTCCGAACAGGGCTTGGGGCGAGTCGCCCCGGGCGCGCAACGAGCGCTCGGCCCAGCGGTGGGTGAGCAGCATGGCGGCCTCGGCTTCGGCGTGCGGTGCGGTGGAGGGGATGCACTGGTCGAGCGCCATCATGATGTCGCTGCCGATCGTGCGCTGCATCGCGAGGCTGGATTCCGGCGAGAGCAGATGGGTGGTGCCGTCGACGTAGCTTTGGAACTGCGCGCCCTCTTCGCGCATGGCGCGGGAGCCGGGCAGCGAGAAGATCTGAAAGCCGCCGGAGTCGGTCAGGACGGGCCCGTCCCACCGCATGAACCGGTGGATGCCACCGAACTTCTCGAACACCGCCGGCCCTGGCCGCAGCAGCAGATGGTAGGTGTTGGCCAGCAGAACCCGGCTGCCGCTGGCCTTCAAGGACTCGACGGTCTGGGCCTTGACGGTGGCCTGGGTGCCCACCGGCATGAAGACCGGGGTCTCGACCGTGCCATGCCGGGTCTCAAACCGGGTGGCGCGCGCCTTGGTACCGGGAGAGGTGGCTTCGAGCGTGAAGTTCAGACGTGACATGGACGGCAGCGAGTAGGAGGGCCTTTCCCGGTCCGGTTCAATCGGCAAAGCCAGTGGACAGAACGGGAAACGTGGTTAGCGTCCGGTTTCTCTCCCGGTTCGGGAGCGGAAAGTTCAACCCAACCCTCACCTCATCATGAAGAAGTTCCTCTCCACTGTTCTTGTCACCTGCCTGCTGGCGTTTGGCGTCGCCTCGGCCTCCGCGGCGGACACGGCCCCGAAGTCGGTCATCCACGTCGTCACCGTTTCCTGGAAGGCCGACGCCACGCCGGCCCAGATTCAGGCCGCCGTCGACGGCGTCAAAGCCCTCCCCGCCAGCTATCCGGGCATCACCCGCGTGTGGGTGAAGACCATCAAGGCTCAGGGCAACCGCACCGCCGCCTTGGTGATGGAGTTCAAGGACGAGCAGGCCCTCAAGGACTATGCCGGCAGCGCCGCGCAAAAGAAGTGGTACGAGTCGTACCTGCCGGTGCGCGAGGCCAGCACCACGTTCGACATCACGAACTGAGCGGTCAGCCATTCGTCCGAGCTTTCAATTCGCCGTCCTATGTCGGGACGGCGAATTTTTTTTGGGAGCGGCGGCACTCTTGCCGCCAGGTTGGACGTCGGGGGAGGATCGTTAGGGAGATGGAGGCGGCCGACCCGGCCGCCGCGACTCGGCATCCCAACCGGCGGCAAGAGTGCCGCCGCTCCTTCTGAGCCAGACCTTGCCACTCAGACCAGCGGGAACAGCGCGGCGGCGATCATGACGAAGACGAAGCCCGACAGGCCCATCAGCGCGAGCATGACTGAGAAGCCGCGCAAGGTATCCGTTTCCTTGAGACCGCTCATCTTGCAGACGACCCAGAAGCCGCTGTCGTTCATCCACGGAATCAACTTGGAACCGCAGCCGATCACGAGGGCGAGGTAGAGGGGATTGAAGCCGAGGGTGGTGGCGTCACCGAAGCCGCTGAGGATGCCCACGCTCGTCACCATCGCGACCGTGGCCGAGCCCTGGGCGATGCGGACCAAGGCGGTGACAAAGAAAGCCAGTGGGATGACCGAGAGACGGTAAGCCTCGGCCAGGCCTTGGATGCGCGGGCCGACGCCCGTTTCCTGCAGCACACCGCCGAAGATGCCGCCGGCGGCCGTGACGAGGATGATGGTGCCGGCGTCGGACAAGGCGGCCTGGATCTGGCTGCGGGTCGCGCCGTAGTCCGCCTGTCGTTTCCATGCCATGGTGGCGAGGGCGATGACCGCGGCCACGGTGAGGGCGATGTTGGGATGACCGGCCTGGCGCAGGAATTCGCCCAGTCCGGTCTTCGCGAACTCCGCCGGCAGGCTGGTGTTCCCGGCGATGAGGAGGACCGGCACGACGATCGGCATCAAAGCGAGCCACAGCGGAGGCAACTCATGGTCGGCGCGCCGACTGGTTTCGGCGGATGATTCGCCGGCGATCGGCGGGACGCCGCGGGGCCAGCGCAGGTTGGCCCACCAGGCGTAGGTCAGGCCCACCGCGGTCGTGGCAATGCCGAGCAGGATGCCGCCGATCATCATGTGGCCGATGTCGACCTTGAGCGCGTTGGCCGCGAAGAGCGGACCGGGTGTCGGCGGCACGAGCGAGTGCGTCATCGTCGTGCCGGCGGCGATGCATAGCACGTAACGGAAATAGTCCTTCCCGGTGCGCAACGCCATGGCGCGCGCGAGGGGGATCAGCAGCAGGAACACCGTGTCGAAGAAGATGGGAATCCCGAGCACGAAGCCGCTGACGCCAAAGACGAGCGGCGCGCGCGCCTCCCCGAAGAGATTGAGGGCGGAGCGGACGATGCGCTCCGCGCCGCCGCTGGCCATGAGGCTGACGCCGACGATCGAAGCCATGGCGATGAGCAGGCCCAGTTGGGTGCAGGTGTTGCCAAACTTCGCCGCCAACCGCGTGCCCAGGGCTTCATTGGCCCGGGCGGCCGCCACGGCCGGGGTGGCCCCCTGGGCCAGCGCGTGACGTTCGATGTTCTCGGGCGGCGTGAGAGCGGCGACGGCGAGTCCCCCGGCAAACAGGGCAATGAAGGCGTTCAGGCGCAGCCAGACGATGCCGGCGATGACAATGGTCATGCCGATGAACAGCAGAATGAAGGGGTCCATGGGGGTGATGGACGCCGCTAGGGAGTGGGGCGCGGCGAACAGGCCACACCGCAACTCAGACCTGCCCCCAGGGCAACCCCGGAGACGTTTACGTCGTTGGAACGGCGGAAGCGTATGCCGCCGCCGGCCCGAAACGGACGCTCAACGGGCGAACATCGGGTTGTTGCGGTTGCCGCCGGCGAGGATGAAGGCGATCAGGTCGCGCACCTCGTCCGGATTCAGGCCGTTGATCAGTCCGGACGGCATGAGCGAATTCGGGTAAGGCCGCTGCTGCTTGATGTCGGCCTCGCGCACCAGCGTCAGGTCCCGGGGCATGAAGAGATTGGCCGACACAAACAGTTCGCCGCCTTCGTCGAACACCGGATACCCGACGACGATGGAGCCGTCCTTCATCTCATACTGGGTGGCGAGGTAGGTCTCGTTGATGCTGTCCGTGGGATGAATGATCGACATCAGCAGGTCGCGTTCGGTGTAGCGTGACCCGGCCTGGGTGAGATTGGGGCCGGTGGCATTGACGCCGAGGTTGCCGAGGCGGTGGCAGGCGATGCAGGACGCGGCGGCGTACATGGCGCGGCCCCGTTCGAAGTTACGGCCGGTGAGCTGGCCGCGCACGAGCTCGACGGCCTCGTCAATCGTGTACTCGCGTCCGGGTCCCGCGGGCGGCGTGACGTCGGCGAACGGGTTGTCGAACGGACGCTCGGAGAGGTCGGCCAGCCGCTGACGTTCGGCCGGGTCGGTGATGGCCGCGAGCGCGATGGTGCGGATGTTGTCGATGAAGCCGGGGAAACTGAGGCCGCCCATCCAGCCGTGGGTGGTCTTGAACCAGGAGAAGAACGCGGTGCGCAGCTCGGGCGTCCAGCCGGCCCGGGCCGAGCGGAGGGCATAGGCGTAGGCAATCTGCTGGCGGTCGGGACGATTGCGCTGCATCGCGGCCACGGAGGAGCCGTAGCGATCGTTGCGGGCGAGGAGAGTGTCGGCGGCGACGTCGAGCGAACCCGGGTCCTCGGCAACCTTCAGCAGCGGCACGGCCTTTGCCACCACGGTGGGTGAGTCGGCATGGATCAGCAGGTTGGCGAGTTCGCGGCTGATGAACGGATTTGCGTGAGGAAAGTGGCGGTCGAGGCGGGCGACGGCCACGGCCTTGGTGGCGGCATCAGCCGGGCCCATGCGGGTGAACGCCAGCTGCCAGGCGCGCACGAGCTGGATCTGCAGATCGTGATCGAGCGCACCGAAGTCGATCCGTCCCAGCGCTTCGACCAGCCGGGGCAACAGGTCCGGATTGCCAACACGGGCGAGGGCGATGAGGGCTTCAATCGCCGCCTGCGGCTGGGTTTCGTCGAAGGCACGGGCCATCCAGAATTCGGCGGGTTGGCGTTCGAGCACAGCGCGGGCGGCCCAGCGGACAAAACGGTCGCGGGATGCCAGGTGGGGCCAGGCCTGGGCGATGGCGCCAGGGCCGGCGTCGTCGGCGTGCAGGGCCTCGAGTTGCCGGCGCAGGCGCGCTTCCGGTGTCGGGGCGGGATAGGCCGCCGGGGCGGTGCTCTCGGTGCCCGTGTAGGTCACCCGGTAGAGTGCCGACTCACCACGGCGTCCACCCACGGCAAAATACATCGCGCCGTCGGCGGGGTTGATCAGCACATCGGTCAGCGGGAGCGGGCGACCCCAGACGAACTCCTCAGCCTTGGCCTTGAACGAAGCGCCATCCGGTTCGAGGTGCACGGCGTAGAGCGTGCCGAAGGTCCAGTCGGCGGCGTAGAGGGCGTTCTGGTAGCGGGCAGGGAAGCGTGCGCCGGTGCCCATGGTCGCGCCAGTGGGCGAGCCTGGACCGATGTCGACGACCGCCGGCAGGCTGTCGGCGTAGTAGTCCGGCCAGCGTCCGGCGCCGCTGCGCCAGCCGTAGTCGCCGGCGCTCACCACATGGTTGATGCGGGTCGGCATGTACCAGGGCGTGCCCTGGTCCCACTCCATGTCGGAGTCGAAGGTGAAGAGTTCGCCATTCGGATCGAAGGCCACGCGGTAGGAATTGCGGAAACCCATCGCAAACAGCTCATGGGTGCGACCGTCGGCGTCGGTGCGGGCGACCCATCCGCCGGGCGCGAGGCGGCCGCGGGCGTGGCCGCGGGCGTCCCACATCCGCGGGATGATGTGATCCTCGCCGTAGGCCTTGGGCAGGCTCTTTTCCAAACCGGGCGGGAGGTCGGTGAAGTTCCCGTTGACGTAGTAGAGCATCTTGCCGTCGGGTCCGAGCACGAGGTCGTGGGTGCCGTGTTCGCCGGAGCCGTCCATCTCCCGCAGGAGTTCGATCTGGTCGAAGGTGTCGTTGCCGTCGGTGTCGCGCAGGCGGTACAGGCCGGATTTGCCTTCGCCGAACTTGTTGGCCGAGCGCTCATTGACCATGGCGTAGAGGCTGCCATGGGCGTAGAGCAGGCCATGGGCTCCCCCGAGGCCCTGTGTATCCAGTTTTTCGATGCTTGGGATGGACGCACCATCGAGGCCCGGCAGAGCGAACCGGTAGAGGCCGCCATACTGGTCGGAGGCGAGCATCCGGCCCTTGTCGTCCAAGGTGAGCGCGACCCACGAGCCCTGGTCGCCCGAGGGCACGCGATGGATCAGTTCAACCTTGAAGCCCGGCAGCGTGTTGACCGCGGAGGGCAGCGGTTCGGCCCCTTGGCCGAAAAGGGAGGAAGCAAAGCCCAGCAGGGGGAACAGGGCGGTGGAGCAAGCAGGGAGACGGAGCATGGGCTGGGATTTGCGGTGTTGCGGGCAGTCGCAGGTCGAACGTCGCAAGGTCGAAGGTCATCACTGGCCCGAACGAGCGGGCCTCTTAAAAGGGTTGGGCTCCGCGACGCGGAGCCGGTGGTGACGTTTGACTTTAGACGTTCGACTTTGGACGGTTTTCTAAGGCAGTTGCTTGATGCGGATATCCTTGAACTGAATCTTCATCGGCGGTCCGCGGTGGGCCTGCAGGGCAAGAATGCCTTTGGCGGCAGCGTGCTGGGGATCGAGGTCGAAGACTTCGGTGGAGAGGCGGCCGTTGACGTAGTGGCGGAGGTGGTTGCCGATGGCGATGATCGTGTAGTCGACCCACTCGCCCGGCTTGATGCTGGCGAGGACTTCGGCGGG
Source organism: uncultured Opitutus sp. (assembly GCA_964476565.1). Taxonomy (GTDB): domain Bacteria; phylum Verrucomicrobiota; class Verrucomicrobiia; order Opitutales; family Opitutaceae; genus CAMAXB01. The sequence goes on from CAYZBG010000031.1 coordinate 43,966, forward strand.
CGGGGTGGTGCTGCCGATCACTTCGACGATGGGCTTCTTGTCGGCGCCTACACCCTTGACGATCGCCTGCTGGCCGGGTTGGGCGAGGATGCCGCGTCCGCGCTCCTCGTAGAAGAGGCCGACGTACCGGCCGGCGGCGTCGAAATCGCCCTGGTAACCCGCCACGATGAACTTCTGCGCGTCCTCGAGCCGGCTGCGGTACTGGATGCCCGCATTGCCGTCCTTGGGGTTCGGGCTCATGAAACGAAAGCGGGCGCGCAACTCGAAGTTGGCGATCTCTCCGCCCTTCCAGACGAGGAAGGTGTTATGCTGGAGCGGAGCTTCGGCGGTGTTGATCCCGGTGATGGCGCCGTCCTCGACCGACCAGGTGGTGGCGAGGCCTTCCCAGCCGGAAAGGTCCTTGCCGTTGAAGAGTGATTCAAAGCCGGGTTCGACCGCGCGGGCGGCGGGCAGGAGCAGGGAAAGCGAGAGCAGCAGGGCGGACTTCATGACAGACAGGGAGGTAAAGGCTGGCGGGACGAGGGGCCGGCGGGTAGCGCCGGGGGAAGGAACGCGGCCGGCAGAAAGGGGCTGCCGGCCGCGGAGGAGTGAGATCAGCGGGCGTTTTCCCACTGGCCGGTGCGGGCCGACTTGAGCACGGCAGCGGTGACGAGGTCGGTCGCCATGCCGTCGCGGAAGGTCGGGGCGGCGGAGGTGCCGGCGTCGAGTCCGGCGATGAAATCCGCCACCTGGTGGGTGAAGGAATGTTCGTAGCCGATCTGCACGCCCGGAATCCACCAGTGCTTCATGTAGGGCTGGTCGCTGTCGCTGATGTGGATGGACCGCCAGCCGCGCACGATGCTCGGGTCGCGGTGGTCGAACCATTGCAGGCGGTGCAGATCGTGCAGGTCCCAGAAGATCGAGGCGTGTTCGCCGTTGATCTCAAAGGTGTAGAGCGCCTTGTGGCCGCGGGCGTAGCGGGTCGCCTCGAAGGTGGCGAGCGAGCCGTTGCTGAAGCGGGCGAGGAAGGCGGAGGCGTCGTCGATGCCGACCTTGGCGACCTGTCCCGTCTCGGCGTGCTTGCGCTCCTTCACGAAGGTTTCGGTCATGGCGGTGACCTTGTCGATCGAACCGTTGAGCCAGAGGGCGGTGTCAATGCAGTGCGCGAGCAGGTCGCCCGTCACACCGCTGCCGGCGACGTTCACGTCGAGGCGCCACGTGCCGGGGCCGCCTTGCGGAACTTCGGCGGAAATGGTCCAGTCCTGGAGAAACTTGGCGCGGTAGTGGAAGATCTTCCCAAGTTTGCCCTGGTCGATGAGTTGCTTGGCCAGGGTGACCGCCGGAACGCGGCGGTAGTTGTACCACACCATGTTCGGGACCTTGGCGGCCTCGACGGCGGCGACCATCTTCTCGGCCTCGGGTGGATTCATCGCCAGCGGCTTTTCGCAGAGGATCATCTTGCCGGCCTTGGCGGCGGCGATGGCGATCTCCGCATGCACGTTGTTGGGCGCGGCGATGTCGATCAGGTCGATGTCCGGTCGCGCGATGAGTTTCTTCCAATCGGTCTCGATCGACTCATAGCCCCAGTTGTCGGCGAAGGCCTGGGTCTTCGCGGCGTCGCGGCCGCAGACGGCCTTCAGCACCGGCCGGTGGCCCAGTTTGAAGAACTGGTTGACCTGGCGGAATGCGTTTGAGTGAGCCCGGCCCATCAGGCCGTAACCGATCATGCCTACGTTGAGTTTTTTCATGCGAGGTGGTGGGGTTAAAGGGAATCAGGGGCGGTCTCGGCCGGTGAGGAAGAAATAGCCGGGGTAGGTAGCCAACATCTGCCTCAAGGGGAAACCGCCCCTGAAAAGGAGTGAGTAGCGAGTAGTGGGTAGCGAGGAGGCTGGAGGGCGGGGTGAGTTACCTCAGCGGACTTCGCGCATCTACGTGGAGGTGGGGCGTTGGAGGTTTACCGCCGCTCAGTCGGCGGCGTACCAGCCGTGGTGTTTGCGGACCTCGATCATGGCGGCGAGGATGTCGTTCCACGTCTGTTGCTGGCTCATGACCGCGTTGGGGAACATGCAACCATCCCAGCAGATGTGTTTGATCTTCTTCGTGACCTTGCCCGCCTTGTCGCGCAGCCAGTAGCCGGAGTCGCGGGTGATGTTGAGCTTGCCGCGTGGATCGGTGGCGAGGCAGTGGCGGCCGGTCTTCTCGTGATCGCCGGAGCCGAAGACGGAGCCGTCGTTCTGCGCGACGTGGAAATCGATCGTCCACGGACGCAGGGCGTCGGTCAATTTGACCATGGCCTTGTGGAACTCGGCCGGCTCGTAGTGATACTTGGCCGGCACGATGCGATGGGCCTCGGCGTTGTAGCCGAGGGTGTAGAGGTGAGTGTGGGACATGTCGGCCTGGAAGCCGACGACCTTCGGCATGTCGACCGCTTCGAGCAGGGTGAGCATGTGTTTCCACGAGTGCATGCCGCCCCAGCAGATCTCACCTTCGGCGGCGAGGCGTTCGCCCTCGCCCTTGGCCACCTTGCCCGCTTCGCGGAAGGTCTGGGCGATGAGCTTGGTCGTTCCCTTCGGATCCTTGTCCCAGGCGGTGACGCTGGTGGCGCTGTCGATGCGGACCACGCCGTACGGGCGCACGCCGAGCTCGCGCAACCTCGCGGCGATACGGACGGCCTTGCGCACATGCGTGACGAAGTTGGCGCGGGCCTTGTCATCACCACCCGCAGAGGCGTCGAACCAGACTGGCGCGACCACCGATCCGACCTTGAAGCCCTTGGCGGCGATCTTGTCGGCGAGCTTCTTGATGCCGTCGTCGGAGATGTCGATGTCGACGTGGGGATTGTAGAGGAACAGATCGACACCGTCGAACTTGACCCCGTTGACCTCCGCCTTGGCGGTCATGTCCAGCATGGTGTCGAGGTCGATGAACGGTTCCGCACCAGGACTGCCCTTGCCGACGAGGCCGGGCCACATGGCGTTGTGAAGTTTGGGGAAGTTGTTTTCGGGCATGGGATTTCTAGGAGTGAGTAGCGGGTAGTGAGTAGGACGAAGCCGAATGAAGTTTTTGGGCGAAGCGCGCGGCGGCGGGTAACGGGGTGGCGGCCGGATGCTCGCTCCTCGCTCCCCGCTCCTCACTACTTCTTCTTGTAGTCTCCGATGGCGGGGGCGTCCGGGTGCACTTCGGGACCGAAGTAGCGAAGGACGACGAGGGGTTCGGTGTCGCTCGTGTTGACGAAGGTGACGCCGGCGCGTGCGGTGTCCTCGGTGCAGAAGACTTCATCCTCGGTCAGGTCGTGGAAGCGGATGAGCTTCGGGCAGTCGAGGGCGAGGTTGTTCATCCGGCCCTTGCCTTGCACGGTGATGAGGCCGTAGGCGCCGCCGTCCTTGATCGTGCAGGTCACGCCCGGCTCGACCGTGAGCTCCTTGGCCGTGAACAGCTGTTCGCCGGCAACCTTGCCGTAGACGATCCACCGGTCGGTGTAGCCCTCGCCGCACGAACCCTTGACCGGGATCGGCTCGAGGTAGTGGTTGTCCTTGAAGTTCGGATCGGTGTTCTCGTCCCAGTCGAGCTGATCGACGATGAAGTCGAGGTCTTTGTGCTTGGACTTCGGCATATCCTTCACGAGCAGCGACCACGGCACCTCGCGTCCTTCCACGAGGGACTGGTACATGCCGAATACGTCGGAGCCCCATTGCGGCTCATAGGTGCAAAGGGAGCCCGGGGCATGGAGAACGGACGGTGGGATGAGCCAGCCGGTGCCCGGCTTGAGGCGATAGGCGCGCGAGAGATCGAGGATGCCGTTGTCGCCCTTGTTCCAGTTTTCGAGGCATTTCCGGACCTGCTCCTTCGTCGTGCCGGGCTCGAGGCCCATGAAGGTGTAGGGGAAATTGTTGCCCACATTGTTGTGCTGGGGCGGGAAGTAGTACGACTCGGGCTTGCCCTCCTGTCCGACCAGCTTGGCCTGCTTGGCCGACTGGTGCATGTGGTGGGGGATCGGGCCCATGTTATCGAAGAACTTCGAGTAAACGGGCCACTTCTTGTACTTCTTCCAGATGGAGCTGCCGATGAGCGTCGCGCCGCACTCGGCGACCGCCTGCTGGAGCGTGAAGCGCTTGCCGGCGTGGACGACGTAGCTGAGGCCCTCGTCGGGCGTACGGTTTTCGTTGGCGGCCGGCGTGGTGGAGGCGAACCAGCGCTCGTCGATGCCACCGCGGTTGAGGCCGAAGGCGTACAGGTCGTCCGGGTGCAGCTTCAGCCGTTTGCCCGGCTGGAGGAAGGAACGCGGCACCCAGCAGGGGGCGAGGCGGAGCAGGCCGCCTGATTCTTCGAGTGCGCCCTCGACGAGGCTGCGCACGTTTTTGCTCACGGTCTTAAGACCTTGGACGGAGGGCATGGGAGGGAAAGGCGGAAGGGCTGAAGGACGGGAAGGGTGAACCGCGGGGCAGGGTCCTTCGTTGGGAGAGGCGGAGTTTAGCGCAAGGGATGGGGTTTCGCTAGAAGGGCCACGCCAAGTTTTGGTCGAAAAACGACCGCCGCATCACGGCGCGACCACCTGCCGGAACACGAAGACCCCGCGTTTGTTGGCGATGACGAGATCGGGGCGTCCGTCCGCATTCACGTCGGTGGCGACGAACTGGGTGCCCACGCCCGAGGCGTCGTCAATGCGATGGGGTTCGTACCGGACGGCGTTGCCCTCCCGGATCAGGCGGAACCAGTACAACACGGCCGGCGCATCCGGTTCAGGGTCTCCCTTGGTGCCGTGGGCCCAGGCGCGTTTCCCGGTGACGAGATCCAACGCGCCGTCGCCATCGACATCCACGAGCACGAGGGCGTGAGGCTGGGAAAATTGAACGCCGCCCAGGCGTTCGGCCGGATCGCGGCTGAGGATGCGGTGTTCCTTCCAGGTGACGGTGCCGTCCGCCGCGGGCGCCGATTGCTCGTACCAGCTCAGGCCGTAGCGATGGCCGTGGATGCTGGTGATGACATCCGTGCGTCCGTCGGCGTTGACGTCGTACGCGAACATTTGGGCGCCACCCTGGCCGAAGTCCGCGGCGTGATGCCGCCAGACCGGGTCGCCCGCGAGCGAAGGAGGTTGTTCCCACCAGCCGGTGGCCGTCAGGACATCGGCGCGGCCATCGCCGTTGAGGTCGCCCACGCCGAGGCCATGGGTGTAACGCTGCCACGGGCCCTCGGGCGTGAAGGTGCGGAACGGCCACCACGGCGCGGTCGGTCGGCCCGGATCGGGCGTCGCCCAGCCGAGTTTCTTGTTGGCGGCAAAGACGAGGTCGCGGCGGCCGTCGCCGTCGAGATCGACCCAGGCCGGGGACTCCGTGCCCACGATCGGGAAGGCGACATGGCGCTCCCAGTCTCCGCCGGCCTTGCCGGGGTTGCGGAACCACAGCGCGTCGCGCCCGGGCCAGCCGATCTGCAGCACATCGGTCCACCCGTCGCCGTCGAAATCGCCCGAGTCCATGATGAACGCGTCCGAGTAACTCTCGATGTCGTAGGCGTGTGGCGCGCGCAGCTCGGTGCGTTTCTTGAACTCGGGTCCGGCGAACCAGAAGGGACCGGCGACGACATCCATGTGTCCGTCCCGATTGACGTCGAAGGCGGCGACGCCCTCGGCGAAAAATCGCTCGTCGAGTACCTGTTTCTCGAATCGGACTGGCGTGGCGGCAAACGCGGTGGCGGCAGTCGCGAACGACACAAGGCCGGCGAAGGAGGGCAAGGGACGCATGGGGGAACGGACGGCGGGGTGGGCGCGTGCCCGGGAACCGGGCGGGGACGCAGAGGAACCAAAGCCGTCGCCGCCGGCGAGGCAAGCGCGGCCGAAATCTCAAACGCCAACGGTCCAAACGCCAAAACGAGCGCAATTCCCAGACACGCCCAAAAGCGCCGGCGGCGCGCTGCCATTTGGGATTTGGCCGTTTGGCGTTGGGGATTTACGGCTACGCCGGCTAATTCCCCTGGCCGGCGAAGCGCAGGCGGTAGGCGCGGGGCGTCTCGCCCATCAGGCGGCGAAACTCCTTCGTGAAATGGCTCTGGTCGGCGAACCCGAATTCGCCGGCGATCTCGGCCAACGCCTTGCGGGTGAAGACCAGGGCGCTGCAACTCATGCGCACGCGCAGCTTGCGCACGTAGTCGTGCGGCGAGCACTCGTAGGCGGCGCTGAACTGCCGCTCAAACACACGCACCGACAGACCACAGGCCTGGGCGAGGTCGGCATTGGTGATGCGGTCGCCGTAATGCTTGCTGATGTAACGGATCGCCGGACTGAGCGGCGCGCCGGCGGGCGGCGTGGCCTCGTGCTGGCTCAGTGGGCGGGTGACGCCGGCCGTGCCGACGATCTCACCCCGCGCGTCGTGCAACGGGACCTTCGACGTGACGCACCACCGCGCGGTGTGATCGAACCGCCCCACGAGTTCAATGCGCGACAGGATGCGTTCGCCGCGCAGGACGCGTTCGTCGTCGATTCGGTACTGGTTGGCGAGCACCTCGCCGCAGAGATCGTAGTCGGTGCGCCCGATGACCTCGGCGCGGCGGGTGAGGCCGAAGTTGAGCAGGAAGGACACGTTGACCCACTGGTAGTGACCTTCGCGGTCCTTCATCCAGAGCGGAATATCTTCCAGGTAGTCGAACAGCGCCACGACTTCCGGTGCGACTGCCCCGATCCGACGCAAGGTCGAGAGCAGGTCGTCATCGGCGGTAGGCGCGGGTTTCATGCAGAAGGGAAAGTAGCTATGGAAAACGACCGCGGCGATTACGCAACAGTGCGCGCGGCGGCGACCAACAAAGAACGGAGCGGCGACACCCCCGCCGCCGGGGCGACCCGGGGCAGCCCTCCCCCGCTCAGACGCCCTCGGCGAACGACATGCGGGCGTTGCCCTGCAAATAGCCGGCGATCGCTTCGGCAAAGACCGCACCGAACTCGGCCCGCTTCTTTTCGCCCATGCCGAAGATGCCGGCCATGTCTGCCTCGGTCTCCGGGTAGTCGCGGGCCATTTGCCGCAGGGTGGCGTCGCCAAAGATGACATAGGCCGGGACCTTGCGCTCGTCGGCGAGTCGCTTGCGCAAGGTACGCAGACGGTCGAACAGGATCTCGTCGCAGGCGATCTCGCCCTCGCGACGCGCGACGCGGCGGGCCTTGGGCAGATCGAGCGGCTTCGTCAGCGTGATGGGCGCACGGGAGCGCAGCACCGCCATGCCCTCTTCGGTGAGTTCAACGGTCGGATACTCGCCCTCGGACTGCATGAGGTAACCGAGGCGCATGAGTTCGCGGCACACCGCGGCCCACTGCGGGCGGGGCACGTCGCGGCCGATGCCATAGGTGCTCAGCCGGTCGTGGCCCCAGCGTCGGATCTTGTCCGTGTCGGCGCCGGTGAGCACCTCGATGACGTGGTTGGCTCCGCAGCCGAAGCGGCTGGCCTGGCGGATTCGGACTACGCAGGAGAGGAACTTCTGCGCGAGCACCGTGCCGTCGTAGGTTTCGCGGGGTTCAAGGCAGTTGTCGCAGGCCCCGCATTGCTCGAGCGGAAAGGTCTCGCCGAAATAGCCGAGCAGTTCCACGCGCCGGCAGCCGGAGCTTTCGGCGTAGTGCATCATGCGCCTGAGCTGCGAGCGGGCCACGTTGCGCTCCTGCTCGTTGGTCATCTCGTCGATGAAGTGCGTCTGCTTCGCGGCATCGCCCGCGCTGAAGAGCAGGAGGCAATCGCCCGGCAGTCCGTCGCGGCCCGCGCGTCCCGTCTCCTGATAATACCCTTCGATGTTCTTCGGCAGATCGTAGTGGATCACCCAGCGGACGTTCGGCTTGTTGATGCCCATGCCGAAGGCGATGGTGGCGCACATGATCCGCACCTCGTCGCGGAGAAAGAGTTCCTGATTGCGCGAGCGTTCCTCGGCGTCGAGCCCGGCGTGGTAGGGTCGTGCGGGCAGACCGCGGCCGGCCAGCGCCTCTGCGACGCGCTCGGCCGACGCCCGCGTAGCACAGTAAACAATGCCGCTCTCGTGTTCGCGCTTCTTGACAAAGTCGATGATCTGCTTGGCAGGTCCGTCCTTCGGCGTGACGCGGTAGGTGAGGTTGGGACGATTGAAGCTCGCCACAAACACGTCAGGTGCACGTAGCTTCAGGTGTTTGATGATATCGACCCGCACGCGCTCGGTCGCGGTCGCGGTTAAAGCCATCACCGGCACCTCAGGCAGCAACTCGCGCAACTTGGCGATCTGGCGGTACTCAGGACGGAAGTCGTGACCCCATTCGGACACGCAGTGTGCCTCGTCGATGGCGATCGCGGTGACGTTCCACGCCTTCAGGTTCTCCTGCCAGTTATCGAGCATGAGTCGCTCGGGTGCGACGTAGAGGAGGCGCCATTCGCCGCGATGCAACCCGGCCAGTCGCGACCGCGCTTCGGCCGCGCCCAAGGTCGAGTTGAGGTAGGTGGCGGCAACGCCTGCGGCCTGCAGCTGGTCCACCTGATCCTTCATCAACGCGATCAGCGGTGAGACGACGACGGTCAGCCCGGAGCGGACGAGGGCGGGGAGTTGAAAGCACATCGACTTGCCCCCGCCCGTGGGCAGCAGCGCAAAGACGTCGCGCCCGGCGAGCGAAGCCTCGATGATTTCGCGCTGGAGCGGGCGAAAGGCATCGTAGCCAAACGTGGTTTTGAGCGTGAAGGACAGGTCGTCGGACACCGCCGCCGAGTCAGGCGTGGATTTCGCGCTCGGCAAGCCGGTAAGGGCAGAATGTTCCTCTCGTCATCGCGGAAGCACGGAGGGCTTTCGTGCATTCGTGCCGGACCCGTGCGTTTCTCCCCTCCAGCCTCCGGCATGGCGTTTCCAGGTTTTAGTTACGCCCGCCCCTACCTCTCGCACTCCAGGTGTTACCTGGCGGCGAGTTTGGGCGCGTCGGCAGATTGGATCTCAGTGAATTTGACCGTGCGGGAGAGCTGGGCCTTCTTGGCTCCCTCGGGGATCATGCGTACGGGCACACCGTCGATCTCGGCATAGCCGACGATCATGGTGTTGATGCGACCGGGTGCGGTACGGCCAGCGAGAGAGAACTCGCGGCCCTCGTTCAGCCACAGGCGGCGCTCGGTGAGACCGGTGAACCAGCGGTCGCGACCGAGTCCTTTCGGGTCGTCAGCCTCGACGATGTCGCTGGAGACCCAGCCATAGCCGGGTACGAAGTATTCAACCCAGCAGCGGTAGCCGGGGTCCGTTTCCTTGCCGACGTTGGCCTCGCGGAGGCGGTAGCCCATCTGCAGGCGGGCGGGGATGCCCCGAGCGCGGGCGAGCGCGATGAAGAGCGAATGCATGTCGGTGCAAGTGCCGCCACCCAGGGCGAGGCAAATCGCGGCATCGCCGACGCTGCTGGCGGGCTTGGTGGGATCCTTGCCGTAATGGTCGGCCAGATCGGCGACCTTGGCGAGGAGGAGACGGGCCTGCCTGGCCACGTTGGTCTCGGTGCCAACCGTGTCAGCCGCCAGCTTCGCAAGTTCGGGGGTGACGGTCATGTGCGGGGCATCAAGGCGCAGCTCCTCGGCATAGAGGCTGCGGTGTGACGCCGTGATGGCGCCTGCCTTGCTGGGATCGATCTCGGTGAACACCGGGTGACGCCGCAGGGTGAAGGCCACCTTGGCGGTGATGGTGTCGGTACCGGGGTTATTAACCTCGACGAGCATGAAGCGGTTGCCGCGGTCGGCGTCGCGCACGACACGCCATGAGCCCGGGGCGGAGACGACCTCGAAATCCAAGAGGTCCTGATAGCGTTCGTTGTCAGGAATCGAGACCCAAAATTTCACCTGCTTGGCGCCGGCAGGGATCTCGGTGAGGGTCGCGTTTTGTTCGACGCGATAGGTGACGGTTTTCCCGGGCTCGGTGGCGGTCAACGTGAGACCCAGGGCAAGGGAAGCGAGGAGGGCGGAAGTGAGTTTCATGGCTGGAGTAGGGTCGGACAACGCGTGGGATTCAGAACCGCCAGTTCAGGTCGATGCGGCCGCGCTGGCCGTCCTGGATGCTGGTGATGGCCTCGACGGCGAAGTAGCGGAGCTGGGCGTTCAGGTTCTTCGTGATCACATAGGTGAAGCGAACCTCGTGGCCCTTGAAGTCGGTGAGGTCGGACTGGGTGGCGCTGCCGAAGCGGGCCCAGTCGTCCTGGGCGTAGGCAGCGTTCGCCGCAAAGGTCTCGATGTGGGAATAGAGCCAGCCAATCTGCCAGTCGCGCGGGTTCCGGAGCTGGCCGTAGAGAGCGGTCAGCACGAATCCGTTCGTCTCGTCGGCGGTGCCGGGGCCAAACGGCAGGGCGTCGGTCGCGCTGTAGTTCTCGAAGTTCTTGATCAGGTCGACGCCGAGCGTGAGCGTGCGTCCGGGATCGAGCGGTGCGCTCCATTGTGCACTGAGGACACCGAGGAGGTAGCCGCGCACGCCGTTGCGGTTGCGGAGGTTCTCCGCCCCGCGCTTTCCGTCGTAGCTGTAGAGACCGGCGGCGAGCGTGAGCTGCGCGGGCGCGACGGGCCGGCTGTATTTCAGCTGGCCGCCGACCAGCATGCCGTTGAGCCGGGTCATGCCGTCGGGCAGGTAGAACGCGCCACCGGTCGTGGTGAGAGTGCCGTGCTCGAGCTTGTTTTCGTGGCTGGCGGCAAGGCCCGTGGGCGTGACGTCTTCGTCCCAGACCATTTCGTTCTGCTGCCAGAAGGGCGTGGTGTTGCGGCCGCCCCAAGCGGTGAGGGCGCCCTGCTTGAACTGCAGGTAGTACCGGTCAAGGGCTACCTCAAAGTCGTCCTCAAGGTTGTCGCTGGCCGAGAACGTGAGATGGGGCGACTGCTGGCTGTCGCGGTTGCCGGTACGCGCGCGGGCACCGAAAGACCACTCGTCGGAGAACGTGTAGCCCAGGCTGACGCGGGCGCGGTACCGCGCGCGATCGCGGTCGGAGCGGGCGACGCCGGCGCCGGTCTGGGAATCCCAGTCCCACTCATAACGCAGGCGCAGATCGCCGGAGACGGTGAGCGGCGAGGCGGGTTTGGCTGGTTCGGCCGCAGGGGCGCCGAGGGCGAAGCACAGCAGCAGGCCGCAGGTAGCCGCGGCGTGGAGAGGACGGCGGGTCGTGGACATGGGGTCGGGGTGCTACCGGTCAAGCCAGGTAGTCCAGCGCCTGCAAACCGACTGGGACGAATTGCCGTAAAGGCGGGGTGTCTTGCCAGCCGCCCCCGGTTTTTTACGGTTCGCGAATCACCAGGGTGCGGTTGAGCCCCTCAGGCTTCACTTGGCACATTCAAGGATCAGTTTGAACGTTGGTTTGATATAAGGAGTTCGTGGAAGC
>CAYZBG010000032.1:0-54666 GCA_964476565.1 uncultured Opitutus sp.
CTTCACCACCCTTCCCACTCAATCCTACTTCGGGATTCAGGTAATACGAACATTGGCGCCCGGCTGAGGTGGATGGTTATGAAGCGACCGGTGGGGGGTTAGCGCGACGGGGAGTCGGCGAGCCGGCGGACGAGGACGCGGTAGGGCGGCAGCAGGACAAAGGCCATGAGCAGCTTTACGCCGAGGTCGCCCACGGCGAGGTGGAGCCAGCTGATCTCGGTCCCGCCAAAGGCGAGACCGAAGAAGATCGCCGTGTCGACGATCGAGGCCGCCGCCGAGCCAAGGAGCGGCGCCTTCCACCAGCTCGCCGCCCGCAGTTTGTTGAAGATGGCGACGTCGAGCAGCTGCGACACGATGAAGGCCGTGCCCGATGCGATCGCGATACGCCAGGGGGCGAGGATGCCCGAGAGGACGAGGCCGGTGGCAAAACCGACCCACGCGACGCGCCGGGCCAGCGCCGGGCCGTGCACCCGGTTGCAAACGTCCGTCACGAGGTAGGCTACGGGATAGGAAAACGCGCCCCAGGTCAGCCACGCATTGAGCGGAAACTGTACGAGGTAATTGGATACGGCAACGATCGCCGCCATGGCGAAGGCCGAAAGGACGAGCGGGCGCACTCCCGTCATGCGACGCCCTTCCCTTGTGCCCGGTACCAAGCGACGAGTTGCGCCGTGCCCTCGGCCATCGACACGCGCGGAGCGTAGCCGAGGTCACGTCGCGCGGCAGCGATCGAGAACCAATGGTCCTTGGCGAGTTCTGCGGCAACGAAGCGCGTCATCGGTGGCTCGCCCTTGAGGGGCAACAGGCGCCACACCGCCTCACAGACGGCTCCCACCCGGCGGGCGGAGGCGAGGGAGATCCGGCGCGTAACTGGCGGTTCGCCGAGGGCGCGGAGCAGGGCGTTGATCCAGTCCCACAGCACGACCGGCTCGTCGTTGGTGATGAAGTAGGCCCGGCCGGCCGCCGGAGCTCCCCGGCCCGGATCGAGCGCGCGTTCGGCGCATACCTCGGCGTCGACTGCGTTGGCAATGTGCACCATGTCGACGCGGTTGGTTCCCTCGCCCACGATGCGCAGGCGTCCCGCCCGCGCACGCGCGAGCACCCGCGGCACGAGGTGCGGATCGCCCACGCCCCAGATGAGGTGCGGACGCAGCGCCGTGGTGGCGAAGCCGGGGACGTTGGCGGCAAGCACGGCGCGTTCCGCCTCCGCCTTGGTCAGCGGATACGGGCTTGGACACACGGTGGTCAGCGGGAGGGACTCATCGGCCCCGGCGAGATCGAGTCCGTTGTACACCACACTGGGCGTGCTGGTGTGCACGAAACGCGTCACGCCCGCGGCCCGCGCCGCGGCCAGCAGGGTGCGCGTCGCCTCGACGTTGTCCCGGTGGAAATCCTCGTTTCGCCCCCACACGCCAACCCGGGCCGCCACATGAAAGACCGTCGCGACCCCGCGGCAGGCTTCGGCGCAGACGGCCGGCTCGTGCAGCGCTCCCACCACGACGCGCACGCCGCGCACCTTCAGTTCCGGTCGGGGCTGCCGGGAGACCACGGTGAGCGTTCGCCCCTCCGCGAGCAGACGCTCGACCAGGTGCGAACCCAGAAAACCAGTGCCGCCGGTGACCAGCGTAGGAAGGGGCGAAGTCATGACGTTGAAGGCGTCGGAGCCGGCGTCACCGGAGGGTCAGCGACGGGATAACCCTTCGCCGTCGCCGCCCATCGGGCCAGGGTAAGGCGGTGGATCTTCGCGTTGTGGCGCACGTCGACCGGCAGCGACGGATGAAAAAACACCACGCGCACGCGCCGGGCGTACGGATGCGTGGCCGCGAGGGCGGCGAGCGCTGAAACGAGGGCGTCGTCGTCTGCCGCCGGCAGGAATTTCCCGCGGGCGCGTTCCACCACGAGGGCCGGCGTCTGCGCGCCCGGTTGCCCGAGTCCGATCAAGGCACAGCGGGCAACCTGCGGGTGCTCGCGGAAGAGAGGCTCCACCTGTTCGGTGAACAGGGGACCATCGGCAGTCTCCACGCGCTCAGCCTTGCGCCCGCAGAACCAGATGCGGTCCTGGGCGTCGAGGCGGCCGCAGTCGCCCATCCGGTGCCAAAGCGTGCCGTCCGGACCGCGAATCTTGGCAGCGGCCGTTGCCTCCGGCAGCGCATCGTAGGCGTGGGTGACGGTCGGTCCGCGCACGACGATCTCGCCAATCTCACCCGGCGGGAGTTCGCGGGCCTCGGCAAGCGTGGCGATCGGCTGATCGGAGAGCGCGATGATCTTCACCGCGTTGCCGGGAATGACCGTGCCGACGCAGGTGCCGTGTCCGCGCAGGGTGAGCTCCGCTGTTTCCGTCAGCACCTCGCGAGCGCGGATGCTGCTGACGGGGAGGACCTCGGTCGCGCCGTAAGGGCTGTGCAGTTCGCCGTGGGTGAGGATGTCGCGCAGGGCGGCCCACAGTCCGGGTGGCACCGGCGCACCCGCGCTCAGGACCCGTCGCATCGTCGGCAGCACGATGGCATGCTCGCGGCAGTACTGCGCGATCTTCCACCACAGGGTCGGCGAGCCGAATGACGTGGTGATGCCCTCCTGCCGGATGGCCTGCACCACCTTGGCGGGATCGACCTGCGCGGGCCGGGTCGGATCGATCTCGGGCACGACCGTGGTCATGCCCAACGCCGGATTGAAGAGCGCAAACACCGGCAGCATCGGCAGGTCGCGTTCGCCCGGTTGGATGTCGTAGGTGCCGCGGATGAGCTCGACCTGCGCCGCGAACATGCCGTGGGTGTAAGACACGCCCTTGGGTGCGCCGGTCGAGCCGGAGGTGAAGAGGACGGCGGCAAGTTCCTCCTCGGCGCAGGGTGCGACCGCAAACGCCGACCGTCGTTCGCGAGGGCCGCGTGCCACTGGGGAACCGGCGACCGGGATGCGCACCTCGACGCTGCGAAACGCGCGGCGAAAGACACGGCTCACCACCCGGGCGAGCGGGATGCCGACGAGGGCACGGGGCTTCGACCGCGCGACGCAGGCGAGAAAGCTCTTCAGGCCCATGCCCGGGTCGATGACCACGGGCACGGCCCCCAGGCCGAAGAGGGCGAACACCGCCGCGATGAGCGGCAGGCCCGGCCGCACCATCACAAGGGTGCGGTCGCCGCGGCGCAGGCCCCGCGCGACAAACTCCGCCTGCCAAGCGCCGGCCTCGGCGGCGAGTTCGGCAAACGAAAGCGTGAGGTAATCGATCGCCCCGTCCGCCGTGCGGCCGCGCGGCACCTTGAGTGCCGGCAAGCCGCCCTGGCGTTGCGCCATGAGCGTGAGATGCCGGGCAATGTTAGCGTGAAGCTCGGTCGGCACGGGCGGGCGCGGGTGCGCTCAGGCCGAGGGCGACTTGAGCGACGGCTCGTTGCGCAGGAGATCGGCCTGCCAAGGCAGGAGGATCTCGTCGAGCTTGTCAGGGGTCCGCGCGATCAAGGCGAGCTGCGTGCGGTTCGCGATGAGGGTCGGCTCCAACTCCAACTTCGCGGCGAGTCGATCGCGGTCGGCTTTCAGGCGATCCTGCAACGCCAGCTCGGAGGCGGAGAGCGGGGCGAATTCGCCACTGCGTTTCCGGCGCGGCAGGCTTTGCGGATCGCGTTCGTAGCCGGCGCGCAGCGCTGCGGTGAGCGAAGCCAGCAGGCGGCTGTGACGGCGGCCGAGGTTGGTCTTGGCCAGCACGGTCTCCATCGCCTCGCCCTGCTCAGCGGCGTTGGCGATCGCGATCAGGAGGTCGTTGCTGCAGACTTTGAAGGGAGGCGTGTCGAGCCGGCGCGCCTGCTCCTCGCGCCAGTGCCACACGGCGTGGAGCACGGCGAGGCCGCGGCCGCGCAACCGCTCGGACTTGCCGATGCGCCAGGCGTGTTCCTCGTCGCGCGGAAATCCGCTCAAGGCCGACTCGATCTGGCGCTGGCACTGTTGGTCGAGCCACTCGAGGCGGTCGAGCCGGGCCAGCTCGCGGGTGAGGCGGTCGCGCAGTTCCGGCAGGTACCAGACGTCGAGCGATGCGTAGTCGAGCAGCTTCTTGGTCAACGGCCGCTTGCCCCAGTTGGCCTTCTGGGAGTCCTTCGAGAGCTTTACGTCGAAATAGTCCTCCAACAACGCCGCGAGGCCGATGCGCTGACGGTTGATCAGCTGGGCGGCGAGCATCGTGTCGAAGATGCTCTTCGGTCGGAATTCGCACAGGTCGTACAGCAGGCGCAGGTCGTAATCGCTGCCGTGCATGACCAGGTGTTTGGTCGACAGCTTCTGCCAGAGGGCGTCGAACTTCATCGGCGCCAGGGCGTCCACCAGGTAGACTTCGCCGTCGACGAGGAACTGGAGCAGGCAGACCGCCGTGCGGTAGCGGTTCATGTTGTCCGCCTCGGTGTCGAGGAAGACCTCGTCGACCCGGTCGAGCGCCTTGAGCAGCGGCTCCAGTTGTCCAGGTTGATCGAGCAGTTGATAGGTCGGCATCGGTGCCTTTACGCGCATCCCGAGCAAACGCTTAACCTTGGCGGGAAAGAAGCGTGAAATCACCGGCCACGCTCCTCTCCTGTCCATGCGCCCAGAAAGGCGGAAACCAGCTGAGGGAGATCGGGGCTGTAGCCGCCTTCCAGCACTGCGGCGGCCGGCAGTCGGCTGGCGCGCAGCCAGCCTCCGAGAGTGGCAAAATCGTCACGAACAAGCGTCATTTCAGTTATCGGATCATCCGCATACGCATCGAAGCCCGCGGAGACCAGCACAAGCTGGGGGTGAAACGCCTCAATTTCCTGCCAGGAGCGCGCCAGTTCCTCCATGTGCTGTGCGCGGGGCGTCCTCGGGGCAACCGGGAAGTTCCGGCAGTTGTCATACGAGGCGGTGCCCGTGCCGGGGTAGCCGGGATGCTGGTGCACCGAGACGAAGAGCGTGCCGGCGCGGCCGCGCAGGATGTCCTCGGTCCCGTTGCCGTGGTGCGCGTCGAAATCCCACACGGCCACCCGATCGACGCGCGTTCGGGCCGCGAGAGCGGCGACGGCAACCGAATTGAGATAACAGAAGCCCATGGCCTGACGGTCGGTTGCGTGGTGACCGGGTGGCCGCATGAGGGAGAAGGCCGCCTGACCGGACAGGGCGGCATCGGCGGCCGCCATGGCCCCGCCGGCAGCGCGCCGGGCATGGTCGGCGATGCCGGGGAACCACGCGGTATCGCCATCGAAGTCCGCCTCCACCGTCAGCCGGCGCAGAAGGTCATCCCGGTGGGCTCGCCGAAGAGCGTCATCGTCCGCCGGCACCGGCACCTGCCAGGTCCAGTCCGGGAACGTCCGGCGCAGGTGTTGGGCGGTGTCCACGACCCGGGCCGGCCGTTCAGGATGACCGGGGCGGCCGTAATCGGCGCAGCGGGGATCGTGCAGAATCAACATGGCTCGGCCGAAGAGGAGAACAGAAACGTCGGTCGAATCCGAGGCCGGAGATGGGCGGACGGTGCGGCCCCCGCGGATTCGTTTGGCCACACGCCGGATCTGTGGCATTCCTCCGGCCATGGACGTGGTGGTGCTCTGCTCTGGCGGGATGGATTCGGTGACGGCGCTCGTTTGGGCGGCGCGTCACCATCGCGTGGCCGCAGCCCTGAGCTTCGATTATGGCGCCAAGCACAACGCCCGCGAGATCCCCTTCGCCGCCGAGCAGGCCCGGCGTCTCGGTGTGCCGCATCAGGTCATCGCCCTGCCCTTCATCAACGAGCACTTTGCGTCGGCGCTGCTGCGATCCGGCGGGGAAATCCCCGAGGGACACTACGAGGCGGAGACGATGAAGCAGACGGTGGTGCCGTTCCGGAACGCCATCTTGCTCTCAATCGCGACCGGGTACGCGGACAGCCGCGGGGCGTCGGGGCTCGTGATCGCTGCCCACGGCGGCGACCACGCAAT
This sequence comes from uncultured Opitutus sp., assembly GCA_964476565.1. Lineage (GTDB taxonomy): Bacteria > Verrucomicrobiota > Verrucomicrobiia > Opitutales > Opitutaceae > CAMAXB01. Next base: position 5,901 of record CAYZBG010000032.1, read on the forward strand.
TTATCCGGATTGCCGCGAGCCGTTCATGCAGGCGATGGGCGAAGCGATGCGGCTTGGCACGTATGCGGGCATCGCGTTGCTCCGTCCCTTCATCGACCTCGACAAGGCGGCAATCGCGCGCCTCGGCGCCGACCTGGGCGTCGACTTTGTCCAGACCTGGTCGTGCTACAAGGGAGGCGCCGTGCACTGTGGCCGGTGCGGGACCTGCGTCGAGCGGAGGGAGGCCTTCGCCAAGGCCGGACTCGCCGATCCCACGACCTACGCCAGCACCCCGGCCCTGCCGGGACGTCCCGCAGGCAGAGGCCAGGTCGGATAGGATCCTTGGGGCCGATGAGACGGAACCGACAACTGAACTGACCCTCCCACTCTTTGCGGCCTATGCTGGTCTCTGAACTGTTCTACTCGTTGCAAGGTGAAGGCGAGCTCACCGGGGTGCCGTCGGTCTTCGTGCGGTCGAGTGGCTGCAACCTGCGCTGCGCCTGGTGCGACACACCGTACGCCTCGTGGCAGCCCGAGGGAACTCCCCGCGCGGTGAGCGAGATCGTCGCCGAGGTGATCCGACATCCCGCGCGGCATGTCGTGCTCACGGGCGGCGAGCCGATGATCGCGAAGGAGCTGCCGGAGCTGGCCGCTGCACTCAAGGAGCTCGGCTATCACCTCACGATCGAGACCGCGGCGACCGTGGCACCGGCCGGCATCGCCTGCGACCTCGCCTCGCTCTCACCGAAGTTGCTCAACTCGGCGCCGGACCCGGTCCAGCATGCGGTCTGGCGCAAGCGGCACGAGGCGACCCGTTGGCAACCCGACGTGGTGCGGGCGTGGGTCGACGCGTATCCCTACCAGTTCAAGTTCGTCGTGGCACGACCGGCGGACGTCGACGAACTGGAAGGCATGATCGAAAAGCTCGGCCGCGACATCCCGCCGCACAAGATCCTGCTCATGCCTGAAGCCACCTCGCTCGAGCGCCTGCGCGAGCGCGCGGCCTGGGTGGGCGAGGTGTGCAAGGCACGCGGCTACCGCTACGCCCACCGCCTGCACATCGAGCTCTATGGCAACCGACGCGGCACCTGAGGGCGCGCGTCCCCGGCGGCGCGAGGCGGCTCCGGCACGCAAGCTGTCGGAGGAACTCGCCCTGCTGCAGGCGCGCACGGCGGCCCGCAGCGTCACGTTGCGGGAGGTGCTCGCGATCCTGCGGGGCCGGGGCTACTCGCTGCTGCTGATCCTGCTCGCCCTGCCCTTTGCGACGCCGATTCCCCTGCCCGGGCTCTCCACCCCCTTTGGCCTGGCCATCGCGTTGATCGCGCTGCGGCTCACGCTGGGCCAGCGACCGTGGTTGCCGCGGCGTTTGCAGCGGCGGGTGCTGCCGTCGGGCTTTTTCACCAAACTGCTCGGCTTCTCCGCCCGGTTGATCCGCCTGTTCGAGAAGGTCATGCGGCCCCGCCTGGCATTCCTCACGGCGACCCCATGGCTGCGGCAGGGGCATGCGTTCCTGATGTTTCTTGCTGCGCTGTGCCTGCTCCTGCCCCTGCCGATCCCCTTCACCAATTCCTTCCCGGCGTGGGTGATTCTCCTGATGGCGGGCGGCCTGCTGGAGCGCGATGGCGTCTTCGTGCTGGCCGCCTACGTCGTGTTCGCCGCCGGGGTGGCGTACTTCCTGTTGCTCGGCGAGGCCGCCCAACAGCTCATCGAGGCGGTTCGTGCTTGGCTGGGGTGGTAGCCGGTCGGTGCGGGATGACGAGCGACGCCACGATGCTGGCCGTGAGCAGGCCGCCGATGATGCCCAGCGACCAGGTGACCGGGAACTTCCCGCCGAAGGCTTCGTTGAGCCAGACCATCTTGAGGCCCACGAAGACGAGGATGAGGCCGAGGCCGTATTTGAGGTAGCGGAACTTGTCCATCACCCCGGCCAGCAGGAAGAACAACGCACGCAGGCCGAGGATGGCGAAGACGTTCGACGTGAAGACGATCAGGGGCTCCTTGGTGAGCGCAAAGATGGCGGGCACCGAATCGACGGCGAAGATGATGTCGGTGATCTCGATGAACACGAGGCAGACGAGCAAGGGCGTGCCGTAGAGCACCCCGTTGCGCTTGATGAAGAACTTCTGGCCTTCGAGCTCCGGCGTGATCGGCAGCATCCGCTTGAGCAGACGGATCACCGGGTTACGCGACGGGTCGATCTGCTTTTCCGGCGCGAACAGGATCTTCAGGCCGGTCAGGATCAGGAATCCGCCGAACACCCAGATCACCCAGTGGAACTGCATCAGGGCGGCACCGAGCGCGATGAAGATGGCCCGGAACACCAGCGCGCCGAGGATCCCGTAGAAGAGCACGCGGTGCTGGTACTTCGGCGGGATCGCGAAGTACGAGAATACCACGACGAAGATGAAGATGTTGTCGACCGACAGGGACTTCTCGACGACGAAGCCGGTCAGAAACTCCAGCGCCGACTGGTCCGCCAGTGCGGCGGCCTGCGTGGCCGTGATCCCGGCCGCAAGCAGACGCGGGTCTTGAGGCAGTTTCCACTGGGCGTACTGCCAGAAGCCGACGCAGAACAGGAGCGCGAGGCTGATCCAGAAAATGCTCCAGCCGAGCGCCTCCTTGAACCCCACCACATGTGCCTCCCGGTGCAGGACGCCGAGATCGAGCGCGAGCATGCCGATCACGAACAGCGTGAAGAGTCCGTAGAACCACCAATAGTCCGCGAACGGGAAGAGGATGAGCGATGAAGGCATGGAAAGGGGGAAGAAACGACCAATCCCCGGAGCAGTCCTCAAGCGCGGTCTGATGATAAAAACCACCCGTTTTTACCATCGCCCCCCTTTCCGGCCAAAGGACGCTTAACTTTTAGCAAGCGGTGGATTGTGGCGTCGCCCAGACTCCGGCTATCGTAGCCTTGAACGGACTGACACCTGCTTACCTCTTCCCCCCAATGGACTCTTCCCGCGCGAAACTGCACCACGCCATCAATCTCCGTCTCGCTCTGCTCGGCTGCCCCACCGTAGACGATGCCCAGGGCGCGGAGTGGAACGAACTCACCGCCCCGATCTTCGCCCGGCACCGGGAAATCACCCGCCAGCTCGCCGACCGCCATTGCCCGACCGACGCGCGTATCCAGCAGTTCCTCAACAGCTACCTGGCCGACGTCGGCCCGGCGCCCCGCCTGCCGATCCGCACGCTGGTGCTCGACGAGCCCGGCCTCGCCCGTGAGCTGTCGCTGCCGGCCAATGGCGACCATTGCGAGTCCCCGCTGCTGAGCAGCTACCGCCTGCACAACGGCGTGCTGCACAATCCGGTCAGTGACCGCCGGACCACCCAGGGTGTCTTCCACATCACCGAAGGCGGCCTGCCCGTACCCGACGACAAGTTTGCGGTGCCGAAGGTGACCTTTGCCCGCATGCTGGAGCTCGCCCTGCAACCGCCCGCGGCGCTGTCCCGCCTGCCCTTCACCGCCGGCCAGACCAAGGCCGCGGAGTGTTTCGTGTCGCTCCTGCTGCGCCCGCTCGTCGTGCCCGCCGTCCCGGGTTTCACCACCGAGAAGCGCATGGAGATCCGCTTCTTTGTCCCGGGTTCGCTCGTGGCCAACCTCGATTTCGTCGAGAGCATCTTTGGCAACGCCGGCGATCCGCACCTGCCCGAGAACGATGCCGCCCTCGATGTCGAAGGCTGGACCGGCCACAGCGGCTGCGTGATCCTCGCCCCCCACCTTGCCGGGGTTCCGAAGCACCTGGTGGGACTGCCGCACTGGGACCTCGCGACCCCGCGCCAGCGCCGTGACGGCATGTGCTGGAAGACCGAGGACGAGCGCTACAACAACGGCTCCGCCTTCAAGCTATGCGCCCGCGATGCGCGCGGCGTGATGGTGACGTTGATCGCCGATAACTATTTCGGCTATTGCAAGAAAGAGGTGAAAACCCAGGTGAGCTTCGCCGCGAACCTGTACGGTTCGGTCGAGGAAGAGCACGCCGGCGGCGCCCTCGTCTTCCCGAGCTACGATCTGGGCAATGAGTTCGACGCCTACGGCGTGCCCGAGTGCTACAGCGTGGCCGACGTGGTCGCGCGCCACCCCGGACGTTTCGCCCTCCAGCCCGAGGGGCACGCCCTCGACACGGTCATCCCCAACGTGGTGCTCGTGCCCGAACAGGCGCATTTCAGCCTGCGCGACCAGTCGGTCACCTGGACGGGCGCCGACGGCCAGAAAAAGCAGATCCGGCTCTTCGCCGGCAAAACCTACGTGCGGCCGGGCGGCTACCGTGTGCATCTCGAGCCGGTGCCGGGCGAACGCGGACTCTGGCGCCTGATCGGTACGGTCGCCGAGGGCACGGTGTGCCACAAGCCGTCCACGGTATCGGGCGGCGGCAAATCCGAGATCTCCAAGGCCATCTCCGACGCCATTATTTGCGGCACGGTCTTCGTTGCCGATTTCGAATCGGACATGGACCAGGTCGCGGCGATCATTGCCCGCGACTACTCGAACCGCTTCCGCGACACCCAACGCAGCCCGGACCGCCGTCCGATTCTCAGCCTCGAACGTTCCTTTGGCAGCGTGATCAAGCTGCTCACGCCATCGCCGCGCGACTACACCGACGAGTACAACCAGTGGCTTCGCTCGATCCCGCCGCACATCAAGGAACTGGTCTTCGTGGTGAAGCGCTTCTACCAGCCGTCGTGGGGCGACGCCTGGCGCAGCCATTTCTCGGTCGATGAGATCAACGGGCGCCCAGCCAACGAGCTCCGCCACGATGGCCGTCGCATCGTGGTGAATACACTGCGGGTCGGCTTCGGCACCGACGGCTCCTGGCGGGTCTTCGGCCTGCGTCACGACTTTCACCCAGCGGCCAAGGTGCAGCTGGAGGACGACATCACCGCCTCGGTGGTCGTGCCCGCGGCCCGGCTCGACCAGAGCCTGCCCCGTCCGCAGGTCGGTCGCGGTGCCACCACGGAAGGCGACGACGCCCGGGCCGGCACGGAACCGGCCGGCGAAGCCTCGGTGAAGTTTGTGCAGAACTGCGAGACGCGTCTCTTCCAGCGGCCCGACGACGCCATCCATCGCGGCTACGACGGACAGGCTGAAGCGGACATCGCCCAGGCGGGCAACTTCATGTCGAACTACGCCCCGCTCAACGCCGCCGATGCGCGGGCGCTGAAGGAGGATGCGATCGGCTTCACGGCCTTCACCGCCCCCATGCAGGCCCTGATCGCCCGGGCCGCCGAGGCGGGCGACGAGGATTCGCCCCGCTACTTTGTCTCGTCCGCCCACCCCCGCATCGTCGACGGCAAGCCCTCGAAGAATCCGCGTTACCTGCAGCTGCGCCCCGACCTCGCGCGCCCGCGCGACACCGCGCTCGCGCTGCTCGGACAGAGCCTGCACCGCAAGCTGCCCCCGGACGCGCCCGCCCCGCTCACCCCGGTCCACGTGGTCGCCCCTGGCCGGCGCAACAATCCGCCCGAATCAGGCATCCGCCCGCTCTGCGTCTTCAATCCGATCCATTATCTCGACCTGCCGGAGCTCTTCATGGAGTTCATCAGCTCGATGACGGGCAAGTCGCCGTCCACGACCGGCGCCGGTTCGGAAGGCGCGCTGACCAAGGGGCCGTTCAACGCCCTCCCGCCCATCATCGATCTCAACGCCGCCCTCGTGTCGCTGGTCCTCACCGGTCACGACGGCTTCGTCTCCGCCGCAGGCTACATCGGGCCCAAGGTGCGCGTTGACCACGACATCAGCATGCTCGTGCCCGAGGTCTTCTCGCGCATGAGTCCGGCCGAACGCACGGCCGCGGCGTTGATCGCGGATGGCTGCCTCGAACCGTGCGAGGATTTCCAGCACGAAGGCCGTACGGTGGCGGCGAGCCGGCTTGGCTACCGCATCACGCAGCGTTTCGTGCGCATTTATTTCGCGCGCGTCTTCGCCCATCCGCACGCCGTTTTCACGCCGGAGATGCTCAAGCCGGAACTCCAGGACCTCAGCGTGTTCGTCGACGGCATCGACAACATCGTCTCGACCCACCGGCGCGTGGCTGAGAGCTACTTCAATGACGGCAGCGTCGCGCTGGCCTGTCCGCCCCTTCGCGCTCTTCTTGAGATCATGGCGAAGGGCACGACGGCCGAGGGCCACGGGCTCGATGCGCCGGCGGTGCGCCAGCTCTTCACGCGGGATCACCTGCTGGCCAGCCCTTGGTACGCGGAGCGCCTCGCGCGCAAGCAGCAGCTGGACGTCGCTCTCTGGGAGCGCCACGTCGCATCGCTGGAACGCTTCCTCGACCAGGCGCACTACGCGGATGTGTCCGCTCGCCTCGGCCTGAAGGCGCGCCTGGAGAATGCCCGGTCCGAGCTGGCCCGCGTGCAGGCCCCGGCCTACCGCGCCGGCCTGGTCGGCACGATCGGCGTTCAGCCGCTCGGTTGACGGGCGCTCCAGTATTTCTCTGATATCGATGAGGTGGGCGCGCGGGGTTGCCGCGCGCCCCTTCCCTCGGAGGCGGACCGGTTTTACGGCCCCAACGCGGAGCCTCCGGTGCGAACGCCGGGACGCGCACGGCGGGTTTCCGTTTGAGGCGGAAAGCCAGGCGACTCTACTCGGAAGCCACCCCGAAGATGCCCTCCCTGCACTGGATCGATTACGCCATCATCGGCGGTTACCTGCTCCTGTCCCTCGTCATCGGCCTGCGCATGAGCGGACGCGCCAGCCGGAACGCCGAGAGCTACTTCCTCGGCGGGCGCACCCTGCCCTGGTGGGCGACGGGGATCTCGCTGGCCGCAACCAGCTTCGCCTCGGACACCCCGCTCGTGGTGACCGAAATGGTGCGCGACCGCGGGCTGCAGCGGCTGTGGTGGCTTTTCGCCGGCGTCTTCGCACTGGTCGTCGCCGTCTATCTGTTCTCGCGGCTGTGGCGGCGGCTCGAGGCCATCACGGACGCCGAGTTCTGCGAATTGCGCTACGACGGTCGCGCCGCGGCCCTGTTGCGCGTGATCCGCGCCTTCATGAGCGGAGTGGTGGGCAACCTCATCACCATGGCGTGGGTGACGCTGGGCATGGCGAGCATCATCACCGTCACGATGCCCGTCGACAAGTGGTCGGCCATCCTGCTCGCGATGGCGGTCACCCTGACTTACACGGCCTTCGGGGGATTCTTCAGCGCGGTGCTCACCGATGTGATCCAGTTCGTCATCGCCGTGATCGCAATGGCGGCTCTCGCGGTGATTTCCGTGTCGGCCTTCGGCGGCATGGAGGCCGTGCTCTCCGCCGTGCGCGCGCATCCGCAGTTCGGCGAGCGCACGCTCTCGCTCTTTCCGGACTTCGCCAACGCCAACCTCGATCTGGCGTGTTTCGTCATTCTGATCGGGCTGTGGTGGACCGACACGGGCGGCTACGTGATGCAGCGGCTCAGTGCCTGCCGCAACGAAGCCGATGCGGTGAAGGCGATGCTGTTCTTCACCGTCTGGCAGGCAATCCGCCCATGGATGTGGGTGGTCGTGGCCCTCGTCTCCATCGCCCTCTTCCCGGTGCTGCCCGACGGCAAGACCGACACCCAGGCCTACCCCTTGGTGATGCAGCAGTACCTCGGCATCGGCTTGCGCGGGCTGCTGATCACCGCGTTTGCCGCGGCGTTCATGTCGACCATGTCGACCCAGCTCAACTGGGGCGCCTCGTACCTTGTGCGCGACGGCTACTGCCGATTCTTCCGCCCTAAGGCGTCCGACCGGGAATGCGTGTTGGTTTCGCGCCTGATGACCGTGGTGCTCGCGGTCGCCGGGGTCGGCCTTACCCCGTTACTGACCTCGATCACGCAGGCCTGGGAGTTCCTCGCGCTGCTCATGGCGGGAAGCGGGGTGGTGGGTGTCCTGCGCTGGTTCTGGTGGCGGCTCAACGCCTGGAGCGAACTGGCGGTGGTGGGCGCGGGGTTCCTCTGCGCCGTGGTCAACATCGTCCTCGGGGCGGCGGCGCCGGACTGGTCATTCTTCGGCACGCCGTGGGGTGAGGTTCGTTTTGAAATCAAACTCGCGCTCTTCACCGCGATTGCGCTGTCGGCCAGCCTGGTCGCGACGTTCGCCACCCGGCCCGTGGCGATGGAGAAGCTGAAGGCATTTCACCGCAAAGTGCGACCGGGCGGCTGGTGGGGGCCAGTCGCGGCGGGCGAAGATCTCCGCCAGCTGCCGCCACCGGTGCTGGGGCCGCGCACCCTGCTCGACATCTTCGGCGGCCTTGCGCTGTGCCTCGGACTTACGGTCGGCATCGGCCTTGCCCTGCTGCAGCGGCCGGGGCCGGCCGCACTGGCCTGGGCCATCGCGCTGGCCGGAGCTTGGAGCGTCCGGTCCTGGTTCAAGCGCGAGAAGCCGGGCACCGCGCCTTGACCGGGCCGGCAGCGGTCAGGCCACCGGCACCGGGCTGCGGAAAACGGCGGCGACCGCATGGGCGGCCGGCTTCAGCTCGCGGTCAAACTCGACGATCGAGGTGTTGGCCAGGCAGGGAAAGGCGTCATGTCCCATCCAGATGAGGAACCCGGCGCACCGCGGGAACGCGGCCTTCCGGGCGCGGACCGCAAACGCGAGTTTCTCCGCCTGTTCGCGACGGGTGTGGTCGATGTAGGCCGGCAGGGCCTCCTCCGGTTTGCCGTGGGCGAACTGACTGCCGAGCCGGTCCCATTGCGTCCACCATCCTGACGCATGCCGCCAAAGATCGGAGTCGGGTGGCCAGAGCGCCTCGTCGCCAGCGTGGCGCTGAAGCAACGCCAGTCGGCTGGCGCCGGCCACGCCAGTCTCACCCCGGAATAGCGCGTCGTCGTCCTGCCAATACGTCTCCCAGGCCCCGCCGGGATACGCGTCGATGCCCCACGGGCCATGGACCTCATGGTGTAACCCCCGACCAAATTCCTCGCGCGTGGAGTGAAAGCGCGGTCCATAGGGCGAGGTTGGGAGGAAGCGGTGAACGGGATCCTCGGCCGCGACCACTTCAGCCAAGGCGGCGAGGGCACGGTGCGATCGGTCAAGCGGCTGCCGGCGGCGGCCGCCCTCATCCTCGACATCGACATGGAGTTCGTTGCCTCCGCACCACTGCAGCAGGCAGGCGTGGTGTTGGCGGCTGCGTATAAAGTGACGGGCGATGGCACGGAGTTCGGCCAGGAAGGCCTCATCCTCGGGCGGACGGCTGTCGACCCCGGACGAGGACAAGGGAAACTCCTGCCAGACGAGCAGGCCGGCGCGATCGCAGGCCGCGTAGAACTCAGGTGATTCGAGGTAGCCTCCGCCCCAGACGCGGAGCACGTTGCAGCCCAGGTCGCGGTAGATCGTCACGAGGCGTTCCGTCTCCTCACGCGTCACATCTTGATAGCACATGCGCGGCGGGGTCCAGTTGACCCCCTGCAGGAAGAGCGGGCGACCGTTGACCACGCACAGCCACGGCAGCGCCTCTGGCGGCGCTCCGGCGCACGGTTGCCAGGCGATGTGCTTGAAGCCGATCTCGCGAATGAGTTCACGGACGACCGCACCGCGGCGCAGGACCTTCGTCCTCACGGTGTAGCACGCGGCGTCGCCCTCGCCGTTGGGCCACCACAGCTCCGGTCGCTCAACCGTCAGACGGAGCACGTTCTCCCCGTCGACCAAGGGTTGCACCCCGTGCGCCCACACGGTGTCGGCGCGTTCGATCGTTGTCTCCACCACGTCGCCAATCGCCGTGCGCTCCGCAGAAAAGACCGCCGTGACGTCGCCGCGCACAAACGCATCGTCCAACGTCACCTGCAGGCGGACGACTTCAACCCGAAGTCCTGCAGCTGCCTCCAGCCAGAGCCGGCCCCGCGCCCCGCTCGGCACCAACCGGACACACCAATCCCAACCAAAACTATAACGCGGCTTCGCCTCGCGCGCGAGGGACGTGAGCCCCAGCTGCCCCTGCCCTTCCGGCGGCAATCCGAAGACCAGGCCGACCTCATGCGAACCGCCGCCTGCCGGGACGGTCAGGTTCAGCTCCACCGGCAGGTGGGCGCCGGCGAAGGTTCCCACCACCGCACCGTCAAACAAGAGCCACCCGCTGTGATCCAGTCCGTCGCTCCGAAAGCGTACGTTGCCAGCAGGCACCTCCGGAAGGGTGGCGACGAACATCCAGTGCCGGTGCTCGACCCACTCGATGGCGAGCGAGTTGCGTCCGACATGCCAGTCTGGAATCGCCCCGGCCCGGAGAAGATTCTCCTGCACGGAGCCGGGCAGGCGGGCCGGAAAGGGCCCGTGGTCCGGGTGCAGAAAACCGCCCGTTTCGGCCGACTTGCGCAGCTTCCAGGCAAAGGGACGCCAGCCGGTGAGGGTCCAGGACAACGAGGAGAGGTCGATCGCGGAGGACATGGTCGAAAGGGCGGAGGGAATCAGCGGATCACGCCGACGAGCCCGATCGTCGTCTCCGTGGTCTCCACGCCGTCGGTACGGCCGGGCAGGGTTTCAAGCTCGAACGCATGGGGTCCGGCCGAGAGGTCGTCGGCCACGACGGTGGGGCGGAACCACCCACGGGCCTCGCACCACGGCGGACGGTCGCGCTGGGTCGAGACCCAGTCGCCGCCGTCGACTCGATACCGCACTTCGCCGGAGTCCCGGCCGAAGTCGAAACCGAGCACGAGCCCGCGCCCGTCGAACGCACACCGCAGGCCGGCGCCCGCCGCCGTCGTGTGCAGGGCGCGGACCATGCCGGCGCAATGGAACCAGCGCCGCAAGGTCCATGGACCGGAACACGCCACCTGCTCCAGCGGCAGCAGTGCGACGCGCTCCCAGCACCCTGGATCGAGCGGAGCGGGCAGCGGCGTCGCCTGCGCGGAGGCGCGTGTCGCCGCAAGGTCCCACGAGGCGGCGCAGAAGGCATGGACCGCTTCCGCATACAGCCCGCTGCCGATGCGCTCCGGATGCAGCCCGTCCGGCAGCCATTCGTCCGGGGTCATGCGTCCCTCCCGTACCTGCCGCCAGGCGTGCAAACCGGCCTGGACCGAGCCGACGCCGTAGTGGTCGGCAAGGCGCTCAAAGTCTGCCACCGAGGCGGGGTCGCGCCCCGCCTCGAGGTCGGACAACATCTCGGCACGGAACGTATGCACCAGCACGACATCGATCCCTGCCGCCAGCAGCTGCCGCACCAGACCCTCACGCGTGCGGCCCCGCCGGACGGCCAGCTGGTCGTAGTCATTGACTGAATACTCGACAAACACGAGGTCGCAGCCCCGGACGATGATCTCCTCCTCGGCGCGGAATACGGCCAGATCGCTTCCGGTGGCGCCAAGCGCCGCATTCTCGACCACCGGACGGACCTGCGGATGGCGTTGGCCGAGCGCGTCGATCCACGCCTCCGGCCAGCGCGTGCCCGTCTTCGGGGCGGTGATCGAGCCGCCGAGAAAGCCGACCGCGAGCCGGCCGGCCGCAAGGGCGCGTTGCGAGCGCACGAGGGGCCGGCGATGACGGCAGACCGGCAGGACGTCGGCGGGAGCGGCGGTCATGGGCTGATTGGACGCCGCAGGGTGCGCCCATCGTGCCAGGTGAAGGCTTGCACCAGGGTCGTGGTCGGCACGCGCGCCTCGCCGCGTTCATTGGTTTCGATCATGCGCGTCAGAATGGTGACGGCGGCGGCGCCCACCGCGGCGGAGTCGATCTGCAGTCCGCTTAGCGTGCGCGTCGGGTGCTCCTTGTGGAAGAAGGCAATGCCGAGGTCCGCCGGCACGCGCACGCCCAGCTTGCGCACAGTCGCGGGCAGGCGGTCATCCTCCGTCAGCACGACGTCGGGCTTCTCACGGGCGAGCCAGGCCGCGAACAGATCTTCGTCCCACCGATCCTCGGGCAGGATCAAGGGGGGCACCTCCTCCCAGTCCGAACGGAGACGGCAATGGACGAGGAAGACGCCCAGGCGGCTGTGATGCGTGCGCACGTCCTGCGAGGCGCGCAGGACGAGCCCGGGACGCCGGTAATTGCGCCGCGAGATCTCGTGGAGCACGCGCTCGATGCCGAAGGCGTGGTCGTCGACGACACGGCTGACCGCCGGCTGGGCCAGCGAGTAGTCGAGGCTGAGCACGGCGAACTTTTTCCACTCGATGTTCAGATTGGGGAAATCGAGCGGCAGCGGGGCGAAGAGCAGACCTTGGAAATGCTGCGTCCAAAGGATCCCGCTGAGGCGGGTCGACGAGATGCCCGGTTCGCGCAGCCAGACCGGTTCGCAGAGGTAGCCGCGCTCCGCGGCGGCGCGGCTCGCGCCGTCGAAGCAGCCGGCGGCATAGGCGCTTTCCTTCCATTCGTCGCGGCGCGAGAAGGCGTGGAGCAAGGCGATCTTGGCACGAAACGGGTTGGCGCGGCCCTTGTGGCGCTGGGCCATGAGGGCGGAGACCAGCGGGTCGGGCTGGTAGCCGAGTGTGCGTGCCGCCGCGCGCACCCGCTTGATCGTCGCAGGCGAGACCTCGGGTCTATTGCGCAGGGCAAGCGAGACGGCGGATTGGGAGAGCCCGGCCTCGCGAGCGATGTCCTTCTGGGTAGCCATGCGTGCAGCCTACGCGGACACTCCGGCCAAACAAGCGGGGCCGAAGGGGCGGGCGGACATCAGGGCGTTCATCGCAGGGGAAAAGGAAGCGGCGGAAACCAAAGGAAACGCCGCCGCGCGAGCGGCGGCGTTTCGCGACGGAACGAGGATCGAAGCGCGGTCAGAACCGGAAGTCGGTTGCGACGCGCACGGTGCGGGGCTCGCCGAAGGTGAAGCCCTCGGAGATGTATTCGCGGTCAAAGAGGTTGCCCACGTTGACGCGCACGGTGATCGCGCGGCGGTCGGCGAGCTTGAACTCCTTCGCGACGACCGCGAAGACCACCGCGCCGCCATCACTGCGGCGTTCGAGGGTGTTGAGGCCGAGCCCGGTATCGAGCCAGACGTCGTTCTTCCAGTTCATGCCGAGCGTCCAGCGCACGCCGCCTAGCAAACCTTCGCCCTCGGTCTTGTAGTTGACCATGACGTTGGCTGACTTTTCCGGGGCGCGCGGCAGTTCGAACCCGATGAGGGCCTCGCGGCCCGGAGGCGCACCGGTGATCTTGCCGTTGAACTGGGCGTACAGGACGGTGAAGCTCAGCTGCTTGGTCGCCTGATACCAAGCCTCGAACTCCACGCCTTCCACTTCTTCGCCGGGCGTCAGGATGCCGTAGGTGCGCGGCGGATCGAGGGAGAAGTCGGTGAACTGGCGGCCGACGTCCTTGCGGTCCTGCTGATACACCACGATCGTCGTCGAAAGACCGGTGTCGCCCCAGGTCGACTTGAGGCCGGCCTCGGTCCCTTCGGCCGTGAGCGGCGCGAGCGGGTTGAAGTTGATGTCGAAGAGGAACTGCGGCTGGTAGCTCGTGCTGCGGTTGACGAAGACCATGTGCTGCTTCCGCGCATCGAAGGACCAGCCAAGTCCGGCCTGCCAGACGGTGGCGGAGCGGTTGTCCTCGACGCCGGTGGTGGTGTTGACGAGCACGCTCTTGCCGCGCGCCACGCCGCCCATCAACTGCAGGCGGTCGTCGTAACCGGACAGCACTTCGCTGATGCGGAGGTTGGTCCATTCGCTCTGAAACCGGTTGGGGCCCACCTCGCGGCGCCAGAGGGCGGGATCGAGCTTGGTGTCGCGCCACGATCCGGACACGCCGACAAACGGGGCGAAATCCGAACGGGTCGGCGGACGGCTGACTCGGCCGGTGGCCGGATCGTAGCCGAGGTCGAGGGTGTAGAGGATCGGCCGGGAGTTCGTGGTCGGATCCCAGCCGCGCCAGACCTCGGCAAAGAAGACGTTCCGGTTGAACTCATAGCCGACGATCGTGCGGGTCTTGAAGGCGCCGATGTCCCATTCGCCGAGAAGGTCGCCCTTGTAGCCCTCGATCCGGTTGCCATCGGTCGTGTTGGCGCCCCAGTACCCGAGCGGCGTCACCCGGAACGGATCGCCTCCGGTCGTAACGAGCTCGTTGCGGTCGCGCCGGTTCTCGGAGTAGACGCCGCGGAAGGTGATGTTGTCGGTGATGCGCGTGGTCAGATCGGCCGTCCAGTTGGTCTGCTCGTTCTGCGCCTTGGCGTACGGACCGAACAGGCCGCCACGGGCCGCGCGACCGAGGCCGCGGCTATCCTTGTCGACGAATTCGACCGCCGACCCCGGCGGGCGCCAGACGATGGGCTGGAACGCCGCGAAGTTCGTCTTCACGTCGAGGTACTCGTACTCGAAACTGATCTCGGTGTTGGCAAAGGGCCGGAAGAGCAGCGACGGATTGTAGGCCAGGACGCGGTTGCGGAAGAAGTTGAACTCGCGCTCGTTGTCCGTGACCGAGGCCGGCAGACGGAAGCCCAGCTTGCCGGGGATGAGGGTCACGTCGGCATCGACCGCCACGCGCCGGAACGAGTAGTTGCCCACGGCGGCCGAGACCACACCACGCGCCCCGGTGGTCGTGCGCAGGCGAGGCCGCTTGGTGATGTAGTTGATGATGCCGCCGGCGTCGCTCTGCCCGTAGAGGAGGGAGTTGGGCCCGCGGATCACTTCCACGCGGTCGATGCCCGTCATGTCATACAGGCGTCCGCCGGGCGCGAAGCCGTTGCGGCGGGGCAGCACGGTGAAGCCGCGCGAGGCGTACTGCGTGTTGTTGCCCGTGCCTTCGGAGGTCGTGTTGTTCTGGTTGGCCAACCCGGGCACGACGCGGTTGAGCGAATCGGCGTTGAGGATGTCCAGGTTGCGCATCATCTCCGCGCTCACGACCTGGATGCCCATGGGCAGCTTGTCGAGCGGACGGGAGACCAGCGTGCCCGAGGTGGATTCGGTGACGCGGCCGTCGTCGTCGCTCGCCGTGGTGACCACGAAGGGAGAGATCTCGACAACGTCGTCGCCCGATGGGGAACCGGGCGGGTTGGTGGAGGGCGCGACCTGCGCGCTGAGCAGGCCGGCGAGCGAAGCGGGTACAATGACCGCGAAGAAACGAACGGTTTGGGTTTTCATGGGGTGGTCGAGCAGGGCGGGGAAACACCAGGTGGTGCCCGCCGCCGTGCGTTTCAGTGGTGGCGGTGTAGTCGAGCACCCCGCGCCGGCAACGCCTCCTCTCCTGTTATCGATCAGTAACGGGAGGAGTTCACCCTCGGTCGACCCGC
This sequence comes from uncultured Opitutus sp., assembly GCA_964476565.1. Taxonomy (GTDB): domain Bacteria; phylum Verrucomicrobiota; class Verrucomicrobiia; order Opitutales; family Opitutaceae; genus CAMAXB01. The sequence continues at coordinate 20,992 of CAYZBG010000032.1, forward strand.
CAAAATCCGCCCAGCGGGCGACAAGATGCGACTGGCCGGTTCCGCCGGGCGCGGACATAATTGTTGCATGGCCGTCGACCCTGCTCCGGCGCTTCGCTGGCACGCCGCGTCCCCGCGCGACGTGGCCGCCGGCCTCGCGACGGATGCCACGCACGGGCTTGCCCGCGAGGAAGCCGCGCGGCGTCTGGGCGAACAGGGACCCAACCGCCTGACCCGGCGCCGCGGGCCAGGCGCGACGGCCCGTTTCCTGCGGCAATTCCACCAACCGCTCGTCTACCTGCTGATCGTCGCCGCCGGGGTCACGCTGGCGTTGGACGAGGGGCTCGATGCGGCCGTGATCCTCTGCGTGGTCATCGTCAACGCGATCATCGGCTTCATCCAGGAGAGCAAGGCCGAGCACGCCATCGCGGCCCTTGCCCATCTGGTGCCGGAACAGGCCACCGTGGTCCGCGACGGAGTGGCGAGGCGCCTGCCCGTGGCCGAGCTGATCACGGGTGACCTGGTGCTGCTTGAGGCGGGCGACAAGGTGCCGGCGGACCTCCGGCTGACGCACGTACGCGGGTTGCGCCTGGAGGAGGCGATGTTGACGGGCGAATCGGTGCCCGTGGGCAAACACATCGAGCCCCTGCCCGACGAGACCGCGCTCGCCGATCGCAGGAACTGCGCCTTCGCCGGTTCCCTCGTCACGGCAGGCACGGGCCGGGGCCTGGTGTTTGCGACCGGGGACCGAACGGAGGCCGGCCGCATCGCTGGCTTGATTGCCGACGCAGAAAACCTGTCGACCCCGCTCACCCGCCAGATCGCCCGCTTCAGCCGGCTGCTCATGATCGGCATCCTTGTGATCGCGGCGGCCGCGTTCGCCGTCGGCCTGCTCCGCGGCAACTCAGCCCTCGACATGTTCATGGCCGCCGTGGCCCTCGCCGTGGGCGCGATCCCGGAAGGCCTGCCCGCCGCCATCACCATCACGCTCGCCATCGGCGTCGGGCGCATGGCGCGCCGACGCGCCATCATCCGGAAGCTTCCGGCCGTGGAGACCCTCGGCAGCACGACCGTGATCTGCTCCGACAAGACCGGCACGCTGACGCGCAACGAGATGACGGTGCAAACCGTGTGGGCGGGCGGACGGGCTCATGCCGTCACCGGCGTCGGTTACGCGACCGACGGCCATATCGAGGAACGGGATACACCGAACGCCGCCCTCCACGCCACGCTGCTCGCAGGCCTGCTGTGCAACGACGCCCGGCTCGTGCGCCGCGGCGACGAACCGGGCATCGAAGGTGACCCGACGGAGGGTGCCTTGCTCGTTGCCGCGGCGAAAGCGGGACTCGATACCGCGGTCATTCCGGAACGCGACCCGCGCCTCGATGCGATTCCCTTCGCCTCGGAGAACCAGTACATGGCCACCCTGCATCCGGCTCCGGACGGATCGGAGTCACGCGTGGCCTGGGTCAAGGGTTCCCTCGAGCGTCTTCTGCCACGCTGCCGGGCCGTGCTCCGTGCGGACGGAACCGAAGGCCCGGTCGAGCCAGCTACGATCCACGCGGCCGCGGACGCCCTCACGTCCCGCGGTCTGCGCGTACTGCTGTTCGCCCGCAGGATCTTGCCCGGTCACCACGCCCGTCTCGAACCGGAGGATGTGGCGGGCGACCTCGTCTTTCTCGGTCTCCAGGCGATGATTGACCCGCCCCGGCCGGAGGCCGTGATCTCCGTGCGCCAGTGCCGGCGCGCGGGCATCGCCGTGAAGATGATCACCGGCGACAACCTTGGCACAGCCCGAGCGATTGCCGCCAACCTAGGCTTGGGCCATCCGGGCCAGACCGCGGAGGACCTGCCCGCCCTGACCGGGCGCAATCTCGCGGACGTCCCGGCGGAGGCACTGCCCGACGTCGCCGAACGCACCGCCGTCTTCGCCCGCGTCGAGCCGGAGCAGAAGCTGCGGCTCGTGCACGCCCTGCAGCAACGCGGTCACATCGTGGCGATGACCGGAGACGGGGTGAACGACGCCCCGGCCCTGCGTCAGGCCAACATCGGCGTGGCCATGGGCATCACCGGCACCGACGTAGCCAAGGGCGCGGCCGACATGCTGCTCACCGACGACAATTTCGCCTCGATCGAGGCCGCAGTCGAAGAGGGGCGCGCCATCTTCGACAACCTCACCAAGTTCATCGTCTGGACGCTCCCCACCAACGCGGGCGAGGCCCTGCTGCTGCTCATCGCCATCGGAGCCGGCACCGCCCTGCCCGCCCTGCCCCTCCATCTGCTGTGGATCAACATGACCACGGAGGTCCTGCTCGGACTCATGCTCGTCTTCGAGCCCAAGGAAGCCGGCTTGATGGACCGCCCCCCACGGAACCCCTCCGCGCCCCTGCTGAACCGCCCGCTGCTGCTGCGAACCGGCCTGGTGGCGTTCTGCATGGGACTGTCCTCGTACGGTCTCTTCTACGCGTTGCATGAACGGGCCGGGTTCGACCTGACGACCGCCCGGACGGCCGTTGTGAATCTCGTCGTGGCCATCGAGATCGCCTACCTGTTCAACTGCCGTTCGCTCACCCGGAGCGTGCGAAGCATCGGGTGGTTCACCAACCCCTCGATCTGGTTTGGCGTGGCAACCACGACCTTGCTCCAACTCGCCTTCACCTACGTTCCGGTCATGAACCGTGTCTTCGACACCGCGCCCCTGCCCGCGTCGACCTGGGTCGTGATCGTCGCCCTGTCCGTCGCGGTCTTTGGCATCGTGGGGATGGAGAAATGGATGCGTCAGCGCTCCCCTTCCACCGGCCACGGGATTCCTCCGGCCCAAGCCCTCGATAAACCGGCAAAACTCGATCTGCCCCGTTGACATTGAAACTGAGTCTCAGTCATTTTCACCTCTGGTCATGATCGATGCCTCCTCCTCCCTTGGCGCACACCTGCTGCCCCTCTGCCAGCTTCCCGCGGGCGCGACGGGGAGGGTCTGCAGCCTGTCGGGGGAAAGCGCTTTTTGTCAGCGGGTGCGGGAGATGGGCCTGGGCGAAGCGACCTTGGTGACGAAGGTCTCGGGCAGCGGCACCATTCTTTGCCGGGTCAACGGCTGTCGCATCGCCCTCAGTCACGACGCCGCCCGCAGCATTCTCGTCGAGCCGCTGCGCTGATCGCCCCGCCCGCATGAACAACGTTACCACGTTGGCCGAGCTGCCGGTCGGTGCCTCCGCGAAAGTCACCGGCTATCCCGCGGAGGGCGCGGCCTTTCTTCGGCTGCGCGAGATGGGACTGCTGCCCGGCACCACCTGCACCCTGGTCCGGACCGCGCCCCTCGGCGACCCGCTGGAGATCAAGGTCCGCGGGTATCATCTCAGTCTGAGGCGCAGCGAGGCCCGCCTCGTGCGCATCGCCCCGCTGTCACCGGCATGAGCACTCCGTCCGCTGCGCGTCCGGAACCGGTCCGCGGTCCGGTCTACGCCCTCGTGGGCAATCCGAACTGCGGCAAGTCGACCCTGTTCAACGCCCTCACCGGCCTGAAACAGAAGGTAGGCAACTACCCGGGGGTGACGGTCGAGCGCAAGGTGGGCACCGCCTACTCGCAGCACGGTCAGCCGATGACCGTGATCGATCTGCCCGGAGCGTATTCGCTCGCGGCCCGTTCCCCCGATGAGGCCGTCACGCGCGATGTGCTGCTCGGACGCCGGCCCGACACGCCGATGCCGGATCGCATCGTCTGCATCGTCGATGCGTCCAACCTCGAGCGGAACCTCTACCTCGTCCATCAGATCCTCGATCTCGGCCGGCCGGTCATTTTGGTCCTGAACATGATGGACCTCGCCATCGCCGCTGGCCTCGATCTGCGGATCGCGCGTCTGGAGCACGAGCTCGGTTTCCCCGTGATCGCCTGCGAGGCGGCGCACGGCAAGGGCATCGTCGAACTCAAGCTCGCCATGAGCCGGCCGGACCTGGCCCTGCCCCGCCACCGCTGGGACGTGCCCGCCCCGATCGCCGGAGCCGTCGCCGAACTGCAGGCCTCGTTGCAACAGAACGAAGGCAAACCGCCGTTGATCGCCCGGGCGGAGGCACTGCTGCTGCTGACGGACCACGACCGCGTCCGGGTCGCGGGTTCGCAGCCCCTGTCGGCGCGCACCCACGAGATCCTCGAAACCTGGCAGGGGCGCTGGCGTACCGAAGGCATCGATTGGGCCGGCAGCCTCGTCGGCGCCCGCTACGACGCGATTGCCCGGCTCATCGCCGAGGTCGTGCACACTCGCCGCCCGGATGGCGACGACCGCTCGACCAGCGATCGGATCGACGATGTCGTCACGCACCCGGTCTGGGGCTGGGCGGTGCTCGGCGCGTTGATGACGGCGCTCTTCCTCGGCATCTTCACGCTCGCCGAGCACCCGATGGGATGGATCGAGACCTTCATGGCCGGGATCGCCGATGCGGTGAAGGCAGCGATGCCGCCAGGCGATCTCCGCGATCTGATCACCGACGGGGCGATCGCCGGCGTGGGCGGCGTGGTCGTCTTTTTGCCGCAGATCCTGATCCTGTTTTTCTTCATCGGCCTACTCGAAAGCACCGGCTACATGGCCCGGGCCGCGTTCATCATGGACCGGCTGATGAGCCGGGTCGGCCTGAACGGGCGCAGCTTCATTCCCCTGCTCAGCTCCTACGCCTGCGCCATCCCGGGAATCATGGCGACACGCACCATCGAGGAACCGAAGGACCGGCTCGTCACGATCCTCGTCGCGCCGCTCATGAGCTGCTCGGCGCGCCTGCCCGTGTACCTGCTGATGATCGCGGCGCTCATGCCGACGGAGACCGTGCCAACCGGCGCCAAGGTCGGGCTGATGCTGCTGATGTACGCCCTCGGCACCTTCGGCGCCTTCGGCTTTGCCTGGCTCTTCAAGCGCACCCTGCTCAAGGGCGCGCCACCGCTGATGATCATGGAGCTGCCGCCCTACCGCCTGCCCCGGCTGCGCGACGTGGCCCTGCACATGCTGGAGCGCGCCGGCCTCTTCCTGAAGCGGGCCGGCACGATCATCCTAGGCCTGTCCATCGTGCTCTGGTTCCTCACTGCGTATCCAAAAGCCGGCGACGAAGTCGGGGCCCAGGCCCAGCTGGCGCAGAGCTTTGCCGGGCAGGCGGGGCACGCGCTCGAGCCCCTGATCGAACCGCTGGGCTTCGACTGGCAGATCGGTATCGGGCTGATCAGCTCCTTCGCTGCGCGCGAAGTCTTTGTCAGCTCGATGAGCGTGGTCTTCAACGCCGAGGCCGAAGGGGAGGACACCGCCCCGCTGCGCGACGCCCTGCTCGCGGCGACCTGGCCGGACGGACGGCCCCTCTTCACGCCGCTGGTCTGTTTCACGCTGATGATCTTCTATGTCTTCGCCATGCAGTGCGTGAGCACGATCGCAGTGGTGAAGCGGGAGACGAACAGCTGGAAGTGGCCGCTCTTCCAGCTCGCCTACATGACCGGGACGGCGTGGCTGCTCTCATTCCTGGTGTACCAGGCCGGCACCGCCCTCGGGTTTTGACCAGCGCAGGCTTCCGCGTTACCTTCTCTCCCATGAGTGCCGAAACCCAGACTGTCATCGCCCTCGCCGTCGTGGCGCTGGCCGCACTCTACCTCCTGCGATCCGCGTTCGCCCGCCGCCCCAAGGGTGGCTGCGCCTCCGGCGGCTGCTGCCCGACCGACCGTTTCAAGCAGGGCTTGAAGCGATAAGGTGCAGCCAAGGTGGACGCGCGGGTCCCTCCGCGCGTGGCTTGGATACCACCAAACGACACGCCCCCCGGAATCGGTAATGTTACCTTACTTGGCGACGAGCGGACCGCCCTGAACCCACGTTCGACCACGGGTCTGGCTAGGCTACCCCTGATTTGGCGGACGGCGGTGGGTGGAGTTGCGCGATACGTTGGTCGAAAACGAAGACCTCGGGGGCTCCGATGACGATGCGCTTGAAGTCGGCGTGGGCAGGGTTGAGCAGGTAATTGACCTCTTCCGGGATGAGGGCACTTGGCACGGCGAGGATCGCGGTTTCCCCCGACGCGACCCAACGGTCGCCGATCTTCTGGGTCGCGCCCCCTGGGGGAGAGTCCTGCCATCCCCGAGGAAGCGCCTCGGGTTCCAGGCGCTTGATCGAGGTACCTCGGAAATCCACGGCGAACCGGACGAACTCCATTTTCGCAGGGACCGGCTTGGGGAGATGAACGTATTTCTCCATGGCGGCCATTGCCAGGTTTGCGCTGACGTACACCACACGCACGCCCTCCGAGTTCCAGCGGCCGCCCTCACGGGCTGCGCCGGTCCCGTCGAAGGATGAGCCCTGCCACTTCTTCTTATCCACCCGCCAGGCGTCAGGCATACACGCCGTAGTCGATTCGAGTCAGGAGTTTCTCCACCTCGCGAAAGCCCACCGTCGAGCGGGCGAAGTCGAGCGGCACGCGATTGCCTAGTCCCGGCTGCTCGGTCTTCAGCCACTGGCGGGCGGCATCCGCGTCGCCATCGAACGCCTCGACCGCCTTGTCGAAAAGTGCCGCATACTTTGCGAGTGCATCGGAGCCCAAGGCATCGAGCGTGCCGCCCATCTGGGCCTTGCGGTGATAGGTAGAGCGGCTCATGCCCACGCGTCCGGCGAGGTCTTCGGCAGCGATGTCCAGCCTGCGGGCCATGGGAGAGATGGCCCGTACGTTAACACCTGAGAGTATGGCACGGTGCACGGCGCTTGCTGGATTCGCCTCCGCCTCTTGTCGCACGATGCCCCATAGGACGTCGTGCATACTCTTTTCGGAGCCTTGCCCCTTGGGGTTTCCCTTGCGCAGGTCCTTGCGGCTAGATTGAGAAACGGGAGCGCGCTTTTTCCTTAGCTCAACTGCCTTTTGCGCGGACTGTTTCATTTGAGACAAATTAAATCCCATTCGAACATACGTCAACCCAGTAGAAGGCGGTAGGCACCCCGGTGCCCGAGTCGTTTCCTTCGGCCCCCTTTCGGGCGGCAGGTACGCTGGGCGAGGGCGTACTGCTTTCGCCCAGAGGTGAGCGCCCGCTCTGAAACATCGTACGCTCCGGCGCTAAACAAAAACGCCTCCGGTGAGAACCGGAGGCGTAGAAAGACCAAGGTTGACGGCGTTACTGCCGGCGCCGCTTCACGGCGAGCTGGGTCGTCGCGAACCGGATCACGGTCTGGAGGTGCTCCTGCTCGTTCGGGTCAAGGTGGGCGCTTTCCTTCAGGCTCGCCTCGGCCCGCTTCAGGGCTTCCTGCACGGCGGCCTCGTCGATCTTGTCCTCGGAGATGGCCCGCTCGGCCAGGATGGAGACCTTGTCGCCTTCGATCTGGGCAAACCCGCCGCCGACCGCCAGCCAGCGCACCTGGCCGTCCTTGGTGACGCGCAGTTCGCCATCCTCCACCTGGGTCAGCAGAGGAATGTGTCCCGGCAGGATGCCGATCTCACCGTCGACGGTGGGAATGACCACGGTGTCGATGGTGTCGGAATAGACCCGGGCTTCAGGCGTGACGATTTCGAGGGTGAGAGACATGGAGAGTTATGATTCGTGATCTATGATGGATGATTGAGGAAATGGCTGAGCTGCAGACGGCGCCTGGCAGGTCATAGATCCTCAATCACACCTCATAAATGCAGGCATCTGCTCACTTCTTGCCGGCTGCGGCGATGACTTCGTCGATGCCGCCCTTCATGTAGAAATCGCCCTCGGCCACATGGTCGAGTTCGCCGTTGAGGATCATCTTGAAGCCGCGGACGGTCTCCTTGACGGGCACGTACTTGCCCGGCGTGCCGGTGAACACCTCGGCGACCGCGAACGGTTGCGAGAGGAAGCGCTGCAGCTTGCGGGCGCGGTAGACGGTGAGCTTGTCCTCGGGCGACAGCTCGTCGAGACCGAGAATGGCGATGATGTCCTGGAGGTCCTTGTAGCGCTGAAGCACGCGCTGAACCTCGCGGGCCACCTTGTAGTGTTCGTCGCCGACGACGTCGATCTCGAGCGCCTTCGAAACGGAGGCGAGCGGGTCGACGGCAGGATAAATGCCGAGCTCGGCGATGGAGCGCTCGAGCACGATCGTCGAATCAAGGTGGGCAAAGGTATTGGCCGGGGCCGGGTCGGTCAGGTCGTCCGCGGGCACGTACACGGCCTGCACGGAGGTGATCGAACCCTTCTTCGTCGAGGTGATGCGCTCCTGGAGCTGGCCCATCTCGTTCGAGAGCGTCGGCTGGTAACCGACGGCGGACGGGGAGCGACCGAGCAGCGCGGACACTTCGGAACCGGCTTGGGAGAAGCGGAAGATGTTGTCGATGAAGAGCAGCACGTCCTGGTTCTTCTCGTCGCGGAAATACTCGGTCATGGCCAGGGCCGAGAGCGCGACGCGCATGCGCGCGCCCGGCGGCTCGTTCATCTGGCCGTACACCAGCGCGACCTTCGACTTGGAGAGATCCTTCTGATCGATGACGCCCGCCTCGGACATCTCGTGGTAAAGGTCGTTGCCTTCGCGGGAGCGCTCACCGACGCCGGCGAACACGGACATACCACCGTGCGCCTTCGCGATGTTGTTGATCAGCTCGAGAATGACGACGGTCTTGCCGACACCGGCACCACCGAACGCACCGGCCTTACCGCCCTTGATGAAGGGGCAGATGAGGTCGATGACCTTGATGCCCGTCTCGAGGATCTGCGCCTTGGTGTCCTGGTCGGCGAGCGCCGGAGCCGGACGGTGAATCGGATACTTCTTCTCGAAGGCGACCGGGCCTTTGCCGTCCACCGGCGTGCCGGTGACGTCGAAGATGCGGCCAAGCACGCCGTTGCCCACCGGAACCGAGATGGGCGCACCGGTATCGACCACGTCCATACCGCGCTTCAGGCCCTCGGACGAGGACATGGCGATCGAGCGGGCGAGCCCGCCGCCGAGGTGCTGCTGAACCTCGAGAGTCAGGACCTCCTTCTTGCCGGAGACGGTGAACTCGACGGTCAGCGCCTGATAAATGGGCGGGATCGCGTTTTCCGCGAACTGGACGTCAACGACGGGGCCGATGACCTGGGCGATTTTTCCGATGTTGCTCATGAGCGAGGGAGTGGAGGCGGGTTTTGGAAAGGAGACGGGAGTCAGGATCTATGATCTGGGATTGATGATTTATGATGGGTTATCGGCGGAGGAGCGCCGGAGGGGAGTCCGTTCACATCATCGATCTTGGATCATCCATGATAAATGCTTAGGCGGCGAAGGACGCGGCGGCGATTTCGAGGATTTCCTGGGTGATCGCGGCCTGGCGGGCCTTGTTGTATTCCAGGGTGAGCTCGCCCAGCAGCTTGGACGCGTTGTCCTTGGCGGTCTTCATCGCGACCATGCGAGCGCTGTGCTCGGAGGCGCGGGCGGAAAGAACGAGCTGGTAAATGGTGCGATTGACGTAGAACGGAATGAGCGCCTCGAGCACCTCGCTCGCGCCCGGCTCGAAGAGCATCTGCCGGTCGTCCCGGCGGGCGTCGGTGGCGGTGCCGGTTTCCGAGCGCAGTGAATCGACGAAGGTCTTCACGTTGCCGAGCGGCAGCACGGGCCGGATCTTCGGCTCCTGCACGAGCGTGTTGCGGAACCGCGGGTAGATCACCTCGATCGTGTCGATCACGCCGTCGAGGTACTGCTTCACCATGAACTCGACCGCCACCTTGACCTCGGCGAACGGAGCGCGGTCCTGCACCGGGAAGTCGGCGACGAGATCGCGGTGGGTACGGGCCAAGAACTGCGTGCCCTTGCGGCCGATCGAGAAGTACTTGGCCGGCGTCTTGATCTCGGTGACGAGCTTGAAGAGGTTGGCGTTGAGCGGTCCGCAAAGTCCCTTGTCGGTGGTGACGAGCAGAATGCCGCGGGTCTTCACCTCGCGCTGGACGAGGAAGGGGTGCGACGACTCGTCGACGCGGGAAGCCAGGGCAGCCAGCATGTCGGCCATGAGTTGGGCGTAGGGCCGGCCGGCAAGGGCCGCCTGCTGCGCCTTCTTCATCTTCGACGCCGCCACCAGCTCCATCGCCTTGGTGATCTGGCGGGTGTTTTTGACCGACTTGATGCGCCGGCGGATGTCGCGAGTGCTAGCCATTTAAGGTTCCTGATTGATGATGGAAGACGTGATGCCGAAGTTCGATCGACGATCGCGGCGTGAGCTCTGGCTCACGGCGAAATCATAAATCGTAGATCATTCGTCGTAAATCAGCCGGCGAAGCTGCTCTTCCACTCCTGCATCGCGGCTTCGATCTTGGCCTCGAGGTCCTTGTCGAGCGCAGCCTTGGTGCGAATCTCGGTCAGGAGGGCGTCCTTGCGGGTGGCGAAGAACTCGCGGATCGAGACGGCGGCGGCCGTGACGCGCTTGATGTCGAGGCCGTCGTAGTAGCCCTTCTGGATGGCCCAGAGGGTCACGACCTGCTGCTCGATCGGGATCGGATTGAAGGCCGGCTGCTTGAAGAGCTCCACGATGCGCGCGCCGCGGTCGAGCTGCGCCTTGGTCTTGGCATCGAGGTCGGAGCCGAACTGGGCAAAGGCGGCGAGCTCACGGAACTGGGCGAGTTCACCCTTCAGTTTTCCGCCCACCTGCTTGGTGGCCTTGATCTGCGCGGCCGAGCCGACGCGGGAGACGGAGAGACCGACCGAGACGGCGGGGCGGATGCCCTGGTTGAAAAGGTCGGTTTCGAGGAAGATCTGACCGTCGGTGATCGAGATGACGTTCGTCGGAATGTAAGCCGAGACGTCGCCGGCGAGGGTTTCGATGATCGGCAGCGCGGTGAGCGAGCCCTTGCCGTCAAGGCGGGCGGCGCGCTCGAGCAGGCGGCTGTGCAGGTAGAACACGTCGCCCGGATACGCCTCACGGCCGGAAGGACGCTTCAGGATGAGGGAAATCTGGCGGTAGGCGACGGCGTGCTTGGAGAGGTCATCATAGACGATGAGCGCATCCATGCCGTTTTCCATGAACCACTCGCCGATGGCCGCGCCCGAGTACGGGGCGAGGTATTGGTTGGCGGGGTTGTCAGCGGCCGGGGCGGCCACGATGACCGTGAAGTCCATCGCGCCGGCGGCCTCGAGGGCGCCGATGGTGCGGACGATGTTGGAATTCTTTTGTCCGACCGCGACGTAGATCGAGTAAACCGGACGGAACTTCGGATCGCCACTGGCGAGGCCGACCTTATTGATCTTCGCCTGGTTGATGATGGTGTCGATCGCGATGGTCGTCTTGCCCGTACCGCGGTCGCCGATGATCAGCTCGCGCTGACCACGGCCGATCGGGATCATGGAATCGATCGCCATGATGCCGGTGAAGAGCGGCTGGTTGACCGACTTGCGCACCATGATGCCGGGCGCGATCTTTTCCACCGGGTAGGATTCCTTGGCGTCGATCGGGCCCTTGCCGTCAACCGGATTGCCGAGGGCGTCGACCACGCGGCCGAGCAGGGACTTGCCCACGGGCACGGAGAGCAGCTTGCCCGTCGTGGTGACCTCGTCGCCTTCCTTCAGCTTGGAGACGTCGCCGAGCACGACGCAGCCGACCTCATCCTGCTCCAGATTGAGCGCGATACCGATGGCACCACCCGGGAACGCGACCATCTCGTTGTACATCACGTCGGAGAGGCCGTCGATCTTGGCCACGCCGTCGGCGACGGTGCGGATCACACCGGTGTTTTTGCGGACCGCCTTATTGGAAAGCTTGGCGATCTGTTGTTCGATTTGTTCGAGAACCGTGCTCATGCGGCGAAGGGTTTGGGACGGATGTTAAAAGGGACGAAACTCAAAGGGAAAGACTGGCGAGCTGGCTGGAGACCGAGGATTCGTAGACGTCGTCGCCCACGCGGATGCGCAGACCGGCGAGCAAGTCGGGACGGGCCTTGGCCACGGATGTAACCGGGCGATGATAACGCTGCGACATCGCGCCCTCGATGGACTTGAGGACCGCCTCGGTGACCGGCCCGGCGTGTTCCACCACGGCCTGGCCTTTGGCAAACTCCAGGGCGACGAGCCGCTGGTAGGCCTTGAGGACGGCGAGCGGCTGGGCCGGCGGATGCTTCTCGAGGTACTGCAGCACGCCCGTGACGCGTTCGGCCGAAAGGCGCCCGTCAACCAGACTGAGGGCGAAGAACTGCCGGGCGAGCTGCTGGATTTGCTTGGAGCCGCGCATGGGAAAAATCAGACGACGGTGAGCTCGCGAGCGGCCGCTTCATTGTAGCGGTTGCGCTCGGCATCGGTGAGCTCCTTGGCCAGCACGCGCTGGGTGGTCGCAACCACGAGGCGGGCGATCTCGCCGCGGGCCTGGTCGAGCATCTTCTTGTGCTCGAGGTCGATCGCCTGCTGGGCCTTGGTGATGAGAGCGTTGGCGCGCTCGGTGGCGGCCGCGGTTTCACGCTCGGTGAACTCCTTGGCGGTCTTGCGCGCCTCCTCGATCAACTTGGTGGCCTCGACCTGCGCCTGCTTGATGATGGCGGCACTCTGCTCCTGCGCGGAAGCGAGCTGGGCCTTCGTGTCCTCCGCATACTTCAGCCCCTCCTCGATCTTCTTGTTGCGCTCATCAACCGTCGCGAGGACCGGCTTGAAGAAGAACCGGTACAGCACGAAGGCCAGGATCGAGAAGCTGATGACCTGCATGAGCAGGTACTTGCCTTCGATGCCAAACTGCGACTGCAGGTTTTGGAGCTTGGAGGAAGCGTCGGTCGCGGCCAGGAGCAGGTTCATAGGAGCGGCGGGAAAAAGAAACGGTGCGCATCGTCACCGATGCGCACCTAGAGTTAACTTAAGCGAGGAAGATCACGTAGAACGCGACGGCCTCGGCGAGAGCCATACCCAGAATGGACTGGACGAGGATCTTGCCGGAAGCGCCCGGGTTGCGGCCGACGGCCTCAACGGCCTTCGTGCCGATCAGACCTACGCCGATGGCGGCAGCGCCGGCACCGATAGCGATGTGGAGACTTCCTTCAACTGCAGCGAGGAGGAGGGACATGTTCGTGGATGGTTTGGTTTGTGATGACCGTCGTGCGCACGCATAGGCACGCTCCCGACGGTAAAGCGTTTAGTGGGCGGCGGGCGGATGAGCGTGACCGTCGCCGGCCCCGTGGTCGTGCTCATGATCGTCGCCGTGGTTGCAGATCAGGCCGATGTAAACGCTGACCAGCAGCGTGAACACGAGGGCCTGGACGAGGCCGATGAGCAGTTCGAGGAAGTAGAAGGGAAAGACAAACGCGGTGCCGTGGAGGAGATTTTCACCGCCAAACACGTTGCCGAAGAGCCGGAACGAAAGGGACACCGGGCGGATCGCGATGGAGATGACCTCGATCAGACCGACCACGAAGAAGATCAGCGTGAGGAAATAATAGATCGCAGCCGGAACCTCGCTGCGGTCCGCCTTGTTGCCGAAGAGATCGTGGAGGATCAGTTTCGTGCCCGCGTAGCGCAGGATGAGCAGGAACCAGCCCCCCATCGCCACCAACGCGAGTGCGATGGTGCCATTCATGTCGGCAGTGAACGGACGAATGAACGGCTCAAAGATATGGGAACCATCGGCTCCGTGACTGACCATGCCGATCGTGCCGACGCCCGGGAGCAGACCCGACCAGTTGTTGATCAGAATGAAGACGAACAGCGTCAGCAGCAGCGGCAGGGCGGCCGGAGCGGTCTTCTTGCCGACGATCGGCTCGACCAGGCCCTTCACACCGTCAATCAACCCTTCAATCATGGCCTGACCGCGACTCGGCACGAGTCTCGGCCGCGCACCGATCGCGAGACGAACCACCACCAGCAAGGTAATCGCGACCGCCCAGGTGGTGATGATGCTGTTGGTGACCGGCAGGCCAAAGATCTCGAAGGTGGTCGCGCTGGCGTCGACGGCCGCTTGGGCGGGCACAACAGCACCGCTGAGGAGCAGTGCAAACGCGAGGAGGTGAGTGACCCGGGACATGGACGCGTGGAAGATCGTGGGAGGTTTTGAAAGGTTCCACCTAGGCAAACGCCGGAATCTCCGTCAACCCCCGAAATGCCCCGGCGCCCGTCGCAAGGCTAAGCATTAGCGGAAGCGGTCCGCGGAAGGTCCGCGCTTATTTCCGCACCGCGATCCACGATTGAAATCCGGCCGCGCGATCCTGAAAGACCGTGGGTTGCTCGAAAGGCCAGGGCAAATCCGGCGCCAAACGCCAGTCCGGGTGGCTGTCGACGGTCTGCCGGGACGCCGCAAAATAGGGGGCGTAGTCCGTCCGGAAACAGAGGGTCGCACCCGGCAGGGTACGCGACGCCAGAGCGGAGAGGAACGCCGGTTGCAGGACGCGATGCTTCCAATGGCGCCGTTTCGGCCACGGATCCGAGAAAAGGACAAACACCGGGCCGCCAAACCGCACGTCGGAGGGAATGGCCTCCAGAAATAGGGCCGCCTCGGCCTGCACCCACAGCACGTTGCGCAAACCGAGTCGTTCCGATTTGCGGCCGGCCCGCGCCAGGCGGTCGGCGAGCAGATCGACGCCGACGCAAAAGACCTCCGGGTGAGCCTCGGCATAGGCGGTGAGAAAGTGGCCGTGTCCGCAGCCGATCTCGAGGGCAAGCCGCGCCCGACCGGGCAGCGCTGCCCCAAGGATGGGTTGCAGGGCCGCGAGGCGGGATTGATGGAGGGCGTGCGCTTGGTCCAGCGGCATGGGGGGCGATATGGTCAGCCGGCAGGAGGCGCACAATGGCAAAGGTAATCCCACCGGCGGACCCTCACGACCCGACATCGGCAGGGAGCCCCCCGAAGGTCAGCGGACTTTGGGCGCCGACAGCACGTCTTTCACCGGCAGGGTGAAGAAGAACGCAGTCCCCTTCCCCACCGTGCTCTCCACCCGGACGCGCCCCCCGTGCAGCTGGACAATGTGCTTCACGATGCTCAGCCCCAGCCCCGTGCCGCCCTTCTCCCGCGAACGCCCTTTGTCGACGCGGTAAAAGCGCTCGAACACGTGCGGCAAGTCGGCCTCGGGAATGCCGGCGCCATTATCCCGCACGCACACCTCAACCTCCGTGGCGTGCAGTTTCGACGTCACCACCACCCGGGAGCCCTTCGCCGAGTACTTCAGCGCGTTATCGATAAGGTTCTCCAGGACCTGGGTAACCTTGAGCGGATCGATGAGGAGTTTGTCCACCGCCGGGTCCGCTTCCACCTCGAGGAGATGGTCGGCCGCCGCGGGGCGCGCGCGGTAGTCTTCGATCACGGACTCAATCAGGCGATTGAGCGCCGTGGACTCGCGCCGCAGGCCCGGATTGATCGATTCGAGGCGCGACAGCACCAGCAGATCTTCCAGCAGCGAGTTAAGGCGTTCGGTGTGACGCTGGATCGTACGCAGGAAGCGCTCACGATCCTCCAACGGGATCTCACGATGGTTGTCCACCAGGGTTTCAACATACCCTTTGATCACGCTAAGCGGCGTCCTCAGCTCGTGTGAAACGTTGGCAACGAAGTCCTTACGAACCGCCTCCAGTTTCTTCTGCCGGGTGATATCGTGCAGGACAAACAGCACCCACGGGCCCTTCTGGCCGCTAAGCGGCGGGATGGCCGTGCCGGTGACCTCCATCCAGAGGGACTTGGTGCCGTCGACGAACTCAATCTCTTGCTGAGGCTTGGCCTCCCCTCGCCTCACCGTTTCCACCTGGTTGAGAAACACGGCACTCTGCAGCACGAGTTCGAGACGGTTGCCGATGATGTTCGTCGCCCGCGGAAACATCGCCTGCAGCGCCTGATTCGCGAGGAGGATGTAGTTGTTGGCATCGACGATCAGCACTGCCTCCTGGAGGGAACCCAGCGTGGCCTCGAGCTGGGCGAGCTGGCCGGAGCGCTGCTGCTGCAGGTGAGAGACCTCGGTGATGAGCCCATTCGTCGCCTCGCACAGTTCGTCCCAATGCGGCGCCAGATCTCCAGGCAGATCTTCGCGCAAGAAAGGCTGTTTGCGCCGCACGGCGTCGAGCAAGTGGAGCACGGCGCCGCGGTGGCGGCGAAGCTTCAAACCCACGACCAACAAACCGGCCGCGAGCAGGGCGATGACGACGTAAAGCATGCGGGAGGCAAACGGGTCGCCGAAACGGGACTCCCGGTCAGCCCGAAGCTTCGACCGCCCGGCGTTCGGCCATTCGGTACCCCACCCCGCGGATCGTTTCGATCCAATCCGCTTCGCTACCCAACTTTTCCCGCAGGCGTCGCACGTGGGTGTCCACCGTCCGCGTCTCGATCTCGGTTTCGTAGTTCCACACGTTGATCAGTAGGTGCGCGCGTGTCTGCACCCGGCCGCGTCGCTCCATGAGCAGTCGGAGCAGTTTGAACTCCGTCGCGGTCAACTCAATGCGCCGGCCCTGCACGAAGGCCTCGTGCCGGTCGACCTCGATCACGATCTCGCCCACTTGGAGACGCTTCGGCTCCTCGGGCACCGCTTCCGTACTGCGGCGGATGATGGATTGCACTCTTAGAATCAATTCCTTGGTGCTAAATGGTTTACAAATATAGTCATCTGCCCCGAGTTCGAGTCCTTGGATGCGATCATTCTCCTCCGCCTTGGCGGTCAGAAAGATCACCGGGACGCGCTTCAGCTTGGGATCGGCCCGAATCATCCGGCAGATCTGAATGCCATTCAGATCCGGCATCATTACATCGAGGATGACGAGGTCGGGCACGAACGAGCGGGCCGCGCCGATGCTTCCATTGGGGTCATTCACGGTCTCGACCTGAAATCCCTTGGCTTTAAGGTGGTAAGCAACCAAGTCCGTCACGTCGGACTCGTCATCCACGACCAGAACTCGCTTTGGCTTCGCCTCTGTCATGCTGAACACGATAGGGGCGCACGACGGCTTCTCCCAGCGAAAAGCCGACGTGTTTCACAAATGTTACAACGGCACCGGAATGACGCGATCCCGCTCAGGCGCCTGCTTTCCACACCGTCTCGACTGAGATCGAACCCGATTCATATCCATCGTTATTCTTTAACTATCAGAAACTTAGGTCGAAGCTCCTCACCCCACCCTACGCCCGGCGCGCCTCGAGCAGAACCATGAGGATGCTGATATCCGCAGGGTTCACCCCGCTGATCCGGCTGGCTTGGCCGAGGTTCTGGGGACGAAATTCGGCCAGCTTCAAGGCACTCTCGCGACGAAGTCCTTTGATGGTCAGGTAGTCGAGGTCCGCCGGCAAACGAATCGCTTCGATGCCTTTCAGCTTCTCAATCTGCCGCTCCTCGCGACTGAGGTAGCCCGCATAGCTCACCCGATACAGGGCCTCCTGCTGAATGGCATCCGGCAACTGGCGGAAATCGTCGGGCAGGGCGATGGATGCGAGCGTACCGGCGGTCAACCCGCGGCGAATGACTTCACCCCAAGTCCCCTGCCCGCCCGGCGGTCGTTCCCGCTCCAGCCGTTCGACCCACGTCGCGATGGTCCGTGCCTTGGCTTCCATGCGCGCCAAGCGCTTCGGATCCACGAGCCCATGGGCACGGGCGTGATGCAGCAGGCGGGACTCGGCGCTGCCGTGATTAAAGAGCAGACGGTGCTCGGCCCGGCTGGTGAACATTCGGTACGGCTCTCGAGTGCCCTTCGTGACCAGATCATCAATCAAGACGCCCAAATACCCCTCATGCCGGGCGATCAGAAGCGGCGGTTCCTGGCGCACCTTATGGACGGCATTGACGCCCGCCACCAATCCCTGGGCTGCCGCTTCCTCATAGCCCGAGGTTCCGTTGATCTGCCCGGCGAAGAAAAGCGACTCCACCTTGCGCGACTCCAAAGACGGAAACAACTGGGTGGGCGGCGCAAAATCGTACTCAACCGCATAGGCGGGACGCAAAAGGACGGCCTGTTCCAAACCTGGGACCGAACGCACCATCGCCAGTTGCACATCGAACGGCAGCGACGTGGACAGCCCGTTGACATAGTATTCGTTGGTGGACCGGCCCTCCGGTTCGAGGAAAAGCAAATGGCGCGGTTTGTCGGCGAAGCGGACAAATTTATCCTCGATGCTCGGGCAGTAACGCGGTCCGACGCCTTCAATCTCACCGGAATACATGGCGGATCGGGTCAGATTCTCCCGCACCAAGCGGGCCGTTTCCTCCGTGGTGTAGGTCATCCAGCAGGCAACCTGAGACTCACCGGGCACCCAACCTAGGCGGCGTTCGCCCGTTTGTTCCACGTGGAACAAGTCCGCGGGCTCCCGCGTGTCGTGGAACGCAAAGAGAGTCGGGGAGGGATCGCCGTACTGCGGCTCCATCTTCGAAAAATCCAAGCTGCGTCCCAACAAGCGGGGGGGGGTACCCGTTTTCAGGCGTTGCAGTTCGATGCCGGCGTCGAGAAAGCTTTGTGACAGGGTCTTGGCGCTGAAATCACCCAAACGCCCGCCTTCATTCTTGTTCTGGCCGATGTGCATCAGGCCGCGCAGGAAGGTTCCGGTCGTCACCACCACGGCCTGCCCCCTGAACTCCAAATCGAGGTTGGTTCGCACGCCGACCACCTTCTGACCAGAGAAGACCAACCCCGTCACGGTGGCCTGAAAGATCTGCAGCGAGGGCTGCAACTCCAGGGTGTGCTTGAGCCGAAATTGATAGGCCTTCTTGTCGCATTGAGCCCGTGGCGATTGCACGGCGGGCCCGCGGGATTCGTTCAGTAACCGAAACTGAATTCCCGTAAGATCCGTATTGATAGCCATTTCCCCACCGAGGGCATCGATCTCGCGCACCATTTGACCCTTGGCTTGACCCCCGATGGCCGGATTGCAGCTCATCTGCGCAATCGTATCCAGGTTGCCCGTCAGGAGCAGGGTAGAGGCCCCCATGCGGGCGGCGGCGAGGGCGGCCTCGCAGCCGGCATGACCCGCACCACAGACAATCACATCGAAGGGGTGATCATTGAACACCATGAGGAACCGCTGCCGCGACATGCCCCGGCAGTAAAGCCCGGAGCACACCGGCCGTTGTCATTTGCCGATGCAGAAGGTGGCAAACAGATGATCGAGCATCCGCTCGTTGTCGATCCTGCCCCCAATGTCGCCCAATGCATCCATGCAACCCCGTAAATCGCTGGCCAACAACTCGATCGGTGCCGCCTCCGCCAGCTTAAGCCGGGCGTCGATCAGACACCGCTCGGCCCGGCTCAGCGCATCGGCGTGGCGGGCATTGATCGCGATGATCTCTTCGCCCTGCTCGCCGCCCAAACGATCCACCTGTTCAACCACAGTCTGGATCAACGCTTCGATTCCCGCCCCGGTCCGCGCGGAAACCCGGACGTGCTTCACGTTCTCAAATTCCTTTGGGACAACCGGTTGAGCGTGAGGCGACGTCAACAGATCGATCTTGTTGAACACCACCAAGGCTCGGGCGGAATGCACCCGCGCCAGCACGTCTTGCGGCAGGTGAGGGAAGGGGAGGGTGGCATCGATCACGACCAGTAAGAGATCGGCCTCGGCCACACATTCGAGGGTCTTCTCGATGCCCTGGCGCTCCAGCGCCTCCGGTCGGTCATTCAAGCCCGCCGTATCGATGAGCCGGAGGCAATGCGGGCCGACCATCAGCCGCTCTTCCAAATAGTCCCGGGTTGTCCCCGGCAGCTCGCTCACCAGGGCCCGCTCCCGTCCGACGAGCCGGTTGAGCAGGCTGCTCTTGCCCGCATTCGGCTCACCGACGATCACCGTTTTCACGCCTTCCCGCAGCAAATCGCCGTAGTGCCGGGTGGCGAGCAGCCGGGACGTTCCACGTAGAACGTCCTCCAAGGCGGCCGCCAGGGCGGTGCGGTCGTCGGGCGGAAGGTCCTCCTCCGGAAAATCAATGTATGCCTCGACCCGGGCCAACACCTGCAGGAGGCCTTGGATCAGGGTCTCGAGATGGCGCCCCAGGCTGCCGCGCAACTGCTGATTGGCCGCGGCCAACGCCCGCTCGCTCCGCGCGTGAATGAGATCCATCACGGCCTCGGCCTGGCTGAGGTCGAGGCGTCCGTTGAGAAACGCCCGGCGGGTGAACTCGCCCGGCTCCGCCGGACGGCAGCCGCGGCCCAGCAAATCCTCGAGGATCATCTGGGCAATCAACGGATTGCCGTGACACGAGATCTCCAGCGCATCCTCGCCCGTGTAGGAGTTCGGTCCCTTGAAATAGGTGGCGAGCACGTCGTCGATGAGCCGGCCGTCACGCGCCCGATAGTCGCCGTGCGTGGCCACGCGTGGCGGCGGCACCTGGCCCCACAGGGCTGTAGCGAGGGCCGCGCTTTCGGGACCGCTCACCCGCAGGACGGCGAGGGCGGACGTGCCGCGCGGCGTGCCAAGCGCGGCGATGGTGTCAGTGGGCAGGGCCATGCCCGCACGGAAACCCTCCGCGAGGCGGGGCGCAAAGCGAATTCCGCACGTATCGCGCGGGCCCGCGCCGTCAACCGCGGGACGACACCTCGATCGTGCGTACCCGGGAGCCGTCCTCCACACGATCGCCGGGATAAACGATCACAGCCTCGCCCTCGGTCAGTCCGTCGGTAATTTCCGTTTGGATACCGTTCGAGCGGCCGACACCGACGGTGCGCAGGCGCGACCGGCCGCCCTCGACCACAAAGGTCTGCCACCGGCCCTCGCGCTGAAACAGCGCGCCGGCCGGCACCTGCAGCACCGAGGCCTCCTCGGCGATCACGATGCGCGCTTCAACCCGGAAACCGTCGCCCAGCGTCGGGCGCGCGTCGACAGGATCCACGAAGTCCGCGATCACGTACACCCGCTGCTCCTCGACGCCCAAGGCCGAGATCTTGGTGAACGCCGCCGGCTCCACCCAGCGCACCCGGGCTTCCAGCGGCCGATCGCCGCCCCATTGCTCCAGCAGCACCCGCGCCCCGGGCCGGACCCGCACGCCATCCCGCGACAGCACTTCGACGCGCACCTCGAGATCGGTGGGGTCGCCAACCTCGAGCAAGGGAAAGCCGGACGGCACCACGCGTGCGCTTTCCTGCAGGACGCGCAACACCCGGCCGCTCACCGGTGAGGTGATCACGAGGGTGGAGGCGGCCCCGCCGCTGGCGGCACCCCGTCCGAGCACGGCCCGGGCCTGCTCAAGTTCGTACTCCGCCACCTGCAGGCCAAAGCCGGCCGCCCGCGCCTCCTGCGCAGCGGTGATCTCGCGCGTGAGCGCCACATCGAGGTCCTGTTGGGAAATGACGCTCTGCGCCGCAAGCAACCTCGCCCGGGCCAGATCCGCACGGGCGAGGGCGAGCGTGGCCGTCGCCCGCTCCTGCTGGGCCGCCGCCTGCTCGCGAGCACTTTCCGCCGCCAGGACGCGCGCCTCGGCCTGAGCCTGGCTGCGCGCATCGAGCAAGTCGGATCCGCCGGTCTCCAAAATGGCCACGATCGTCTGACCTGCGACCACCTCCGCCCCCGCCTTGAGCTCGATGCGCCGGAGCTGGCCTCCAGCGGGGCTCGAGATCACATAGCGATTCCGCACCCGCGTCTGCCCTTCATCATCGACCGTCACGCGCAGCGGACCCAAGGCCGCCGGCACCGTTTCCACCGGCAGGGGCTTGGGCCAGAGCCCGGCGACAATCAGCGCGAGCAGGAGCGCGCCGCCGACATACGGCAGCCAGCGGCGCTTGCGCCGCGGCAGCGGTTGGTCGGCATCAAACGGGGCGGGGGAGGACGGCGTCGTCATGGGAAAAAGTCTCGGCCTAGTCGCGCGCCTTGAGCGCGCCCACCAGGTCCAGCTGATCGAGCTTGCGGCAGGCGAGGGTGGCGGAAGCCGCGGTGGCCACGGTTACGACCAACACCGCGAAGGCGTAGTTGGCCGGAGTCAGGATCAGAGGCAGACGCACGGTCTCGGTGTTCACGGAGGTCAGGATGGCCTTGGCCATGCCCGAACCAAACACCAGTCCCAGCGGCAATGCGAGCAGGGTGAGGATGACCAACTCGCCCACCAGCACCGTGCCCACCTCTCCGCGGCTGAACCCGAGCACGCGCAACGTGGCCAGCTCGCGCGTCCGTTCGGACAGCGAGATGCGCGCGCTGTTGTAAACGATGCCGAACGCGACCGCGGTCGCGAAACCCAGGTAGATCATTTGGATGAGCCCGATGCTCTCGGCGGTCGTCTTGCGAAAACTGGCGCGCATCGCCTCCTTGATCACCACACCTGCCGCCTGCGGCGTGTTCTTGATCGCCTGCAGGAACTCCTCCCAGCGGCCGCCGGCCACAGAGAGCCGTGCGCCATTGATGCGATCGCCCTCGCCGAGCAGCCGGTTGACGGCCTCCAGGTCCATGTAGGCGGCGATACCGGCGAAATCCTCCGCCAGCGCCGCCACGACCACATCCCGCTGGGTGCGCAGCCCGGTCAGCACACGCACCCGCACCTGGTCGCCGGGCCTCACCTGCAAGGCATCCGCCAGCGCCTTGGACAACACCAGGCCTTCGGGCGGCAGGATCAGTTCCCTCCCGCGGCCGTCAACGACGCGGTTGAGATGCGAGCCGGCCGGAATGCCCGACAGCCCGAGGCGCCGCGAACGATTGCCCGCCCGCAACTCGACCGGCCCGCCGCGGAACGGCTCGGCATGGATCACGCCCGGCAACGCCCGCAGGTCGTGGATGGCCCGTGCCGGCCCCGGCTCGACCAGCGATACTGTCACGGTCTGGCGCTGCGACACATCCCATTGGAAATCGAGCACGTGGCTCACGCCGTCGCGAAACGCGTTCGGGATGACGAGAATCCCCGTGGCGAGCGCGAGAGCCGCGCAGGTGAGGACGGCGTTGATCGGACGGCGTTCCAGGTTGCGCAAGGCCATGCGCAACGAGACGCCCAGGCCCCGCGCCAACCCAAGCCGTTCGAACAGGGCAGGGCGGAAGCTCGCGGGCGGCTCGGGTCGCATCGCCTCGGCCGGTGCCAGCTTCATCACCCGGCGCACCGCTCCCGCCACCCCGGCGACGGCGGCCAGCGCACTCGCCAGCGCGGCAGCCACGAGGGCGCCAGAGGCCGGCACAAACTCGAGCGCCGGAAAGCGAAAAAACTGGTGATACATCATCACCAGCCGTCCGCCCAACAACAGACCGCCGATGGCTCCCGCCACCGTGCCCACCGCCACGATCACGAGGGCAAACTTCAGAAAGTGCAGGCCGATCTGCCGACCGGTGAAGCCGAAGGCCTTCAGGATGGCGATCTGCTCACGTTGCAAGGTGATCTGCCGGCTCATCACGGCGTTGGTCATGAACGCCGCCACGCTGAGAAACACGAGGGGGAAGCCGAACGACAGGCCTTGCAGCACCCGGATCTCGTCGTCGACGCGGACATCGGACGGATGATCTTTGCGTCCATAGGCGCCGAGGCCGCCATACGGCTCCAGCACCCGGTCCAAGGCCGCAATCACCGCCCGTTCCCGGGCCCCGGGGGCGAGCGACACGGCGACGGTGTTGAAGGCCCCCTCCAGGTTGTAGGCTTCGGCGAGCGATTCCTCCCGCATCCAGAAGACCCCAAACGTCCGGTTGTCCGGCAACGCCGCACCCGGCGGCGCCTCGAACACAAATTGGGGCGACAGGGCGACGCCGGCGATGCGCAGCGGCACCTTCCGGCCGTTGAGAATCGCCGACACGGTGTCGCCGGGTTTCAGGCCATGGGCCTGGGCAAACGCCTCGCCCACCAGCACCTCGTGCCGGCCCGCGCCCTCCGCCAGCCGGCCGATGCGCAGGTAGGGCCGGTTCAGGACCGGCTCAGACCGGTCGGGCAGGGAGTTGATCAGGCCGATCGCCGGTTCCACGATGCCGGGAAGATCGAGTGTCACCTGCCGCGCCACCGACACCTCGACCGCGGCCACGCCGGGCAGCGCCGCGATCTCGGCCGCCACCGACTTCGGCGCCCGCTTCAGGGAGGCGAACACGTCGGCGAACCGGTGCCGCTCGTAATAGCCCTCGCGCGCGGTGTTGAGCGACCGGATCAGGCTGCGCGTCATGATCATCATCGCCAGGCCGCAGGCCATCACCAGCGCGACGGCGAGCGCCTGCGACTTCAGCGCCCGGAGGTCGCGGAGCAGCTTGCGGTCGAGGTGGTCCATGGACGGGGCGCGGCCGGATCACCAGGCCAGGCCGGCCACCGGCTTGCGGGCCGCATTCGTCACCACATTCTGGATACGACCGTCCGAAAGGGTGAAGACCCGGTCGGCCATCTCCGCGATGACCGCGTTGTGGGTGATGATGACGGCGAGGGTGCCGAGCTCGCGGTTGATGCGCTGGATCGCCTCGAGCACGGTGATGCCGGTCCGGACGTCGAGGGCTCCGGTCGGTTCGTCGCACAGCAGCACTTCGGGCCGCTTGGCGATCGCCCGGGCGATCGCCACCCGCTGCTGCTCGCCGCCGGAAAGTTGGGCAGGGAAGTGGTTGGCGCGCGGGGTGAGCCCGACGAGGGCCAGCGCATCTTCCGGCGGCATCGGCCGCCGCGCGATCTCGGTGATGAGAGCGACGTTCTCCCGGGCAGTCAGGCTCGGGATCAGGTTGTAGAACTGGAAAACGAAACCGACCACGTCGCGCCGGTAGCGGGTGAGGCCGGCCTCGTCGGCGCGGCCGAGGTCCCAGCCCCGGTAGTGCACCTCGCCCGCACTCGGTGAATCGAGGCCGCCCAGCACGTTGACCAAGGTCGACTTGCCCGAGCCGGAGGCTCCGAGCAGGACCACCAACTCGCCCGGGAAGAGGTCGAAGTCGACCCCGTCCAGCGCCCGCACCGCGGCGTGCCCGGTGCCATAGACCTTGGACAACCCGCGGACGACAAAGGACGGCTCGCGCCCTCCCGAGGGCGAACCGACGTCAGGCCTTCCCGCCGCGTGCGTGCTCCCAGCCATGCCGCGACAACCGCTAAAGACCTGACCGCCAACAGCAATCTCGTTCGCGGCCCAGCGGCGGGAAATCCACCGGACCCCGCCACCTTCCCGGCCCGCGGCAGGGCAAGGTGGCAGTGGCCCGGAATGTCGGTTACTCGGCCGGCTCGGAGCCGGTGACGGTGGCGCCGCCCGTGACGTTGACCTTGGCCATGATCGCTTTGCTCAACTTGTTCGCGAGCTCCGGCTTGTCGCGCAGCGCCTGCTTGGCGGCATCGCGGCCCTGACCCACGAGCTCGCCTTCAAACGAGATCCAGGCGCCCTTCTTCTCGAGAATCTTGTGCTCAATGCCGAGGTCGATGATCGAGCCAGTGCGCGAAATGCCCTCGTCGTACATGATGTCGAACTCGCACTCGGTGAACGGCGGGGCTATCTTGTTCTTCACCACCTTGATCTTGGTGCGGTTGCCGATGACCTTGCCGTCCGGCGTCTTGATCTGGTCCTTGCGGCGGATGTCGATGCGGATCGAGGAGAAGAACTTCAGCGCGCGGCCGCCGGGCGTCGTCTCGGGGTTGCCGAACATCACGCCGATCTTTTCGCGGATCTGATTCGTGAAGATGCAGATGCACTTGGTCTTGCTCACCACCGCCGTGAGGCGACGCATGGCTTGGCTCATGAGGCGCGCCTGCGACCCGACCGTCGCATCGCCCATCTGTCCATCCAGCTCCTGCTTCGAAATCAAGGCCGCCACGGAGTCGATGATGATCACGTCGATCGCGTTGGAGCGGATGAGCGTCTCGGTGATGTTGAGGGCGTCCTCACCGCTGTCGGGCTGCGACACGAGCAGGTCGTCGAGGTTGACCCCGACGACGCGGGCATACTTGGGATCAAGGGCGTGTTCGACGTCGATGAAGGCGGCGAGGCCGCCGCGGCGCTGGGCCTCGGCGATGACACTCAAGCAGAAGGTCGTTTTGCCGGAGGACTCCGGACCGTAGATCTCGATGATGCGGCCGCGCGGCAGACCGGATCCGCCGAGGCAGAGGTCGATCGCGAGCGATCCGGTCGAAACCGTCTCGACCTGCATCTTGTGGTTGTCACCCAGGCGCATGATCGAGCCTTCGCCGAATTGCTTGGTGATGGCGCTGACGGCGAGTTCGACATTCTTGCGGGCGGCGACGTCAGGCGTGGCGACGGCGGGAGCCGCGGAGGCGGTTTTGGCGGGGGAGGCTTTGGACATGGTGATAGGAAGAGGGAAGGAAAGCGGGCAGACGGGAAACGCAAAGGTCCGGACCGACAGCCTCAGGGCTGCGCCGGGTCATAATTCGCCGGCACCGGATCTGCGGGGTGAACCTGAGAGGCTCGCCGCGGCGGAAGCAAGCCCGGGCTGCGCCGTCGCCTCAGTTCAGTGTCCCGGCGTGCCGCCTGGCTTGAACGCCGTGGCAAAGTACACCGCCCCGAGGATCAGCGCGAAGCTCACCGCATAGTTCCACGCGAACTTTTCCTTCAGCACGAGCCACGCAAACACCATGAACACGGCCAGGGTGATCGCCTCTTGGATGATCTTGAGCTGATAGCCGGAGAACCCCTCGGTGAAGTAGCCCATGCGGTTGGCCGGCACCATCAGGCAGTACTCGAAGAAGGCGATGCCCCACGAGACCAGGATCACGAAAAAGAGCGATTTGCCCTCGAGGAATTTGAACTTCAGGTGCCCGTACCACGCGAGCGTCATGAAGATGTTCGACGCGACCAGCAGCAGAATGGTTTTCATGCAAAGCGAGCGGCCAGGGCAGGGGAGGGCGGCTCAGGCGTAGCCGTAGTACGCCTTGAACCACGCCACAAACCGGCGCAGCCCGTCCTCCAGCGTCACCTTCGGCGCATAACCGTAGGCCGCGCGGATGCGCTCCAGGCTGGCGCACGTCTCCACCATGTCACCCGGTTGGGGCGGCAGGAGCTCGAGGGTCGCCTCGCGTCCGAGCAGCTCCGCGAGCTGGCGGGCGAACTGCACCATTTCCACCGGGCGGTTGTGTCCGAGGTTGTAGAGCCGGTAGGGCGCCGCCGCCCCACCCGCCGCGAGCTCGGCCGCCCGCTCCTCTTCCGTCAACGGATAGAGCAGCACCTTGAGCAACCCATCGATCACGTCGTCGACGTAGGTGAAGTCGCGCAGGTTCCGCCCCTCGTTGAACAGCTTGAGTGGCGCCCCCTCGCAGATCGCCTTGGCAAAGATCACCGGGGTCATATCCGGCCGGCCCCACGGACCATACACCGTGAAGAACCGGAGCCCGGTGATATTGAGGCCAAAGAGATGCGCATAGCTGTGCGCCATCAGCTCGTTGCTCCG
Organism: uncultured Opitutus sp.; assembly: GCA_964476565.1. Lineage (GTDB taxonomy): Bacteria > Verrucomicrobiota > Verrucomicrobiia > Opitutales > Opitutaceae > CAMAXB01. The sequence continues at coordinate 48,064 of CAYZBG010000032.1, forward strand.
CTTCGTCGCCCCGTAAAACGACACCGGCCGGTCCGCCGGCTGATCCTCCGAGAACGGGACGCGGGCATTCGCGCCGTAAACGCTGCTGGACGAGGCGAACACGAGGTGCCGGGGCGGATGCCGGCGGCAGGCTTCGAGCACGTTGAGGAAACCGTCCACATTGCTGTGCACATACGCCGCCGGGTTCTCCGTGCTGTAGCGCACCCCGGCCTGGGCACCCAGGTGCACGACATAGTCGGGCCGGAAGTGTTCGAAGAGGCCGCCGAAGGCCGCCGCATCGCCCAGATCGGCCTGCACGAAGCGAAAATCCTTGGCTGCCGCGAGTTCCGCGAGGCGCGCCCGCTTCAGGTCGACCGAGTAATAATCGCTCAGGTTGTCCACACCCAGCACCGTGCACCGCCGGCTCGCCGTGAGGCGGCGGCACGCATGGTAGCCGATAAACCCGGCGGCGCCGGTGACGAGGACCTTCATGGGCCGGTGGATAGAGCACGGGCCCGCGCGCTGCTAGCGAAAAGGTACAATGAGGCCGGACTCACCCGGATCATGCGGGACTTTCGATCAACCTTGCGCTTGAATGCCGGGTTTCTCGGCCTATGGATTGCCCTGCCGGAATCCGTCACTTTATTCGAGCCATGAAGATCCTTGCTTATCTCAAGCCCCACTGCGGTTGGTCCAACGGTGTGCGCGCTATCATGCGCAAATACAATCTGGCCTACGAGGACATCGATATCATCAACAACCGCGATAACTACGCGGAGATGGTGCGCAAGTCCGGCCAACCGCTCTCGCCCTGCGTGGAGGTCGACGGCGTCATGCTGGCCGATGTCTCGGGTGAAGAGGTGGAAAATTACCTCTTGTCGAACGATCTGGTGAAGCCGAACGACGTGGCTCCTGAGGTTCCGACCAACGCAGCCTGCTCCGATGAGGAGCACGCACGCATGGCGTCAAAGACCATCCGCTTCTTCTAGCCGCCCCCCGGCGTTCGTTTCATAGGGGAGTCAGCACCTCGGCCTTTTGGGCCTTGGTGTCAGCTCGCAACCACACCGGTCCGCGGCTGCGACGGCAATCGATCACCCTCACGACCTCGGTGAACGCCGAGGCGGAGGGCTCCAGGTCCACTAACGCATTGTTCGCGTCTTCGAACCATGCGGTGTCGATCCGATTACCTGACTTTTGCGGGAAATAGGCCACGTAGAGGGTGTCGTATTCGACGAGGTCGTTGAAGAAATGGGTCCCGAGCGACACATCCGGAATCAGGCCCTCATGCATCGCCACGACCTCGCAGATTGCGGATGCGTGGTTGATCTCGGCGAAGGAAACAGGAATGCCGAGCGAAGGGCTGGAGGTACCCCAGCGCCCAGGCCCGATCAGCAGCAGTCCGCCGGTCGATTCATCATGCTGACGGCACAAGCGGCCGATGATGCGGGCGACCTTGTAACGCGCCTGCTCGGGGAGGCGTGCATAGGCTTCGCGTGAGATATAGACGATCTTGGCGAGCCGTTGCTCGCGGCTGACGCCCACCACCGCACCATGCGCCACGAGCAGGTGCCGGGGCTCAAGGCCCCCGGTCAACGGCGAAAGCCCCTCGGTGTCACGGCTGAACTGGAAGGTGCGGCATTGCAGCAGGTGAATTCGGTGGGAGCCGTCCGGAAGAAAATTGACCGTGAACTCAATGTCCACGGGTTGGGAAAAAGCCTGCTCCAGCACGGACAGCATCTGCCTCAGCTCCGCAAGCACCGAGGTGTCCTTCATGAGACCCTCAAAGGTGATCCAAGGATGTCCGCTCTCCGCCCGGGTGAAATAGTGGGCGAGGTGCGGCTCCGCCTCCGGGTTGCCCACGACCTCATGCCACGGCAGGGAGACCAGGCGGCCCGTTTCCAGATCGAGGCAATCCATGCGCCGCTGTGCATGGTCGCAGGCCTCCTCGAAACTCGCCTCGGGGCGACGTCCTGGGGCGTTGAGGGCGACCAGCCTTGTGTAATCGTCGTCGCTCCGGTCGACCGCGCGCGTGCCCAATCCGAAAACCAGACGCACCACGCCGGCTCCCGGATCGATGTCGGGGTGCCAGACATAGGGGTTGTAGGAGAGACCCACCCCGGCCGCCTGCGGATAGAAGTACCTACCGTGAGGCGCACCCGACACCCGCATGATGAGGAGGGCCATGCGCTCCTCTGCATCCAACAGACCACGACGGCGTCGATAAAGCAGGGCCTCTTCCCCGAGCACGCTTGCATAGACGTGCCGGATCGCGTCGAGTAAAGCGGCGAGCCGCTCCTCGCGCGAACCGCGGTTGACCACGAACACGCTGTCGTACTTGCCGGAGAAAGCATTGCCGCGCGCGTCCTCGAGCACCGATGACGACCGCACGATGCAGGGTGACTCGCCGAAATAGTCCAGCATGTCCTCGAACTGCTCCAGAATGAACGGCGGGAACTGCCCCTGGAGGATGCGACGGCGGCCTTCCTCCAGACCTTCCAGGAAAGCGTCGGGGTTGCGCTGCCCTTCGCGGATCCACCAGACATCGTTCTCCACCATGAAGGTGACGAAAACCTCGGCCCCGACGAAGAAGGAATCATGCACCTCAAGACGGGCTGCGAGGTCGGGCGCCCGCGCGCGCAGAATCGCGCGCGAGACGAGCATGCCGAGCGTCTTGCCGCCCACCGAACCGATGCCGATCATGCGCCGGCGGATGGCCACGAAATCGTCCAGCGTGAGATGGCGCTCGACCAAGGAGGCGATGCCAGAGTGGTCGACACGAAAGGCCCGCCGCACACGACGGAGCACCGATTCGCGTGCCTCGGGCGAGCCCCGGCCCTCCATATCGTCGCGGATCGCCTGATCGGCCTCCATGAACAGGCGTCGCCAATGGCCGAGCCGCCGATCGTGCAACTGCGGCCGCTGCACCCGAAACAGCAGCTGCGCGAGCAGGGCGCTCTCCTTCACCGGAAGGAAGGATTCCTCCTGCCACAAATGGATTTCGCTCATCGCCCCGGTGGCCAGGTGACGGACCTTCACCGGCCGGACATAGAGCCGGCCCTCGAAACGGATCACATCGAGGAAGAACTGCGTGGTGCGTAGGATCGAATCGATACCGTAGTCCGAATGCCGGTCTCGCTTGAGCGCGAAGTAGGTGACGGTCTGAAGGTCCCACAGGCGCGGACAGGTTAGGCGGAAGAAGTTGCCCATGCTCTGGTCCGAGAACCACACGTCGGCGAGGTATGAGATGCAGTCGAAGAGGTGGTGGGCTCCGCGGCCGGCCTGGTCGATGACCGCGTGGACGTTGCGCACGAAGTGCTCGAACCCCTTGGACGGATCGATCGCGTGCACCTGCACGTCTTCGCTTTCAGGCAAGAGCGGCTCATCCGGCCCGAAACGAAAATAATGCAGCGGCAAACCCGCGACCCGCGACGCGCGGGCATAGGGAACAATCAAGGCGCGGTACTCCGCCAATTCATCCACCGACCACACGATGTTGTCCCCGGGTTCGACACCGTGCATCACGGCATCGAGTCCGGGCAGACCGGTCGAGACAGGGTTAGGAGCGGTCATCGGTGCTAGTGGGCCCCACCTCGCTTCGGAGGTCGAGCCCTGGGTCGCCCGGCGTGAGACCCATCACGCCGGGCGGGAACCGGGACCATGTGTCAGACCACGCCCTGCTCGATCATCGCGTCGGCCACCTTGGTGAAGCCGGCGATGTTGGCGCCGACGACATAGTTACCCGGCTTGCCATACTCCGCGGCCACGTCGCGGCAGGCCCGATGGATGTCCGCCATGATGCGGCGCAGGTGTCCGTCGACTTCCTCCCGCGTCCACGAAAGGCGGAGGGCATTCTGCGACATTTCGAGGCCCGAGACGGAAACGCCGCCGGCGTTGGCTGCTTTGCCCGGACCGTAGAGGATTCCGGCTTTCAGGTAGGCGTCGACAGCTTCGGGCGTTGACGGCATATTGGCACCCTCTGAGACCAGCGTGCAGCCATTCTTAAGCAAGGTGGCGGCATCTTCGCCGCTGATCTCGTTCTGGGTCGCCGAAGGAAAAGCGCAGTCGCAGGGCACGGACCACGGCACGGCCCCCTCCAGATAGCGACCGCCGAACTTCTCGGTGTACTCGCGGATGCGTCCGCGCCGGACATTCTTTAGCTCCATGACCCAGTCGAGCTTCTCGCGGGTGATGCCCGCGGGGTCATGAACGACCCCAGTCGAATCCGACAAGGTCACTGGTTTAGCCCCCAATTCCAGGAGCTTTTCGACCGTGTACTGCGCCACGTTGCCGGAGCCGGAGACGACACAAACCTTGCCCTCGAGCGACTCGGACCGGGTGCGGAGCATTTCCTGGGCAAAGTAAACGGCGCCGTAGCCGGTGGCCTCAGGGCGGATGAGTGAACCGCCCCATTTCCGGCCCTTGCCGGTCAGCACGCCATTGAACTCCGACGTGATCCGCTTGTATTGGCCGAACATGTAACCGACTTCGCGCCCGCCCACACCGATGTCGCCGGCGGGTACGTCCACGTCGGAGCCGATGTGGCGATAGAGTTCCGTCATGAAACTCTGGCAGAAACGCATGACCTCGGCCTCGCTCTTGCCCTTGGGATCGAAATCGGCGCCGCCCTTGCCTCCTCCCATGGGCAAGGTGGTGAGGGCATTCTTGAAGATCTGCTCGAAGCCGAGGAACTTGAGGATGCCAAGATTCACGCTGGGGTGAAACCGGATCCCACCCTTATACGGCCCAATGGCGCTGTTATATTGCACCCTAAAACCGCGATTCACCTGCGGCCTGCCGGCGTCATCAAGCCAGGCGACGCGAAAAACAAGCTGGCGCTCCGGCTCAACAATCCGCTCCAAAATCCTCGCCTCACGATAAATGCGCTTGCGCTCGATCACCACGTCGAGGGATTCGAGGACTTCGCGGGCGGCCTGGAGGAACTCCGGCTCCCCAGCGTTGCGGCGGGCTACCAAATTAAGGACTTCGGTTGTATATGAGTTCATGGGAAGCGCAGGAATCGGCGCACCGCATCAAACAGATTCATGCCTCACAACCCCAATCTCGGTCCGGCCACAAATCTGCGAAACCCAGGCTCGCGCCTAAGGTGGAATTCGCAGCCACGACCAATTGATCGTCCCAGAAAAAATTCGCTCGCCCTTACGTTCGACGGCGCAATCTTCGCAGCTGGGGTGCTGCCAAACGAAGCAGACGCCACTCGGTGTCCGCCCGGCTGAACCACGTGCCTCCAGTCTCATCCGTATCACTCAATGCCGACGATCCTCCCATCCCCCCTTTACTCCTTCGAGCAGGAGCACGACGCCTGCGGCGTCGGGTTCATTGCCAAGATTTCCGGGGAACGATCCTACGACGTCCTCAATCGCGCCATCAACGCACTCAAGGCCCTTGCCCATCGGGGGGCCATCGATGCCGATGCCGTTACGGGTGACGGTGCCGGCCTGCTCACCCAGATACCGGTCGAGCTCTTCAAGGATTACCTCGCCCAGAAGGGCAAGTCTCTCTTCCGCGACTCCGATCTCGGTGTCGGCATGTTCTTTCTTCCCAGGCAGGACGATTATGCCCAAGCCCACGCCCGGAAGCTGATCGAGGACTCCATCCGCAATGAGGATCTCGCCTTTCTCGGCTGGCGCGAGGTGCCAATCGACGCCTCCTGCCTTGGCCGCAAGGCGCTCGAGACCCAACCGCTCATCGTGCAGGCCTTGGTCGCCCGCAAGAACAGCATCTCCGACGAGGAGTTTGAGCGGAAGCTCTTCCTCGCCCAAAACACCATCGAGAACAAGACCTACGACACGAAGTTCGAAGGTCTTTACATCTGCTCATTCTCGTCGCGCACGATCGTCTACAAGGGTCTGCTCACGCCCTCCCAGATCCGGAAGTACTACGTCGACCTCAAGTCGCCCAAGTTCACGACCGCGTTCGTTATCTTCCACCAGCGTTATTCGACGAATACGTTCCCGACGTGGCACCTGGCCCATCCGTTCCGGATGATGGCACATAACGGCGAGATCAACACGATCCGCGGCAACCGCAACCTGATGCGTGCCCGCGAAAACTCCACCGCCTACGGCGTTTGGGGGAATCGCTTCGATGATCTCAAGCCGATGATCCAACCGGGTATGTCGGACTCCGCCTCGTTCGACAACGCGCTCCAACTCATCACCCTTGGGGGACGCAATCCCCTTCACGCGTGCATGATGATGATGCCGCCGGCGTGGGAAAAGGACAAGACCCTCCCGCCCGAGACGCGTGCATTCTTCCGTTACCACGCCTGCATGATGGAGCCTTGGGACGGTCCAGCCGCCGTCCTTTTCACCGACGGCCGCACCATCGGTGCCGCCCTCGACCGCAATGGTCTCCGCCCCGCGCGCTACAAGATCTTCGAGGATGGCTACGTCATTCTCGGCTCTGAAGCCGGCTTGGTGCACGACTGGCCCTCAAAGGTGATCGAGTCCGGCCGCTTGGGGCCGGGCCGCATGGTGGCCATCGACCTCGTGGAGAAGAAATTTTACCACGACCAGGAAATCCGCCAACGGCTCACGACCGATCCGCATTTCAAGCAGTGGTGCGAACAGCACCTCGTCAACCTGCACGCCTTCGCCAAGTCCG
>CAYZBG010000033.1:0-54531 GCA_964476565.1 uncultured Opitutus sp.
TCTTATATCCACAATGTAACTACACCAAAAAACTACTGTACTTCACCTAAGGAAGAGCGGCTTGTTGGGCTTCCGTTCTACTACCTGTTCTTCGCATCCAGTAGCTTCTTCTTCTCCGTCTGAAACTCGTCTTCAGTCAGCACGCCACGTTCTCTAAGAGCGGCCAGCTTCTCGAGCTCCGCGTAGGCATCGACCTGCTTTTCGACGCGCACGGCCGTATCTATCCCCGTCGGTCTTCCCTCGGCGTCATAGGCGGCTTGCGTGGACACCGCCACGGTCGGGTCCCTCACAACGCCTTCTGATCCCTGGTGCACAAGGCGGAACTTGAGGTCTACCTGCGGCCACTTGGCGAACCCAGCAGCCGTCTCATTTACTGACACGACTTCGGCAACCATTCCCTTTCTCGCCGCAAAGTCATTAGCCTCTTGGTACGCCTGCTTTCGAAGTGTACCCACAGGCGTGAATCCAGTGGTGCCAGTCTTGGTGACTGTGTAGGTGCCCCCGACTGCGGCCATGACAGGCGATGACGTTGAGCATGCACTCTGAAAGAGCACAAATGTTAGCAAGGCTATCGTGATGACTACAGTTCTCATGGAATAGTTTTTCGACCAACAGTGGAATTAACCCATTATAAATTCAGCATTTAGCTCAACGCTGCGACGGACAAGGAGCACGGGGCGGATTTAGCGCGGATTTGGTAAAGCGAAGGGGACAGGGGTTCCAAAGGCTGCGACTTGCAGAAAATGAGCGAGCAGGGGCGATTTGCTCAAATGCAAATGCATGAAAAGCCCTATTCGAGGGCGAGGCGCCGATGACATACTCCTGTCCGTGGGTTCTCTTGGAGCATCGGAGGTTTTGTGTCTTCGTGCCTTGGCGGTGAAAACGGATTGGAAGGATCGAACCACAAAGGCGCGAAGGTCGATCCAAGGCGCGCGGCCAGGCGAAGGTTGTGATCGAAGGGCCAACGAGGACGTCAGCGTTCCCGGAAGGAACGTGTGCTGAGATTCCGAATCACAGAAATTTACCACGGATTGCACGGATGACACGGATGGCATCCCGCCCGGTCAGGGGACCGGGCCTACAGCCGGGCGACGGTCGACGACACGCCGGCGCGGACCTGTCCTTTTTGCTCTTGGTGGCCAAGGTTTGGGATTCCGCAGTACCGCCTCCGCGCCCTCTGCGCCCTCCTGTTCAAACCCGGCTCGAATCCGTGCAATCCGCTTAATCCGTGGTGAAAAGCTCCAGCAAATCGGAACGCTGATCGGCGCGGATCTGCGCTCTTCAACTTAAGCTTCCGACTTCAACTGGCGCGCAGGGCGCGCCTTACCCTTTGACCGCACCGCTGGTCAGACCGGAGATGAATTCTTTCTGCAACAGCAGGAAGAGGCACATCACGGGCGCGATCGAGACGATCGTGCCCGACATGATCAGGCCGTAATCGGAGCCGTAAATGCCGCGCAGGTTGTTGATCGCGACGGAGAGGGGAAACCGTTCCGGGGACTGCATCACCACCTGGGGGCCGACGAAGTTGTTCCACACCCCGAGGAACGTGATCATGAGGAAGGCCCCGATCATCGGGCGGATCAACGGCAGCACGAGCGTGAAGAAGATCCGGATCTCGCCCGCCCCGTCGATCCGCGCGGCCTCGATCAGTTCCGAGGGCACCGAGTTGAGCAGCGCCTGCCGGAAAAGAAACACGCCGAAAGCCGGGGCGAGCGCGGGCAGGATGAGGCCCGCATACGAATCGAGCAGGCCAAGGTTGAAGAGCAGTTGGTAGCCAGGTGCGAGCAACAGCGGGGCCGGGATGATCAGCGCGGACAGCACCAGGTGCGTGAGCGGTTCACGAAAGCGAAAGCTGAACTTGCTGAGCGCATACCCGCCCATCGCCGCACACAGGGTCGCGCCGAGGCTCGTCACCGACGCAAGGAACACCGAGTTCACCAGGGCCCGCGCGATGTTGTGCTCGGCAAACAGCCGCGTGTAGTTGCGCAGCGTAAGCCGGTCCCAGGCGATGCCAAGAAAGCCTTCGCCGCGCGGGAGGAAGAGCGACTCGAAGAAATCTTTGCTGCCCTTGAGCGACGACGCGACCATCCACACGAAGGGGATCAGCGTCAGCACCGCGAAGAACGCCAGCAGCGCGTACACGAGAACGAGGGCGAGACGGGACGGGTTCATGGCACTTACGCGTCCTCCCGACGGCGGCTCAGACGCCGGTGCAGCAGCGCAATGCTGCCCAGGGTCAGGGCGAGCACCCACCCGACCGCGCTGGCGTAGCCGAGGTCACCGGTGAGAAAGCCGGTCTGGTACAGGTACATCACCACCGTCAATCCGCGCTGGTCCGGTCCGGCCGAGTTGTTGAGCAGTACCCAGGGCAGCTCGAACAGCTGGAAGCTGCCGATGATCGACATCAGCACAACGAGCCCCGCGATCGGCGCGATCTGCGGGAGCACGACGTGGCGAAAGCGCTGCCAGGCGTTCGCCCCGTCGATGCTCGCGGCCTCGAGCAGGTCCTTCGAGACGTTCTGGAGCGCAGCGAGGAAATAGACCATGTTGAATCCGACGTAGAGCCAGAGCGCGGCAATGATCAGCGCCGGCATCACGTAGGCCTGGAGCCAGGCAAACTCCGGATCGAACGCGGGAAACAGCGCGTGCAACGACGCATTCATCAGCCCGGTGCGTTTTTCGAAGACCAGCGCGAAGATCACCCCGACGAAGACGAGCCCGACGAGCGAGGGGGAGAAGAAGACCAGCCGGAAGAACGCGCGGCCGCGCAGGCCGGGGCGGTTGAGCAGCAACGCCAGCCCGAGGGCGAGCGGCAGCTGCAGGAAGACTGAGCCAGCCGCAAAGACCGCCGTATTGCGCATCGCCTTCCAGAAGAAGGGATCGCTCATCATGAAGGTGAAGTTGTCGATGCCGACGAAGTGCGTCGTCCCCGGGCCATAGGTCTGCTGCACCGAAAGCAGGAGCGAGGTCGCCAGCGGCCAGACCGTGAAGACGCCGAAGACGAGCAGGAAGGGCGCGATGAAAAACCACGGCGCCCACGCCGGAAAGGGACGGATCGAAACCACCGGAGGCGGGTTGGGCCGAGTGCTCATTGCGCGAGGAAGGGGTTGCGGGCGACGCGCGCCTCAATGTCGCGCTGGGCCAGGTCCAGCAGGCGGCGGGCCTCGGGCAGGAGCTCGTCGACGGTGTACTTGCGCTCGCGGTCCGCATACGCGTGCAGCGAGGTCGCGACGCCCGTGAGCCGCTCAATCGCAAAGGCGCCGAAGGGTGACGAGGACCGGCGCGGCACGTGCGGCGCCTGCTCGATGAGCAGTGTGCCGAGAGGTTGTCCGGAGAAATACGGGTCGGGCCGGTGGAAGATCGGGCGATCCCAGTGCTTCTTCACCGGCGTCAGGATGCTCACGCCGGCGAAGAGTTCGTCGGCCAGCTCGGGCGAGAGGTAGAGCTCCTTGGCAAAGGCCCAGGCCGCCTCGGGATCGCGTGCCGTCTTCGCCACGCCGAGCATCGTGCCACCCCAGACGGAGGTCCGGCGGCCGCCGCGCTCCCATGCCGGCAGCGGCATGAGCTTCAACTTACCCGCCAACCCGGGCACGTCCTGCTTCCATGCGCCGGCCATCCAATCGGGGATGGGAGTCGCCACCACGACACCGGCGAGGCGCGCGCTGTGTCCGGCTGCGGTCAGCTCGCCGACCTCCGTGCACATGCGATTGGGTCCGGTGAACCAGGTCGCGAGGGTCGCGAGCACGAAGGCGTTGCGCGGATGATTGAGGGTCGGCCGGTCGTGCTCATCGAAGAGCAGACCGTCGGCCTGCAGGATCATCATCTCGACAAAGTGCTGCGTGGAGGACCAGCCAGACAACAGGTAGCGGTCGGGCCGGCCGTCGCCGTTGGCGTCCCGCATCAGCGGCCGCATCACCCGGAAAAAGTCCTCCCACGTCTCGATCTGCGAGACGTCGATGCCCTCGGCCTCCACGAGGTCGGCCCGGTAGGCGAGCAGCACCGGATGCACGTCATGCGGTATGCCAAAAATCCGCCCGCGGGTCGTCCAGGGGGCGAAGGAGGGCTCGTTGATGATGTCGAGCAACCCTTCGTCGCGCAGGCGGTCGGTCACGTCGAAGAAGCCCACCTTGTCCACGGGACCGGTGAAGCTGCGCGAGGCCATGAGGCGCTCGGCCTCGATCAGGTCCGCGACCGGCGTACCCGACATGAAGCCCGACAGCATCCGGCGCTCGAGCGCCAGGGTCTGCAACAGGTACATGTCCACCGGCCGGTCGGGGTGCTGCGCGTTCCAGCGCTCGACGATCGGCTTGTAGGTGACGTGGTGATGCCGCGAAAAGATCCAGAACGGCATGCCGCGATCCTCGGTCTCGTCGCGGGACAGCACGAGTCCGGTCGAGACCAGCGCAAGCAGGAGGATCAGCCAGCCACCAGGGGAGAGATGGCCCAGCCAGGAGGGTAACGTCGACCTAGTCACGGGGCGCGCAGAATGAAGGCGGGCCCCGCGCTTCTGGCAAGGCCTTAGCAACATTACGCGGGCCAATGCGCGGCGAGCTTCGCGCGCACGAAGCGGGCACTCTCGACCAGCTGGTCGAAGCCGTCCACGCCGTCCTCGATGCTCACCCAGCCGTCAAAACCCACCTCGCGCAACAGCCGGAAGATGGCGTCGTAATCGTTGAGTCCGCGGCCGATCGTGCCGTGGCGCAGGCGTTGCACGTAGCCTTCGCTGCCTGATTCCTCGCGACGCAGGTCCTCGAGCGTGCCGGCGATGAGGTGACGGTCGCTGGCGTGCATCGTGACCACCCGATGCCGCACGCGGCGCAACAACTCCAGCGGATCGTCGCCCGCAATGAGCGCGTTGCTCGGGTCGTAGTTCACGCCAAAGCGCGGGTGGCGGATCCGCTCCACCAGCTCGCAGAACACGTCCATGCGCTGGGCGAATTCCGGGTACGTCCAGAAGTCGTCCTTGTAATGGTTCTCGATGATCAGCGTGACGCCGCAGCGCTCCGCCTCCGGCAGGCACGCTTCAATGCAGCCTGCCACAAGGTCGATCCCCTGCGCGCGCGTGAGCTCGGGACGCCGCTGGCCCGAGAGCACGCGGCAATAGGATGCGCCGAGCGCCGCCGCGAGCCGGATCCAGCCCTTCTCCCTCTCAACCTCGGCGCGCCGGAAGTCCGCATCGGGATGGGCAAAATCCGGCGAGCAGCAGAGCATGGGAATGCGAAGGCCGCGCGACTCCACCGTGTGGCGCGCCTCGGCCCAGCGTGCGGGATCGGCCAGCTCGAGAAAACCGCTGTAGTACTCGAGTCCATCGACCGGCAGGGTGACGGCGAGGTCGACCCATTCGCGCAACGTCATCGTGCCCTCGCGGCACAGGGCCCGCATGTAGGCCTTGGGGAAAACCGCCAGCTTCGGCATGGTCAGGATTTCACGGGGTTGCGGCCGATGACGGGAAACTGCTCCAGCTCGACGACGGAGCCGCTGACGGGTCCGCTCTCGTCGCTGAGCCAGTAGATTGCGGCCGCGGCGATCTCCTCCGGCTTGAGCAGGCGGCCCGACGGAGCGAACACCGGGGGCACGCGTTCAGGCCAGTCCGCGGGCTGGCCCAGGCGGACCTGCAACGCGTACTCGCGCTCGGTCAGCACCCAGCCGACGTTGAGATGGTTCACGCGCACCTGTTCGGGCGCGAGCGCGTTCGCGAGGTTGCGCGAGAGCGTGAGCAGGGCGCCCTTCGACAGGCTGTAGTCGAGCAGCTCCGGCTCGCCGCTGTAGGCGTTGATCGAGCCGATGTTGAGCACCGCGCCGCGGGTGCGCACCAGCGCAGGCAGGGCGGCCTGGATGAGCAGCAGCGGGGCGCGCACGTTGACCGCCATGACGGCGTCGAAATGCGCGGCGCTGGTCGTGCGCAGGTTGTTTCGCACCACGACGGCGGCGTTGTTGACCAGGCCGTCGATGCGACCAAAGGCGGCCAGGGCGGCGGCCACGACCGCCTCCGCCGACGCCGGATCAGCCAGGTCAGCGAGGTGCAGCGCCGCGGCCGGGCCCAGCCGGGCAACGAGGGCCTCACCCTGCGGCCGGTCGAGCCCGTGCACCAGCACGCGCGCCCCTTCGGCGACGCAGCGTTCCGCAATCGCCCGGCCGATGCCCGCGGTCGCCCCCGTGACGATGATGACCTTGTCCTTGAGTCGCATGGCGGGGGTTCGTTTCAGGCGGGACGCAACACGGCCTTCAGGATTTCGCCGCGGTGCATGCGCTCGAACGCCTCGTGCCAGCCTTCGAGGGACCACACCCCGCCGACGATCGGCCGCACGTCGAGCCGGCCCGAGGCAAGCAGGGCCAGCACGCGTTCCCACACCGGCCAGTTGTGACTGAAGCTGCCCTGCAGGGTGATGTTTTTCTGCACCAGCGGATCAAGGGAGAAATTGAGCGGCTGAGGACCCCAGCCCACTTTGGAGATCCAGCCCGCCGGACGCACGAGCTCGAGGGCCGTCTTGAGCGCGGCGGAGACGCCGGCGGCATCGATCACTCCGTCGGCGCCGAGCCCGTCGCGGGCCCGGGCCCACGCCGTGGCGTCGCCGACGATCGTCTCGCACCCGTAGGCTTTCGCCACCTCGAGGCGGGCGCGGTCCCGCTCGAGGCCCACCAGCGCCACGTCGGCCCCGGCAAGGCGCGCCATCGCCGCACAAAGCACGCCGATCGGACCGGGGCCCAGCACGAGCACGCGATCGCCCGGGCGTACGCGGGCGTTGTTGACCACGGCGTTGTACGCGACACAGCACGGTTCCGTCAGCGCCGCCTGCTCGAAGGCCAGGCCGGCCGGGATGGCATGCAGGCAGCGGGCCGGCACGCGCACGAACCGGGTCATCGCCCCATCAACACCGTAGCCGAAGCCCTTGCGGTTGGGGTCGAGATTGTAGAGGCCCGCCCGGGTCATCGGACTGGCGGGATCGATGACGGCGGCGGTTTCGCTCACGGCCCGATCGCCCTCGCGCCAGCCGGCGACGTCGGGGCCGACCTCCGCCACCACGCCGGCGAACTCATGGCCGAGCACGACCGGATAATTGACCGGCCAGCTGTGCGAACCGGTCCACTGGTGCAGATCGCTGCCGCATACGCCGACGGCCTCGACGGCCAAAATCACCTCGCCCGTGGCGGCGGACGGACGAGCCTTCTCGCGCAGCTCAACACTGTGCGGCGTGGAGGAAAAATTGACCACGGCGGCGGAGGTCATGCGGAGGCCCTCCCCACGGCCACGTCGCCGTGCGCATGCACCCGCTCGCAGATCTGCCGCAACGTTGCCTCGAGGTCGCCGCGGGCGGACTTGAACGCGTCGGCGTCGACCGCCAGCGGCGCGCCAATCACCACCAGTGGCGCCCCGTACTCCGGCGTCCGCACCGCCTGCTCGAGCGTGAGACCGCCGACCGCCTGCACCGGCACCCGTACCGCCGCAACCACCTCGCGCAACTGGTCGAGCGGACTGGGCATGCGCCGTCCGGCCGCCGCGATCCCGCGGCGTTCATCGTAGCCGATGTGGTGAATCACGAAATCGCACCCGAGGTCCTCGAGCTCGCGCGCACCCGCGACCATGTCGGGACAGCCGAGGTTGTCGCCCATCACCTTCACGCCGAAATCGCGGCCGGCCTTCACCACGCATTTCACCGTCTCCGGGTGAGCCCGCGCCATGACCACGACGTGGGTCGCACCGGCCTTGGCCATCATCTCGGCCTCGAGATAACCGCCGTCCATCGTCTTGAGGTCGGCGACGATGGGCACGGCGGGAAATCGCTCGCGCAGGGCGCGCACGCCGCGCAGGCCCTCGGCGAGGATCAGCGGCGTGCCGGCCTCCAGCCAGTCGACTCCCGCCCGCAGGGCCGTGGCGGCCGTGGCGAGCGCTTCGTCGAGGTTGATCAGGTCCAGGGAAATCTGAACGACCGGTCTCATGGGGTAGGCCATGGGTGCTAGGTGCAAAATGGATTTGGCGCCAGCTGTTTCATGACCGTCCGCGGCGCGACGGTTTGCCTCGGACCCGACCCGGCGGCACCCTGCCCGTCATGAGCCCGCTCCTGCGCTTCGCTGTTTTGTTCCTCGCCAGCCTTGCCGTCGTCCGCGCCCAGCCGGCGCCGCCCGTCGCCCCGCCCTACGTGCCAAAGCAAAGCGACCGGCCCATGCCCGTCGACGGCGACGAACCGGGCTTCCGGCCGCTCTTCGACGGTCGCACGCTCGACGGCTGGAGCGGCGATCCGGTGTATTGGCGGGTTGAGGACGGCGCGATCGTCGGCGAAATCACCCCGGCGACGGTGGTGCGCAGCAATACCTTCCTCATCTGGCAGGGCGGCGAGCCGGCCGACTTCGAGCTCAAGCTCGAGTACCGCATCACGGCGCAGGGCAACAGCGGCATCAATTACCGGAGCGTCTCTGTGCCCGACCCGGTCACACCCACGAATGCCTTCGCCCTGCGCGGTTATCAGTTCGATCTCGACGGACGGAATCGGTACACGGGCAACAATTACGAAGAGAAAGGCCGGCTCTTTCTCGCCGAACGCGGGCAGATCACCCGCGTCACCGGCGAACGCCCGCCGGTCATCGTCGCGACGACGCCGGGTGGGGCGTCCGGCGGGCGCGAGGGCTGGAATGAGGTGCACCTCATCGTGCGCGGCTCCACCCTGATCCACGTGCTCAATGGCGCCGTGATGTGCATCGTATTCGACGACGACGCGAAGCACCGTCCGGAGCGCGGCAAGATCGGCGTGCAGGTGCACACCGGGCCGCCCATGAAGGTCGAGTTCCGCCGGATCCGGTTGAAGACCGGTCCGGCCCCATGACCAGCCAGGCCCATGCCATAGCCTGTCTTTCCGCTCTGGGTGTGGTTCACCCCTAGGCGCCTACCGCCGTCCGTCGTACCAGAGCGCGCACTCTTCTCGCGACTGCAGCACGCGGCGCGGACGAAAGGCAAAGCGCAGGAGGAAACGGAGACTCTCCCGCGGAGAGTAGAGCCGAACCTTCCGCTCCGAGGTGAGCAACGGATGTCGCGCCAGGATGCGCACGCGTCGACCGTCCCGGCGACCGAGACGCTTGAGGCGCCGGGAAAGGTCGAGTTCCTCGCCAGCATAGAGCGTCGGTGAAAAACCGCCGATCTCCCGGAACGCCGCCGCCTCGACCACGATGAAGGAGCCGGCCATGTGCCGCGCCAGCCGGCTCCACGCCGTCCAGACGCCCGCGAGCACGCGGCCCCACCACGGCAGTCCTTCGAGGCGTACGACCGACCCGCAGGCAATGACCCGTCCACCCGCGATCGCTTCCGCCGCATCGGCGAAGAGCGCGCGCGAGGGCAGCGAGTCGGCGTCGACAAAGACGAACCAGTCACCCGTCGCCGCCGCGGCGCCGCGGTTGCGTGCCCGGCCAATCTGGTTGACCGGCTCGAATACGACCTCTGCCCCCGACGCACGGGCGATCTCGGCCGTCCGGTCGGTGGAGTTGTTGTCGCACACGATCGTCTCGACTGCCCACCCACGGGCTGTGAACGCCGTCGACGCCTCCGCCACGGCGGCGAGCGTGGCGCCGAGCAGTTTTTCTTCGTTGAAGGCGGGAAGGATGATCGAGACGCGCATCGCAGGCCGAACCGTAGCCGCAGTCCGCCGCTTTTGCCACCCGTCGACGTCGCGCGGGCTCCGGGCGTGGCGTAGTTCTACGCCACGCAAACGACTTGGCCCACGCACCGCGGAGCGATTTCGTCACCCTACCCCCATGACTCCTTCGTCTCCGACCGACTCACCCGGGGAAGCGGGCTCGGCGATCAAACGCGCCATCGATCATCCCTCCACCTATGGTCTGCGCCACTGGTCGGGTTGGGTGCTTGGCCCCGGAGCCCTCCTGCTCACGCTGATCCTCCCGCCGCCCGAGGGCCTGAGTCCCGAGGGATGGAAAACCGCCGGCGCCGCGATGCTCATGGCGACGTTGTGGATCTGCGAATCCGTGCCGATTCCGGTGACGGCCCTGTCGCCGCTGGTCCTCTTCCCCGCGCTCGGCCTCGGCACGATCCAGACCACGGCCGCACCCTTCGCGAGCCCGATCATTTATCTTTTTCTTGGCGGTTTCCTCATCGCCCTCGCCATGCAGCGCTGGAACCTGCACCGGCGCGTGGCGCTGAACTTGATTGCGGTGATGGGCACCCGCCCCACCCGCATCGTCGCCGGGTTCCTGCTCGCCTCGGCCTTGGTGAGCATGTGGGTCAGCAACACCGCCACGGCCCTGATGATGCTGCCGATCGCGCTGTCCGTCGTGCAGATCCTGCCGCAAACCGGTTCGTCCACGCTCCGCAACTTCGGCACGGCACTTCTCCTCGCGGTCGCGTACGGCGCCACCACCGGCGGCATGGCGACGTTGATCGGTACGCCGCCCAACGCCCTGCTCGCCGCGTACGTCGACGAGGTCTACGGATTCACCATTGGCTTCGGCCAATGGATGCTGATCGGCGTACCGGTCATGCTCGTCACCCTGCCCATCGTCTGGCTCGTGCTCACGCGGGTTTCGTTTCGCCTCGGCACCGAAGAGATCGCTGGCATGGCCGACCTCATCAGGATTGAGAAAGGTAAACTCGGCGCCTGGTCACACGGGGAGAAAGCCGTGCTGGCCGTGTTCGTGCTCACCGCGCTGTGCTGGATTTTCCAGCCCCTGCTCTCCGGATGGCTGCCGCTCGTGTCCGACACGACGATCGCCATGACGGGCGGACTGCTGCTCTTCCTCATCCCGATCAACCTGCGCCGCGGCGAGTTCGTCATGAACTGGGAGGCGACCAAGGGCATGCCTTGGGACGTGCTCCTGCTCTTCGGCGGCGGTCTCAGCCTCGCGGGCAACATCGAGCGCCACGGCCTCGCGCGCTACCTCGGCGACCTCAGCTCCGGATTGAACGGGGTGCCGCTCATTGTGACCCTGGTGATCGTCTGCTTCGGTCTGCTCATGCTCACCGAGCTCACGAGCAACACGGCCACGGCGGCCACCTTCCTGCCCATCGTCGCCGCGCTGGCCCTCAGCCTCGGCGAGAATCCCCTGCTCTTCCTCATTCCGTGCGCCCTCGCGGCCAACTGCTCCTACATGATGCCCGTCGGCACTCCGCCCAACGCCATCGTCTTCGGCAGTGGTTACGTGAGCCTGCCGCAGATGGCGCGCGCCGGCATGGTGCTCAACGTCGCCCTGGTGCCCGTCATCCTCGGACTCGTGTGGGTGCTCGGCTCGCTCGTCTTCGGCCTCGAACTCGGCGTGGTGCCGTCCTGGGCGCTGCCTCCTCCAGCGCCCTAGGCCGACGGCGCCCTGAGTACCGGATGGCGTAGATTTACGCCACGCCGGCCGCTTGTCGACGGCGCCCTGGCGGGCCACGAGTGTTGATCATGCCCCGCTTCTTCCCGTCCCTGTTGCTGCTCCTCACCGCCGTGCTGGGTCTCCAGGCCGCCGAACCGCTGCCGGTCGGCCCCGCCCGCATCGTGGTCGGAGCCGATGATCCGATCGAGGTCTTCACGTATCGGCCGCCCACCTACCGCGACGGCCCGCTGTTGATCGTCTTTCACGGTGTGAACCGCAACGCCGAGGACTACCGCAATTTCGCCATCACCATGGCGGAACGCTTCGGCGCCATCGTGGCGGCGCCGCTCTTCGACCGGGAACGCTTCCCGCGCGATGCCTACCAGCAGGGCGGCATTCTGCGCGACGGCGTGGTGCAGCCGCGCGAGCAGTGGACCTTCAGTCGCCTGCCCGGCCTGATCGCCGAGCTGAGGGCGCGCGCCGGCCGGCCCGACCTGCCCTTCTACCTCGTCGGCCACTCGGCCGGCGGCCAGTTCGTCGCCCGACTCGCCGCCCTCGCCGGCGACCTCGGAGCCGTGCGCCTCGTGGCGGCCAATCCCGGCTCGCACCTCTTCCCGACCCGCGACGCGCCGTACGGCTACGGCTTTGGCGGCCTGCCCGACGCCCTGGCGGACGACGCCGCGCTCCAGCGCTTCCTTGCCGCGCCGCTCACCCTTTACCTCGGCACGGGCGACAACGATCCCAACCACGCGTCCCTCGATCGCAGCCCGCCCGCGTTGCAACAGGGCGCGCACCGCTACGCCCGCGGCCTCGCCTGCTTCGCCGCCGCCGAACAGCTCGCCCGCAGCCGCGGCTGGGCCTTCAACTGGCGCAAGGTCGAGGTGGCCGACATCAACCACGACGCCGCCCGCATGTTTGCCGCCCCGGAATCCCGCGACGCCCTCTTTGGGCCGGCTCCCCGCTGAGGCGCGGATCCCTCATGACGGTCGGCGATTGAACCGCGGCGTCCCTTCGGTTCGACTCCCGCCATGAAAGGCGGCCTCCTAGCCCTGGTGGTGCTGGCGACATGGACCCAGGCCGCCGTCGTGCCCGTGCCGGCCGCGGAGCCGGCGCCCGGCCCGGTCATCCCCGGCGAGCTCGACCTACCTGATGGCGACGAGACGTTCGCCGCCGCCCGTCAGGCCTATGCCGCCGCCACCACGGAGGAGGCGGCGTTGCGCGCCCTCGCCACGCTCGTCAACCTGCACCGCCGCCGCGGCGACTACGCCGAAGGCCTCGCGGAGGGGCGCGACGGACTCGAGCGTGCGCGCGCCCTCGGCTCCGTGCCGCTCCAGGTGGAGTTTCTCTACCTGCTCGGCCGCATGTATTGGAATCTCACCGACTATCCGCGCTCGCTCGAGCTCCACCTCGACGAGCTCAAGCTGTCGGAGCAGACGCAGGATCCCTTTCTCCTCGCGCGCACCCATGGCGGGCTGGGCCTCACCTACCAGCGTTTCGGGCGCGACGAGGATGCGCTGCATCATTTCCGGCTTGGCCTCGAGCATGCCGCCCGCTCACCGGACGGCCGCATGCGGGCCAGCCTGCTGAACAGCCTGGGCAACTACCACCTCGGCCGGCGCGACTACGCCGAGGCTGCCGCCCTGTACGGTGAGGCGCTGCGCATCCGCGAGAGTTACGGCAACGCCCGCGCCATTGCCGAGACCCTGACCAACCTGGGGCTGGCGGCCGACGGACAGGGGGATCACGCCCGCGCCCTCGACCACCTGCAACGCGCGCTCGTGACCTTCGAGGCGCTGAAGTACCGTCGTTACATCGCGAATACCCACCGTCGGCTCGGACGCGTCCTGCGCAACGCCGGCCGGCTCGACGACTCCCTCGCCAGCCTCGCGCGCGCCGAACAGGTTGCCCAGACCCTCGACAGCAGCGAAGTGATGGCCGACATCTGGCTGGAGTACGCCCTGACGCACGAGGCCCGGGGCGATTACGCCGCGGCCCTCGCCGCGCAACGCCGGCGCGAGGCCGCGATCGACGAGGCGCGCGGCGCCGAGGACCGCCGCCGCATGGCCGAGCTGCGCGCCCGCTACGGGGAGGAGCAACGCGAGCTCGAGATCGCCCTGCTCAAGCGCGGCGGCGAGCTGCAGGCCGCCGAACTGGCGCGCCGCCGTTTCCAAACCGTCGCGCTCGCCGCCGGCCTCGTCGGCGGCGTCACGCTGCTCGGCGCCCTCGTCGTCCTGCAACGCGCCCGGCTCCGCGCCGAGCGCCGGTTGCACGCCGCCACCGAACATGCCCGCGAACGGGCCGAGGCGGCCGAGCGGCTCAAGTCGCGCCTGCTCCAGATGGCCTCGCACGATCTGAAGGTCCCGCTCAATGCCCTGCATGCCACCGCCGGCCTGATCGCCCGCGCCCCGGGTGACGCCGACGCCGTGCGCCGCCACGCGGCGGGCATCCAGGCCGACACCGCGCGCATGCGCAGCCTCGTGCGCGACTTCCTCGACGCCTCCGCGATTGAGGACGGCACCCTGCACCTGCATCCCGCAGAGCTCGATCTTGTGGCGGTGGCCGCCGCCGCGGTTGAAAGCCTGCAACCCGTGGCGGTGCAAAAGGACCTCACGTTGCGCCTCGCGCCTCCGGCCTCTCCGCTGCCACCGGTGCGCGCCGACGCGGGCCGGCTGCGCCAGGTTTTCGACAATCTCATCGGCAACGCGCTCAAGTTCACCCCGTCCGGCGGCGAGGTCATCGTCGGCTTCGGCGAGGCCGGCCCCTGGGCCTACGCCGAGGTGCGCGACAACGGGCCGGGACTCGGCCCGGCGGAGTTCGCCCGCATCTTCGCCCCGTCGCCCTCACCGGCACCGCGGACGGCGTCGGAGGACGGAGACTCGACCGGCCTCGGACTCGTGATCGCGCGCGAATTGCTCACGCTGCAGGGCGGCCGGCTCGAGGTGCAGTCGCAACCCGGCCGGGGCGCGGTGTTCCGCGTGCTGTTTTCCACGGCGCCGTCCTGAGCAACCCCGCCACTCCGGGGCGCCTCCCGCTCAACCGAGGCCGTTGCGCAGGCACCACCGCACGAGTGTGGGCACATCGTGCAGGCCGAGCTTGGCAAAAATCCGGGCGCGGTGCTTCTCGACCGTGCGTGCGCTCAAGCCCAGCTGGGCCGCGACTTCCTTCGACACCAGCCCCCGCGCCACGAGCCGCACCACCTCGCGCTCCCGCTCGGACAGCGCGTCCGCCCCGAGGCGCGGCAGGGCGGGCTCGGCCGCCAGCGCCGGCAGCGGCGGCGGCACGGTGGCGGAGAAAAACATGCCGCCTTCCAGCACGCACTGCACCGCCCGATCGATCTGCTCGAGGGGGGAGTTCTTGTCGACGAAGCCCGCCACCCCCAGGGCAACCAGTTCCGCCGGCAGCTGCGCCTCCGGATGCGCGGTGAGCACCACCACCCGCGTGGTGAACTGGCGCCGTCGCAATTCACTCACAATGTCGCGTCCATCCATGCCGCGCAGGTACAGGTCGACGATCAGCAGGTCCGGCGGATTTGCCAGACAGTGGGCCAGCGCCACCCGGCCGTCGGCAAAGTCATGGAGCTCGCGGGGCCGGAACTTCCGCAACAGGGCCTCTTTCAGGAGCTCGCGAAACGTCGCGGTGTCGTCCACCAGCACAAAACGCAGCGAGGACGCGGGGGAGGAGGCCATGACATCCGTGAGCACACCGACGTTATACGCCCGCGCAAGGCCGCTTTACATGGCGTAGTTCTACGCCATGGGCGTGGCGAGGCCACCCCATGGCACAAACCCCGGACGCGTGCTATCGTCCGCCTGTTCCCCCGACCCCAGGATCGCGCCGGTCTTGCCTGCCGCGGCCGCGACTGCGTCTCTGTCCGTCACCACACCCAACACCGAGCATGAACCCAACAAAAACCCGGAATCTGCTGGTCCTCCTCGCCGCCAGCCTCGGCGGTCTCTCCGCCCAGGTCGCCCCGACCGCTCCCACGCCTCCGGCTGGCGCCGCCGCCCCCGAGGCCGAGGGCGAAACCGTCCGGCTGGAAGCCTTCACCGTCACCGGCTCCAATCTCCGCCGGCTCGAGAATGAAAAGAGCCTGCCCGTCACCGTCGTCACCTCCGATCTGATCGAGGTGCGTGATGCCTCCCAGGCGTCCGACCTCCTCATGGCCCTGCCGCAGGTGACCGGTCTGCCGGGCAACGAAACCGCCACGCTTGGCGCGACCGCCCGCGGCGACAATGCCTCCGTTTCCCTCCGCGGCCTGCCATCGTCCAACGCCCTCGTTCTCCTCAATGGTCGCCGCCTCGTGCCCCACGGCATCAGCCAGGGCGAAGCCGGCGTGCCCACGCTCTCCACCAACGTCAACCAGCTGCCGAACCGCGGCCTCGAGCGCATCGAGGTGCTGCGCGACGGCGCCTCCGCCATCTACGGCACCGACGCGGTCACCGGCGTCATCAACTACATCACCAAGCGCGATTTGTTGGGCACCGAGCTCATGTTCCGCTACGGCGAGACCGAGATCGGCGATGGGCGTGAGATCCGCGCCACCCTCACCCACGGCGACACCTTCGCCCAGGGCAAGGGCCGCCTGCAGCTCATGCTCGACGCCGTGGACCGCGAGGCGATCTTCGCCCGCAACCGCGACTTCATGGCCGAGGCCGACATGAGCTACCGCGCACCGGCTCCGTGGAACGACTCCTCCAGCACGACCTTCAACGCCCGCTCGGCCACCAGCGAATTCGGGTTCTACCAGCTCGGCCAGGTCAACAACGCGACCGGCGCCTTCACCACCGGACGACCCGCCGGCGTCCCGGCGTCGCTCGCGTCCGCCAGCGGCCAGTTCTACCTCGTTCCCAGCACCAGCGGCGTCGGCTTCCAAACCACCGCCCCCGCCCGCACCGGCGTCACCGGCACGTATTACTGGAACAACAACACCTACCGCGTGCTCCAGCCCGAGTCGCGCCGCTACAACGCGTTCCTCAACACCGAATACGACCTCTCCGACCGGCTCACGCTGTTCGCCGACCTCACCTACTATCGCGCCAAGTCCATTACCTACCGCGAGCCCGACGGCGTCACCTTCAGCACCGACGGCGCCGTGATCGTCCCGGTGGACAATCCCTGGAATCCCTTCGGTTCGCGCTTCTGGAGCCCGACCGGCGCCCCGAACAGCGACGGCACGCCCCGTCTCACCGGCACGCCCGCCGCCGTCCGTATCACCAACAAGCGCCTCGTCGACCTCGACGACCGCACCGCGACCATCACCAACGACATTTACCGCGCCGTCGTCGGCGTCCGCGGCAAGTTCTTCGATACCTGGACCTGGGAGTCCGCCGTCGTCGAGTCCAACGGCAAGGTGGTGGACAACGAAGCCAACACCACCCGGAAAAGTCTGCTGATCAACGCCATCAACCAGACCACGCCCGCCACCGCCTTCAATCCCTTTACGCGCACGTTCGCCGTCCAGAACAACACGCTCGTCGTCACCGGCGATTACGAGAACCCGACCAGCATCACCGACACCTTCCGCGCCAACTTCATCCGTGAAGGTCGCACCGGTCTGCGCAGTCTCGACTTCCGCGCCTCCGGCGACGTCATCCCGCTCTGGGGCGGCAACACCCTCGGCGCAGCCTTCGGCGGCGAGTACCGCTACGAGTCCTACAGCGACTACCGCCCGCCCTTCGCCGGGCTGAACCCGCCGGACTCCGGCCTCGATCCGGAAGCCAACGACTTCCTCGGCTTCTCACCCAACTCGAACACCTACGGCAGCCGGCATGTCACCGCCGCCTACCTCGAAACGGTTCTGCCGCTCGTCGGAGGCAAAAACGAACTGCCCCTCGTCCAGTCGCTCGAGCTGAACGCCTCCGCACGCTTCGAAAGCTACACGGACTTCGGCGAAACCACCAAGCCCAAGGTCGGCCTGACTTGGCGTCCGCTCGACTGGGTGCTCGTCCGCGCCTCCTACAACGAGGGCTTCCACGCGCCCAACCTCGCGCAGCTCTTCACCGGCACCCTCATCCGCACGGCCACCGGCGTCTCCGACAACTATCGCAGCACCGTTACCGGCCTGACCACGGACGGTCCCTCCAACCGCCGCAGCATCGCGTCCGGCAATCCCGACCTCCAGCCCGAGGAATCGGAAGGCAAGTCGGCCGGCATCGTGATCGATGTGCCCGTCGTGAAGGGCCTCTCCTTCGGCGTCGATTACTGGGAGATCCGGCAGACCGACATCATCGCCAGCTCCGGCACGGCCGCGCAAAACTCGGCCGCCGACAACGAAGCGCTGCAGGCCGCCACGGCCGCCGCCCTCGCCGCCGGCCAGAGCATCGGCAACATCGACCTCGGCTCCGGCACCTCCGCCTACCTCGGCGATCCCTCGGTGGTCCGCCTGCCCGTCACCCAGGCCGACCGCGACTTCTTCGCCGCCTACAACGCCACCCGCCCGGCCAACCAGCAGCGGGCCGTCGTCGGTGCGATCGACTACATCCGCATCTCCTACTTCAACCGCGCGGAGCAGTTCGTGAACGGCTTCGACTTCGACGCCACCTACCGCTTCCCCCGCACCACGCTGGGCAACGTGACGCTGAGCACGACGTGGACCTACCTGAACGACTTCCACTCGTACGACACCCCCGGCGCCTTGCGCAACGAGCTGCGCGGCACCAACAGCGCGGCCGTCGGCGGCGCCTCCCCGAAGTGGCGCGGCAATGTCTCGCTCTCGTGGCGCAAGAACCAGTGGAGCGCGGGCGTTGCGGCGTACTACATCGGCGAATACACCGACGCCGGCGCCACGACCAACCAGGCGACCTACGACTCGCTCGGCCAGCCGAGCTACCTCCAGCCGGTCTTCACCAACGGCGGCGTCTCCTACCGCTACGTTGTCGAGGACTCGGTCAACGTGAACGCCTACGCCACCTACCGCATCAAGTCCGACAATCGCTGGCTGCGCGACACGTCCATCCGCGTCGGCGTCATCAACGCCTTCGACAAGATCCCGCCGCTCTCCAGCGACTCCCGCGGCTACGATCCGTCGCTCTACAACCAGATGGCCCGCGGCCGCACCTGGTCCCTGCAGGTCACCAAGCGCCTCTGACCCCTCCCGCGCCCTCGCGCCTCCTCGCCCCCTCGTCTCCCCCTCCCTACCCACCACGCCAATGTTCGTATTACGAACATTGGCGTGCCCGCGGCCCGTGCCCTGCCTCGCCCTTCGAGGTAAATGACCCTCCGTATGCCTCCAGACCCAATGTTCGTAATACGAACATTGGGTCTGTCGCGGGCGAGGTGGGGACTGGGGCCGGGGGCGGGGCGGCGGCTGACGGCAGGGGCGGGGCGGGCACGCCGGGGAGCATGGCGGGGCGGATTCAGTCGCTTCACGCCGGAGAACAACTAGAAGTACCGGACGCGCCGCCGATCGTGTCCGGTCGACGGCGCCCTGATTTCGTATCCACGTCATGATTACACGCACCGTCTTGCTCCTGGTCGTCCTCGTTACCGCGCTCCGCGCGGCCGTTCCGGTCGAAGTCGTACCGGTGTCCGCGCGCAACGGCATGGTCGTGGCCGGGCACCCCGAGGCGTCCGCCGCCGGGGTCGCGGTGCTCGAGGCCGGCGGGACGGCGGTCGACGCCGCGGTCGCCGTTGCCCTTTCCCTCGGCGTGGCCGAGCCCTACGGGTCCGGGCTCGGCGGCAAGTTGATGCTGCTCTATTTCGAGGCCGCCACGGGCCGGACCTTCGCGATCGACGCGATGGATGCGGCCGACGACAGCCTCGAGGTGACGGCCTACCTGAAACGCCCCGCCGAAGACCGCACCCACGGCTATGGCTCCGTTGCCGTTCCCGGTCTCGCCGAAGGCCTGTGGGCGGCGCACCGGCGCTGGGGCCGTTTGCCGTGGGCCGACACCGTCGCCCCGGCGATCCGCCTCGCGCGTGAGGGGTTTGAGGTGCTGCCGAAGACCCGCGATCAGTTTGTCGAACAGGAGGCCAAGCTGCGCCGCGGGGACGCCGAGATCGCTCGCCTGTACCTGCCGGACAACCGCGTCCCGGACGTCGGCTCGCGCCTGCCCAATCCCGACCTCGCCCGCACGATGGAGGCCCTCGCTCGGGAGGGCCGCGACGGGTTCTACCGCGGACCGGTCGCCGCCGCGCTGGTCGCCGCCTCGCAGGCGGGCGGTGGCACGCTGTCCGCCGACGCGCTCGCCACCTACGAGGCCCGATTCGTCGAACCGCTCGGCATCGACTTCCGCGGTCGGCGCATCGTCGCCGGTCCGCCGCCCACGCACGGCGCCCCGCTGGTGCTCACGTTGCTCAAGGCCCTCGAGAACGAGTCCTTTGACGCACGCCCGCTGCGCAGCGCCGATCATCTCCATGTGATCGGACGCCTCTGGCGCGAGGTGCAGCCGCACGTGCAGCAGACCATCGCCGACGCGCCCGAGGCGCTCTTCAACTTCGAGAAGATGGTCGCGCCGGACGCGATCGCCGAGCTGCGGGCCAAGGCCGGCCTGACCGAGGCTCCGGCTCCCGCCCGCCGCGTCGTCGGCTGGGATCCGAGCGGCTTCTCCGAAAGCGCGCAGGCGGCCACGACCCACTTCATCGTCGCCGATCGGGCGGGCAACGTGGTCTGCGCCACGCAGTCGCTCAGCCTGCACTTCGGCGCCGGCGTCGTCGCGCCCGGCACCGGCGTCGTGCTCAACAATTCGATGAGCAACTTCGCGTACACCGACGCGACGTCGATCAACTACGTTGCCCCGGGCAAACGTCCGCGCAGTACGATCACACCCACCTTGGTCCTGCGCGACGGCCGCGTGCAGCTCGCGATCGGCATTCCCGGCGCCGCCCGCATCCCCACCGCCGTCTTCCAGGCCTTGCTCGACCATCTGGTGTGGAACCGTCCGCTCGACCAGGCGATCGGCGACACGCGCTTTCATTTCCACAGTGGCTGGCGTCCCGGCGACGAGGAAGCCTTCGAGGCGGAACAGTCGTTCCCCGCCGACGAAGCGGCCCGTTTGACCGCCCTCGGCTGGAAGGTCGTGTTGCGCGAACCTGCCGGCACCGGACGCTATTTCGGCGGGATCAATGCCGTCATCGTCCACCCCGACGGCAGCTACACCGGCTACGCCGACCCGCGCCGCACCAACTCGGCCGTAGGGTACTGAACCCGTTCCGCGGCGGGCGCCGCGAGGGCGGCCCCGAGGGAAGAATAAATCCGCCTTGCCTTCGCCGGCCGGGCTTTGTTCGGTCCCCGTTGCTCGTAGGGGTGTCCTCCGCGGAGGACTGAGATTGCGGTGCGATCGGCCGCTGGACCCTTTGAACCTGAAACGGATCATACCGGCGAAGGAAACAAGCTCGGCAGCGCTCCCGCGCCGCCGTCTTCCGACCCGGGAGTCCGATTTGGGTCGGGCATTTACACACAAATGCAACTCCCGACACGAATCCCCGCCCTGAGCTTAGTCGAAGGGCTCCCTGTACTCCCATACCTGCTCCTGAGCTCCTCGCTCGGACTCGCGCTGCACGCCCAAACCCCGTCCGCGGCCACTCCGGCCGCGGGCGCCGAACCCGTGACGCTGGAACGTCTCCTCGTCACCGCCGATCTGTGGGCCTCCCCGCTCGATCGCATTCCGGCCAGCGTCAGCGTCTTCGGCGAAGACGACCTGCGCGCCGGCGCCGTCCGCCACTTCGGCGATCTGGTCGACCAGATCCCGAACCTCACCTGGACCGGCGGCACGTCGCGCCCGCGTTACCTGCAGATTCGCGGCATCGGCGAGAACTCGCAGTACGAGGGCGAAACGCCCGACTCCGCCGTGCGCTTCCTCGTCGACGACTTCGACTTCACCGGCCTCGGCACCCTCGCCGGCACCTTCGACACGCAACAGGTCGAGGTGCTGCGCGGCCCGCAAGCCGGCGCCTTCGGGGCCAACGCCGCCGGAGGCCTAGTCCGTCTCGTCAGCCAGGCGCCCACGCCCACGTGGTCGGGCCGGCTCGAGGGCACGGTCGGCGAAAACGATCTGCGCGCCGCCGGTCTCGCCTTCGGTGGTCCGCTCATCGCCGCCCGACCGGAGGAGCTCATGTTCCGCCTCTCGGTCCACCAGTCGAAGGACGACGGTTTCCGTCGCAACCTCACCCTCAACCGCGACACCAATGCGCGCGACGAACTCAACACCCGCCTGCGCCTGACCTGGAATCCCGGTCCCGACTGGCGCTGGGAGGCCGGCGCGCTCTACTCGCGCCTCGACAGCGGCTTCGACGACTTCGCCCTCGATAACAACGGCGAGTTCACCTTCAGCGACCAGCCGGGCCGCGACGAGCAGGAGGCCGTCGCCGCCAGCCTGCGCGGCACCTACACCGGCTGGCAGTCCGTGCGCCTGACCTCCGTCACCGCCGCCGCGTGGGTCGACTCGGTCTACAGCTACGACGACGACTGGACCGCCGCCTCCTACATGGGCTTCAGCGACCTGCGCCGCGACCGCGAGACCTTCAACCAGGAGCTGCGCCTCGACTCCACCGCCACACGCGACGCTCTCGGGGCGATCGACCGCTGGACGCTCGGCGCCTTCTTCAACCGCACCGACGAGGACGGCGTCTACACCAACGAGGATCCGGGCAATATCCGCGGACTGAATACACGTTACAAGGCGACCAACGCCGCCCTCTTCGGCCAGACCGCGTTGGATCTCGGCGACCGCGCCCGCCTCATCCTCGGTCTGCGCGCTGAGCGCGTCGACCTCGACGGCGCCGGCACGCGCACGCGCTTCCGCAAGGGTCCGGGCACCTTCGACCCGGAGCGCACGCTCGCTCCCGCCTTTGACGACACCGTGGTCGGCGGCAAGCTGACCTTCGAGTTCGACCTCGGCGACCGCACCCTCGCCTTCGCCTCCATCACGCGCGGCTACAAGGCCGGCGGCATCAACGTCGACGCCCGCATCGATCCCGCGACCGATCCGCTCGTCTACGACACGGAGACGCTCTGGAACTACGAGGTCGGCCTGCGCGGACACACCCTGGGCCGCCGCGTGCACGGCGAGGTCACGCTCTTCCGCCTCGACCGCCGCGACACCCAGGTGCGCGACTCCGCCGGCTTCGGCGGGAGCTACCGTTTCTTCACCGCCAACGCCAACGACGCCCACGTGCAGGGCCTTGAGGCCTCCGGCGCCTGGGATGCGACCGACCACTGGTCCTTCCACGGTTCGCTCGCGCTGATGGATTCGGAGCTGGAGTCCTTCACGCTGTCCGACGGCACGGCGGTTCCGCCGCGCAGCCTCGCGAACACCCCGCGTTACGGCTACAGCTTCGGCGCGCGCTTCCGCCACGACGGCGGCCTGTTCGCCAGCGCCGAGGTGGTCGGCCGCGCGAAGCAGTACGATTCCAACAACCAGAACGAGGCACGCCGTCCGTACGCCGTGTTCAACGCCAACCTCGGTTACGTGTGGCGCGCGTGGACCTTCACCCTCTGGGGCCGCAATCTCTTCGATAAGGTGTACGACCAGCGGGTGTTCTTCTTCGGCAACGAGGACCCGGATTACCTGCCCACGCGCTACGAGAGCCGCGCCGCACCGCGCCAGCTCGGGGTGTCGGCAGCGTACCGGTTCTGAAGTCAGACACACCGAGGCGAAATTCCAAACGCCAGGTTCCGAACGCCAAAGAAACACCAAGCTTCGAAGCCCTCTTCGGGATTTCGTCGTTCGAGCTTCTTTGGCGTTTGGACGCTTGGGATTTTACCGAGATCCCCGAGCGCTCCGTTAGGCTCAGCCCTCGTCCGCACTACTTCCGAAACAAAGCATCGAGCGCGCCGAGGTTCTTGAGCGGCGCGCTCTTTTTTTTGTCCGGCGCCGCAGCGACCACGATCGGTGCCGGCTCGCGTGCCGGTGGGACGGCCGGGGCGGGGCCACCGAGCCGCAGGGCGGCGAGGGCGCGGTCCAGCTTCACGGCGGAGACGGGCTCGGCGGTGCCGAGTTCCTGGGCAAACAGGCTGACGCGAAATTCCTCCACCAGCCAACGGAAGGCCTCGCCACCGGGCCGGTCGCGGACCGTGGGCAACGCCGCGACGTAGGGCGCGAGTTGCCTGACGCGTTCGTCGTCCTTGGCGGGATTCTGCTTCCAGCGGTCCGCCCGTTGTCGCATCGCCTTGAGGTAGCGCGGCAGGTGCGCGAGCTGGGCGTACGGCGTGGCCGCAACGAAGTCCGGCGGAAGCAGCGCCGCGAGCTCCGGTCCGAACTTCGGCGGAGGCGTCGGGTGGACGAGCAGGGCCTGGCGCAGCGTCAGGATCTCCGTAAGCAAGTCGGTGAACCGCGGCACGAGGCCGCGCAGATCGGCCTTCGCCTGCTCCACCGCGGCGTGAAAGGCAGTCGCGGTGAGGGCGGGCACGCGGGCACTGGCACAGAGCCAGCGGCGCAGGTGAATCAAGGCCTGCCCCTGCAGCGCCTCCACCGACGTGAGCGTCGCCACGAGCGCGCCGAGGCTGCGCAGGGCGCGGAGGTCCTTCTCGAGCCAGCCCAGTTCGTAGCGCAGGGCGAGTTCCAGCAGGCGGCCCAGGCCCTGCGGGGTCTGCGCCGCCGCGTCGTCCGCCGTGCGCAGCAACCGCAGGCTCACGCCGGTCTTGCCCGGCACGAGGGCGGGAAACGCGAACACCGGCACCCCCGCCTGATCGGTGACGTGCACACACTCCGGAACGTCGCCGAAGGTCCAGCTGTCCTGCTCGGCCTTCTCCCAGGTTCGCCGGGCCACGCCCCAGGCCGACGGGTCCTCGCGCGCGACGGAGGCGCTGGCCGCGCGGGCCCGTGCTTCGAGCGCCGCGCGAATCTCCGCCAGCTCGCGCGACGCGCAGAGTTCGGCACCCTCGTCGTCGACCACGCGCACCCGCACGCGGAGATGGTCCGGCGGCGGCTTGTCGGCCCAGACGCCGGGATCGATCCGCACCTTGAACCGTTCCTCGATCTGCGCGACGAGCGCCTCCGGCAGGGACTCCCGGCGTCCGGTGAGCCGGTCGCGTTGCGCCACCTGGACCGCCAGGCTGCGGGCGGTATCGGCCAGCGGCATGAAGGCGCGGCGCAGCTCCTTCGGCAGCGCGCGCAGGTAATGCTCCACCTTCGCCTCGAGGTGTCCGGGCACGGCCCAGTCGAGCGCGGCCGCGGTCAGCGCCTCGGCGGCACGCACGTGGACGTCGAGCGTGACCCCGTCGTCGCTTTGCCCCGGCTTGTAACTGTAATTGAGCGGAAGGGCATGGTTCTCGAGCGGCAGCTGTTCAGGGAAGGCCGAGGGATCGACCGCAATCTCGTCCGGATCGCGCAGGTCCTCTGGCTCCATCATGAGGAAGCGCGGCTCGGCGCCCTTGCGCGCCCGCACGAGGTCCACCAGTTCGGCCACCGCCGACACGCCCGGCTCACCCTCGCCGGGCAGCAGGCGGGCGGCGTAGAAGCGGTACACGGCCTCGTCGAGATTGAGATAACCGGCGTCGCGGGCGCGCGTGAGCAGGCTTTCGATCGAGGCCCGCACGGCGCGGTTGTGGGCGAGGAAGTCGAAGGGCCAGGTCACGGTGTCGTTCACCAGGGCCTCGCGAATGAAGAGCTCTGTCGCGTGCCGCGGCTCGATCCGACCGTAGCTCACCGCGCGCGACTCGAGTTCGAGTCCGTAGAGGCGCGTGCGCTGCCGCACGAGCACGCGGCCACCGGCCTCGTTCCAGAAGGGCTCGGTGTGGGACACCTTCACGAGGTGCGCCCCGAGATCGAGGGCCCAGAGCGGATCGAGTCGGGCGTTGGTGCGCGCATAGAGGCGCGACGTCTCCATGATCTCCGCCGCCATCAGCCAGCGCGGCCCGCGCTTCTCGCGCCCCGCCGCGTCTGACGTCTTCGCAGCGGAGGTCCGCTTCCCCTTTTCATCCCGGGGGAACAGCACCGAGCCCGGGAAGATGGTCACGCGGCGGTCGTGGGTCGCCTTGTAGCCACCCTTCTCATCGTCGCGCACGGCGATGTTGCCGAGCAGGCCGGCGAGGATGCTGCGGTGGATCGCGCGGTACGCGGGCGTGCCGAAATCGAGTTTGAATTCGGCGTCCTTCGCCACCCCGTCGCGCACCGAGGTGAGCTTGAAGTCGTCGCGCGACTCCAGCACGTCGCAGAGCTGGGCATGGATGTCGCGCCACTCGCGCATCCGGATGTAGCTGAGGAAATGCTCGCGGCAGAACCGGCGCTGCCGCGCCTGCGAGAGGCGCTCGAACTCGTCGTGATAGTCCTCCCAGAGGTTGAGCAGGGTAAGGAAGTCGGAATCCGGGTGAACGAAGCGCCGGTGCGCCGCGTCAGCCTGGGCCTGCTTCTCGAGCGGGCGCTCGCGCGGATCCTGGATGCTCAGGCCCGCCGCGATGATCAGCACCTCGCGCAACGCCTTTTCCGTCCGTGCCTGCAGGATCATGCGCCCGACGGTCGGATCCACCGGCAAGCGGGCGAGTTCGCGGCCTACCGGCGTCAGCTGCGCTGACGCGGCGGACGCCGGTGGCGGGAGGCCGGAGGCGGAATCATTCTGTCTCCTGTCTCCTGTCTCCGGCCTCCTGGCCTCGGCAGAGGCATCCTCAAGCGCCCCCAGCTCCTCAAGCAGCGCGTAGCCGCCGCGGATCGCCTTGGCCGCGGGCATGTTGATGAAAGGGAAGCGCTCGATGTCACCGAGACCGAAGGCCTTGAGGCGAAGGATGACGTCAGCGAGGTTCGCCCGCTGGATCTCGGGCTGGGCGAAGCGAGGACGCGTGTTGAAGTCTTTTTCCGAATACAGCCGGATGCAGACGCCCGCGGCGACGCGTCCGGCGCGGCCCTTGCGCTGGTCGGCGCTGGATTGGGCGATGGGCTCGATCGGGAGACGGCGGGTGCGGCCCTGCGGCACGTAGCGGCTGACGCGGGCGAGACCCGTGTCGACCACGAAACGGATGCCCGGAATGGTCAGCGAGGTCTCGGCGATGTTGGTCGCGATGATCACCTTCCGGCGCGGGCTCGGCGCAAACACGCGCTGCTGTTCGGCGTTCGAGAGCCGCCCGAACAGCGGGATGATCTCGGCGCCGCGCAGGCGTCCCTCGAGCAAGGCGGAGGTTTCGCGAATGTCACGCTCGCTGGGCATGAAGACCAGCACGTCGCCGGACTCGTCCGTGTCGACGAGGCGCAGGACGGCCTCGGCCGCGCCATCGACGTAGTGCAGCGCCTCGGCCCGACCGACCGGCTCATCGTCCTCCGCCGCGTCGCTGCCCAGCGCATCGAGCGGGGCGTACACGACCTCGACCGGATAGGTGCGGCCCGAGACCTCAACGATGGGAGCGCCGTCGAAGGCTCGCGAGAAGGCCTCGGTGTCGATCGTCGCCGACGTGATGATGATCTTCAGGTCAGGGCGCTTGTAGCGCAGCGTGCGCAGGTGCCCGAGGAGGAAGTCGATGTTGAGCGACCGCTCGTGGGCCTCGTCGATGATCAGCGTGTCGTAGGCGCGCAGCAGCGGGTCGCCCTGCACCTCGGCGAGCAGCATGCCGTCGGTGAGGAACTTGATGACCGTGTCGTTGGACGTGTGGTCGTTGAAGCGGATCTTGCAACCGACCTCGCGCCCCCAGGTCACGCCGAGTTCCTCCGCCACGCGCCGCGAGACGGAGAGGGCGGCCACCCGGCGCGGCTGGGTGCAGGCAATGCGCCCGAGCGTGCCGCGGCCGGCGGCGAGGCACATCTTGGGGATCTGGGTGGTCTTGCCGGAGCCGGTTTCGCCAGCGAGGATGAGGACCGGATGCGCCTGGATCAGGTCGACGATCTCCCCGGCGCGCGCGCTGATGGGCAGCTCGGGCGGGAAGTCCAAGCGGAAGCGAAACGGTTTTTGATCTGGCGCGGCCATGCCCGGGAATCGCACAGTGTCCGACCCTCTCCACATGGCTGGCAAGACTGACCTCCCACCTCCCCTGCCCGCCGACGTGCTCGAACGCGTGCTGCGGATCGCGGGCACGGACGGCCGCATGCTGCTCATCGTGGCGGGCGCCTTTGCCCTCCTGTCTGCGATCAACCAGCAGGGGCTGGGTGCGGCAGCCGGCTGCCTGGCCGCCGGCTGCGGCGCGCTGGAGCTGCACGGTGCCAGCCGGTTGCGTCAGGGCGATGCGCGCGGCATGGCGTGGCTCGTGCGCAGCCAGCTCGCGTTGCTCGCCGTGATCCTCGGCTATGCCCTCGCACGCATCCAGACCTTCGACGCCGAGCTGATGCGGTCGCTCATCACCGACGATATGGTGAAGACCTTTGCCGAATCCGGGGTCGGCGAGGACCAGATCCTCCCGATGGTGAAGAGCGTCTACCAGTTCATGTACGGCCTGGTGGCCTTCGTCAGCCTCATCTACCAGGGTGGGCTGGCGCTGTACTACCGCCGGCGCCGAGCCGTGGTGGAGCAGGCGCTCGCACAAGAATAGGATGGATAGGAGCGGCGGCACTCCTGCCGCCGGATTGGGTTAGTTGCAGACGCGGCGTGTCGGCCCACCATCCCACACCATCGGCGGCAGGAGTGCCGCCGCTCCTTCTTACCCACCGACTCGCTTGCGCAGGAGCAGCGCGCGGGGGGAGATCCCGTGCACGGCCTTGAAGTTGCGGCTGAAGTGATACGGATCGTCGTAGCCGACGCGTTCGGCCGCCTCCTTCACCAGGCCGCCGCGTTCGATGAGGTGCTCGGCCGCAAGGGTCATTTTGCGGCGCAGCAGGTATTGGTAGGGGCTCGTGCCCTGGAACCGCCGGAAGAGCCGGCAGACACTGGACGCCTCGAGGCCGGCGCGCGCCGCGATCTCCGCCAAGGTGCCGAGCCGTTCGGCGTGCGCATCGATCAGGGCCTTGCAACGCAGGAAGGTGTCGCGCGACGGATCGACGCCCGGGGTGGCCGGACCCGCCGCCTCCTCGATGCGCAGGAGGAACAACTCAAACAGCGTCTGGCAAATCGCGCGCGCCTGCGGCGTGGTGCGGCGGCCCTCGCGGATCAGATCCTCGGCCACGCTGCGCACCTCGGCGTGGGCGTCGAGTCGGCTGACCCGCCCCGCCCCCACCCCGGCCGCGCGCAACCGGGCCGCGGCGCCGCGCCCGGCGAAGCAGATGAAGTACTTCACCAACGGGTGGCTCGGATCGGTGTGGATCTCACAGGGAGTGTCGGGGGCGTAGCCAAACACGGTGCCGGCCCGCAGTTCCTGCCGCACCCCATCGAGCACGACCCAGCCCGCGCCCTCGGCCACGTACTCGATGCCGTGGTAGGCATAGGCCCGCCGCGCAATCACGTAATCCGGCCGGCAAGTCTCGCGCCCGCCGAGCGTGACGGCCACGCCCGACCCGCGCGCCGGGGCGAGATCGAGGAAGAAATAGCGCGGGTCCGTGACCTGTTGCGACAGCAACGGCGCCGGGACACGTGGGTCAATTTTATCCATGAAGAAGCCTCCTTTATCCATTCCTTCGCCGCCGCCGCGAGTGCATACTACCCGGCCCTGCCATTCCCGGCCGGATTCCCTGCGGCCGAGAATCTCTAGGTCACACCCACCTCACCTGCCTTTCGTCATGAAGAAGACGCCCAAGAAAACGGTCCTGCTCGTCGCCAACGGCGACCTGCGCCAATCCGCCAACGAAAAGTGCTGGCCCGCCCAGGCCGCGATGGAGCAGCAGCTCACGGCCTGCCTCGCCACCTTTGGTTACACGCTCGTGCGCGCCCATCCGTACAAGCCGGCGCTCAAGCACGGCTTCATCGGCTCCCAGAAGGAGGGCATGGAGGTCTTCGCGTCGATCGATCCCAACGCACCGTTGATCGTCGCCGAGTCGGTCTGGCAGTACTCGCACCACCTGCTGCACGGCCTGATCTCCCATCGCGGGCCGATCCTCACCGTGGCCAACTGGTCCGGCACCTGGCCGGGCCTAGTCGGTATGCTCAACCTCAACGGTTCGCTGACCAAGGCCGGGGTGAAGTACTCCACGCTCTGGAGCGAAAAGTTCGACGACGCGCTCTTCCTCGGCGGACTCGAACGCTGGCTCAAGACCGGCGTCGCCAAGCATCGCACGACCCACGTGAAGCCCCTGGCCAAGGCCACGGTGCCGCCGAAGGCGCGCGCGGTGGCGAAGAAGATCGCCGACGACCTGCGCGTGCGGAAGTCCATCATGGGCGTCTTCGACGAGGGCTGCATGGGCATGTACAACGCGATCATCCCGGACGAGCTGCTCTTCCCGACCGGCGTGTACAAGGAACGCCTCTCGCAGTCCGCCCTCTACTACGGCGCGACGCAGGTGAGTGACGCCGAGGCGAAGGCCGTGTTCACCTGGTACAAGCAGAAAGGCCTCACCTTCCACTTCGGCACCGATGAGGCGACGGAGCTGACCGAGGCCCAGGTACTCTGGCAGTGCAAGACCTACATCGCGGCTGTGCGCATCGCCGACGAATTCGGCTGCGAGACGATCGGCATCCAGTACCAGCAGGGTCTCAAAGACCTCTTGCCCGCCTCCGACCTCGTCGAGGGCACCCTCAACTCCACCGAGCGTCCGCCGGTCAAACGCGCCGACGGCTCGGTCATCCGCGACGGCGAACCGATCCCGCATTTCAACGAAGTCGACGAGTGCGCCGGTCTCGACGGCCTCTTCACCGACCGCGTGCACCAGGCCCTCGGCCAGCCGCGCGCGAACACGTTGCACGACCTGCGCTGGGGCGATTGGGACAAGTCCGGCACGACGTCCGACTACGTCTGGGTCTTCCTCATCTCGGGCAGCGCGCCGGCCGACCACCACGTCGGCGGCTGGGCGGGCAGCGACTCGCATCGCCAGCCCAACATGTACTTCCGCCTCGGCGGCGGCACGCTGCGCGGCATCGCGAAGCCCGGCGAGATCGTCTGGAGCCGCGTCTTCCTCGAGAACGGCAAGCTCAAGATGGACCTCGGCCGCGCCAAGGTCATCACCCTGCCCAAGGAGGAAACCGAGCGCCGCTGGCAGGAGACCACGCCCCAGTGGCCGATCATGCATGCGGTGACCTATGGGGTGACGCGCGACCAGATGATGGCTCGTCACAAGGCCAACCACATCCAGGTCGCCTACGCGAACTCCGCCAAGGAAGCCGACCTCGCCCTCTACGCCAAGGCCGCCCTCGCCGCCGAACTCGGCCTCGAGGTCTCGCTCTGCGGCACGAAGGCGGACGGCAAGCCGTTCTGAGGCGTCACCCGCCTTCGCCCAACGCCAGCCGCACCCGCTGCGCGCCGTCGTCGTCGATCAACACGGCGAAGGCGCGACGCAGCGGTTCGGGTTCTCCGCGCAGGACCATCTCATCCAGCGCGGTGCGGATCAGCGGCTCGCGGTGAACGCGCGGCAGCCGCACGACCGCCAGCAGGCGCGCCCGCAGCGCGTCGTCGTCGTGCGCCGCCGTCAAGAGCACGGCCAACGCCTCCACCACGTCATCCGGAAGCGGAGTCGCACCGGAAGCAGAGGGCGGAGTCATGGTGATCGCGTCGGCTCCCGCGCGGCGAGCAAGGCATCCACCGTGGCCGCGGCCGCCGTCGGCAGGTGGGACAACGCCACGCCCCCGCGCGCCATGGCCTGCACACCCGAAAGCACGGTCTGCAAACTCGTCGCCAGGGCCGTGACGTCCGTGTCGGGCGGCAGTTCCCCGGCGTTCACGGCGGCTTCGACCTGACGGGCAAACCAACTCACGCTGCGTTCCATGCAGGCGGCCACGGCCGCGGTCACCGCCGGTTCACGGTCGTCGCATTCCTGCGACGCAGCCACGAGGAAGCACCCCCGATGCCCGTCCGGCGCCGTCACCCGGGCGACCATCGTCCGGAACAAGGCGCGAATGCGCTCCACCGGCGAGGCATGGCTCTCGAACGGATGCCGCCAGGCCTCGGCGATGTCGGCATAGTGCTGCACACAGGCGGCATAGAGGCCCTCCTTGCTGCCAAAGCGGGCATACAAGCTGCCCGGCAGAAGACCGGTCTTGGCCACCAAATCGGACACGGAAACACCCCGATACCCTTTATCCCAAAAGAGTTCGGTCGCTTTCTCCAGCACCTCAGTGCGGTCGTGGTGAGACGGACGGGCCATGAATAGAATCTATGGAATGTGCATTTTTGAATGATTGTTCAATAACTTTCTTGACGACCACGACAGCCCTGGGTTTTTGATTGATCGTTCAATAATAAATCCTATGTCTTCGCTCCTTCCTTCCTCCACGGCGGCCTTGGTCACCGGTTCCAACCGCGGCATTGGTCGCGCGCTCGTCGAAGCCCTGCTCGCCCGCGGGGTCACCAAGGTCTACGCCGCCGCGCGGAACCCGGACTCGGTCCGTGATCTGGTGGCCGCCCATGGCGCCCGGGTGGTTCCGTTGCGTCTCGATGTGACGGATGCTTCGCAGATCCGGGTCGCCGCCTCCGTGGCCCCGGATGTCACGCTCCTGATCAACAATGCCGGCTACGCCGCCAACGCCGACCTGTTCGGTGCCGACCTCGATGCGGCGCGGCAGGAGTTCGAGGTGAATTATTGGGGGCCGTTGCAGCTGATCCGCGCCTTCGCTCCGTCGCTCAAGGGCCGCCCGGGTGCGGCAGTGGTCACCGTGTCCAGCGTGGCCGGTCTGACGAACTTCCCGATGTATCCGACCTACAGCGACTCGAAGGCCGCGGTGCATTCGCTGATCACCGGCGCCCGCCATTTGCTCGCGGCGCACCGCGTGAAGGTGATCGGCGTGTATCCGGGCCCAGTCGATACCGACATGGCACACTCAATCCCGATGGCCAAGGCGACGCCGCAGACCGTGGCCGATGCGATCCTCGACGCGGTCGTCCGCGGCGACGACGACGTGTTCCCCGATCCGATGGCGGCCGGGTTTACCGTGCCTTACCAAGCCGGCGCCAAGGTGCTCGAGCGTCAGACCGCCGCCATGCTGGCCGCGCCGGCCTGACGGCGTCGGCGGACGGACTGGGCCGGGACGGCACGCTCGCACAAGGTCGTACCCGGATTCCACACGCCCTCGACCATCGTGGCGATGGCCTGCTCGGGCAGCCCGGTTTCGCGGCGTTCGATCATGCCGACGAGCAGGTCGATCGCCGTCGCGCCGATGAAGTGACCGTTTTGGTAAACGCCGCTGTAGCGATGGCCTTTCTCCGGACACGACAGCGACGCGAGGCCAATGTCGTCGGGGATGCGCAGGCCTTCGCCCGCGAGCACCCGCTCGATCAGATCGGCCGCCATGGTGACGATCACGTCGGGCCGCTCGCGCGCCAGCCACGCCTGGAACCGTTTCAACGGGAAGCGGGCAAGGTCCTGCTGGTCGTCGATCAGAAAGGGCCGGATCGTCGCCGTCCCCGGCAGCAGCGACTGGGCGGTGGCGAAGCCCGCCTCCCAGCGGCCTTGGAAGCGCTGGCGATGCACGTCGCGGAGAACGAGCCCCGGCCGCCGGTAGCCCAGGCGATGGCATTCGGTGACAGCGCGCAGGCTGGTGAAATAGTTGTCGTTGCTCACGGTGCGCAACGTGAGCGACTGCAGCGGCACGCTGATGCTGATCGCTGAGAAATCCTGCCAACGCAGGGCGGGCGGCGGCGCACCCTCGGCGAGCGGCCCGATCACCACACCGGAGACGCCGCGTTTGCCTGCCAGCTCGGAAAAGGCGTCGTCCGACAACCCCTGCGGGTGCAGCCAGAATTCCTCGACGTCGTAGCCCAGCTGGGTGCCGCGGGCGAGCACGCCCTCGCGGATCGCCCGCCGCGTGGGCGACGGCGACTGCTTCCACGCGTCCGGATGATCGAGTCCGGACAGCAGCGCGAGCAGCGGACGCGTGGTCTGCGCGCGGCCGTGCCGGCGTTCGCGCATGAGGGCCGAGACGTAGGGATTGGGCTCGTAGCCCATGCGACGCGCGAGCGCGCGGATGCGGCGGCGGAGCTCCGGCGAGATGTTGGGCCGGTTGCGCAGGCTCATCGAGACCGTGGCAATGCTGACGCCGGCGCGTGCAGCGATGTCTCTCATGTTCACCGGCGAACTCATCGGCGGTCGTGTAAACCGGAGAGCGGCGAGCCCCGCAATGGAATTTCGGCTGATCGGGTCCGGCTTGAACCGATCGGCCGGCGCGCCCACGGTGCGCCATGGACTTACCGCCCCTGCCCGTTCATCCCGAAGGCCCCCGTCCCGGCCGTTACCGTCACTACAAGGGCAAGGAGTACGAGGTGCTCGGGGTGGCGCGCCACTCGGAGACCGAGGAGGAGCTGGTGGTGTACCGGCTCGCCTATGGCGACTTCGGCCTGTGGGTCCGCCCTCGCACGATGTTCCTCGAGACGGTCGACGTGAACGGCCGGCCCATGCCCCGCTTCGCCCCGGTGAACCCTGCCTGACGAACCGCCCCATGCGCGCGTTGCTCGCTTTCGACAAGTTCAAGGATGCCCTCAGCGCCGCCGAGGCCTGCGAGCGGGCCGCCGCCGCCCTGCGGTCCGTCCGCCCCGACTGGGAACTCGACCTGTGTCCGCTGACCGATGGCGGCGAGGGGTTCGCCGAGATTCTGACCACGGCGGCCGGCGGGACCATCCGGCGGGCCTGGGTGACCGGGCCGCGGGGTGAACGCGTCGAGGCGCGCTACGGCTGGGTGGCCGCGCGCCGGATCCCGGCTGCTGCGCGGCGGCTGCTCGACCTCCCGGCGGTGGAAACGCTCGCCGTGATCGAAATGGCCCAGGCGAGCGGGCTCGCCCTGCTGTCTGCCGCCGATCGCAATCCCTGGCTCACCACCTCGACGGGCACGGGCGAACTGATGCGTCTCGCCGCGGCGGACGGCGCCGAGGCGATCCTGCTCGGCGTCGGTGGCAGCGCGACCAACGACCTCGGCCTCGGGGCGCTCGCCGCCCTCGGTGTGGAGGCTCGCACCGCGTCCGGCGCGGCGCTGTCACCGCTCGTACCGGCCACGTGGGAACATCTCGCCACCCTCGCCGGCACCGCCGTGCGCCTGCCCCCGGTGCGCATCGCCTGTGACGTGACCAATCCGCTGCTGGGTCCAACCGGAGCCACCGCCGTGTATGGTCCGCAAAAGGGTCTGCAGCCCGCCGACTTCGCCCGGCTCGAAGCCCAGGCGGCGCGCGTCGCGGCTTTGGTGTGCGCGCATTTCGGACAACCTGAGGATCTCGCGGCGCGGCCAGGCGCCGGCGCGGCGGGCGGCATCACTTTCGGACTCATGGCGGC
This sequence comes from uncultured Opitutus sp., assembly GCA_964476565.1. Lineage (GTDB taxonomy): Bacteria > Verrucomicrobiota > Verrucomicrobiia > Opitutales > Opitutaceae > CAMAXB01. The sequence continues at coordinate 34,428 of CAYZBG010000033.1, forward strand.
GACCGGGGCACAGCTGCTCCCCGGCGCGGCATTTGTCTCCGCCTGGCTCGACCTCGACCGCAGGCTCGCCGCCGCCGACCTGCTCCTGACCGGCGAAGGCCGTTTCGACGAGAGCTCGTTGTCCGGCAAGGGTCCCGGTGCGGTCGCAGCCCAAGCCCTCGCCGCCGGGCGCAGCGTGCACGTGTTTGCCGGTGCGGTTGCCCCGCTGCCGGGACGGCCCGGCCTGCACACCCACGCCTTGAGCCCGCCCGGTTTACCGCTCGCCCAAGCCCTGGCCGAAACCGGCTGGCGTCTGGACGCGGCGGTGCGCGCGGCGCTGGGTCCGGACGGTGGATCGTGAACCCACCGCGAAAGCGGTTGCGCCAGCCGCCGGCGCGGCTCTTGTTAACCCTTTCGTCCCTTTGACCGCCGAGGACCATCATCACCGCAAGGAACACTTCGCCCGCATCCGGCGGACGAAGCTCTTTTTGCGCTTCATGCCGCGGCGGGCCGTGTTTCACAAGTACCCGCTGATCGGGCGCTTCGCCGATGTGGCGCGGAAACGGTCCTACCTTTGGTCATTCAAGTCCGCGGACATACGGCCGGCGCTCTATGCCGGGTCCGTACTGGCCTTCATGCCTGCAATGGGCGTCCAACTGCCGGTGGCCTTCCTGCTCGCGCTCCTCCTTCGCACCAACGTCATGGTGCTGGGCGGCCTGCAATTCATCACCAACCCGGTCACGGCCCCTGGCATCTATTACGGCACCTATCGCCTGGGCAAGGCCGTGATCGATGCCTCCGGGTTCGGTCGCAGCATCGAGGTGGTGGAGCCGGCGACCCCGTACCAGGCACCGCCGGGAACCCCGATCGCCCCGCCCGTGCCCGCGCCAGCCGGGCCGTCAGCGGAGGATCCGCCCACCGAGATCAAGTGGACCCGCCTGCTCGGGACCACCTTCAACGCCCTCATCATCGGCGGCGCGATCGTCGGTCTGCTCGTCGGCGGCGTGCTCGACCTGCTGTGGCGCTTCGGCGCCAGCCGCGCCGCCGTCCATCGCGCCAAGGTGGCCGCGCGCCGGGCCCGTTCCCTCTCGACGGGTGCGACCCCGCCGCCAAAGTAGCCGGCCATGTCCGGTGTTTTCCCCCTGCCCCGCCTTTGCCTCGCCGCATCCGCGCTCGCGGCCTGGCTGACCGGTTGCGCGGTCGCCGACCGCACCGGGGTGACGCCCCCGCTGGCGCTCGCCCCGCCGCCCGTGATCGAGAAAGCGGCTCCGCCCAAGCCCGAGCCCCCGCCCTTCCCGGTCATGCTGGGCATCGACGTGCTCGCCGCCGACGGGTTCGCCGCCGTGCAGGGCAAGACCATCGGCCTGCTCACCCACCCGGCCGGCGTGAACCGAAACGGGGTGAGCTCCGTCGAGGTCCTGCGCCGCGCCCCCGGCGTGAAGCTCGTCTCGCTCTTCGCCCCCGAACACAGCCTCTACGGCGACGTGAAGGCCGGGGAGAACTTCAAGGACGCGGTCGACCCGCGCACGGGCCTGCCCGTGTATTCATTGCACGGTGACAATCGCAAGCCGACTGCCGCCCAGCTCAAGGGCCTGGACGCCCTCGTGATCGACCTGCAGGACATCGGCGTCCGCTCCTACACCTACAACGTCACCATGCGCTACGCGATGGAGGCTTGCTTCACCCATGGCGTCGAAGTGATCCTGCTCGACCGGCCCAATCCGCTCGGCGGACTCAAGGTCGACGGCCCGCACCTCGACGCGGAGTTCATGAGCGGCGTGGGCGCGTTTCGCATCCCCTACGTGCACGGCCTGACCATGGGCGAACTCGCGCGCATGGCGGCCACCGCGCCCGGCGTCCTGCCCATCCCCGACGAGGTCCGCGCCAAGGGAAAGCTCACCATCGTGCCCATGCGCGGCTGGAACCGGCACATGCGCTGGCCCGAGACCGGACTCACCTTCGCCCCCACCTCGCCGATGATCCGGGATTTCGCCGCCGTCGTCGGCTACGCGATGATCGGCCTCGGCTGCGAGTACAGCGGCTTCAAGCACGGCCTGGGGCGGGAGTATCCGTTCCGCGGCCTGACCTTCCGGGGCAAGAACCCCGACACCCTGATCAAGGATCTCGAGGCGCTGCGGATCCCGGGCATCGGCTTTCGCAAGGTCTCCGTGCCCGGCAACAACGGCCAGCCCGCAACCGGTGTCTACGTGGAGGTGCTCGACTGGGAGGACTGGAATCCCACCGAGCTCAGCTTCCACCTGATGCGCCTCGCCTGCGTTTACGATCCACCCAATCCGTTTGCCAAGCTGCCCGCCAAGGAAACCCGCAGCTTCAACATCCACGTCGGCTCCCGCGAATGGCACACCGCCCTCGTCCGGGACGGCGCGGCCGTCGATCTGCCCGCATTTCTCGCCCGTTGGAAAGAGCGCGCCGCCATTTACCAACAGCAGACGAAGAAGTACTGGCTGTATCCCTGACATCGCGCGCGCCGTGAAACTTCGGCAGGGTTCCCGGCGTCCCCTCCGATCTCCTCCCCGCCCATGGCCCGACCGAAGAAAATTTCCCAGACCCAGATCGCCCGGGAACTGGGGGTGTCGCAGGCGCTCGTTTCCCTCGTCCTGAACGGGCGCAAGGCCGGCATCCACACCGACACCTACGACCGCATCTGGGAGCACGCGCTCAAGCGCGGCTACCTGCCGAAAGGCATGCACCTCGCCGCCTCGCCGGCGCTCGCCCAGCCGCGCGACGTCGCCATCGTGATGCGGGCCGCCCTCCGCCGCCATGCGCCCAGCGTCTACTTCAGCCACGTGCAGGAGGGCCTGCACGGGGTGCTGGAAGCCAAGGGCTACGCGTCGGTGTTTCTTGGATACGAGGACGACCTGACTGACGAGAAGCTGTCGCGGCTCTTCCACGCCGGGCACCCCTTCCACGGCGTCGCGCTGCTCGGCGAGGTGTCGCGACCGTTCCTCGAGCGCCTGCGCCGGGTCGAACGCCGGCTCGTCGCCGTCTCCGCCCGCTACCCGGGCCTCGCCCATTCCGTGCTCGGCAACGAGCCGCTCGCCCTCGAGATGTTGGTGCAGCACCTGTATGCCGCCGGACACCGCCGCTTCGGCTGGCTCGGCGGCAACCGCGGGCTCGGCCGGCACGAGACCCGCCTCCAGGCGCTCGAGGCCGCCTTGCGGGCGGTGCAGCTCAAGTTGTCGCCCCGCTACGTGATCGCCCTCGAACAGGGCGACCGCGCCGAAGGGGTCGAGGCGGCGCACGAGGCGCTCGCCCACCGCAAGCGCGCCGACTTTCCCACCGCGTTCCTGTGCTACAACTCGCTCATGGCCGCCGGCGCGGTGCGCGCGTTCGAGCGCGCCGGCCTGTCCGTGCCGCGCGACGTGAGCGTGGCCGGAGCTGACCTCTCCCGCGCCGCGACCGACAACAGCCCGCGCATCACCGCAGCGGGCACGAGTCCCGAACGCCTCGGCGAAGCCGCCGCCCGCCTCATCCTCGGCAGCACCGGCGGCGAGGATGAGAGCCTGACCGAGCTTCTGCTGCCCGCCCAGCTTCACCTCGGCGAATCGACCGGCCCCGCCCCGGCGGCGTGATCCTCGCGGACCCTCCGCGGCATCGCCAATCAACGGAACCAAGCCTCAAGCGTTTTCGGAGAGGTTTTGCTTGGCATTTTATAATTATTATATTGGGCTCCCGGCCGCGTTTGCCGCACCCCGCGACTGACTGCGCCGGGTTCAACGACATAAACAGAGCGTGTCTTTGAGCCCTGCCCCACCTGCCTACGCTCTGACCATCGACTCGCCTTCGCCGCCCGCCGTCACCCCGGTCCCCTTCCCGTGTTTCGACGTTCGTTTTTCCGACCGGATTGCACCGGCACTGCAGCTGCTTGCGTGGTCTCCCTCTGACCTCCTGCGCCATGCCCCCTCATACCGCTCCTCCGGCCGAACCGCGTGCCGGCCACAGCCGGCCCGCCGCGCCCCTGCCTTCCGCCACGGCGGAGCGCACCCGGCCGGCCGCGATGCTGGCGGCCGTCACCGCCCACGAGTTGCGCGATTTCCTGCCTGAACCGTTGCTGGGCGAGCTCAGGGGCGTGGCGTCGCGCTTTTCCCATCTCGACCCCACCGACCTCGCCGCCGCGGATTTTCACCGCATTCTTGCCCGGGAGGATCCCGAGATTCTCGTCACCGGCTGGAAGACTCCGCCGCTTCCCGCCGTGCTGCCCCCGCGCCTGCGCTACGTCTGCCACCTCGTCGGCTCGGTGAAGCACATCCTCACGCGCGATCACCTCGCCCAAGGGCTGCTCGTCACCAACTGGGGCGGCTCGATCAGTCGCATCGTCGCCGAGTGGGCCCTGTTTCACATTCTGTCCTGCCTGCGCCGTGCCACGTATTGGACGCTCGCGATGCATCGCGAAGAGGGCTGGAAGAACCTTGGTACCGAGACGGCCTCCCTCTTCGGCCGGCGCGTCGGGCTGCACGGGTTCGGCCAGATCGCCCGCGAACTGGTTCGCCTGCTCGAGCCGTTCGGCTGCCACATCACCGCCCACGCCCCTGACATCACGCCCGAGCTCGAGGCCCGGTATGGCATCAGCGGCACGCCCTCGCTCGAAGCCTTGTTCGCCGAGAACGACATCGTGGTCGAACTCGCCCCGCTCAACCGTGAGACCGAAGGCGCGGTCACCGAGCATCATCTGCGGTTGCTCAAGCCGGGCAGCGTGTTCGTCAACGTCGGCCGCGGCGCCGTGGTCGACGAGGATGCGCTCGTCCGGGTCGCGCGCGAGGGCAAGGTCATGTTCGGCCTCGACGTCTTCCGCACCGAACCCTTGCCGGCCACCCATTCGTTGCGCGGCCTGCACAACGTTTCGCTCACCCCGCACATCGGCGGTCCAACCACCGACCGACGCCGCGACGCCGGCGCCTTCGCCGTGCGCAACCTCCGCGCGTACGCCGCCGGCACCCGCCTCGACGCTGTCATCACGCCCGAGCTCTACGACCGTTCGTCGTAGGCGATCAGCCTGGCCGCTTGAGTTCGAACCGGTCCGTGGTGCGCGCGTAGGCCGAGCCGCCCAGACGCGCCACGAGATCGAGCTTGCCCGCATCGGGCCGGCCGTCCGCCCCCAGCACCTCGTCCCGCACGTGGGCCAGGAGAATCCGGCCAAACACCACATGCGCGGCAAAGGGGCCCTCGCCGATGTTCACGACCTGGCTCACGCGGCATTCAAACGACACCGGCGCCGCCAGCACCCGGGGCGGACGCACCTGGGTCGACGGCGCCATCTCGACACCGAACGCGTCGCTCTCACTCTCGCCGTACGGGAGGCTCGCGGCCGTGGCGTTCATCTTTTCCGCCAACGCGAATGAGACGAGGCCGACGGTGAACTCCGGCACTTGGGCGAGATTCCGGACCGTGTCCTTCTCCGTCCCGTCCCGCGTGTTGACCGGCGAGATCATGAGCGTGGGCGGACTCGATGTGATGCCCTGAAAGAAGCTGAAGGGCGCCAGGTTCGTCCGCCCCGCCGCCGAGAGCGTCGAGACCCACGCAATCGGCCGCGGCAGGATGGTGGCAGTCATCCACGCATAGGCATCGCGCGGCGCAAGGTGCGAGAAATCGATCAGCATGACCACACGATGGCGGTATGACCCCCACGCGCCAACCCCGAACCCGCGGCCACTGACGCCCTTCGACCCTTCGACGACTCACTGTGGACGCGCGGGTCCCTCCGCGCGCGGTATGGGCCCGACGTCGTCGCACGCCAGACGGCCAACGCAGATCCTTCCGTCCGCGCAGCGGGCGCCGGGACGCGCCCGCCCACCTCGAGGGCTCCCTCCCGCGGGCCGGCGACGACCTTCGACCTTAAGACCTTCGACCTTCGACGGACCCCGGAGCGCCGCGCGGAGGGGGCGCGCTATCGCAGCGTACCGAGCGGGACCGGGTCCATGTCGGAGAAGACCTGGTTGTCCCCGCCCATGGCCCAGACGAATCGGTAGCTGCCGGTGCCCGCCCCGCAGTGAATCGACCACGAGGGCGAGAGCACCGCCTCGCCGTCGCGCACGATGACGTGCCGCGTCGCCTCCGGCTCGCCGAGCAGGTGCACAACCACGTTGCCGCCAAGGTCGAAATATAGGTACACCTCGGTGCGCCGGCTGTGCACGTGCGGCGGCATGGTGTTCCAAACGCTGCCGGGCTCGAACTCCGTAAGCCCAAGCGTGAGCTGGCAGCTCTTCACGCCTTCGGGGTGAATGTACTTGTTGATCCGCCGCCGGTTCGCCATCGCCGGGTCGCCGATCGGCGCCGTGGTCACCTCGGCATGGCGCACGACCGCCACCGGATGGCGCGCATGGGCCGGCGTACTGACGAAATAGAACCGGGATCCGCCGCCCGGACCGGACTGAAAACTCACCTCGCGCTCGCCCTGGCCGACGTAGAGGCAGTCCAGCGGACCGAGCTCGTAGCTCTGCGCCCCGACCGTCACCCGTCCGGCCGCGCCCAGGTTGACCACGCCGAGTTCGCGGCGCTCGAGGAAAAAGGACGTGCCGAGCAGCCGGTGGCCTGGCAACGGCAGCGGCGCATCGGCCGGCACCGCCCCGCCGATCACCATGCGATCGAGGTCGGTGTAGTGGGTGACGACCTCGCCGGGACGAAACAGGTCTTGCAGGAGAAAGGCGGAGCGCAGCGCGTCGGTGGAGAGCCGCGCCGTCTCCTCGGGCCCGGGGGAATGGTGCAGATGCATGACCTCAGTGTGACGGAGGCGGGACCAAGGGAAACACCGGACCGCATGGAACCGCGCAAAAAAAGGCGGCGGTCCGAAGACCGCCGCCGCAAGGAACGGCCGGAAAAAACCGCCGCGTTACCAGGTGCCCTTCACGCCGACCGACATCTGCACGCCGAACTCCTCATCCTGATAGAAGCGGGCGTAGTCGGGCGTGAGGTCGCCGTAGCGCACGAGCCGCTGCGGTTCGTTGAGCAGGTTGCGGGCGTTGGCGAAGAACGTGAAACGCTTCGACAGCTTGTACTCCACGTTCACGTCGAGGTTGGTGCGCGCGGTGTAGAACTCGCGGCCGTTGGCGCCGAAGGCGGTCTGGGCGCCGCGCCGCTGTTCGCCACGGTAGTTCCACTTGAGCTTCACCACCCAGGGCTGGCGGTTGAAGTCGAGGCCCCAGTTCGCGTTCTCGGGAATGAAGCGGTCGAAGTTCGCCTCGCTCTGACCCTCCAGCTTCAGCTTGGTGCCGTTGGCAAAGAGCGTGAAGCTGCGACCCCAGTCGCCGAGGAAGGGAACGATCGCGAGCGACTGGCGCGCGTTGATCTCGTAGCCCGAGATCTTCGCGTCACCGGCGTTGATGTTGGTGCTGATCTGCCAGCCGACGTAACGGTCGTCGAGGCCGAGATCCTGCAGCAGCGCCGGCGTCGCCGTCACGGTCTGGCTGCCGAAGAAGTCCGTGATGTCCTTCTGGAACACGCCGGCGGAGAACGTGCCGCCGGTCGTGCTGTAGTACTCGACGGACACGTCGTAGTTGTCGGCCGTCCAGGGCTTCAGGCCGGTGTTGCGCACCGTGATGGTGCCGGGGTTCACCGTGGGATCCAGCTCGGCGGCCTCGTTCTCGTCGATCGTTGCATTGGGGATGATGTTGGAGAAATCGGGCCGGCCGAAGGTCTTCGCGTAGGCGAAGCGCACGAGCAGGTTGTCGGTCACGTTGTAGTTGGCGTGGAACGACGGGTAGCTGCCGTCGTAGTCCTTCTTTGCCGCATACTGGCGCTCGAGGCGGGTGATGCGCACCTCCTCGAGGGAGCCCGCGGCGCCGGCCTCGGGCTTGCGCACGCGGTTGCCGGCCTGGTCGCGCACGAAGCTGCCGTCGGCGTTGCGCTGGAAGGCGAGATCCGGGTCGTAGAGCATGCCCAGGCCGTCATCCTCGGTCTTCTCGTAACGCACGCCGGTGACGATGCCGAGGCGGTTCTCGAGCAGGCGCGCCTCAAACTGGAAGAAGTACGAGGTCACACGCTCCTTCAGGTACTCGGAGTTGGTGATGCGGAAGGTCTCCGCGTCGGCCGCCTGGGCCGCGGTCTGCGTCCAGTGGGTCGGGTTGGCGAGGTAGTCCTCCCACATCAGGAACGGGCTGGGCCACTGGATGCGGGGGAGTCCGAAGTACGGATCTTCGCGGGAGTACTCGACGTCGAGGAAACGCGCCACCCCGTCGTCCGCCGTGCCGGCCACGCCGTCGGCGCCGAGGTAAGTCACGCTGCTCTGCACGCGCTTGATGTCGCGGGTCTGCTCGCGCAGGTCGGCGCCGACCTTGACGCTCGCCGGGAAGGCGAGGAAGTCGAGGTTGCGCTTCACCGACACATTGCCGCCGACGAACTCGTCGCGCGCGTCGAGCGGGTTCACCGTCGCGGTGTTCAGGCGGTAGTTGTTGAGATCATAGATATCGACGAGGGTGTTGGTGTTGTCGAAGACCTGGATCTCATTCGGCCGGATGCCGCCGAGGGCATTGAGTCCGTTGAAGACGACGCGGGACGGCCGGTTGAGCGCAACGCCGATGCCGGCGAAGTGTCCGCGCTCGCCGGCACGGTACCACGTGCGCGACGCGGAGCCGTTCATCCCGGCGACGACTTCCCAGCGGCCGTCGTTGAAGGTGTACTTGAGGTTGCCCGCGGTGGTCGCACCGAGCTTGTCGCGGAACGCGGAGCCGATCGTGACGGCGCCGCGGCCGGAGGCGCCGCTGGTGAAGTCGGGGCCGTAGGTCAGCGCCGTGCCGCCGGCGGGCGTGGACGTACCGGTGGTGCCGGCATTGATGTTGAGGTTACGGTTTCCGAAGAAGGACTTGTAGTAGTTGGCCTGGACGCCGGCGGAGATCAGGTGGTTGCGGGCGGGACGCCAGTCGGCCTTCACGCTCAGCGAGTCGCGGTAGGTGTTCTTCGGACCGTCCTGCACCGTGTACTGGCGCAGGTACGGATTGGCCGGCGTAGCACCGGTGCCCGTGCCGCTGTTCTGCCAGTTCATCTGCGTGCGGTGCTGCTCGTTGAATTGGTTGGAGCTCAGGCCGGTGACGACGATGCCGAAGTTGCGGCTGACCGGCAGGGTGTAGTCGAAATCGAAGCCGGGCAGGACCTTGAAGGTCTTCTTGTCACCGGGACCGGGCGTCTTCTTCCAGAACTCGAGGTCCTCGCTGTTGAAGTTCACCACGGCGCGGTAATTGAGCTGCGCACCGGAACGCTCGAAGGCGCTCTTGCTGATCATGTTCACCGAACCGCCAAGCGAGTCGGCCGGGGAATCGGGCGTCGGCACCTTCGTGACCTCGATGCGGGAAACGTTGTTGATCGACACCTGCTCGAGCTCGAAGGCCCGCGTCGAGGAGCCGGAGGCGGAGCTCGCCATGCGGGCGCCGTCAACGGAGACGCCGGTGTAGTTGTCGGAGAAGCCGCGCACCGAAATCGTACGCACGTCGGCCGCGACGTAGTCCACCGAGATGCCGGGCAGATACTTGATGAACTCGCCCACATTGCCCTCGGTGACGTCGCCAAACGCGTCGGCCGAGACGACGTTCTTGATGTTGTTGGCGAAGCGCTGCTCGTTGGCCGCGATGTTGGCGGCGTTGGTCTCGCGCTCGCTCGCCACCACGAAGGCATCGAGTTCGATCGTCTCGGTGCCGGTCGCCGCACCCGGAAGACCGAGGGTGACATCTTTTTCGGTCACCTGTCCGGCTTGGACCGTGACAGCCACGGTCTGCGGGGCCATGCCGGTGAAGACGACGTTGAGGCGGACCTCTCCGGCCGGCAGGCCGACGAGGCGATACTCACCGAATTCATTGGTGAAGGTTTCCTGCGTCGTGCCGTCGACGGAGACGCGCACGTTGTTCAGGTAACGGCCGCTGGTGGCGTTCAACACGCGCCCTTCGACGGAGCCGGTTTCCTGGGCGTAAGCGTTGGCCATCAGGAGGCTTAGGCCAATCAAAAGCCAGGCCGCGACATGGCGGAGCCCGGCGACGGGGAGAGGCAGACAAGGTCTGTTCATACGGTTGGGTCGGTTGGTGGTTCCACGGGGAGTCGACGCCGTGCGGTCAGCGACAGGGGTGCAAGCGGCGACGCCAATCGGCAGCAAAATGCGGACACGACCCCGCTGTCAATGATTTTGAAGGACACGTGTCCTTTTAAAGGTCGACCGACGCGGGCTTAGCGTGAGCATTTACCTATGAAAAAGAGCGTCGCCGAAACGAATTCTATTTGGAGCACTTTCGTCAATTTGGCGGACAGCTGTCCTTCAATGGTCCCTCCGCTGCCGCGCCGGCACGCGTCGTTTGACATCCCTCCGGTGACCGGCCACACCGAGGTTCCATGCTTCAGCCGCGCGAACGCAAAGGAAGTTCGTCCCCCGCCGCGATCACCTCCACCGCCGAATTCGCCCGTTACGTGGGTCTGGCGCGCACCACCGTCTCGCGCGTGCTCAACGGCCAGCCGGGTTTGAAGCGCAAGACGATCGAACGGGTGCAGCGGGCCATGGCGGAGACCGGCTTCACCCCCAACGCCTACGCGCTGCACTTGAAGGGCAAGCGGACCGCGATGATCGGGGTCTGCATGGAAAACCTGCTCACGCCCCCGGCCGTGCGCAAACTCGCCGAGCTGCAACGCAACCTGCGCGAGCGCGGCTACACTTCGCTGATCGAGGTGATGGACCCGGGCGAGGGCCGCAACGTCGTGCGCCATTTCCAGTCGATGCGCGTCGAGGCCATCGTGTTCATCGGGCACTTCGACCTCGCCGAGGTCACCGAGCGCGTCGTCGAGTTGACCAGCCAGAATCTGCCGCACGTCTTCATCGACCAGGTGGGCGTGCCGGGGGCGACGTCGGTCACGCTCGACCGGCGCAAGGCGATGATGGAGGTCATGCACCACCTCCTGAAACTCGGTCACCAGTCCTTCGGGCTGCTCGGCATCTCCGGCACCGGACGCAGCACGGTCGACCGCCTCCAGGGCATCGAAGCCGCACTGACCGAAGCCAACCTCCGCATCGCCGAAGCCACGCGCTCGCTTGATCACCTGCATCCGCGGGACAACGATTTCGAATACGGACGCCGGCTTGCCGCCAGCTTTGCCCAGCTCAAGGACCGTCCGTCCGCCTTCCTCGCGCTTAACGATGCCATCGCCATCGGGGCCATGCACGCCTTCCAGGGCCTGGGACTGACCGTGCCCGGTGACGTGTCTGTGACCGGCTTCAACAACCAGGACATCTGCGAGATGACCACACCCGGTCTGACCAGTGTGGATCAGGAGGTCGACGCGACCGTGCGCACCGCCACCGACTTGCTGCTCTCGCGCGTGGGTAAACCCACCAGCGCACGCGCCGTGGTGCGCACCATTCCGCCACGCCTCGTGATCCGCGGTTCGACCGGTCCGGTCTGACCAGACCGCGCCGGCCTCACTTCACCCTCGCCGGAACTCGGTCCCGTCAGCCATGCTGGCGGGTTTATGGTCGAAACGTCCGCCGTTCGCCTTCCGTCTCCGTGGCAAGCCGGCCTGCGCGGTGCCCGGGCCAATCTGCTGCCCGGACTCATCCTGCAGGGGGTCGCACTCGCACTCGTGCTGGCCTACTTCCACCACGCGCCCACGCGCGACGCCCTCGCCCACGTCACCGCCTGGCGCATCGAGTACGGACTCGCTTTCGCCATGGTCACCACTGGCCTGTGCGGCGGTCTGCTGCCCTATGTCTACCTGCGCCTTGCGGCGCCTCACCGCCCGTCGCCCCGCCAGGGGCTCGCGTTGACCGCGTTCTGGACCTACAAGGGGCTCGAGATCGACCTGTGGTACCGCGTGCTGGCCGCCTGGGTGGGCGAGGGCAACAGCGTCGGGGTCGTCGCCACCAAGACGTTCCTCGACCAGTTCGTGTACTGTCCGCTCTTTGCCGTTCCCCTCACCACGATCGTGTACGCGTGGTGCCAGCGCGGTTTCGACGCGCGCGCCGTCTGGGCCGACATGCGCGCACCGCGGTGGTACACCCGGCGCGTGCTGCCCGTCCTTCTCTCCAATCTCGGCGTCTGGGTGCCGGCGGTCTGCATCATCTACACCTTGCCGACGCCCCTGCAGTTGCCGCTGCAGAACGTCGTGCTCTGTTTCTTCACCCTGCTGCTCGCCCACCTCTCGGCCCACGAAGCTCAGGCCGACGCCGCCGCGCGGTCGTGACGTTCAGCGCCCGGCCCCGCGGGCAAAGCGCGCGACATCGACCTCCGGCTCGAAGGCCGCACCAGTCGTGAGATGGGTCACCCACTGCTGGGCAAGCATGGGTGCCCACAGGGTCCCTTTCGAACCCAGCCCACTGAGCAGCCCGAGGCGGGCGTCGTCGCAGTGCCAGCCAATGCAGGGCCGGCGATCCGGCGTGGTGACGCGCCAGCCGCCGTCCTGCCCCGTCACCGCCGGCAAACGCCCGAGCCAAGTCGCAGCGCTGGCGGCCAATTTTTCCCGCGCCTCGAGGGACACCGGTCGATCCCCGTCGTAGGGGCCACGTTCATACGTCGCGCCAACCCGCGCCCGCCCGGCGTCACCCGGCAGGAGCCAGTGACCCGCGTGGAGAATCACGTCCGGCGCCAGAGGCCCCGCCTCGATCGCCAGCACCTCGCCCCACGCCGTCTCCCATGGCACGTAGGCAAACGCCGCCCCGACCGCGGCCCCGCCGCACAGGATCACGGACCTACCCTCCGCCCGCGCCTGCGCCGGCTCCACGCGGCGTTCGCGCAACCGCCCCTCCTCGCGCCAGCGGTTTCGCGCCGCGGCGATCAGTCCGGCTGTGTCGACTTGGACCGCGCCATCGATCCAGGCGCCATCGGCTCGCACTTCGTGGACATAGGGCGCGAGCGCGCCGTCGCGCACCTTCGCCACCACGAGGTCCCGCTCGGCCTCGTCGCGAAACCGCCGCCACACCCGCATCGGCCGTACCCAGCGACCGCCGAGCCGGTGCTCGAGGTCGCGATACACCGTCATGGCCGGCTCCCGCCAAGCGTCGATCTGCCAGGTCTTCACCCAGCGCCGCCCGGTCACGGGCGTGATCAGGCCCGCGGCGACCCGGGAGGCCGCACCGCCATGGCCCGCATCGACGAGTTCAAAAGGCACCCCGGCGCGCTCGCACGTCCACGCCAGCAGCGTGCCCGCCAGACCTTGGCCGATGATCAGCCAGGGCTCAGCCATCGGAAGGGGTGCAAGCGCTCATCACGCCCCGCATTCAACGGCTGCACTTATTTTTTGGCCAGCTCGCAGCAGCGCGGGCTCGGCAATGCGTGCCTAATTTGCATTGTTCTCCCGCGCCGCCTTACCCGGAGCGGTCCACCCCGTCACCCCGTCGTTTCCTCATGCGCTTCCCTGCCCTGATCCTGCTCTCCTCCCTCCTGCCCTTCGCCTCGTCCGCGTCCGCCGCCGGGGCCAGCCACGATTACGATGTGGTCGTCTACGGCGGTACGTCCGCCGGCGTCATCGCCGCCGTGCAGGCCAAGAAGATGGGCAAGACGACCATCATCGTCGGACCCGACCGTCACCTCGGCGGCCTTTCGAGCGGCGGTCTCGGCTGGACGGATACCGGCGACAAGAGCGTGATCGGCGGGCTCGCCCGCGAGTTCTACCATCGCGTGTGGCAGCACTATCAGAAGCCCGAGGCGTGGACTTTCCAGAAGCGCGAGGAGTACGGCGGGCGCGGCCAGGGCACGCCCGCCATCGATGGGGCCCAGCGCACGATGTGGATCTTCGAACCGCATGTCGCCGAGAAAGTCTTCGAGGACCTGGTGCGCGAACACGCGATCCCGGTGCACCGGGACGAGTGGCTCCAGCGCAACGGCGGCGTCGAGAAGCAGGGCGCCCGCATCACCGCCTTCACCACCCTGAGCGGCAAGCGTTACACCGGGCGCATGTTCATCGACGCAACCTACGAGGGCGACCTGATGGCCGCCGCCGGTGCCGACTACCACGTGGGGCGCGAGGCCAACAGCGTCTACGGCGAGACCTGGAATGGCGTGCAGACCGGCGTCCTCCACCACCGCCACCACTTCGGCGTGCTCCCGCATGGCATCAGTCCCTACAAGATCCCCGGCGACCCCTCCAGCGGCGTGCTCCCGCGCATCAGCACCGAACCGCCGGGTGTGAAGGGCGAAGGCGACCGCCGCATCCAGGCCTACTGCTTCCGCATGTGCCTGACCAACGACCCGGCCAACCGCGTGCCCTTCCCCAAGCCGGAGGGCTACGACCCGTCGCAGTACGAACTGCTGCTGCGCATCTTCGACGCAGGCTGGCGCGAGACCTTCGACAAATTCGACCCCATCCCGAATCACAAGACCGACACCAACAACCACGGGCCGTTCAGCACCGACAACATCGGCTACAACTACGATTACCCGGAGGGCTCCTACGAACGCCGCCGCGAGATCATCGCGGAACACGAGCGCTACCAGAAGGGCTGGTTCTACTTCATCGCCAACGATCCCCGCGTGCCGGCCGAGGTGCGCGAGAAGATGGCCACCTGGGGTCTCGCCCGCGACGAGTTCAAGGACAACGGCCACTGGCCCCACCAGATCTACGTGCGCGAAGCGCGCCGCCTGATCGGACAGTATGTCATGACCGAGAACGAACTGCTCAAGCGCCGGCCGACGCCGGACTCGGTCGGCATGGGCTCGTACACGATCGATTCCCACAACGTGCAGCGCTACATCACGCCCGAGGGCTTCGTGCAGAACGAGGGCGACATCGGCGTGAAGACGCCGGGGCCGTATGAGATCGCCTACGGTTCGCTCGTACCCAAGCGCGGGCAGGTCGACAACCTGCTCGTGCCGGTCTGCGTCTCCAGCTCACACATCGCCTTCGGTTCCATCCGCATGGAACCGGTCTTCATGATCCTCGGCCAGTCCGCCGCCACCGCCGCGGTCATGGCGATCGACGACCGCACGCCCGTGCAGGACGTGCCCTATGCGAAGCTGCGCACCCGCCTGCTCGCCGACGGGCAGATCCTCGAAGTCACCGCCGCACCCGCGGCGAAATGAGGTACGGCAGGAGCGGCGGCACTCCTGCCGCCGTGTTTGGATGCGGAACGGCATTCGTCCGCCTAGCCGGCACCAGAATCGGCGGCAGGAGTGCCGCCGCTCCTTTGCCCAAGCCTAGTGCGCGAGCTTGGCGTGCAGCGCCGCGCCGACGATGCCGGCCTCGTTGAAGAACTTCGCCGGCACGTAGGGGCTGCGCACGCGGAGGTGGCGGAACCACTTCGCGTGGTCGGCGCTGATGCCGCCGCCGATGATGATGAGGTCGGGCCAGACGAGCGACTCCAGCAGGGCAATGTAGTCGCTCACCCGGTGCGCCCACTTCTTGAACGAGAGGTCGTGGCGATCCTTCGCCGCCGCCGAGACGCGACGCTCCGCCGAACGGCCCTTCATCGGCAGGTGGCCGAATTCAGTGTTCGGATACAGCACGCCGTCCACGAAGAGCGCGCTGCCCACCCCGGTGCCAAAGGTCAGCATGAGCACGGTGCCCTTCACGCCCTTGCCGGCGCCGAACGCGATCTCCGCCATGCCCGCGGCATCGGCATCGTTGACCAGCGAGATGGAGCGGCCCGCCACCTTGGAGAACAGCGCATCCACATCGCAGTCCTCGAAGTCGTCATGCAGGTTGCCCGTGAAGTGCACCACGCCGTGCTGCACCACGCCGGGGAAGCCGCAGCCGACCGGACCCTTCCACTTGAAATGCGCCACCATCTCGGCGACGGCCTTGGCCATCTCCTCCGGACTCAGGCGCTCGGGGGTGGCGATGCGGTGTTTCTCGCCGATCAGGCGGCCGGTCTGCGTGTCCACGGGCGCGCCTTTGAGCGCGGACCCGCCGATGTCGATGCCAAGGATCTTCATGAAGGAGGGGTGGTGAGCGGAAGCGAAAGCGTGCAAGGGCAGCGGGTGCCGGCCCGGACGTCAAACCACGGATGGCGCCGCCGCTGCTTCGCGCGCCCGCCGGGCGAGCACCCGGCGCACGCGCCAGCGCTGGTTGCGCTTCACGATGTAGCCGAAGCAGTCCGGCGCCCCGCAGCGGCAGGGGTGATCCTCCCAATTCTCGAAGTCGAAGCCGTAGTCGTAGGTCAGCTCCTCCCCCGCGGGGATGTCACGCAGCGCCACAATCCATATGCGACCGCGAATGCCTTGCGGTTCGCAGTTGGGCGAGCAGGCGTGATTGATCAGGCGGGCGGTGTTCCACGGCACGTCGCCATCGAGGTCGTGGCGCCGGTTCAGCTCGAAGATGTACACGCACCCGTCGCCGCCCCGTTGCCGCCGGGCGATGCGCGCATCGTCCCGCCGGTCGGACTCCGCCTTGGTGATGCGTTCGCCAACGTATTCGATGATGCGCGTGCCCGCCGGGATCAGGCGGGTGGCGTACAGGCCGCGGCCGTGGATGCCGGATCGGCCCCGCCGGGCCCACGGCGAGGTGACAGGTGCCGGGCGCGGTGCGGTCATTTCAACTCGAGGCCAACCGGACAATGGTCGCTGCCCATCACATCCGGGCGGATCCACGCCCGGCGCAGCGCCGGCTTGAGGCTCGCCGAGGCGAGGAAGTAATCGATGCGCCAGCCGACGTTCTTCGCCCGGGCGCCCGCGCGGTAGGTCCACCAGGAATAGTGACCGGGCCCTTTCTCGAATTCACGAAACGTGTCCAGCAGGCCGGCGTTGAGGAAGTCGCGGAAGCCGGCGCGCTCCTCGTCGCTGAAGCCGGGGTTGCCCACGTTCTCCTTCGGGCGGGCGAGGTCGATCTCCTCGTGCGCGACGTTGAGGTCGCCGCAGATCACCACCGGCTTCTTCTTCTCGAGCCGCTTCGCATGGGCGAGCAACGCCCGGTCCCACGCCTGCCGAAAGGGCAGCCGCACCAGCTCGGGCTGCGCGTTGGGCACATACACGTTGATCAGATAGAAATCCGCAAACTCCGCCGTGATCGCCCGGCCCTCGGCGTCATGCTCCGGTGAGCCCAGCCCGAGCGTCACGGCCTTCGGCTTCACCTTCGAAAACACCGCCGTGCCGCTGTAGCCCTTCTTCTGCGCGCTGTTCCAGATCGGTTCGTACCCGGCGGGCCAGGTCACGTGCTGCACGTCGCCCGGCAGCGCCTTGATCTCCTGCAGGCAGAACACGTCGGCCCCGCTCGCCTCCATGGTCTCGAGCAGGCCCTTGCCGAGCACCGCCCGCAGCCCGTTTACGTTCCAGGAAATCAACTTCATGAGCGGCGAGGCTCATCGAGCCGGACCGGGGCTGGCGACCTTTTTTCGCCCGTGCCGCGCGGCTTGCCTCCGGACCGCCGCCGCCATCATCCTCCCGTCTCCATGTCCGTGTTCTCCCACCTTCCGCTTGGCCAACGCATTCCCCCCAGCATCCACGGGGTTTCCTGCAGCCTGCCCACGATGCGGGACGTCATCGGCTACGAGGAGAAGAACCCGGAAACCCTCCGCCACCTGAGCTCGGGCTATCCGCGGTTCGTCGTGCACCCTTACGTGGTCCAGCTCACCCGGCACCTCGCCGACCGGATCGGGCTCGGCGGACGCACCTTCTGGCTGACCTCCTCCGCCCGGGCGGCCGCCGGTCTCGCCGCCCATCTCGGCGCCGGCGCAGAGGTCCACCGCGAGGACGGCCTGCACGGGGTTTCGCATCCTGCCGACCCGGACCGCCATGCCCTCGCCAAGTCCTACTTGCAGCACACGGGCAGTTTCCTGTCGTCGCGCGAGGCCGAGGATCATCTCGTGCGGCTGTGCCTGCTCGAACGCCGTGCGCCCGAGGAGGTCGTGATCGACGATCCGGCCGGGGTCGTCCGGACCGTCCTGCGCCGTGCGTATCCAGGCACCAACGACGCCGACCTGATTCTCAGCCATACGGGCATGAGCGCCTTCTACGCCGCGTGGCGCGCCCTCGCCGGCCTGCAGGCCGCCCGCGGCCGCACCGTCTGGATCCAGCTGGGCTGGCTTTACCTCGACACCACCGCCCTGCTGCGCAAGTTCGCCGCCGCCCCCGGAGACTTCGTCTTCCTCGGCGACGTGCACGACCTCGCCGCGGTCGAACGCGTGCTCACCGAGCAGGCCGGTCGCGTGGCCGGCATCGTCACCGAGACGCCCACCAATCCGCTGGTCCAGACCCCCGACGTGCCTGCCTTGGCCGCCCTCGCCCGCAAGCACGGCGCGCGCGTGATCCTCGATCCGACCTTCGTCTCGCCCTTCAATGTCAACGTGCTCGACCACGCCGACGTGGTCGTGAACAGCCTCACGAAATACTCCGCCAGCGAGGGGGACCTCATTGCCGGCGCGATCGTGATCAATCCCGTCGGTCCCGACGCCGCCGCCCTCCGCGCCGCCTGCAGCGCCACGGCGGAGCCGCTCTATGATCGCGACCTGGGCCGGCTGGCGGCCCAGATTGGCGACTACGAGGCCGTGATCGCACGGACGAACGAGACCGCACCCCGGGTCGTCGACTTCCTGCGTGGTCATCCGCACGTCCGCGAGGTCTTCTGGAGCCTGCACCCGGCGTCGCGCGACCATTACCTCAAGATTGCGCGCAGCCCGGCCCACGTCGGTTCGATGATCAGCTTCACGGTGCGCGGACCCGTGGCCGCGTTCTACGACCGCCTGCGCCTGCCGAAAGGCCCCAGCTTCGGGATGAAGACCACCCTGCTCTGTCCGTTCATCTACCTCGCCCACTACGATCTGGTGACGAGCGAAGCGGGCCGGCGGCAACTCGCCGCGAGCGGGCTCGATCCCGACCTCATGCGCCTCGCCCTCGGCTGCGAACCGGCCGACGACATCATCGCCACCCTCAAGGAGGCACTGGACGCCGCCGGCTGAACGGAAAGCAGGCCCGGGCACGCCTCAACCGGCCGTCAACCGGCGGAAACGCAGGGACAGCAGGACGGCGGCAATGGAGAGGCCGGCGGCGAGCGAGATCCAGACGCCGAGCGGGCCGAGCGGACCGGCAACGCCGACGATATACGCGCCAGGCAAGGCGACGATCCAGTACGCGACGAACGTAATCACCGCCGGCACCTTCACGTCGCTCAGACCGCGCAGGCTGCCGGCGGCAATGACCTGGCTGCCGTCCACGAGCTGAAACAGCGCGGCCACGATCAACAGCTGCGCCGCCAACGCGATGACCGCCGGATCGTGCACGAAGAAGCCGGCCAGCGGCTTGCCTGCGACGGCAAAGACGCCGGCAAACGTCAGCATCACGATGCCTGACATCACCAGCGCCCCGTAGCCGATCGGCCGCAGCGCCTGGGTGCGCTTTTCGCCCACCGCCTTGCCGATGCGCATGCTCACCGCCATCGAGAGCCCGAGAGGGAACATGAAGGTGAAGGCCGCGCAGCTCAGGGCGATCTGATGCGCGGCGAGCGGCACCGCCCCAAGCCAGCCCATCATGATCGCCGACATGGAGAACGCTCCGGCCTCGAACATCAGCATCGCCGCCGCCGGGACGCCGATCTTGGCCATCGTGACGAACCGCGCGCGCGTCAATCCCTCCAGCCAGCCGCGCACCGCCTTCCCTGTGCCATACGGCCACGCGAGGCGGAACTCGTCCGCCCGCGCCAGCCACACATAGATCGCCACCACCCCCGCCACGCGCGCAATCAGCGTCGCCCAGCCGGCGCCGGTCAGTCCGAGCGCAGGCACGCCCAGTTTGCCGTAAATGAAGATCCAGTTGAGCACGACGTTGAGCCCCACCCCGGCGAGCATCAGCAGCATCGGCACCCACGGCCGCCCCAGCGCCTCGGCAAACTGACGCAGGCACTGGAACAGCAGGGTCGGCACCAGCGAGACGGCGATGAGTGCATAGTAAGGCCCCACCACCGCCACCACCTCCGGCGCCTGGCCAAACCAGTGGATCTGCCAGCCCAGCACGCCCATGACCGCCGCACCCGCCACCCCGGTCACCATCGCCAGCACCATGCCGTGACGCAGCCACTGTCCGCCCTCCGCGTCGTCCCCGCCGCCATGCGCGCGGGAGACAAGCACGGCCACGGGAATGAGCAGTCCGATGCCGAGCATGAAGACCACGCCGAAAACGCTGTTGGCAAAGGCCGACGCCGCGAGCGGCACCGTACCCACGCGGCCGATCATCACGCTGTCCGTGATGCCCATCAGCATCTGGCTGACCTGCCCGATGAC
>CAYZBG010000034.1:0-51145 GCA_964476565.1 uncultured Opitutus sp.
CGGGTGGAAGTGCGCCGCGGCACCACCGTGGTGACCACCCAGACGGTGAACGGCACGAGTGCGCGCAACGCGCTCCTGCGCGCCGCCGACGTCGCGGTCAAGGCGTCCAGCGGCCTGAACGGCTTCTTCGCCTCGCGGCTGGCGTTCATCAGCGAGCGTACCGGTCACCCCGAGGTCTACACCGGCGATCTCTTCTCCGGCGAAGTGAAGCAGATCACCAACGACCGCGCCCAGGCCGTGACGCCGCGCTGGTCGCCCGACGGCACGCGGCTGCTCTACACGAGCTACTACAAGTCCGGTTTCCCCGACATTTTCCAAATCGACCTGCGCACGCAGCAGCGCACGACGTTCGTGAGCTTCAAGGGCACCAACAGCGGGGCGCGCTTCAGTCCGGACGGCTCGCAGGTGGTGATGATCCTGAGCGGCGAGGGCAATCCCGAGGTGTACGTCAGCAATGCGCAGGGGCGGAACGTCTCACGGCGCACCCGCACGCCGAACGCCGTCGAGTCGTCCCCGTCGTTCTCGCCGGATGGTTCGCAGATCATCTTCACGTCTGACTCCGCTGGCGGCCCGCAGTTGTACGTGATGCCGGCGGCCGGCGGTTCGCCGCGGCGTCTGGCGACCAACATCAGCGGCTACTGCGCCGAGCCGGACTGGAACCGGGTCGACGCGAACAAGGTCGCGTTCACTATCCGCTCGGGCAAGGGCTTCCAGGTCGCGGTGTACGAGCTCTCCGGGCGCAGCCCGGCGACCATCGTTTCGTCAAAGATTCCGAGCACGGATGTGATCGAGCCTTCCTGGCTGGCCGACGGCCGTCATGTGATCTGCACCGCCCGCGCCGCCAACCAGCGCTCGCTCTGGATCGTCGACACCGAGACCGGTAAAGCGACGCGCGTGAGCACCGCCGCGATGGGGCAGGTCTCGCAGGCGAGCGTGCTGGCCCCGTAAGGCCGGTCACCTCGCTCAGTACGCCGGTCGCATTTCTCCCGTCTCTCCGCAAAAAAGCCGCACCGGAATCCGGTGCGGCTTTTTGTTAGTGGCAATCAGCGACGGTCTCAGGCGATCGCGGCGAGGTAGTTCTTCTCGGCCGCGTCCCAGTCGACCACGTTCCAGAACGCCGCGATGTAGTCGGGGCGGCGGTTCTGGTAGTGAAGGTAGTAGGCGTGCTCCCAGACATCGAGGCCGATGACGGGCTTGCCCTCGATGCCGGCGACCGCCTTGCCCATGAGGGGGCTGTCCTGATTGGCGGTGGAGCCGATCGCGAGTTTCTTGTCGGCGCCGACGACGAGCCAGGCCCAGCCCGAGCCGAAGCGGGTCGCGCCGGCCTTGGCGAAGTCTTCCTTGAACTTGGCGAAGCCGCCGAGTTCGGCGTCAATCGCAGCGGCGAGCTTGCCCTTGGGAGCGCCGCCCTTGCCCGGACCGAGGATGGTCCAGAAGAAGGCGTGGTTGCTGTGACCGCCGGCGTTGTTGCGCACGCCGCCGCGGATCGCCTCGGGGACCTTGGACAGGTCGGCGATGAGGGCGTTCACGTCGAGCGCGAGCAGGGCCGCGTGGTCCTTCAGCAGATTGGTCGCGTTCGTGATGTAGGCCTGGTGATGCTTCGTATGATGGATCTCCATCGTGCGGGCATCGAAATGCGGCTCGAGCGCATTGTAGGCGTAGGCGAGTTTCGGGAGTTCGTAGGCCATGGTGAGTGTAACGTTGGGTTGGTTCGGACGGGCCGAACAAGAGAATGCCCACCTTGTGCGCGCCAGCCGGTGGCGTCAACCGTGCGGACCGGCTTTATCCCGTCGGGGTGCGTTTGCCGCGGAAGAACGCCTGCAGCAGGTCGCGGCATTCGGTTTCGAGCACGCCACCGGCGGTGAGTTCGCACCGATGGTTGACGCGGGCGAGGTCATTGAGGTTGGTCGCACCGCCGAGGCAGCCCATCTTCGGATCGGGCACGGCGTAGCAGACGCGCTGCAACCGCGACATCAGCGTCGCACCGGAACACATGGGGCAGGGCTCCTTGGTCACGTACAGGGTGCAGCCCTCCAGCCGCCAGTCGCCGACGTGCGCGGCGGCCTGGGTGATCGCGAGCATTTCGGCGTGGGCGGTCGGGTCCCGGTTGGACTCGACGGCGTTGTGGGCGGCGGCAATCACCTCGCCGTCCCGGGCGATGACGCAGCCGATCGGCACCTCGTCCTGCCGCCAGGCGTCGATCGCCTGGTTGTAGGCCAGGCTCATGAAGAAGGCGTCGTCCCGGACCAATTGCGACGGAAAGCGCTTCGGAAACGGGCAGTCGTCGCGGAGGGGGAGGGGGGCGGTCATTTGCAGCGGAGCCGAGGAAAGCCTTGACTTACGGAGGGTAAATCCGGCTTACAAGTTGGTTTTACCGCACCCATCCCGCTGTACCACGAAAGATCCCATTGGCCCGTAAACCGCTTCCCATGCCCGAATCCGACGGTAAATCGATTGAACTTGAAGGCAAGATAGTCGCGGTGCTGCCAGGCACGATGTTCAGGGTCCAGCTGGCCAACGGACACACGGTTCTCGCCCACATTTCGGGCAAGTTGCGCAAGAACTTCATCAAGATCGCCGCCGGCGACATGGTGAAGATGGAGATGAGCCCCTACGACCTCGAGAAGGCGCGCATCACCTACCGGATGAAGGAAACCAATCCGGCTCCGCGTCCCGCCTTCCGCCGCCGCTACTGAGCGGGGCCGGTGTATCCGGCGAGTGAAGACAGCACCATGCGGGATGACGCCAGCCGCGCCCCCGCCGCCTTCGCCGGCGACATCGACGATTTTGTCGCTTTTCTGAAGCTCGAACGCGGGCTGTCCGACCACACCTGGCGCGGGTATCAGTCCGACCTCGACCAATGCGCGGCCTTTCTCGCGCAGCGCGGCGTTTCGGGCTGGAGCACCGTCACGGGCGACGCACCGGCAGCGTGGCTGCGCCAGCTGGGTGGGGACGACTACACCGTCGCCAGCGTGGCGCGCAAACTGGCCGCGTTGCGCGGGCTCGCGAAGTACCTCATGCGCGAACGCCGCCGGGAGGACGATTTCACCGCCCTCCTGACCGGTCCGCGGCTGGCCCGTCGTCTGCCCGGCACGCTCTCGGTTGACGAGGTCGGGCGTCTGCTGGCCGCCCCCGCCGGAGGCGATCACTTTGCGCTGCGGGATCGGGCCATCCTCGAGCTGTTCTACTCGAGCGGCCTGCGCGTGTCGGAACTCGGCGGTCTCCTGCTGCAGAACCTAGACCTCGACGCGGGATTCCTGCGGGTGTTCGGCAAAGGCGGCAAGGAGCGCATCGTCCCGGTCGGTTCGCGCGCCGCAGCCGCGCTCTCCGCCTACCTCGCCTCCGGGCGGCCCCATTTCGTCAAGGCCCGCACCGGCAGTGCGCTCTTCCTCAGCGAGCGGGGCGGGGCGCTGTCCCGCAAGATGCTCTGGGTGCTCGTGAAGAAGTACGCCCGGCTGGCCGGTATCCGGCGCCCAGTGAAGCCGCACCTGCTGCGGCACTCGTTTGCCAGCCACCTACTGGGAGGCGGTGCGGACCTGCGGGCCATCCAGGAGATGCTTGGCCACGCCGACATTGCCACCACCCAGATCTACACCGCAGTGGAGCAAACGCGCCTGATCGACCAGCACACCCGGTTCCATCCGCGCGACCAAGGCTGAAGGCGGCGGGGCGACGCGGACAGGCTTGTCAGGTGGGGCCTTGCGCGCTAACGATTGGCAACAGCCCGTTCGCACCCCTCCTCCCGCCCTATGAAAACGCTCAAGCTCTACTTCGCCACGAACCGCAAGCACGACGGCCGCGACCGATGGAAACCCACCGGCTACCTGACGCGGTTCAGCGACGATGGCGCCGAGAACCTCCGCTTCGGCCGCCTTGAATTGACCGTCCCCGAGGCCGACGTGCGGGCCTGCCTCGCCGAGGACTGCGGCTTTGGTCCGGGCAACGGCAACCGTCTCGCCGGCGTGCTGGCACAGCGGATGAAGAAGAAGGGAGCGCTGGCGATCGAAGCCTTCCGCGAAACCCTCGATCCGACCAAGCCCGACACCCAGCAGGCGGCCAAGGTCTTCGGTTCCCAGGCCATGTTCCAGGAACTGCAGGACGAGATGCGCGCGTGCAGCGACGTGCTGGTCTTTATCCATGGCTTCAACGTGAGCTGGGAGGACGCCGTCGCCTCGGCGCTGGCCCTGCAGGAGAGCCTGAACCAGCCGGACGCCGGCAAACCGGCCCAACGCGTGCTCGTCGTGCTGTTCTCGTGGCCCTCCGACGGCAAGGCGCTCCCGTACGTTTCCTACAAGTCGGACCGCACCGATGCCCTCGCCTCCGGCGGCGCGGTGGGCCGGGCGTTCCTCAAGATGCGCGACTTCCTGCTCAAGGTGCGCACCCTCGACCTGCGCGGGCGCGACCAGGCCTGCGGACAGGAGATCCACCTCCTTTGCCATTCGATGGGCAACTACGTGCTGCAGGCCGCCCTCGACCGCCTGTACGAGCATACGCCGGGCAACACCTTCCCGCGCATGTTCGAGCACATCTTCCTCTGTGCTCCCGACGTCGACGACGACGTCCTCGAGCCTGGCAAGCCGCTGGGCGCCGTGCACGAGCTGGCGCAGCATGTGACCGTGTATTCAAACCGTGGCGACGTCTCGATGTACATCTCGGATTACACCAAGGGGCATCCGGAACGGCTCGGCCACAACGGCCCGGCGCGACCGGTGCAGCTGCACAACAAGGTGCACGCGGTCGATTGCACCGCCATCGTCACGGGTCTGGTCGAGCACAGCTACTATCAGGACGGCCGCATCAACCAGGACATCCGCCTCAGCATCGCCAGCGTGCCGTTCGACAGCCCCCTGCGCCGCCGCACGCGCAGCCCGGACCTGCCGAATGTCTGGGCCATGACGTGAGCCGCCGCGACTGCCGGCTTGACGCGGACGGGGCTTGCCCGCGCCTTTGAGGCCGCATGGCCACGCCGACTCCCGACAACTTTGCCGACTACAAACGCGCCGAACGCAAGGCGCTCGAACTGGTGGCGGAGATGAAGACCGTCACGCCCAAGAAGGTGGACATCGAACTCGCGCTGGTGGTGGCGGTCTTTGAGTTGCACAAGGGCACCGTGCCCCCGGAGACCGTGGCCAACATCATTCAGGGGCACCTCAAGCAGATCGTGCCGTACTACGCCGCCAAGGCGCAGCCGAACGGCTGAGCGCCGGTTGCGCTTCGTCCCGGCGCCCGTTGCGGCGACGGATAACCCCGGGAACGCCAAGCCCCAGCTTGGCTCCGCCGAAAAACATGCCGACGGACGGACGTGCGCATACCGTCGCTCTCCCGATCGCGCTCCCCAACCAAGCGCGGAGCGCCCCGCTCATCCTCGTGGACGCGCAGTGAGCGGAGATGTACCCGGCGCGCCGAGCCTTGCCCTTGAAACGGCTGGCTTGCCGGGGCCGGTGCAGCTGGTTTGTTGGCTGCCATGACCCCTTACCCCTCCCGTCGTCAGTTCATTGGCTCGTCGCTGGCCGCCTTGGGCGCGGTGTCGCTGCCTCGTCCCGCCCTCGCTGCGGCAGCAGCCGCCACGCCGCCGCCCAAGAATCTCACTAATCCCTATGTGTATCGCTTCGCCATCGGCGGCATCGAGGCGTGGTCGATCAGCGACGGACACATGCTGTTCAACGACCGCGTCGACAAGATGTGGCCGCCGGACCAGCGCGAGGCGATGGTGCGCGACCTGCAGGCGCATGGCGAACGGGTCGACGGCATCCCGCTGTACGTGAACGTGCTCGTGCTGCGCAAGGGGCGCGAAGTCGTGCTGTGCGATGCCGGCTTCGGCCTGCGCACCAATCCCAACATCGGCTGGCTCGCCGACGGTCTCGCCTCGATCGGCATCACCCCGGACCAAATCACCCACACCGTGCTCAGCCACGGCCACTCCGATCACATCGGCGGCTTTGTGACGGCCGGCAAGCCGACCTTCCCCAACGCCGGCCTGCATGTGCTCAAGGCGGAGGTCGATTTCTGGCGCTCCGCCCAGCCGGATTTCTCGAAGTCGCACCGCCGGGACAACATTCCCAACATGATCCGGAGCGTGCGCGAGGCGTTCGACGTGCTGCAACCGAACCTCGTGCAACATCAGGACGGCGATCGCCTGCTCGACGGCGCGATCACGTTCGAGTCGGCACCCGGCCACACCGACGGCCATTGCGTGCTGCATGTGCGCGATGGCGGCGAGTCGCTGGTGCACATCATGGATGTCGCCCATCACCACCTGCTCATGTTCACCGATCCGTCGTGGTTCATCGAGTTCGACCACGTGCCGGAAGTTGCCGTGCAGGTTCGCCAGCGCCTCTTCCGTAAGCTCGCCGCCACCGGGGCCCGCACCTACGGCTTCCATCTCCCGTGGCCCGGCATCGGCCGGGTGCTGCCCATGGGGCAGGGCTACCGCTGGGTTCAGGAGCGTTTCAGCTGGGGCTCCTGACGAACGGGGCTGCGCGGCTGAGGTGGCTTGCGTCGGCGGAGCACCACCACGCCTCCTGACCAAGCCGTGAGGGCGGTGAGGCGGACGCCGCGTTGGCCAAAACGGAGGCCGGGTGCGCGCGCGGCAAGCTGGTCGTCGAGCTGCCAGCGGCCGGGCGGGAGCGCGACCCAGGCCTCGCGAGGAGCGTCCGCGAACGTGTGCCAGACGATCAGGACCCGATCGCCGTCCGCGGCGTCAGCCCGCACGATCTGCAAGCCCTGCGGGTGTTGCCAGGAGGGGCCCGCTTCGTGGGTGCGCACGAAGCGCGCGTCGGAAATGAGGCCGGCCTGGCGCTGGTAGCAGCGGAGTGCCGCGCGCACAAAGGCATCCTGGGCTGGATTCAGCGCAGGCAGTTCGCCCGAAAGGCAGAGACGCCCGAGAAATCCTGCGGCCAGGGAGTAGGACAGGCGGTCGAGGGTGTCGCTGGAACGGAGCACCGCCCAGATCTGCGACTGGCGCGGCGGCATCACGCGGTGAAGGTTCGCGGCGATGATGGGAATGTCCGGCGTCTCGTGCGCGTCGGAGAACGAACTCATCGCCGTCAGCCCGATCATGGAGGGCTCCTGCCGATGTCCGCCCGAGGAGCAGTTCTCGATGACGAGATCCGGCAGGCGCCGGCGCAGTTCGCGGAAGAAGCGTTGGACGCCGGCGAGGTGCGCGCGTAGTCCTTCGCCGGGCGACTCGGCGCCATCGACGCCAAGACCGAGGGTGTCGTTGTAGTCGACCTTCAAATACCCGAAGCCGTTTCGCCGGAGCAGCCCCGTGACCTTTCGATGCAGGTAGGCGTGCACCCACGGGTCGCGGAAATCCCAGAAGCGGCGGTTGCCCACCTCGAGCACCTGACCGTCGCGGTGCAGCAGGTGACGGGTCTCGTTCCAGGCCTTCGAGCCTGCGTTGACGACCTCGAACTCGAACCAGATTCCGGGCACGAGCCCACGGGCGCGGAGGGCGTCGCAGGTTGCCTTCAGGCCGTGCGGAAAGGCGCGCCGGTTCACGTTCCAGTCGCCATTCTGCTGGATGCCGCCTCCGGGGCGTTCCGCCCAGCCGTCGTCGATCACGAGGTACCGGACCCCCGTTCCCTTCAACCGATCGGCGAGCGCGATCAGGTTCTCGTGGGTCGGCGTGCCCCACGAGGTGCACCACTCGTTGAAGACCACGGGCAGGCCCCGCTCTGCGCGCGGGAGGTTCCGCAGCGCAACCCGGTGCAGGGTTTTCAATCGCTCACAGGCATCGTCGAACGTCCCCGCCGTGCAGGTCAGCCAGGCCTCCGGGGATTCCAGACTCTCGCCGGGTCGGAGCGTTTTCGAGCAATGGCCGAACTCGCGATCGGCCAGTCCGCCGGAGAGTGCCGCCTGGTCCTTGCGACGCCACAGTTCGAGCTGCCAGGAACCGGGATGGCAGAGCTGGACCGCCCACGTGACGCCTGCGACGGTGTCCTCGACTGCCGCGAGCGGGTACCAACCGTTCACCGGCATCGAACCGACCTGGCCAAAGCGTTCGCAGGCGACACCGTGACCAATCCAGGAGCGCTCCAACTGGAGGTCCTCGAAGGTTCGGACCTCGTGCCGGCCCTCCGCCGACCAGGTGGCGCGCAGGCGATGCAAACGCAGCCGGCCCGGGGCGTCGTCGGCAGCGAATGGCGTAAGTCCACCGAGCGAAAAGGAGGTCAGCAGGTCGAGCGTGAGCGGCGCCTTGCCCCGGTTGATCGCGGTTGTGGACATGCGCACGGCTGCGTCGCCCGACGCGTGGGTGAGGCGGTGGCGCACGACGAGGCCGCCGTTGTCCCGAAGGGTGGTGATAATCTCCGTCGTCCGCCGTTCGCGGCGAACCTGCTGTGAGACGAAGCGGAGGCGATCGTTGGACGGGCTGCCGCGGAGCGTCCGCCCCTGGCTGAAGGCGCCCGGCCACGGATCGCCACGGACGTGCAGATGAACGAGTGGGTCGACCTCCCACGCACGCATCGGCAGCCAGGACGACGGGAGTGACGTGATGCTTGGGGCGTCGAGGTGCTCGCGCGGCGTCACGACCGCGTCGGCACGCGCAGCCGGGAAAAGGACCAGTCCGGGCGGACCCGACCCGTCGACCGCGCGCTGGTAGCGGACGATCATGTCGCCAAGGCGGTGTTGGGCGAGCGGAGCGATGGGCATGCGGGAGGACGGACTTGGGCGGGGCTCAGACGAGGCGGTTTTCGTGCATCACCCGCGCGTACCAGCGGGCGGAAAGCTTGGGCGTGCGCTTCTGGGAACGGTAGTCGACGTGGACAATGCCGAAGCGGCGCGTGTAGCCATCCTGCCATTCGAAGTTGTCCATCAGCGACCAGAGGAAGTACCCGCGGACGGGAACGCCGTCACCGACCGCCCGGTGGAGCTCGCGCAGATAAGAGCGGAGGAACTCGCGGCGGTGCAGGTCAAAGACCTCGCCCTTGACCACGGGTTCGTCGTCGTAGCCGCAGCCGTTCTCGGTGATGTAGAGGGCCTTGGGGCCGTAGAGTTCGTGGACGAAGCGCGGACCCCAGTACAAGGCCTGGGGCGTGAGATCGTGCCAGGGGCTGTCGGTGCGCGGGTAATGCGACGGCATGGGCAACGTTTCCGGTGCTCCGCGAGAACCCGCGCGGACGAACTTGGCATTGTACACGTTGAGGCCGAGAAAATCGGTGGGCAGGCCGATCAGATCGAAGTCGCCGCGGGATACGCGCGGCCGGTCGGCCCCGCACGCGCGCAGGTATGCCGGAGCGTAGGCGCCGCGGTAGATCGGATCGAGCAGGTGGACGTTCCGTTGCGCGAACCAGCGCCGGGCGGCGGTGATGTCCGCGGCGGTCTCGGTGACGGGGACGCAGATCTCGCTGTTGTCGGTCAGGCCGACGCGCGCACCCCGTCTTCCGTGTTCGCGCACGGCGCGCACGGCATGGCCATGGCAGACGAGGGCGTGGTGGTACATCTGGTTGATGACCGCGGGCGGTTCCTCGCCTCCGGGGGCCTTGTCCCCGCCCGGAGCGTACGCGAGAACGGTGAAGCAGCGGATCTCGTTGAGCGTGATCCAGTGCTTCACGCGGTCGCCCAGGTGACGCACCACGGTGTCGGCGTAGGTCGCGAAGGCGTCGACGGTGACGCGGCTGCGCCAGCCGCCGCGGTCCTCGAGGGCCTGGGGCAGATCCCAGTGGAAAAGCGTGACCCAGGGCGTGATGCCCGCCTCCAGCAGGGCATCGATCAGGCGCGAGTAGTGGTCGAGCCCGCGCGGGTTGAGGGACCCGTCGCCGGCGGGGTAGATGCGCGGCCAGGCGAGGGAGAGGCGGTAGTGTTTCACGCCGAGGCTGCGCATCAGCGCGATGTCCTGCGGGTAGCGCCGGTAGTGATCGCAGGCCCTCTCGGGCGTATCACCGTTCAGGATACGGCCGGGACGGCGGCCGAAGGTGTCCCAGACGGAGGGACCCTTGCCGTCGGCGGAGGCGGCGCCCTCGATCTGGGTGGCGGCGGTGGCCACGCCCCAGACGAAGTTGCGGGGGAAGGAGAGGGTGGAGCTCATGAAGGGCTTGGGCGGGGATCAGGGAGTTTACAGGCGGATCGCGATCGGGCGCTTCAGGGCTAGCGCGGATCCTTTCCAGTGCAAACGCTACCGGCTTGCCTCGGTCCTGCCTGGCTGACGTCGGGCAGACGAAAGCCGAGATCACGGGCCAGCGTCTCCGGGCTGCGGTACACGGGAGGCGTGGACTGGAAATCGATCCCGGGGTCCTGAATCGTCGAATGCCGTTCGAGCCCGCGTCCCTGCAGATCGGCAAGGGTGAAGGTCCGCGGTCCGCCGAAGGGATCCCGCGCGGTGTGGTGAGGCCACGGTGCGTGGTCCCAGGCGACCAGCTCCGTGGTTCGGGCCTGATCCCAAAGGATGTTCGCCGCGAAGGTCACCTGCGGAGCGGCAAGGTAGTTCTCGTGATCGACGTAGATCGGTTGGCCTTCGCTCACGAGCACGTTGCCGGTGAACAGGCCTCCGGGAGCCGGGTAAGCGACCTCGTCGCCCCAGGGCTCCGGACAGATGCGCACGACCCCGGGCGTACGTGAAAGGGCGAAAAGGTTGCCGCGAACGAGGTTCTGGCGCCCCCAGTGTTCGTGATACGCTTCCGACTGGGTGCGCAGGACCACATTGCCTTCGACGGTGACGAACGATGCGCCCTGATCGAGGTAGATGCCCCAGGCTCCGTAGTTGGCCATGGCGAGATCGTGAACAACGTTCCCGCGCACCACGGTGCCCGGTTGGACGCCGAGGAGGTAGATCCCGCCGAGGTCGCTGAGGCCGGCGCGTCGACCCAGGCCGTGGATGTGATTGTGCTCGATGCGAATCTCTCGGCTTATGCTCTCCTCATAGCCCCAGACCCAACCGCATGAAATTCCGCTGTAGGTGAGATCGCTCAGGCGATTGTGTGCGATGACGTGGCGGTACCCGTGAAGCGTGGCGATGCCGCACGCTCCGGGAAAGACGTGCCCGTTGCCTTCGATGGTGTTGTCGGTGATCGCGAGATGGGAGGTATGTCGTTCCTGCGCGGATCCCGCGGCCCCGCCGTCCGCCAGGATACCCCCGGCACCGAGATCGCGCAGGGTGTTTCCGGAAAAGCGGAGTCGTGTGCAGCCTTCGGCCGCGACGATCCCGTGGAAGCCCGTGTGTTCGATCGTGCAGTCCTCGACGACGCAGTCGGCGGCATGGGTGAAGTGAAGCACGCCCGGGAGTTCGAAGGCGGCCTGAGGCGTGGTGGCGTAGGGACGTCCTTCCGGCGGAGGCCCGCCGAGGTTATGGGCGTAACTGTCGCGGGGTTTCCACGTGGCGGCGGGCCGCCCGGGTTCCCACCAGCGGCCGTGACCATCGGATTGGAGCCACTCGGTGTGGCAAAATTTGAGCCCGCGGAAATGTAGTCCCTGCACCACCGCTCCAGGTTCGCCGGCAACGCGCAGGAGTTGAAACGCGCGAGGCGCAAGGACGCGGGTATGCTCCGGGGACTCGCCGTCCCTGGGCAGGTAGATCAGACGGCCTTCCTTGCGGTCGTGGTACCATTGCCCTGGTTGCCGGAGAGCGGCGAAGACGTTTTCGAGTCGATACTTTGCCCAGCGGGGCGAGTAGCTGTCGCGCAGGCAGAAGATCGACTGGCGCGACGAGACGACGCGGCGCGTATCCGGATCGTACGACGCGATGGGCATGCGTTCGCTGACCCAGAAATGGCTGCAAATCACCTCGATGTCCGTGAGGTTGGCCCAGGACGGATCGATGTCGCCCGGGCGCGCGATGAAGGCGTGCGCTCCGTCGTAGAGTGCCGCGTCGAGATCGTGACCAGGCACCGACTCAATCCACAGCCATTCGTTCTCTGGAACGGGCCAGGCGGGTCGGGGTCTCCGTTGTCCATCGACGAAGAGCGAGCGAAGGCTGCAGCCGGCCGCCAGCAGCGGTGCCGCATCGGTCACCCAGGCCGCGCATCCGTTGATCGTGGTCTCGACCCAGCCACGCACCTCCACGCCGCCATCGAGGACGACCGGTCCGTCTCCGGCCGCTTCGTAGCTCACCGGCCCGGAGTCGCGCCCATCGAACTCCACGGGTGCGTCCAAGCGGTACAGTCCCGCATGCAGCAGAACGCGGACGGATGCGCCGGCCTGCTCTCGCACCGCACGTCGGGCGCGCTGGCGGGCCTCAAGCAGGCTGGCAACCGGACCGTCGGTGCGCGTGGCGTTCTCGGCCGCGAAGCGACCCGACCAGGTGTCGCGCCCGCCGGGGGCCACGTGGATCTCGACCGTGCGCATCAGGCAGCGAGGGGCAGGGCGATCTCGAAGGTGGTGCCTGCCCCGGTACGGCTGACGACGCGCACGCCGCCGCCGTGTCCGCGCACGATGCCGAGCACGCTGGCGAGCCCGAGCCCACGACCTTCGCCCTTGGTGCTGAAGAACGGCTCGAAAATGCGTTTCAGCGTGGCCGGCTCGATGCCGCAACCGTTGTCGGCGACGCCGATGAGGACAAAGCGGCCCGCCGAATTGACGGGGGAAAGCACGGCCGAGTCCATCCAGGTCCGGTCCAGCGCGGCAGTGCGAAGCGTCAGGCGGATTACGCCGCGGCGTTCGACGAGGGCGTCGGATGCGTTCATGATCAGGTTGAGCAGGATCTGGCGCATCTGGCCGGCGTCCGCCTGAACAGGGGGAAGGTCGGCCGGGAGATCCTGCTCGAGTCGGGAGTCCGGGGAGAGACTCACGGCGAGCAGGCGGCTCACGTCCTCGGTGATCTCCACCAGATTGACGCGTTCCTTCACGTGGTGGCCCCGGCCCGCGTACATGAGGAGCTGCCGGCAGAGGTCGGTGGCGGCGTGGACGCCGGCGGCGATCTGTTCCAAATGTTCCTGTGCGGGGTTGTCCGCAGGGAGCTGGTGGGCGGCCAAGCTGGCGTGTCCGACGATGGTGGTGAGCAGATTCTTGAAGTCATGGGCGACGCCGCTGGCGAGCAGGCCGAGGCTTTCCAGGCGCTGCACGTCGGCCAGACGTGCCTCGGTGCGTCGGTGCTCCTCCTCCAGCCGCCGTCGCGCGGAGATGTCGCGAGCAATGCCCAGGATGTATTCGCGGCCGTCTATCAGGACGAGCGTCGAGGAGTATTCGACGGGCACGAGGGTGCCGTCGCGTCGGCGGTGATCGTCCTCGCCCCGGATGATGCCGCCTTCGCGCAGCGATTGGATGCGCGAAAGCACGAGGGCGGGCGCGTGCGGGTGGAGGCTGAACTCATTGATGCTTCTTCCGAGCATCTCTTCCCGCGTGAGGCCCCGCAGACGGGCGGCCGCCTCGTTGCAGTCGACGATCCGCAGGGGCAAGTCGGGATCGTGGGGATCGAGGAGAACGACGCTGTCCGGCGATTGGTGGAAGAAGGCCGCGAAACGGCCCTCGCTGTCGTGAGGTCTGGGAGGGGAGCCCATGGACGGCGTCAAGGTTGAGGCTGTGCCGGCACGGCCGCTTCGAAGGAATCGGCGAGCGTGATCTCATCGAGGGCGAAACTGCCCTTCCATCTCGTGCTGACGATTTCGAAGGACTCGGGGGCGAGGGCGCTCGCCGGGAGCGGCGCCCGCACGAGCGCCCCGCCGTCGACCGGCGGTGCGGAAAGGTCCGACAGCTTCCAGACGCGGAGGGTCGTCTCCGGTCCGCCAAGATCGAGCCGCCCGGCGAGGAGAACGGGTGCGCCGAGTTCGATGGGCAGTGCGCTCGGGGAGGATTGATCGCCGAGCACGGCGCGGATCTCGCCACGCTTCAACTCGACACCGAAGGCGGAGTCGCTGGCGCTCAGAAAGCGCAGCTTGAGCGCCGTGTCGGCCTGGTCCGATCGCACGAGGATGCTGAACCACACGGTGTCCTCGGGTTCGAAGGTCGCGGGCTGCCCGCTGAGCGTCCGCCGATAGATATGGTTGTCGCCGGGCTGGGACGTCGTCTGTGCGAGGGAACCTCCGGTGCGTTCGAGAGGCAGCGGGCTGACCAAGGCGTCCGGTCCGGCGACGTGCAGCGGTTGACCGCTCTGTTCGGAGCGGCGCCAGGCACCCCCCCAGCCGTCGGCCGTTCCGCCGAGCCCGGTGAGTTCGCTGCCTTCCGGATAGGCGAAGCCCTCGTAGGCGATCACGTTCAGGTACTGTCCGGAGAGCACGATCGAACGCTCGTCGTCGCCGAGCGAAACACGCAGGCGGAGATAACGTTTGGATTGGCTCGGCGCCGCACGATCGTCGCGAACGCGCACCGTTTCGCGTCCGCCAGGAAGCGGGGCGATCTGCTCGGGCGACGAGAGCAGCGACCAGTCCGAGCCGTTGTCCGATACGTCGACGGCGTACGTCACACCGGCGAGGACGACGGGGCGCTCATAGACCAGCACGAGGTGGCGCTGATCGTCGAACTCGAGCTGCGGCCGTGCGTCGTCGCCGTCGGCGGACGTCGGGGACAGGCCCAGGGCAAATTCCAGCAGGTTGACGAGGCCGTCGCCGTCAGGGTCGGCGCCGGGGCCGGTGACGGTGGCGTCGGAGGGACCGGGTCCCCAGGTACCGACGATCCACCCGGAGTAAGATGCGGTGGAGAGAAACGAGGCTTCCACGGTGGCATCGGCTTCGAGACGGAGGGAGGCGGGTGAGACGAAGCCGGAGAGGGCGCCGGACCAGCCGGAGAAGACGTAACCCGTGGCGGGAAACGCAGCGAGTTCGACGTCGGTCGGAATCGGGTAGGCCGGCAGGGCGGGATCGGCGACGATGGTGCCGTTCGTCGCAACGAGCGTAAGGGCGGCCGTGGCGGGAGCCGAATCGGCGCCGAGGACGAGGCTGTCGAGCGTGACGTTGAAGTTCTGGCCCGCCGGAAGCTGGGTGCCGCCGCCGCGGGCGCTTTCGAAGTAGACGCCGACGGCCGTGAGGTTGTTGAAGGGGACCGGCTCAAAGGTCGTGCCGATGAAGCGCAACGTGGCCGGATCCCACCGCGCCCAGCGTTCGTCCGCGAGCGTGGCGCCGTTCAGGGAGACGAGGAGATTGGAAACGGCGGCGCCGCCGAAGGCCGAGCGGCTGGCGTAGTAGGTCTCGCCCTGACGCAGGACGAGGCGCAGGGCGGCGTTCGTCACGTTGTTGAACCAGACGGAAACGCCGTCGGAAGGTCCGCCCGCGAAGACGGCCCGCTCGGTCGCGAAGTCGCCGAGGAAACCGGGTTTGGCCCAGAGCAGCACGCCGCTGACCAGGTCGATCGCCTCGTTCGCCGAGGTGTTGAAGCCGATGCGCACCCGGTCGGGGTTCGGGTCGTTCTGGTTGAGAGTCGTGGTGAAGCTGGCGGAGGGCGTGACGGTGGCGGCATTCAGGCGGACGACCTGGATGCCGCCATGGAACACCGCACCGGGGGCAGAGGCAGCCCAGCCGGCCGTGGGACTGAGCGGTGCCGAGTCGCTGAACGGA
The DNA here is from genome assembly GCA_964476565.1 of uncultured Opitutus sp. Classification (GTDB taxonomy): domain Bacteria; phylum Verrucomicrobiota; class Verrucomicrobiia; order Opitutales; family Opitutaceae; genus CAMAXB01. The sequence continues at coordinate 15,420 of CAYZBG010000034.1, forward strand.
ATGACGTCGCGCACGTCGTCGGTGGACCCGTCGCCGTCGAAATCGCCGACCTCGTTGTTCAGCACGGGGCGGCCGAAGACCGCGCCGGAGGTCGTGTAGTTGACGGCGCCGAAGCTCACCACGACTTCCGCCGGGAGCGGGGCGGCGGACAGGAGCAGCAGGGCGGGGAGGGAGAGGAGGCGGTACATGGCGGCGGGGGTCATTGCACGACGACGATGAAGGGACGCTCGACGGTGCGTTCGCCGTCGGAAACGAGACAGGTGAAGCGGTAGATGCCGCGGGAGGAGAACGTGACCTGGGTCGAGCCCGCCGTCGGCGTGGCGAAAGTGGCGGCGGGGGCGCGCGTGGCGGACCACTGATAGGTGAGGGCTCCGCCGGCGGGCCGGCCGTCGTCCGTCGCGTTGACGGTGAAGGTCAGCGAAACCGGGAGCGACCCGCCGACGTAGAGCGGGCGTGTCCCGGGTTCGACCTCTCCAAGAACCGGAGGCGCGTTTGGAGGCGGGGGAGGCCCGAGGTAGCGGAGGGCGAGCGTTTCGGAGACCTCGGCGCGGAGCGCCGGCGAATGGACGCCATTGTATCCGATCAGCGCGTACACCAGGCCCTCGAAGTAGTAGCCGCCGAGACGGCGGGGAACGTCGAGATCGTGGAAGCGGGTGCTCTCGGTCACACCGCCGAAGACGGTCTGATCGAGGTGGGTATCGAGGACCCCGCCGTTGGTCCCGGGGATGGGCACCGGGCCGAGTTCGAGGCGGTTGAGGGAGGCCTCGAGCGTCGCCGCCGTCCCGTCAAGATGCAGGGCCAGCACGTAACGGCTGCCCGGCTGCACGGGGGCGCTGCGGAAGACCTCGTTCCAGAGCGCGGTGGTCTGCAGGCGGTTGTAGGCGCAGACGTAGAGGCGTCCTTCGACGACGTAGACCGTGATGCCGCGACCGTTCCCGCCCTGCTCGTAGATCATCTGGCGACGGGTGACATCGGAACCGGTGCGGAACGCGAGGTAGTAGCTACGCCCTGGATACGGGCCGGCGGCCTGCAGGGAGTCGCTCTTCGGGAGGAAGAGCAGGGTGTCGTCGAAGGCGAGGGCTGCGGCAGGACGGACCTCTCCGTCGTCCGCGAGCCAGCGGGGCGTCCGCTCGACCGCGGTCAGCGTCGCGTGATTCCCCGCAGGGCTCAGGTCGTACCAGGTGAGCACACGATCGCCCGCGGGCGCGAACGCAAGGTCGCCGCCGGCCTCGAAGTGAAGGATCTGGTTCTCGGAAGGAAGGGACGTGGCCGGACGGTCGCCGTCGAGCACGGAGAGGGTGAGGAGCGCGGGCGACCCCGCGAGGTAGCCGGCGCCGGGAGCGACGGTGACCCCGAGCGTCTCCACGGATTCGGAGGCGCCGTCGGCCCGGAAGGAAACCGGAATCTCGACCTGCCGGACTCCGGCAGGAATCGAAACCGTCGCCGGCGGCGCGTCGAGGTCGGCCCCGAACGCAACCGTGCCGGTGTATCCGAGTGCGACCTCCAGGGCGGGGCCGGTGTCGCCGGTGCGGACGAGGCGAAGGGCCAGTGGCGATCCGCCCTCCCGGGCGGCCACCTCAGTCGCCTCAAGATGGACGCGCGGCAGGCGCAGGGGATTGGACGGAGCCGGAGGCACGCCGCGGAAGAGGGCGTAGCCCACCCCGTTCACACCCTGCCGCGGTGCCGCGTTGGTGCGGGAGAGTTCGGTGCGCACCCCGTCGCGCTCCTCGGCCACGACGATCTCAAAGGGCTCGCCCTGGAAATCCGTCAGAGTGTTGAAGGTGAGCGCGTGGGCACTGTCGACGGACTCGAAGAGCGGCAGGTAGTGCGGAGGCTCGTGATTCTGGTAGAAGACGCCGCCGAGCAGTTCGGTGCGGCCCCCGCCGAGCGTGCGCAGGGCGGTCGAGGCGCGCTCGGTCTTCATGCCGAGAACCCAGAGGTCGCCGCCGCGGTTGACTGCCTTGGCGTGATAGTAGGGCTCGGGATTGAACTGACGCACCCAGACGGACTGCGGATAGTCGAAGGCGAAGCTTTCGCCGTTCTCGTGCGAGGAGACGTCGGCGAGGAAGAGCCGGCCGGCTCCGGGACCGTTGCGAAACGACGGGAAGAGGGCGTGTTGAATCGTGAGCGTTCGTCCGGACGTATGTGACAGGCCGGCGGCGAAGAGATCGAAGCCGGAGCCGCGCAGCTGAAACTTTTCCAAGGTCAGCGGCGTCGAGGCGTCGTCGGCGATCTGCAAGGCGGCCGGAACGGGACCGCGGGCGGGGAAGGCGGCGCCGGCGACAACCTGGAGGTTCGCCCAGTTGAAGTCGACGTGGCGCACCGTGGCGGGGAACGTGAGCGGCGCGGCGAGGGTGTACGTTCCCGGAGCGAAGAGCACGCCGGGACGGCCGGACGAGAGCGCGGCCTGGAGGGCGGCGCTGTCGTCGAGGCCGTCGCCCGGCACGGCCCCGAAGTCGGTGACCAGAGCCCAGTCGCCGGGGGCGAGGCCGCCGGCCCGCGGGGTTTCCTCGACGGGCAGTCGCAGGCTTCCCTGGGCTGCGCCCCAGAGGCCGCCGGGCGCGCCCGAGGCGTAGTCGGCCAGGTAGGAGCCGTCCACGCCGACACCGGCGAGGCGCAGGGCGCTGGCGTAGCCTGAGGCGAGCACGTTGCGTGCACGCAGGTGTCCCGCGTCGAGTTCGATCGCGTGACGGCCGGGCTCGCCGCCCTTTAACTCCGAGTCGAGCAGGACAACGAGGCCGGAGGCGTCGGTTTGCACGAGGGCGGGGACACGGTTGTCGCTGCGCAAGCCGCGGATCGCGAGCGTGTGCGTCTCGTTGCGCAGGCCGGCGACCGACTGGTTCTCGAGGCGGATGTGCTCCAGTGTCATGACGTACTGGCTGCGCGCAAGGATGCCCGTCGCGAATCCGTGGATACGCACGCCGGTCACGAAACCCGGTCCGGTGTTCTTGCGATCGAGGGCGAGGCCCACGAGTCCCTGGCCGTCCGCCGACCGGATGACGACGTCCTTCAGCACTCCCTGGTTGCTTGCGTGGTAGTCGATGCCGACCGCCCCGGGGTTGCCGTGGCCGACGTCGACGGTGAAGTTGACGAGGTTGTTGTGAAAGGCGAGGTGACCCTCGCCGAGCGCCCGGCCGTAGGGATTGGCGGGATTCGCGTACCAGGCGGGATTGTCGTCCGAGCGGACGTGGATCACGGCCCGGCGTTCGGGGGGCGTGGCCGGGTCGGCATTCTGGAAGCGGGGATTCTGGTCGGAGAGCCGAAGGATGACGCCATCGCGCGACTCGCCCTGAAGCGTGAGGTAGGCGTCGTTCTCGCCGGCGGCGTTGTACCACTGGAGGGTGTCGCTGACCAGGTAGGTGCCATTGCGCAGGTAAAGGGTGCGCACGCCCGCGGAGCGGCCGATGTTCTCGCTGATCGCGCGCTGCAGGGCGGCGGTCGAGTCGGTTTGGCCGGACGGATCCGCGCCGTAGGCAGCGACGACGTCGATCGTCACCGGGGCGAGGTGCGCGGCGGAGGCCGGGAGGGGTTCCGCCGTCAGTTCGATGTCGTCCAGGGTCCACGACTGGAAGTAGGCGGCGCCGACGTTCTGCGTATTGACGAGGAGGTCGTCATCGGCGGCGGCAGGACCGCGGAACCCGATACGCCACGGATCCGCCGCGGTTGCGGCGAAGGCGCGCTGGGGCACGCCGTTCACGACGAGCGTGTAGGTGCGAGACGCGTGATCCACCACGCCCTCGACGACGATGGGTGTTCCGGCCGTGGCGCGAAACTCCGGGGCGTCGGCAGCCTCGCCCGATCGGACCAGAAGATTGCGGAGAACGCCGCCGGCGACGTCCCAAGTCTGAAAGCGCAGGCGACCGTCGGCGAGCAGTTCGAGGGAGAGGCTTTGGGCGGTGGTGCTGCCGAGGCGAACGAGGCCGATGCCGTTCGCGTTGGCGGTGGCATTGACGGATTCGAAGGTCAGGGCGAAGCGATAGCGGAGGTAGGACGACTCCGGGCTGAACGCATGTCCGCCGCCGGCGACATAGTCGTCCGGTCCGAGCGGAAGACGAAAGCCGCCGCTGGCGCCCACGTTGACGGCGCGCAGGCGATGACGGCCGCTGTCCGCCGCGGTCGCGACCACGAGCGAGGCGTCCGCCGCCGTGTTGGCGGTGAAGCGAACCCAGGCCTGCGCGCTGCCCGCCGGCTGCCCCGCCACGGCGGCACCGACGGTGTAACCGGTCTCAAAGTCGAATACGGCGGCCGCGAGCGGCGGCGCTGAGACCAGACTCAAGAGCAGGACGACGGCCGGGGATAGCCGGTGTGCGAAGGCGGGGCGACGATTCGGGACGGACATGGCGATGGTGGGGGATGACGGATGAGGTCTCGGAGCGGGCAGGTGGTGGAACGCTTCGGTGGCAGCGAATCTCGTGTGGGTGACTACGGTGGCATTAGTGTGAGTCGATGCTGAGCGAAGGGGCCGGGGAGTCCGTGGACGGACTCAGGGTGTGCTCTTGCGCTGCGCTGCTTCCTGCAGGCGACGCAGTTCCTCGGAGTTGGCTTCCTGCTGGGTCTGCGCCTCGAGCAGGAGCGAGCGGCGTCGGGCGGCGTCGGGGTTGTCCGCGACGGTGGAAAGGACGTGCCAGGAGGCGATCAGCGGGTCGGCGCGCGCGATGTTGAGTCCGTTGTCGCGCAGGCGGACGCGGATGTCGGCCGCAAAGGCGGCGGGCAGGGCCGTTTGCATCCGATCGATGAATACATCGGTCCCGCCCTCGGGCGAAAAGAGCAGGTGCTGGTTGTTCTGGAACGCGCGCCTGATCGCGTTGTAGCCCGTGAGCGAAAGCCACTGTCCGGTGAGGTCGGCGCCGTCGACCGGTCCTTCGACGACGGCCGTGAAGGCCTGGATGGACTCCGGGGCCTCGAGACCGACGATGACGGGCAGCCATTCGCTGCGCTGGGCGAAGCGCGCGTTGTTGGTCCGGCTGGTCATGAAGCGGAGGAAGTCGACCGCCTGTTCGGGGTGGGCGGATTGTCGGGAGAGTCCGAACACGCCGGCGAGGGTCTTGGAGGCCTCGGACGGAGAGCCAATCACGTTGCGTCCAAAGCGCGGGGTGTCTTCGCCCGGGAGCGGCAGGGCGAACACGCCGAGCGGGAAGGTGGCCTCCTGGCGGAGGCTGCTGGCGTCGAAGGTGCCGGTGGCGATCATCAGGGCGCGGCCGCGGGTGAACGCGAAGGTGGCGTCCTCCCGTTCGAGCTGGGCGAAGCCCGGCTGCATCTGGCGGCCGACCTCCCGCGCGAGATCGAGCGCGTCGCGGATGGCGGGTGTTTCGAACGACCACTGGCCGGAGAGGAAGGCGGCGGCCATCGTCTTGGCGTCCATCGCGCCCGCCCGCTGGTCGGCGACGAGGGTGTAGGCGGACGCGAGGTCGCGGGAGGCGACCTGCAGCTGCGATCGCAGATAGGCGCCGAGCAGGAGCGGCGCGTTGACGCGCGAGCCCGCGATCGGGATGATCCCGAGGTTGCGTTGCTCCGACCAGGCGCGGGTTTGCTCACAGAGCGCAATCAGCCCGGCGTAGGTCGAGGGCGGCTCCTCCGAGCCGGTGATGCGACGGAGCAGGTCGCGGTTGTAGAAGATGCGGATGGTGAAGAGCGCGGTCGGCACGCCGTAGAAGTCGGCGAGGCGGGGATTGAAGGAACCCTCGCTCATCAGCCCGTCGATGAAGGTCTGGCGCCAGGGAACGTCGGCGAGTTCGGTGCCCGCATTGTAGGGGTTGGGCGCTTCGATCCACGGCGTGAGCGGCACGTAGTAACGCGCGAGCAGCTCGTCGGTCAGGCCTCGGTCAGTGCCGAGTTCGATCAGGTCGGGCGCGGTGCCGCCGACGAGCTGGGTGCGGTGCCAGGCGGGCCAGACGCGCTGGGGAATGACGAGCTGCTCGACGTGCACGTGGGGATGCAGGCGCTCGTAGTCCGCGATGAGTTCGTCGTAGGCCTCGCGCAGGCCCGATTGAAGATGCCAGTGGGCGAAACGCAGGTGGATGCGTTCGCTGCGTCCTGGCTCCGCCGGTGCGTCGCGCCGAAGCAGGCGGGCGCCGCCGGCGACAAACGTCGCGACGAGGAGCACGGCGGCGATCACCGCGGGAAGGCGCGCGAGGAGCTTCATGACTCGGAGGGCGGGAGCGCGGCCAGTTTCTGGCGGACGGTGAGAACGCGTTCGTCACGGGGGAAGCGTTCGAGGAAGTGCGCTGCGGCGGTGCGTGCCTCCGCGATCCGGCCAACGCGCGGGCCGAGGTCGGCGATCGTATAGAGGACGTTCGCATGCTCGCGATGGCCGAGTTCGCCCGTGGCGAGGGCGGCGAGCAGGTGCGGCAGGATCAGGGATTCAGGCTGGCCGTGAAACTGGGCGGCGCGGGCGAGCAGCAGGTGAAAGTCGCGGCGGGCGGCTTGGTCGGCGAGGTCGGTGCCAAGGGCCTTCGCCTCCGCGTAACGCGTTTCGAACGGCCGGCCGTCGTCGGCGTAGAGGGTGAGCAGGGCGAGCTTGACCGCAGCCTGGGCCACGAGCGGATGTGCACGGAACGCGCGTTGCCCGTGCAGGTGGCGGTACCAGCGCGCGGCCTCGGCGGGAACCGCGGGAGTGAGGTGAACGTGGTGCAGGCGGGCGAGCAGCCACGCGGCGACGATCCCCGGCTCGTCGTCGGCGCGGGTCTCCACGAGGCCGCGCAGGATTCGGTCCGCCTCGGCGAGATTTCCCGGCGTCTTGGGCGGAAGCTCGAGCAGGACCGTGGCGCGGCCGAGCCGGGCGAGGCGGTCGGCCTCGGGTGAACCGAAGGCAGCCATGGCCTCCGGCAGCCGCCACAAGGTGATCTCGCTCCACGCCTCGGGTCCGGCCGACGGTGCGTGATCGGCGGGGCCGGCGTGCGCGCAGGCGGCGAGGAGGGCGAGCGTCGTGAGGCGGAGCAGCATGGGGGCAAGCAAGCGGGCGGCCTTGAACCGGGCCGCCCGCGATGTTCCCAAAGGTCCGGCAGGACCGGATCAGAACCGGATGTCGGCCGAGAGCGTCCAGTTGAACGGCGGCGCGAAGCGAGCCTGGATTTCGCGGTATTCCTCGTCGAGGAGATTGCGGAGGTTCAGCTGGAAGTTGGCCGGGCGGCCGAAGACCTTCGTGCTGTAGCCGATGCTCGCGTCGAGGCGGATGAACGACTCGTTCTTGAGCTCGAGACGGTCGGCCTGGGCGAAGGACTGCGACTCGGACTGCGCAATGACGCCGCCGCCGAACGAGAAGCCGCGCAGGGCACCGTCGTTGAAGGTGTACTTGTTGAAGAGCGTGAACTTGTGCTCGGGCGCGTTCTGCGTGGGCGTGCCCACCATGGTGGGGAACTGGACGTTGCTCACCACGACCGCGTCGAGGTTGGTGTAGCCGGCGAAGATGCGGTAGTTGCGGTTGGGCGACCAGTAGGCCTCGAACTCGAATCCCGTGCTGTTCTCGAGACCGGAGGCCTCGTCAAACGGCAGGCCGGGGATCGATGTATTGCGGCGGATGATACCGCTGCGGTCGATGTCGAAGTAGGCGGCATTGACGCCGACGCGGCCCTCGAGGAACTCGGCCTTGAAGCCGATCTCCTTGGCCTCGCCGACCTGCGGCGGGAAGGGTTCGCCCGTCTGCTGGTTGGTGCCGCGCTGCGGGACGTAGGACTCGTTGTAGAGGGCGTAGAACGACCACTGCTTGTTGGGCTGGAAGACGAAGCCCACCTGGGGCACGGTTTCCTCGCTCCCGAAGTCAAAGAGGTCGTCGCCGAAGCGCACGCCCGCCTGGAGGTGGAACATGTGGTCGCGGAACCAGAGGTGGTTGACGATGTAGGTGGCGCTGTCGGAGCCCTCCTGGAGGTCGCCGCCGAGCACCTGGGTGTAGCGCGAGGCATCGAACTGGAGCCAGTTGGGTCCGGGCGCGATTGCATAATACTGCTCAAACGGGCGGTTCAGGGTGAAGACGTCGTGCGTGAGTTCTCCCGTAGTGAAGCCAGGGATGCGCAGCGGACCGACCTGACGGACGAAGGAGTCGTTGTACTGGGTGCCGATGAGCGTCTTGTTCTCCCAGGCGGACCCGTTGCCGAATTCGATGACGAGCTCCGCCTTGTTGGAGAACGACTCGCGGCGCTCATAGCCGTAGTTGATGGCGGCGGCGAGGGAGCGGCCATCGTTGGGGGCGCCCGAAACGCCGAGACGGTTGATCGCGCGGCGCAGTTCCTCGCGGTCCTGCTTCACGAGCGTGGTCTGATTGCGGAAAGAGATGCGCTCGTTGATCTCGACCTGCAGGTCGGCGTTGAACGCATCAACGTCCATGTCCTCGAAGACGGCCGGGCCGGCGTTGTTCCAGCTGATCGGCACGTTCACCCAGGCGGTCTGCGGATTGTTGATGGGCAGTCCGTTGACCGGAACGTGGCGGTGCTGGTTGCGCTCCCAGCGGACGGTCAGGTTGACCTTCTCGAAAGGGATCCAGGTGACGACGGGATTGATCCAGACGTTCTCGGTGTTCTCGAAGTCGCGATGGGTGTCGAAGTGGTCGTAGGCGGCGAGGAAGCGGAAGAGCAGCTTGTCGCCGACGATGGGGCGGTTGACGTCGATCTCGGCGCGGCGCTTTGAGTAGCTGCCAACGGTGGCGCGGACGGAGGCGCGGGCGTCGCGCAGGGGGCGCTTGGAGATCGTGTTCACGAAACCTCCGGGCTGCGAGGAACCGTAGAGGACCGCGGCCGGACCCTTCACCACCTCGACGCGCTCGACGTTGTAGGCGTCGTTGCCGAGGAACCAGGAGAAGCCGTCGCGCAAGGTCTGGGACTCATAGCCGCGGATCGCGAAGGTCACGCGGTTAAACTGGTTGGTGGAGTTGACGCTCGTCGAGGCGGAGAACGCGACCGACTCCATCAGGCTGTTGGCGCCGGTGTCGCGCAGGAACTCCTCGTTGAAGACCGTGATGCTCTGGGGCAGGTCGCGCAGGGAGATGCGCGTGTTCGTGCCGGAAATCGAGTCGAGGGAACGATAGCCGACGGCGGTGTCGGAGGTGACCACGAACTGCGAGAGGCGGATCGGCTCACCCTCGATCGGGGCAACGGACGTTTCCTGGGCGATCGTGATGAAGGGAAGGACGGTGAGGAGGCCCGGAATCAAAAGCCGGTTCCTCGGCAGGGTTCTGTGGGGTTTTTTCATGGGTTAAGGAAGAGGGTACGCGGCAGAGATGCCATGAACGGTACGTGCGTCAATTAAGAAATAACAATAGTGTATAACAAGTATCACTAATAAAACTAAGAATACGCTACGCGCGGTGCGAAGCGTGGCCGATAGGGGAAGACTTTCTCCAAACGGCGCTGGAGACGGAGGCGGATGACCTGATGGTCAGGCGAGTCCCACAGATTGCGGAATTCATCCGGATCATTGCGCACATCGAAGAGTTCGCCCCAAGGCGCGTTCTCGTACACGGTGATCTTCCACTCCGCCTCGACGAGGGTGCGGAGGCGCAGGCCTGCAGGATCGTCGATGTACTCGACGACGGCGTGGTCGCGTGGAGCGGCGCCTTCGCCCGCGAGGTGCGCGGACCAGTCGACGCCGTCGAGAGGCGCCGCGTTAGCCAAGCCGCAGGCACTCAGTACGGTCGGCGCGAGGTCGCAGAGGCTGATGGGGCCGTCGAGCGCGCGTCCGCCCGGCCACCGGGCGGGCCAGCGCAGGAGCAGGGGGACGCGGATGACGGACTCGTAGTGAAAGGCACCCTTCAGCCACAGGCCGTGGTCGCCGAGCAGTTCGCCGTGATCGGAGGTGAAGATGACCAGCGTGTTGTCGGCTAGGCCAAGCTCGTCGAGGGCGCCAAGGACGCGGCCCACCTGGGCGTCGAGCAGATGCACCATTCCGTAGTAGTAGGCCCGCGCCAGCCGCGTGTCCTCGGCGGACACCTTGCGGTAGTCGTGGCCGAGGTACTGTCCGGCCATGGGGTGGCGGCCGCGCGTTGGAGAGGCTTCGAGGCGGCCCTCGCGTGCGGCCATGAAGTGGGGCGGGAGTGCGTCGAGTTCTCCCGCAGACACGCGGGGCGGAGGCACGGCGTCGGGATCGACGCGGTCAGGGAAGTCGCGCGGCAGCGCGTGAGGGTGGTGGGGATCCTGGAATCCCAGGTGAAGCAGGAACGGGCGTGTCGGATCCCGTCCCGAAAGCAGGGATACCGCCCGGTCCGCGGTCCAGACGCTGTTGTGACAGCGCAGTGGCAGGTCGGCGTCCCAGGCGTTGCCCCCGAACTCGGCTCCGCGCCGGTGCAGCCCGCTCCAGCGGGCGAGGTCCGCGGCGCCGCCCTGACGCCGGACCCAGGCCGCGTGCTGGCCGGTGCGGAGGTTGTAGCCGGGATGCCCGTTGGCGAGTTCGACATGGTCGAAGCCGTAGTAGGGTCCGGCGAACGTCTCCTCGGCGTCGCCGTGCAGGGACTCGCGGGAGGCATCGGGCGGGACGCCCATCGCCTGCCAGTGCGCCTTGCCCACGTGCAGGGTCGAGTATCCGGCCGCGGCGAGGCGGTGCGAAAGGAAGGGTACGTCCGCGGGCACCTGGCAGCCGATGTTCCACGCGCCATGCCGCGACGGCATGAGTCCGGAAAAGATCGAGGCTCGCGACGGCGTGCAGACCGGACTGGTGCAGTAGGCCCGATCGCAGCGAACGCCCTCGCGCGCAAGGCGGTCGAGATGGGGCGTGCGCATCCAGGAGGATCCGTAGCACGCAAGACTGTCGACGCGTTGCTGATCGGTCGTGATGAGCAGGATGTTGGGAGGCATGGTGCGAAGGAAGTCGATCCGCCCGCTCGAGGACGGACGTCGGACGCAGGCCGGACGGCCGGGCCGTTCAGAGGTAGTTGACGAGCCCGCGCCGGATGCGCTGCGGCACCCCGGCGAGGTTGGATTCGCGCCCGTCGCCCGCGGTGCGATAGTGATGATCGCCGAGGGTGCGGTCCCCGATCGTGGGATGCACGGTCACCGGACGGGAGGTCTTGATCAGCCAGTCGAGCAGCAGGCGCTGGCCCGCCGCGACGACCTCGCGATGGTCGGGGCTGCGGTAGAGGTTGTGACGCTCGTCGGGGTCCTGGTCCAAATCGTAGAGTTCGCCGTAGTCCTCGCCGCCGAACAGCTCCGGCTGGTAGTGCACGTAGCGCCATCCGTTCCAGCGGATGGCCTTGCTCCAGGGGTTTTCCGTGACGGCGAGCGCGCGCAGCGGACGGTCCGTCCCGGTGAGCAGCGGGGTGAGGTCCGCGCCGTCGGCCGTCTCCATCGGCGGCAGCCCGGCGAGGGCGGCGAGGGTCGGAGCGAGGTCGACGTTTTCCACCAGCTGGTCGCAGACCGTGCCGGCGCGCGTGGTGCCGGGTGCGCGCCAGATGAATGGGACGCGGCATACGGCCTCGGAGCAGATGCCCGGGGCTTTCTCGACGATGCCGAGGTGGCCGTGATAGCCGCCGTGATCGGCCCCGTAGACGACGATGGTGTTCTCGGCGAGGCCGGTCTGGTCGAGGAAGCGCAACAGGCGTCCGACGGCGTCGTCCACTTGGGAAATGCACGCGAGATAGCCCCGCCACGCGCGCCGCGTGCCCGCGTCGAAGGTACGGGGCTCATAGAGCCACTCGGTGGAGCGGAAGTCCTCATACATTTCGCGGAAGTGCGGCGGGCGGTGCGATGGATCGTGATCGCGGGTCGGAGGCGCTTCGAGGTCTTCGGGGTAGAGGTCCCAGAAGCGGCGGTCCGGCGTCAGCTGGTGGTGGGGCCGGGGAAGGGAAACCTCGAGGCAGAAGGAACGTCCCTCCGCGACGGCGGCGGCCATGAAGCGCTCGGCGTGGGCGGCGCACCATTGCTCGACGCAGTGCTCGTAGGGCATCTGCGAGGGACGGGCGTCGTGCGTGCCGTGTCCGAGTTCAGGGAGGATGCGCGAGTCCTCTTTGGCGCGCAGGCCGAGGGGCGCGAGTTCCTGGTAATACAGTCCCTCGCCCGGAACACCGTCGACCGAGCGGTAGCACTCGCCGAAGAAGTCGACCTCGTCGGCGATCCAGTTGCGCGGCGTGTCCGGCAGATGCAACTTGCCGATCGCGGCCGTGCGGTAGCCGTTGTCCCGGAAGTGTCCGAGAAAGTGCGGCAGCCGGGCCGGAGCCGGACCGGCAAGTCCGTAGTAGCCGTGGTTGTGCGGATACTGCCCGCTCAACAAGGAGACCCGGCTGGGCGTGCAGATGGGATTCTGCGTGTACGCCGATGTGAAGCGCACGCCCTCCCGTGCCAGCCGATCGAGATGCGGGGTCTTGACCTGGGGGTGCCCCTCGACGCCCAAACAGGAGGCGAGGTGCTGGTCTGCCATGATGAACAGAACGTGGGGGCGCTTTGGGATCACAGAAATGAAACCTAAATAACGCCCGTGTTACGTTACAAGCGAAAAGGGGGAAGCGGATGGCAAAGGTGAAACACCGCTCGTGGCGAAGGTTTGGCCCAACCCGGCGACGCGGACGAACGCCCCGTCGCGCTGCGAGGGGTAGGACAGGCGCGCGGGTAGTCAGCGCTCGGCGCCGAGACGTAGGGAGAGGGTGCGGGCCGCCTGCTTCAGCGACTCGCCGATCTCATGGACAGGACGGATCTCGAGCAGGCCCGGCGGAGTGCCAAGGCCAAGGGCGCCAATCAGCGCACCGTTCTCGCCGCGAACCGGAGCGGCGAAGCGGTGCACGTTGCGCTCGAAGAGGCCCGGGTCGTAGGTAAAGCCGTGTTTGTGCAGATAGGTGAGATGGCCGTCGATCGAGGCGATAAAGGCATCCGGATTGGCGACGTGCTTCAGGCTTTGGTAACGTTGCTCGTGGTTCATGGCCTCGTAGAGGATCCAACCCCAAGGGGTATGGCACACGTTGGAGCTGATCGTTCCAACCTCCTGCATGGCAAGCGAGGCGGGGTGGGTGACCTTGGCGAGGCACTGGATCTGCGTGCGATTGAAATGCAGGGCGAGCGCAGTGCACTCGGTCGCGTTCACCAGGTGATCGAGGGTGGTGCGGCACTCGTGCCGGTAGGCGTCGATCACGGGCTCCGTTCGACCGAGGGTCGAGGCGAGCCGGGGGCCCGGCAGGTACTTGCGCCGTTCCTCGTCCTTTGTGACGTAGCCGCGGCTGACCAGCACATGGATGATCCGGGCCATGGTCGTCTGGGAGACGCCGATTTTCTGGGCCAGCGCATTGAAGCCCATGGGTTGCTGCGCATCGGCAATCGCCTCGATAATGGTCAGGCCTCGCTCCAAAGCAGGCACGGGCTGGGGTGGTTTGGTGCGTTTTTGCATCAAGATAACACCCGTGTGAGTAACGGTACGCCCGGAGTCAAGTGTAGCCCGCGTGGTTGCCCTTGGCCTGCCTCTGTAACAATGCCCGCCGACTCAGCGACCGTCGGAGGTGGTCGAATGTCGTTCCAAGGCCGCTACGCGTTGCGCAAGGTACTGTTGCTCCGGGCCGACCTCGGCCAGTTCGAGGGCGCGGCGAAGGCAGGAGGCGGCTTCGGCGGTGCGACCCAGCTGGGCGTGCAGGTCACCGGACACGGCATGGATCAGGTAATGCGGCTCAAGGCGGTCGCGCTCCGCGATCGAGGCCAGGGCGACGAGGCCGGCTTCGGCGCCGTGCCGGTGGGCGACGGCCACCGCGCGATTGAGGGCGACGATGGGCGAGGGTTTGAGGGCGAGCAGCGCGTCGTAATGGGCGAGGATGCGTTCCCAGTTGGTCGCGGCGAAATCGGGGGCGAGGCAATGTTCGGCGGCTATGCCCGCCTGCAGATGATACTCGCTCAGGGAGTCTCCCGCCGACGCGGCGGCGAGGTGGCGAAGGCCTTCGCCGATCATCGTCTGATTCCAGCGGCTGCGATCCTGGTCCTCCAGCCGCAGCAGCTCGCCCGAGGGCGAGAGCCGGCTGGGAAAGCGTGCCACGGAAAACAGCATCAGCGCCATCAGGGCGTGACTCGGGGGCACTGCGCCTACGGGATGGGCGAGCAGGAGGCCGAGCAGACGGATGGCCTCCTGGCAGAGATCCTCGCGGAGCAACGTTTCACCCGCGGACGCCTTGTAACCTTCGTTGAAAAGGAGGTACAGCGCCCCCAGGACGCCGTTGAGGCGGGGCGCGAGGTCCGCGCCTTCCGGCAACTCGAAGGGAATGCCGGCGTCCCGGATGCGCTGCTTGGTGCGCGTCAGCAGTTTTTCGATCGCCGCTTCGCTGCTCAGGAAAGCGCGCGCAATCTCGGCCGTGCTGAAGCCGCACAGGATCTTGAGAGCGAGCATCACCTGGGCGTCCGGCGCGACCGAGGGATGGCAGCACACGAACATGAGCCGGAGCGCGTCATCCCGGATCTCATGCGTGGTTTCCCATGCCACCGCCGGCGTGGCGTAGGTCTGGCCGATGTGCAGCTCGATCGCCGGCTCCTTGCCCGACGCCATGCGCTGGTGGCGCAGCGCATCGCGGGCGAGATTCATAGCGACCTGGGTGATCCAGGCGGAGGGATTGGCGGGGATGCCGCCCATGGACCAGGTGCGCAGGGCCCGGGCGAGCGCCTCCTGCGCCACATCCTCGGCCAGCGCGAGGTTGTGGGTGCCGACCAGCCGGACGAGGGCGCCATGCAACCGTCCCGTCTCATGGCGGAAAAAATGCTCCACGAGGCGCGCAGCGCCCGGCGTCGGAGGGGAGGGGCTGGCAGGGGACTCTGTCACGGCAAGCCGGCCTGGCTGGTCATCGCTCCACCCGCGCCCGCGTGGTCACCCCCAGGTGGCAGTCCGGGGTCATCGCCCGCACCTCAATCTTCATGCCATGCGCCAGCGCCGGATGGCGCCGGGCAATGTCCGTTGCCTCGTCGAGTCCGCTGACCAGCAACGTGACGTAGCCGCCAATCGCCTCCTTGGCCTCAGGGAAGGGGCCGTCGGTCACGCGCGAGCCGTTGGGGCCGGACACCATGCGGGTTTCCATCTCCAAGGGCTGGCCTTCGATGGCCTTGCCCTTGGCCAGCAGACCTTCGAACCACGCATTCCACTGCGCGATCAGGGCCTGGCGCTCGTCAGCCGAGAGGTCTTTGAAGACCTCCGGCCCGGTGTTGCGGAAGAGAAGCATGTACGGGACGGGCGCGGGGACGGGCGGGGTGGGCATGGCAGGGCGGGAAGGTCGAAAGGAGGCCGTTATCCTTACAACGATCCACCCGGGTGCGAAAGGACAGAGTCGGATGGGGTCATGGGGTTGCCCCGGCGGTCAGGGGCGCCAAGGCCGGTTGACGGCGCAGCCAATCCTCCAGCGACGTCGGGGTGAGCAGCCGGTCGGCGAAGGGATCGTCAGCGTAGCCATTTTCGAGGTGCGCATACATGTCGATCAGACCCTGCGCCGCCGACGCGCTGTACCCCGCGCCCAGCAACTCGGTCCGGTAGGCCTCCGGGGCGAGGCACTCGTGGCGGATCGTCCGGCCGAGATGCGCGGAGAGGAGACGGGCGATCTCGTCGAAGGTGAGATCGTTGGGGCCGAGCAACGACACGGCTTGTGTATCCGTCCAATCATCACGCTGCAGCCAGGCCGCAGCAACACCGGCAATGTCATCCGTCGCCAGGTGCGGTCCCGCCACCTGTCCCGGGAGGCAGGAGGAGAAGCAGTCACGATCCCGGATGGACGATGCCTGCCAAAGCAGGTTCTCAAAAAAGGAGCCGCAGCGCAGCCAGCGGAAGGCGGCGCCGGATTTCCCAAGGATGCGCTCCATGGTGTGCAGGGCGGAAATCGGGCCGGCGGGGTCGGCCGGGGTGGGATCCGCAGCCGAGACGACCACGGCGCGGGGCACGTTCTTCCTGCGCAGGGCGGCGGAAGCGAGCGTGGCGAGGTGCACGTAGTGCCCGGTGTAATCCGGCGCATCCGGCGCGTCCGGCAGACAGTAGAACACCGCGTCGACGCCGGCGAACGCGGCCTCCAACGCGGCAGGGTCGCCGAGCGAACCTTGGATCACGTCGACGGACGTGGAGCGATGCAGGTCGAGCTTGGCCGGGTCGCGAACGAGCACCCGCAGGGAGGGGGTGCCGGCAGCGAGCAGCCGGGTGAGCAAGGGAGAGCCGATTTTTCCGGTGGGTGTCGTGATGAGGATCATGGCGGGTGTACGGGTGCGCCTACCGTACCGACTTCGGCCGGGTCTGAATTGAAGAAATTTGACCTGCCGCCGGACTCAGCTGGCGGCGCGAAGGGCGTGGTCGGGGTCCGGTGCGGCCGAAGGCGGCTGATAGATGCGTCCATCCCGAAAGGCCGCGGGCGTGAGGCCGCTGAAGCCCCGGAAGTCGCGGATCAGGTGGGCTTCGTCCGAGTAGCCGCACGCCGCGGCCACCTCGCTGCCGGTGCGCCGACAACCCAGTGCGCCGAGATGGGTCAACGCGGCCCGGAAGCGCCGCACGCGCAGGAACGCCTTGGGGGTGAGACCGACCTCACGAGCGAACACCTCGTTGAATCGCCGCCCGCTGAGTCCGGATTCGTCGACCAACGCGCCGATCCGCACGTCGGCGTAGTGGTCGCACAGCTGCTCAACCGCCCAGCTGACCGCCGGGTGGCTCTGTCGCCGGAGCCGGCCGGCGAGGGCGTCGTGGAGCATGCGCAGACGCGCCGTGAGCGAGCGGGCATTCGCCATCCGGTCGGCGAGGTGCGCCGCCTCTGGTCCGAGCATGACGGCGAGGTCGGCATGATCGTTGGTGAAGGCGCTGACTGGCGCGCCGAGAAGCCGCCAGGCCGCGCCGGGTTTGAAACGGACCCCGGCCATCGACCGTTGCTGGGCCGTGTCCACGACGAAAGCCCGCTCGAACACCCCCGTGAGCACCGGCGCACGCATGCGGCGTACCGTGGCGTGCTCAGGGTCATAACACCGCAGCTCGCCATCCGTGAGGTTGATGACGATTTCCACCGCTCCGCTCGGAAAGATGTGCTCGTAGGCGTGCGGCGGACGGTGATCGTCGCTGGTCCAGAGGCAGTCGATCACGTCGGCGAGGCAGGGATCCGGAGTCAGCGTTTGGAAGGCCATGAAAAAGCGGGGGTGCCTAACGAGTCGACAGCGCCAGACGGGCAAGGTTCAAAGGATTGTAGGTCGGGGTGTCCGGATCAGGCGTGGATGTTCGTCGTACCTTTCAACGGGGCACTTCGTCCCGATTCTCCCCTCAACCGCTCCCGCCATGCCACCCTACGCTGATGGTTTTGTCATTCCGGTCCCCCGGAAGAAGCTCGCCGCCTACCTCAAAATGGCTCGTGCCGCCTCCACCGTGTGGCGCGACCACGGTGCCCTCGATTACAAGGAGTGCGTCGGTGACGATCTCGATGTGCCGTTCGGCAAACCCTTTCCCAAGGGCATTCGCACTCAGGCCGGCGAAACGGTGGTGTTCTCGTGGATCGTGTACAAATCGCGGGCGCATCGCGACAAGGTGAACGCGAAGGTGATGCAGGATCCGCGGATCAAGGACCTGTGCGACGAAAAGAACATGCCTTTCGATCCCAAGCGCATGCTGTACGGCGGTTTCACCGTTGCCGTGTCGGCCTGACGCTCTCCATTCATGGCGGATCGTAGTGTCATGGGCGAACCGGTGGCCAACGGCTGCTTCGTTCGCGGGCGAACGGGCAACGCAGACGTGGAACTGAGGGCGGGGATCGAGCGGCTTCGGCGCGACCTCGTCGATCTGGCCTTCGTGCTGGAGCTCCGCGGGGCCGCCGAAGCGGCCGACCTCGCGACCTCAGTTGCTGCGCGGCTCGACCGGCTGGGCGTCGGACGCGATAGCGCCGACTGACCGAGCGGTCTCAACCGCGTCCGCGTTGACGCAGGCGCTCCCGTGCCGCGTCGAGGCGGCGGCGCTCGTCGGCGGTCAGGCTGTCGATCCCGTCGCGCGCGATCTTGTCGAGCAGGGCATCGGCCTCCGCCATGAAATCGGGCGCGGGTGCCGCCACCTTCGGGCGGGCGGGACCGCGCGCATTTGTGGCCGGAGCGCGGCCGCGCGGACGGGGCAGCCCCAAGCGGGGCAGGTTGAAGTGTCCCTGTTCGTGGCGAATGAAGAGCCACGCGAAGCCGGAGGTCGCCGCGAGCATGACGAGGCCTTCGACACTGCGATTCGCGATCGCGATGAGCGCGAAGATTGCCACGAGGATGATCGCTACCCACTTGGCGAGCAGGTTGAAGAGCAGCGCTGCGTTGGGATACAAGGTGGCAAAGGCGACAAACACCGCGAGCGATCCGACCTCGCCCGCGAAGGCGGAAGGCCGGGCGAGCCCGACGAGGGTGAAGAGCACGGGCGGCAGCAGGTAGATTCCGCTGTAGAGTTTGAGGAAGGTCCGCCGGCCGAGGAATTTCTCCACCTCGCGGCCGAACCAGACCATCATGACCATGTTGATGGCGAAGCGCAGCGAGGGCGGATTGACCAGACCGTAGGTCAGCACGCGCCAAAACTCGCCGGAGAGCACGCGTTCGCTTTCGAAGGGCAGCCAGACAAACCACGCGGCCACGCCGAGGCCGGACAACAGGGCGGTCACGATCATCGAGATCACGAAGACCGCGACGATGACATGGGCCGCAAAGAGGCCGTGACCGCGCACGTACAGCAGGGGCTGGTGATCGTCGTCCGGCGAGAAAAGGCTCATGTCGACGCCCTGATCGTTTCCGCCTTTGCCCCAGTTTCAACGTTGATGTGCAAACTTTCCTCCGGCCGCGTCGGCTGGACGCCGGGCGATTTATGCGTTCAGTGCGGCATGGTCCTCTCCGGCATTCATCACCTGACCGCAGTCACCGCCGAGGTGGCGCGCAACCATCGCTTCTACACCCAGACGCTCGGCCTGCGTCTCGTAAAGAAGAGCGTCAACCAGGACGACGTGTCCGCCTACCACCTGTTTTACGCGGACGGCCTCGCCTCGCCCGGCACGGACCTGACCTTCTTCGACTGGCCGGTGCCGGCGGAGAAGCGCGGCACGCGGTCGATCGTAGGGACCGGCCTGCGGGTGCGGTCGGAATCCGACCTTGCCTGGTGGCGCCAGCGGCTGGTCGCCGCCGGGGTCCAATGCGGCGAGATCGGGGCCCGCCACGGGCGGGCGACCTTGCCGTTCGAGGATGCGGAGGGACAACGCCTGTCGCTGGTCGTGGACACTTCCTCCGACGCGGGGCATCCCTGGACCAAGAGTCCGGTGCCGGCCGAACGTCAGGTGTTGGGACTGGGGCCGATCACGCTCAGCGTGCCTGACCTCGCGCCGACGGAGTTGGTCCTCACCCGGGTGATGAATCTGCACCGCGTGGCGGTTTATCAGGCCGGCGACAGCCGGAATCCGGGCAATGAGGGCCCGGCGACGCGCGATGTCCACGTGTTCTCGATGGGAGCCGGCGGACCCGGTGCGGAACTGCACGTGATGGTCGAACCTGACCTGCCGCCGGCGCGTCAGGGCGCAGGGGGCGTGCACCATGTGGCGTTCCGCGTGCCCAACGACGACGACTATGCGGCGTGGGCCGAGCGCCTCACGAAGGTCGGGTTGCGGCACAGCGGACCTGTGGACCGGTACTACTTCCGCAGCCTGTATTTCCGCGAACCGAATGGCATCCTCTTCGAACTGGCGACGGACGGCCCCGGCTTTGCCGTCGACGAACCGCTCGAGACGCTGGGCGAGCGGTTGGCGCTGCCGCCTTTTCTCGAGGGCCGCCGGGCCGCGATCGAAGCCGGGCTCAAGCCGCTGTAAGACCGTGACGCCAGCCTAGGCGCGTTTCGCCCAGCGGCGGGTTTCCTTGATCTCGAGCCGCTTGGTCTCGATCTGGACGCCCACGACGCACGGGTGGCTGCGCAGCTCCTGAAACGTGGCAGGGTTTAATTTCCACCCGAGGGCGCTGGAGGCCTCGGCGATGGAGGCGACCCGGCCGTCGAAGACGAAACCGAACTCCGTCTTCGTGTCCCCGACCTGCTTGTTGAGCACCTCGCGCACGGTCCGCAGGAAACCGGCCACGCTGGGGTGGGCGGGGTCGAGCAGCCAGGAGACGCGCTTGATGATGCCGGTGGTGAAATTCTCCAGCGGGTAGCACTCCTTGACGTTGATGCGTGCGCCGTCGTCGCCCTTGAGGATGTTGCCCTGCACGAGCACGGGCGCGTTCTCGGCGAGGTTCTGGCCGAAGGCGGCGTAGGCGTCCGCGAACATATTCAGCGCGATCGACGCCTTGCGCGTGGCGAGGGTGAACGCGACCCAGGGCCGGTTGTCCTTCTTCGAGAGCTTCTTCACCAGGTTGCCGGCGATGCCGCAGAGGCGGAATTCGACGCGGTCGCCCTGCTCGAGCAGTTCGTCGACCGCGTAGGTGTCGATCGCCTCCGAAAGCCCGAGGTAGGTGTTCATCGGGTGGCCGGAGACATAGAAGCCCAGCAGCTCCTTCTCGAAGGAGAGCTTTTCGTTCTGGGTGAAGTCGTCGCCGCCGCTGGTCCGGGCTTCGCGGGACGCCGAGGCCGGGGACTTGGCGTTCCGTGCGGGCGGTGCCGGCTCCGCGAGCATGTCGAGGAAGTTGTTCTGGCCCGCGGCGCGGTCGCGCGCGTGGGCGGCGGCGCCGGCAATGGCGGCGTCGATCCGGTCGAAGAGCGGTTTGCGCGCAGCCCCGCTGTAATCGAAGGCCCCCGTCTTCACCAGGTGCTCGAGCACGCGCTTGTTGATCGCGCGGGCGTCGACCCGTTGCACGAAATCGTCGAAGTCGGCGAAGGGGCCGTTGCGGTCGCGTTCCTCGATGATCTTCTGCGAGGCGGACTCGCCCACGCCCTTTATGCCGGCGAGGCCAAAGCGAATTCGGCCGCCGCCATGCGGCGGCGGAATGACCAATGACGAATTCCCAATGCCCAATGAATCGGCGGATCGGGCTTGGTCATTGGGTATTGAGCGTTGGGCATTGGGCATCGGCGCGCCCTGTCCTTTGGCAAAGACCGGGGTAAAGACATCGCGACTTTCGTTAACGTCCGGCCCGAGGACCTCGATGCCCATGGCCTCGGCCTCGGCGACGAAGTGGGAGACCTTTTCCGCGTTGCCCAGCTCGGCGGTGAGCACGGCGGCCATGAACTGCACCGGGTAGTTGGCTTTCAGATACGCGGTCTGGTAGGCGACGACGGCGTAGGCGGCAGAGTGCGACTTGTTGAAGCCGTACTGGGCGAACTTGTTGAGCAGGTCGAAGATCTCGTTCGCCTTGCCCTCGGCAATGGCGTGCAGGCGCTTGGCGCCCTCGACGAACTTGACGCGCTCCTTGGCCATGGCCTCGGCGTCCTTCTTGCCCATGGCGCGGCGCAGCATGTCGGCGCCGCCGAGGGTGTAGCCGCCAATCACGCGGGCGCACTCCATTACCTGCTCCTGGTAGACGATGATGCCGTACGTTTCCTTCAGCACCGGCTCGAGCAGCGGGTGGGGGTAGGTGATGGACGACGGGTCCTTCTTGCCGCGGGCGTAGTCGGGGATGAACGCCATCGGACCCGGGCGGTAGAGCGCGGAGATGGCGTTGATGTCGTCGATGTTGGAGATGCCGACGAGCTTCGAGGCGTTCTGCATGCCGCCGGACTCGAGCTGGAAGACGCCGACGGTCTTGCCCACGTTGAGCAGGTCGTAGGTCTTCGGGTCGTCGAGCGGGATGGTCTCGATGTCGAAGGACGGATTGACCGTGCGGCGGATGTTGACGACGGCGTCGGAGATGACGGTGAGCGTCTTCAACCCGAGGAAGTCCATCTTGAGCAGGCCGAGCTTGCCCACCGCATTCATGTCGAACTGCACCGTGACGTCGCCCTCCTGCAGTGTGAGCGGCACGAACTCGTCGAGCGGCTTGTCGGTGATGATGATGCCGGCGGCGTGCTTGCCGGTGTTGCGTACCATGCCCTCAAGCACGCGGCCGGAATCGACGATGCGTTTGGCGATGGGGTTGCGCGCGATCTCGTCGCGCAGTTCCTGGCTCTTGGTGATGGCGTCCTCGAGCGAGATGTTGAGCTCGTCCGGAATCATCTTCGCGAGCCGGTCGGCGTCGGCGAAGGCGAGGTTGTTCACGCGCGAGACGTCGCGGATGACCATCTTGGCGCCGAGTGTGCCGTAGGTGATGATGTTGGCCACGCAGTCACGGCCGTACTTCTCGCGCACGTAATTGATGACCTCTTCGCGGCGCCGCATGCAGAAATCGATGTCGAAGTCGGGCGGCGACACGCGCTCGGGGTTGAGGAAGCGCTCGAAGAGCAGGCCGAAGCGGATCGGGTCGATGTTGGTGATGCCGAGCAGGTAGGCGACCATGCAGCCGGCGCCGGAGCCGCGGCCCGGCCCGACGGGAATGCCGTGCTGTTTCGCCCACGCGATGAAATCCCAGACGACGAGAAAGTAGTCGATGAACCCGGTGACGTTGATGATCGCGAGTTCGTAGCCCATGCGCACGACGAGCAGTTCGTCGCTGGCGAGTCCGGAGTAATCCGGCGGAGCGGGCTTCTGCCCGGCCGGCAGGTTGGTCAGCAGGGCAAGCCGTTGGGCGACCTTCTCGTGGGCGGCAACGCGATCGTGCTCCACGCCGTAGCGTTTCTGCAGGCCCTGCACGCACAGGTGGTGCAGGTAGCCGGCCGGTGACATCGTGGCCTTGATCTCGGGCGGGAGCGGATAACGGGGATAACGCTCCGATCCCTTCGGGAAGGGAATGGAGAGATCGCACATCTCGGCCACGAGCTGCGTATTGACGAGCGAGTCGGGCCGCTCGCCGAAGATCTTCGCCATCTCCTCGCGCGACTTCAGGTAGAACTCGGAGCCGGAAAACTTCATCCGGTTCTCCTCCTCGAGCTTCGCGCCCGTCTGGATGCACAGCATGGCATCGTGCGGTGCGGCGTCTTCGTGCCGCACGTAATGCACGTCATTCGTGCAAATGACCTTCAGGTTGAATTCCTCGGCGAGCTTGAGCAGGTCGGGGATGATCTTCCGCTGCTCGGCGATGCCGTGATCCTGGATCTCGATGAAGTAGTTCTCCCGGCCGAAGATATCGACGAAGCGGGCGAGGGCGGCGCGGGCGTCCTCGAACCGGTCGTGCAGCAGGTGCTGCGGCACGAGTGAGGCGAGGCAGCCGCTGAAGCCGATCAGGCCGTCGGCGTAGCGGGCGAGGGTTTCGAGGTCGGTGCGCGGCTTGTAATAAAAGCCCTTCAAGTGCGCGTCGCTGACCAGTTTGAGCAGGTTCTGGTAACCGGTCAGGTTCTTCGCCAGCAGCCCCAGGTGGTAGTAGCTTTTTCCGTCCTCCGCGCGTCCGTTCTTCTCCAGGCGGGAGCCCTCGGCGAGGTAGAGTTCGCAACCGATGAGCGGCTTGATACCCTTGCCCTTGGCCGCGTTGTAGAACTCGATGGCGCCGTAGAGGTTGCCGTGGTCGGTGAGGGCCAGCGCCTTCATTCCGAGCGAGGCGGCACGGTCCATCAGGCGATCGATGCGGCAGGCCCCGTCGAGCAGGCTGTAGTCGGTGTGGACGTGGAGATGGACGAAGCTCGAATCGGCGGACACAGGGGCTAACCAAAACCTCGCCGTAGGGCGTGCAAGGACGGAAGCGGGGACCGCCGCGAATTTGTGCGGGGCAGGGAGGAGCGGCGGCACTCCTGCCGCCGGGATTGAGGCAGATGACGCCAACGAAAACCGCGAACGCTCACCCGTACCGCTCAAACCCGGCGGCAGGAGTGCCGCCGCTCCTCTTTTCCGACCTCGGTTTCGCGAGTGATTCGCGGGCATTCAAAACGAGGGAAAATAGCCATTGACGTGCGCGGCGGCGTTTGGCGTAGTCCTCAGCTTTTCCCTGTCCCGCATCCCGTTTTTAACATGCCCATCGAGATCAAAATCCGTAAGAACGAGCCCGTTGACCGTGCGCTCCGTCGCATGAAGAAGAAGCTCGACCGCGAGAACATCATCAAGGGTGTCCGCGCCAAGCGTTACTTCGAGAAGCCCTGCGAGAAGCGCCGCCGCAAGGAGAAGGTCCAGGCCTTCACCCAGATGCTGCGCCGCCGCTACGCCGAGTAAGATCCGGCTTACGCCTTTTTCCCTTTTGACCGCGTGGTCGCTTCGGCGCCACGCGGTTTTTTTTAAAGTTCCAAAGGCCAAGCGGCCAAATCACAACGAACGCTCGAAATCGAACCGTGGTGGCCGCCACTCGGCCGTGGGGTTCGGACTTGGAATGCTTTTTGTGATTTGGCCGCTTGGCCTTTGGGATTTTCCCTACGGGATTCCCAACCGCCGCGCGCTGCTATTCCCCACGCTATCGTAGAGCAGCACCTCCACCGACGTGGCGCCTTGAACGCGGAGGGCGGGCAATTCGAGCACGAAGGTCTCGGTGCGGCCGTCGAGGATGCCGTCGGCGGGCTGCTCCAGGGTTTCCTTCACGCCGTGATTGAAGGTGGCTTCGATGCCGGCGAGCAGGGACAGGGCATCGCGGCCGCGTACCGTCAGCACGAGGCCGCGGTCGTTGCGGGTGACGGTGGCTTCGAGGATCTCTGGGGCGGTGCGATCGATCACGAGATCGTCCGTCTCATAGGTCACGGTGAGGCGGTCCGCCTCGGGCCGCGGGGCTTGTTCGGCCACAACGAGGCGGGTGAAATAGAGTCCGTCCGAAAGGTGCGTGATGTCGAACTGCGCGTAGGCCTCGCGCGTCTGCACGGCGAGGTCGGTCCAGGTGTCGTCACCCTCGCGTCGCAGGGAGAACGTGGCGGCGAGCGTGTCGCCGTCGGGGTCGCCTACATTCCAGTACGCGATCTGCGCGCCGGGCTGGCGGGTGAGCAGGCTGCCGAGGATGGCGGCGGAGCGGCGGTCGTCGCCGCCCGGCGAGCCTTCGCCGCGCAGGGCGCTGACCATTTGCCCGAGCGTCAGGGTGACCGGTGAAATCGAGTCGTTGCGCGGCACGAGCGCGTAACCGGCTGGGAGCAGGCGGAAGTCCTGCAACTGCGGGCGGCGGTTTTGGGGCAGGTGATAGAGCGAGGCCTTGTCGAGCATCAGGCCCTCGGCGACACCGTCGGCGAGCTCGAGTTTGAGGCGGGCGTAGCGTCCCTGCAGGCCCGGCGAGAGCCACGCGTCGTCAGTGGCGGTGGCGGTCGTCCAGGGTGTCCACCCTTCGAGTTCGTCCGTTCCCTGACTGGAGCGGAGGGCAAGGCTGAGCTGGGCGGGCGTCACATCGCGCAGGCGCGCGAAACGGACCTGGCCGAAGCGGGTCGGTGTGCCGAGGTCGATCCGGCGGGTCTCGGCGGACCGTTTTCCGATGGCGCGGAAATCGAGCACCGCAAGCTGGGGGGCGTTGTTGCCCAAGACGAGGAAGGCGTCGCCGGTGGGGTCGAGCGGGGCGAGTCCATTGACTTGAGCGGCATCGCTCCCGGCGAAGTTCAGGCTGCGTCGCTCGGCGGTGGCGTAGCCGAGCAACTCGCCCTGTTCGCCGCCGGCCAGCACGAGCAGGTTGCCGCGCTGGCCGATCCGGTAGAGGGCGGTGTTGGCCCGGGCGGCGACAGTTTCGGGGAAGCCGCCGGCGGGGAAGTACATCAACGTGCTGCGTCCGGGGAAGCGGTCGACCACGCCGGGCTCGGGCAGCGCCGGGGCTCGTTCCCCGGCTGCCGGGGCCGGTGGGCGGGTCGCGAGGCGACCTTCCGTCGACGTGCCGGCGAAGACCAGCGCGGCGTAGAAACTCCCGTCAGGCAAGGCGAGCAGGTCGGTGACCTCGGCGTCGCGGTTCTCGTGGAGAATCACCGGACCATCGCCGCCGCCGGCGCGGGGAAAGGAGTAGATGTTGCCGCGCGGGGCCGAACCGGCGATCAGGCGGTCGCCGGCGAGCGCGAGGCGGCGGACATTGCGGTCGCGGATCTCGCCGAAGAGCGTCACGCCGCGGGCCGTGAGGTCGGCCTCGGCGGTGAGCTTTTCCGGATTGAGCCCGGCCGCGGCGAAGGCCCCGAGTTCGACGCGGTAGATCCGTCCGGGGTTGCCCGTTGCCACGAGGGCGGTCTTGTCGTCGACGAGGACGAGATCGAAGATCGAATCGACCGGCAGGGTGAGCTGCGTCGCCACGGTGCCGTCACCATTGATCAAATACAGGCGTCCGCTCGGCGAGGCGCCGGCGAGCAGCCGTCCGTCCGGCAGGCGGCGCAGCGAGAGGATCTGGGTTTCGTCGAGGGCGGCGAGGGTCGAGGCCGTGAAGGTGTTCGCGGCGCGGTCGAGGGTGACTTCGAGGATCTTGCCCGACGGGCCCGTGCCCACATACCACTTGCCCTCCGTGCCCGGCTCGAGGGTCCAGAGCAGGTCGGCATCGAGCGTGCCGGCCAGTTTGGTGAGCACCGGCCCCGACAGCAGGCGTCCGTCCGACCGGGCGGCGAGGCCCTTCAGGTTGCGGCTGGGGACGTCGCGGAAAAAATCGACTTCGAACTTCCGGGAAAGCGGGTCCGCCACGAGTGAAGGTCCGAGCAGGGAGGAGAACGTGGCGAGGAGGGCGAGGGTCGCCCGGCGGAGTCGAATCATGGTGGCGGTACGGCGTTGCGCGGGAGAGAGGTCAGTCCGTCACGACCAGCGGACGGCGGACGGCGGCGGAGATGAGTTTGCCGGGAAAGATGTGCTGCTCCCAGATCGGTCGGAGCACCTCGCGGCGCTGGAAGCGCGCTTCGTCCGAGCCGCGGGCGATGCGTTCGAACGATCCGGGCAGGTCGTAGGTGGGCGTGGTCTGGTCGACGAAGGCCGCGTTCTTTTCCACCACGGCCACGTAGAGTCCATCGCTGCGACGCTCGCGCTCCAACGCGTCAAGGTAGGCGTCGATCGTACGGATCTGCGCCACGGAGTAGCCCTCGGGCAGGCCGGAGATGCGGTCGAGTTCCGCCCCGGTCGTGACTACGAGATCGAGCGCGCGCCCGATCCATTCCGCCGGCACGGGCACGGTGACGAGATGACGGATCGGGGTGCCTTGGTAATCGCGCAAGGTCAGGCTGACATCGACCGTCTCGCCGGCGGCGACCGTGCGGCGCGACACCTGCACGATGTCGAGGCTGCCGGCCGGGTTGGCCGCCAGCGGCTCGACCTCGAAGACAATCTTGGAGGGAAACACTTCCTCGACCGGGTTCTGCACCCAGGTGGTGAGCCGGCGGACGAAGCTCTCAAGGCCGCTGTTGAAGCCCTGCGGTCCCGCAAACAGTGCCTCGTGGGTCATCTCCCGGCCGTCGCGCAGTGTCACGTGGCTGGCGACCCGGAATCCCTCGGCCAGCCCAGCGTCGTTCGAGCCGAGCACAGCCTGAGTGACGCCGAGCGTCGCGATGGTGGGCGTGAGGCGCGGATGGCGCACGGTGGAGAACTCCAGCGTGCGCGTCGGCGTCCGCACGGTGACCGGCATCAATTCCGGCCCTTCGCCGAGTTCGCCGTAGATGGCCGAGAGGCGGTCCTGGCGCACCGTGCCGATGACGCCGCCGGTGTTGGAGAGTTTAAACGAGCTGAGATTGGAGGGAAGAATGGTGATGATCTCGGCCGAGGCCATGGGCACGGCCACGGTGCCAAGGCCGAGCATGGGATGGCCGAAGGCGAGCACGCGCGAACCCTGGACTTGGGAAACCGTGCCGGTGCCGGCGAGGGTGATGTCACCCACGGCGAGCGCGGCGGCGACGGCGTCGCCCGGACGCAAGGTGGGCGGCACGGCCGGTGCGGCGGCGGACGCCGGAGGCGCATCGCTGCCTCCGAGGTTCGAGACCTGCAGGCCCAAGGCCTGAAAGCGATCGGCGAACAACGCGGCGACCTGCGGGGAAATGCCGCCGAGGGTGAAGACCGGGGTGAGCGGTTGCAGCGACCCCTCGCTCAGCCGCGGTGCGAGCGGCAGCGTGGAATCGAGTTCGGTGCTGCGTACGACGGGGAGCGACGGCGCCTCGGTCCCGGAGCCGGGCCGGCCACCTGGGGGCGGGGCGTTGAGGGCGATGCGTTGCACCTCGAGCAGGTCCTCGACGGGCGTGAAGCCGGCGAAGCGCACGGTTTCGAACCGCTGCACCTGGTACGACAGCGCGCCGGCGAGCTTGCCGTCGATGTAGAGCGGGCTGCCGCTCATGCCGGCGACCGCGCCCATGAGCTGGACGCGCGGGTCGGTGAGCCGGCACAGGATGAGCGATTTGCCCGGGCCGAGAGCGTTGCGCACGATGCCCGTGACCTCGACCGTGAACGGCTCGGGCTCCGTGCCTTGGAAGACGGTCCAGACCTCGCCGGTCATGCCGGCCTTGAGCTCGCTCAACGGCAGCAGCGGCGCGTCGACCGGTTGCGCGGCGGGCGCGGCGAGCGTGGCGGCGGCGAACGCCAGCAGGCTCAAGCCCACGCGCAGTGGGCGCGAACGGCCCCAGCTGGCGGAGGACGTGGCGCGGAAGAGCATCATAATTCTCGAATGGCGGTAGCGACCACCTCGCAGGCCCGGTCGATCGCCGGGCCTTCGTGGGCCGTACTCAGGAACCATGCCTCAAATGCGCTGGGCGGCAAGTAAACGCCTCGGTCGAGGCATCCATGGAAGAAACGGCCGAAGCGGGCGGCATCGGCCTTCAGGGCCGTGGCGTAGTCCCGGACCGGCTGGTCGGTGAAATACAGGCTGAACATCGAGCCGGCCTGGGGAGCCTGCAGCGGCAATCCTTTGGCCTTGGCCGCCTCCAACGCGGCGTGGCACACCTGCCGGCCTAGGGCGTCGAGGCGGGCGTAGGGATTCAACTCCTCCAGCATGCGCAAGGACTCGATGCCGGCGGCGAGGGCGAGCGGGTTGCCGCTCAAGGTACCGGCCTGGTAAACGGGTCCCAGCGGGGCGAGGTGATCCATGATGTCCGCCCTTCCGCCAAAGGCCCCGACGGGCAGGCCGCCGCCGATGATTTTGCCGAGGGTGGTGAGGTCGGGCACGATGCCTTCGGCCTCCTGCACGCCGCCGCGGGCAATGCGGAAGCCGGTCATGACTTCGTCAAAGATGAGCACGGTGCCCTCGCGCTGGGTCACGGCGCGCAGGTGCCGCAGGTAGCCGGGGTCCGGCTTGATGAAACCGACGTTGCCGATGTACGGCTCGATGATGACCGCGGCGATCTGCCCGGGATTGGCGGCGAAGGCAGCGTCGATCGCCGCGGTGTCGTTGAAGGGCAGCACCACCGTCTCGCGGGCAAACGACGCCGGCACGCCGGCGCTGTCCGGGTTGCCGTGCGTGAGCGCGCCGGAGCCGGCCTTGATCAGCAGCGAGTCGCTGTGCCCGTGATAGCAGCCGGAGAACTTGATGATCTTGTCCCGGCGCGTGAAACCACGGGCGAGGCGGATGGCGGACATCGTCGCCTCGGTGCCGCTGCTGCACATCCGCACCTTTTGGATCGACGGGAAGAACCGCACGATGAGCTCGGCCATTTCGACCTCGCGCGGATTGGGCGTGCCGAAGGACGTGCCATCCTCAAGCGCGGCGGCGATGGCGGCGCGGATGCGCGGATGGTTGTGGCCATGGATGGCCGGGCCCCAGGTGCAGACGAAGTCGATCAGCTCGCGCCCATCGGCGGTGATGAGCGTCGCGCCGCGCGCGGCCCGGGTAAAGAACGGCGCACCGCCGACGGAGCGGAACGCCCGCACCGGCGAATTGACGCCCCCGGGGATGAGCTGCAGGGCACGGGCGAAGAGGGCTTCGGAGGACGGGGAGGAGGAGGGCATGGTTAACCGCAGATGAACGCAGATGGACGCTAAGGGCTAATTCAGGACGTGGCTTGCGTTTGTATGAATCGCTTCCATTGCAACCGGGTCGGGGCGGCAAAATTGATCAGGTAACCAACGGTGAGGCGGGTCACCTTCAGGTAATTGATGATCTGTGCCTGATGCTCATCGGCTAACGTTTTCACCGCCTTCAACTCGATCACGAGGTCGTTTGCCACCACGAGGTCAGGCCGCAGGAACTTTTTCATTTTTCGTCCCTTGTAGTAGACGGGAAGCGCGGGCTGCGCTTCGAAGGGGATGCCGCGGTCCGCCAGTTCAAGTTCGAAGGCTTCCTGGTAGATCTCCTCGGAGAGGCCTTCGCCGAGGTGATTGTAGACCTCGAATGCAGCAGCCATGACATCGTAGCCCAACTGGGCGTGGGGGCGGTCGTCCTTAGCGTTCATGAGCGGTAATTAGCGGTTAACTTCGGTATGAGGCGCTGGTCAGCTCACGTACTTTTGCACGATCGGGATGCGGCGGCCGACGCCGAAGGCAAGGGGGGTGATCTTCAGGCCGGGGGCCATCTGCTTCCGCTTGTACTCGTTGAGGTCGACCTTGCGCACGACGTCGTTGACGACCGCTTCGGTGAAGCCTCGCGCCACCAGGTCGCGGCGGGACAGGCCTTCTTCCACATAACCGGCGAGGATCGCATCGAGCACGTCGTAGGGCGGGAGGCTGTCCTGGTCGACCTGCCCGGGCCGCAGTTCCGCGCTCGGCGGCTTCTCGATCGTGTTCACCGGGATGATCTCGCGCTCGCGGTTGATCCAGCGCGACAGCGCGTAGACCTGTGTCTTGAAGACATCCGAAATCACCGCGAGCCCGCCGCACATGTCGCCGTAAAGGGTGCAGTATCCGACCGCGACCTCACTCTTGTTGCCCGTGGTGAGCAGCAAGGCACCGAACTTGTTCGACAGCGCCATCATGATCACACCCCGGATGCGCGCCTGGATGTTCTCTTCGGTGACATCGCGGGCGCGTCCGGCGAAGATCGGCCCAAGCGCGGCCTCCGCGGCCGCCACCGCCTCGGTGATGGGAATGGTTTCGAACCGGATGCCGAGGTTCTCGGCCAGGTGGCGGGCATCGTCGCGCGAGTGCTGGGACGAGATGGCCGATGGCAGGGAGACGCCGATCACGTTGTCCCGGCCGAAGGCCTCGACGGCCAGCACGGCCACGACGGCCGAGTCGATGCCGCCGCTCAGGGCGATCAGCGCCTTGCGGAATCCGCTCTTGTGGGCGTAGTCGCGCAGGCCGAGCACAAGTGCGTCGTGGATGTCGGCAAGTTCGTCCTGGGCGAACGAGGGAGCGAGTTGCGGCGTACCTGGAGCCGCGGCCGCCCGTGCCGGCACGTCGACGACGCGGTTCTCCTCGCGAAACGCCGCGAGGCCTGCGAGCACCTGACCACGCGCGTCGGCCACGAAGCTGCGGCCATCGAAGACCAGTTCGTCGTTGCCGCCAATGGCGTTCACATAGACCACCGGGCAGCCGAGGCGCTCGGCCGCATCCGTGATCAGCTTCTGCCGCACGTGGCCCTTCTGATGATGCCACGGGCTGGCGGACAGGTTGATCATCACGTCGACCTTCTGCTCGGCGAGCCACGCAACCGGATCGAAATGGTAGAGCAACCGGGGCGCAAAGTGCGGATCGTTCCACACGTCCTCGCAAATGGTGACGCCCACGCGGCGGCCGCCGACCTCGAGGATGGACGGCTGGCGGGCCGGCTCGAAGTAGCGGTCTTCATCGAACACGTCGTAGGTCGGGAGCAGGCACTTGCGCGCGACCTGCTCGACCCGGCCCGCACGGCAAAACGCCGCTGAATTGAAATACCGCCGTCCCTTGTCCGCCGGGTTCGCCTCCACCGTGCCGATCAAGGCAGGCACCGGACCGATTTCCGCCGCGATGCCGGCGAGGGTGGCCTCGACATCGGGCACGAAGCTGCGCTTGAAGAGCAGATCGCGCGGCGGGTAGCCGCAAACCACCAGTTCGGGGTACACCACCAGCTCGGCCCCGGCGGCCACGAGGCTGCGGTAGGCTTCGAGAATTTTGCGGCGGTTGCCGGCGAGATCGCCGACGGTGGTGTTGAGCTGGGCAAGGCCGATGCGCATGGAGAATCGAAGAGGCGACCGTGTAGCGGTTTCCCGCAGCTGACAACCCGCCAAATGCGATGCCCGCGAAACCTGGGCGGGAATGCGAGCGTCGTCCCATGTCTCGGACACCTTTGGGAGGAACGATGCCGGCCTTGCGCCGTCTGGTTTTCTCCTGTTTGCCTGCTCCGGCACGTTTTCTGCCTTCTTTCCCGTTATGTTGCGTACCTCGCTTCGTTCCCTGACCGCCCTTTGCAGCCTGGCTGCGTCAGCGCTCCTCCCGGGCGCTTCCGCCGCCACCCTGACGTTGGAGGGGGCGCTCGCGGCGGTGGAGGAATCGAGCTTCACGCTCCTGCTCAGCCGCGAGGCGGTGCTGCAGGCGCTGGAGGTGCAGCGCCAGTCGCGCGCCGGGCTCATGCCCACTGTTTCGCTCGACGCCGTGCAGCGCCGCTCCCGCAGCGCCTCCTTCGGCGAAAACCTCACCCGCGGTGGCGTCAACGACCGGTTCGACGCCAACCTGAACGGACGCCTCGACCTGCTCAATCCGCAGCGCATCGCCAATTACGCGGCCGCCCGCCTCGGCGTGTCGGTGGCCGAGCTCGACGTCGACGTGACCCGGCAGACCGTCATGGCCACGGTGGCCCAGACCTACTTCCAGCACCTGCGCAACCTCAGCCGCACCGTGGTGCTCGATGCCAACGTGGCCCGGGCCCGCGCCCTGCTCGACCTCGCGAAGCGGCAGGTCGACGCCCAGGTCGCGACCCAGATCGATGTGACCCGCGCCGAGGCCCAGGTCGCGACGGCCGAGCAGGCCCGGTTGCAGCACGAGACCTTTCTCCAATCGAGCGAACTGGCCCTCAAGCGCCTGCTCGCCCTCGAGCTCACCGACGGGCTGACGCTCTCGCCGTTCACCGTCCGCCGCGCGGAGGCTTCGGCTTTTGCCGCCAGTCTTGAGCAAACTGCGTTCGAGAAACGCGTCGAACTGCTGCGTGCGCAGCGGCTGCTTGAGCAAAACGAACTCGAGGTGCGCGCAGCGAAATTCGGCCGCCTGCCCGCCGCGGGCATCACGGGCAGCACGGGTCTGGCGGCGCAGCGGGTGTTCGACGACGAGGACGCGCGCATCTGGGCGGTCTCCGTGAGCGTGAACATGCCGGTGTTCGACGGATCGCGGATCAAGGCGTTGACCAATCTCGCGCTCTCCCGGCAACGCGCCCAGGAACTGCGCGTGCAGGAACTCAAGCTGCGCATCGGCGCCGAGGTGCGCCTCGCCACCCAGGATGCCCGGTCCCGCTTTGCCCAGGTTGCGGTGGCCGAGCGCAGCAAGCGCCTGGCGGAGGACGAACTGCGCCTCGCCCAGGTCCGTTTCGAGAACGGCGTGGCCGACAATCGCGAGATCATCGACGCGCAGAACAACCTCGCCATCGCGAGCGACAACCTCGTCGAGGCCGTCTATCAGTACAACCTCTCCCGCGTCGAACTGGCCCGCGTGACCGGCGATGTGCGCGGCATCCTGGCCGAGCGGGAAGACTGAGCGGTGCGCCCGCTGATCCTCGCCTCCGCCTCGCCGCGCCGGCGCGAGCTGCTCGCGTCGCTCGGCGTGCCGTTCACCGTGGTCACCGCGCAGGTCACGGAACACGAGGAGGCCACCACCGACCCGCGCGTGATGGTGGCGCACAACGCGGCGCTGAAGGCCGACTGGGTCGCGGCGCGCCATCCCGCCGCAATCGTGCTCGGCGCCGACACGACCGTCTTCCTCGACGGCACGGCGCTCAACAAGCCGGCCGACGCCGCCGAAGCCCGGGCCATGTTGCGGCGCCTGTCCGGCCGGACCCATACCGTGTTCACCGGCCTGGCCCTGCGGGGGATCGAGGCCGGCCTTTCCGTCGACGCCGGCGAAGCCAGCGAGGTCACGTTCAAGGCCTTTGACGACGCGGTCATCTCCACCTACCTTTCCCGCGTGCACACCCTCGATAAGGCTGGCGGCTATGGGATCCAGGAGGAAGGCGACCTCATCGTCGCCCGTTACACCGGCAGCCTGAGCAACATCATCGGGCTCCCGCTCGAGACCACGAAACAATTGCTGACCCGGGCGGGTCTACTCGCCTGAGCCGCCTTCCGGCCGCCCCGCATGTCCACGCTTCTCGAACCTCCGCCACTCCGGCCCAACTCCGCCGCCGGGCGGCGCACACCCTGGGCAGGCGCGCCGGGAGACCGCCGGGCGGTCCAGATCGGCGTGATCGGCACGATCCTGATCCATGTGCTGCTCCTGTGGCTGGCACCGCTGATCGAGCCGCGGGGCGGGTCGGTGGCGATGCGCCAGGCCGACGACCGTGCCCGCCAGTTCGACATCGAGATGGAGTCGGACACGTTTTTCACGCCGCCGCCTCCGCAGCAATTCGTCGAGATCAACCCGGACGCCCCGGAGAACATTCCGGACGAGACCAACAACTTTGGGGAACGCAACCAGCAGGTGGCGCAGGAGAAGCCCTCGGAGCAGACCGACAGCGAGTCGCCGGCCGTCGAAGGCCAAAAAGAGGTCGAGACCACCGCCATCGTGTCCGGCGATCGCGCCGAGCAGGAGGCGCAGTTTGTGCCGCCGACCCCGCCTTCGCCCGAGCAGTTGGAGGAGATTAACGAGGCGGTGCAGCAGGCGGCCCGTCTTGCCCAGGACCCTTTGCCCGACTCGGAAAAGACCGAGGGGGACAACGCCGACGGCTTCGGCGGCACCGTGGTGCCCTTGCCGGAAAATCCGCTGCCCATACCCGAGCGCATCGAGGGCGATCGTTTCGCCACCGAGACCGACGGATCGCCCAACGGGGGCCGCTTCCGGGTCGATCCCTCCCGACCGGCGCCTCGCCCGAGCCTCGCTGCGAGCAACCTGCGCCCGACCTTCATCACGGAGCGGATCAACGGCACCTCCAATCTCGGCGTCGTGGCGCACAATGCGTTGAAGACCGAGTTCGGTGCCTATCTCGCCCGCATCATCGAGACGGTCGATCGGCAGTGGGCGAATAACATCCGATCCAAGTGGCAGGCAGGCTTCAGTTATCCGCTGGCTGGCAGCACGGTGAAAGTGAAGTTCACGCTGCTGAAGTCCGGTGAGGTGGCCATCGTCGAGGTCGACAGCACGGCGGACACGCTCTGGAGCCGGGTCTCCGTCGATGCGATCGCACAGCGCGCGCCGTACGGGGAGTGGACGGAGGACATGGTGCGGATTCTGGGCGAATCGACCGACATCACGTTCACCTTCCATTATCAGTGAGCGCGGTGGCGGAGAGCTTCTGGGCCACGCTGCCCTTAGGTCGGGGTTTTGCACTGCTCACCCACGATACCTACGGCCTGGCGGCGTTCGCGAAACCCGCGGGTGGTCTGTCCCATCCGAACACGCCCCGCGACCAGCCGCGGTCCTTGCTCGATGCGGCCTACACGACGGATGGGGAATACTTTGAATGGACGGACCCGGCCGGCATGACGCGCCGGCTCTGGCTGCTCAACCGGCTCGATGGCGCCACATCGGGCGTGATCCTCGCCGCAGCCTCGGCCGAGTTGGCGCGCGAGATCCGGCAAATGTTTCAACGCAAGCAGGTCCGCAAGGTCTACCAAGCCCTGGTGTTCGGCGTGCCCTCCGGCTCACCGCAGGTGTGGAAGGACCGGCTCGCCGTGCAGAAAAAGGGCGGAGTCGTGCGCACCGGTGCGGGTGGCAACATCCCCGCGGAGGCCGTGATGACCGTGCTGCGCCAGCAACGCCGGGCCTCGCCGCCGCTCGCGCTGATCCAGCTCGAGCCCAAGACCGGCCGCAGTCACCAGCTCCGCGTCCAGTGTGCCAAACGCCACCTGCCGATCGTGGGCGATGCCACGTATGGCGATTTCGCCGCCAACCGTGCCTTCGCGAAGCATACCGGCGAGAAACGCCTCTTCCTGCATTCGCTCGAGACCGCCTTCGACTACACCTTTGCCGGGCGGACGGTGCACTTTGCGGCCAAGGCACC
>CAYZBG010000035.1:0-50894 GCA_964476565.1 uncultured Opitutus sp.
ATCAAGAAGATGGGCAAGTCCTCCTACGGCGATTACCTCCGCCGCCTGGTCGGCTGACCGCCCGTCACGACGCGCATGCGCCTGGTTGCCGTCTCCGTCGTCAAGAACGAGGCGGACATCATCGAGCCCTTCGTCCGCCACACCCTCGCGTGGGCGGACGCCCACCTGATTTTCGATCACGCGAGCACGGACGGCACGCGCGAGATCCTCGCCGCGCTGCAACGTGAGGGTTTGCCGCTCCGGCTGTTCACTGACGACGCGCTGGGACACCTTCAGGACGTACGCGTCACCTATCTGCAGCGTCTCGCCGTGCGGGAATGGGGAGCCGACTGGGTGCTGTTGCTCGACGCCGACGAGATCCTCACCGGCCCGGGCCGGGCGGAACTCGAGGCCGCGCTCGCCCCCACGCCACCCGATACGGCCGCGCGGTTGCCGATGGTCAACTACCTGCCGACCACCGACGATTCCGCGCACGAGCCCAACCCGGTACTCCGGTTGCGCCACTGCCAGACCACGCCACCGCACGCCTGGAAAGTGGTCGTGCCCCGCAGCCTCGCTTCGCGCGACGAAATCACCGTCGGCAAAGGCAGCCACAGCCTCCATCGGGGCGCCGAGCGGTTGCCTGACCATCCGTTGCCCAACGCCTTTTTTCTCGCTCACCTCGCGCTGCGCTCGCCGCAGCATCAGATCCTGCGCGTCGTCCATGCCGAGCTGCAGAAGCTCAGCCGTGGACGCGCCAACGCCGGTCTGGACGTACACTACCGACTCGGTTTCCAGCTGCTCGCAGGCAATCCCGACCTGTTCTTCAGCACGGTCTACCAACCGGCCTCGACCCTGCGGGCGCGTGCGCTGGCCTACCGCGGCGGGCCGCTGCGGTTCACCCCGACCACGGAGTGGAACCGCGTTGCCCGCGCGCTGCTGCCGTACCTGGAGAAACTCGCCGTCAGCCATGGCCGGCTCGTCGATCGCTTGGCCGACGCTGCGCCCGAAAGCGGGGCGGCCGCTCCGGCCATTCGCGAACTCAGCCCGGCCGACCTGCCTCCGCCCCTGCCCGCTGATGTCCGCGAGGCATTCTCCGGTTTCGTGCCTGGCGAGGGTTGGTGTCCGGAGGAAGGTCCTTATCCGGAGGCCTATCTGCCTCGCTTCCATTGGAGTCTGGCGCCGGTCACGAACCTGACCCTCGAGGCCACCTTGCCCCGACATGTGCTGCTGCTCGCTGACGCCCTGACGTATTCAGACGCGCAGACCCTCACGATAGAACTGAACGGCGCACCCGTTTACGCCCACACCTTCGGCGGCATCAACCAACTCGAGCGCCTGTCGCTGCCACTCGACCTGTCCGACGGCGAGAATCGTCTCACTTTCCGCTACACCCAGGGATTGGTCAGTGCGCACGATCCGCGGCGCCTGGCCGCGATTTTCCTTTCGCTGCGCATTGTCCCGCGACCGGCCGGCTGACAACCTGTGCTGGATGCAGGTCTCGTTTGTCATCCCGCTCTTCAATTGCCTCGACCTGACGCGGGCCTGCGTCGAGAGCCTGCAACGCACGGTGCCGGCCGGCCTGAGCCATGAGATCATCCTCGTCGATGATGGCAGCACCGATGGCACCCGCGCCTGGCTGAGCACGCTGGATACGGCCCGGGGACCCTTTCGTGTGATCCTCAACGAACGCAACCTCGGTTACGCCGGCGCCAACAACCGCGGCGTGGCGCAGGCGCGGGGCGAACTGCTCGTGTTGCTCAACAACGACCTCATCCTCACCCGCCGCTGGCTGCAGCCTATGCTGGCCGTGCACCGGCGTCTCGGCGCGCGGGCGGGCTGCGTTGGCAACGTACAGCGCAACGCCCGCACGGGGGCGATCGATCACACCGGTCTCGTCGTCAACCTCCAAGGCAAGCCCGAGCACGACACGCGTTTTCCGCGCTGGCCCGGTTACACCCTGCGGCGAGCCGCGGCCGTCACGGGTGCCTGCCTGCTCACGCGCCGCGACCTTTTCCTCGGCCTCGGCGGCTTCGACGAAGGCTACTGCAACGGCGGGGAGGACATCGATCTGTGTTTCCGCGCCTCGGCGCAGGGGAAGCGACACGCGGTGGCGTTGCGCAGCGTGATCTACCACCACATCAGCGCCTCGCCGGGAAGGAAACGCCGCGACGAGGAAAACTCGCGGCGCCTGACCCTGCGTTGGCGCGATCGGCTAGCTGCGCTTGCCGCGCGCGGGTGGTGCCAACGTTACCTGGAGCAACACTGGGCTGGCCCGACGGCCAACCCCGACCACGCGTTCGCGCGGGCGGCGTTCTGGCATGCGTATCACCTGCGGACTGCACCGCCCTCCCGCGCAATCGACGGCATGCAGATTCCGATCGAACGCGAACTGGCGCACTGGCGCGTCCTGCTCGACGGCGCGCCGCCCCTGCCCCCCGCTCCGCCGCCCGCCGGCCCGCCGGCCCCGGCGATCCTGTGAAAGGATACGCCGCCGTCACTCCGTCCGCACCACCTCGCGCACGACGGACTGGGGACGTTGGTTGATGGTCAGGAACATGCGGCCGAGGTACTCGCCGATCACGCCGAGCAGCACCAGTTGGGCACCCGAGAAAATCAGCAGCGCCGCCATGAGCGCGCCCCAGCCAACCTGCGGTCCGGTCTCCGTCGCCCAGAGCACCGCCACCCAGCCGACGCCCAGCAAACCGGCGAGGCTGATCGCAAGGCCGAGCACCGTGGCGAGGCGCAGCGGCATGATCGAAAAGTTCACGAATGTGCTAAGCCACAGCCGGACCAGCTTGCGCAGCGTGTAGCCGCTCTGCCCGGCGGCCCGGTCGGCGTGGCGCACCTCGATGGCGCCGATCCGCTGGGTCACCTGAAGAATGAGGCCGTCGATGTAAGGGAACGGCCCGGTGTTGCGTGCCGCCTCCCTCGCCACCAGTGCACTCACGCACCGGAAGCTCGAAAGATAAAAGCCCTTCGGCTTGTCGAGCAGCCAGTCCGTCACGCGATTGGTGAAACGACTGCCCCAGTTGCGCCACGCGGCGTGGCGTTTGTCCGCGTAGTGGCCATACACGACATCCAGTCCCTGCGCCCGGGCGTGCTGAAAGAGCCGGACGGCCTCGGCCGGCGGATTCTGCCCGTCGTCGTCGAGGTTCACCACGTACGCCCCGCGGGCCTGGCGCCAGCCGGTCAGGACCGCATTGTGCTCCCCGTAGTTGCGGGCGTGATTCACGAACGTGATCGGCACGCGGGCTTTCGCCACCAGTTCGCGGCAGACCTGCTCCGTCGCATCACGGCTGCCGTCGTTGACGAGCACGATCTCGTGCCCGCCCTCCACGCGCAGGTCCTCGATTGCCCGCACCACATCGCCGACCGTCTCCGCGCTGTTGTACAGCGGGATGACAAAGCTGAGCGCGACGGAAGACGGGGATGCCATGGGAACAGCCGGGGACGCAGGACGATCCTCAGCGGAAAAAGGAACGGACAGCGGCCACCACCTCGTCAACCCCGGAGTCGGTCAAACCCGGGTGACACGGCAGACAAAGCACTTCGGAACAGGCCCGTTCGGACAGGGGGAGCGACGTCGAGGCGGCGTTCGCATACGCCGGCTGCCGGTGGACCGGGGTTGGATACAGCACCCCGCAGAGAATGGATTGCGCCTGCATCGCCGACCGCAGCGCTTCGCGTTGCGGCGTGCGCACCACATACTGGTGAAACACCGGCTCGACCTGCGCTGTGCCGAGCGGAGGGCGCACCATCGGGAGGTCTGCCAACGCCGTGTCATAGCGCGCGGCGATGGCCCGGCGGCGCGCGTTGCCGGCGTCGAGATGAGGGAGCTTCGCCCGCAGGATGGCCGCCTGCAGTTCATCCAGGCGGCTGTTGCGACCCGGCATCTCCGCCACATAGCGCGTCCGCCAACCGTATTGCCGGAGCAGGCGAACACGGTCCGCCACCGCCGCATCGCCGGTATGGACCGCGCCACCGTCGCCGATCGCGCCGAGGTTCTTCGTCGGGTAGAAGCTGAAGGCCGCCGCATCGCCCCAGGTGCCGGCCCGCCGTCCTTGCAACCGCGCCCCGTGCGCCTGGGCGCAGTCCTCCACCACCCACGCGCCGTGGCGACGGGCACAGGCGATCAGCTCCGGCATCGGTGCGGGATGGCCGTACAGGTGGACGGGCACCACCGCCCGAACCGCGCCGCCCTCGCGGGCCAGCACGGCCTCCAGCGCAGACGGATCCATCAGCAGGGTGACCGGATCGATCTCGACGAACACGGGCACGGCGCCGATCTGCTCGATCGCCGAGACCGTCGCCGTCACGGTGTTGGCCACGGTTGCGACCCGGTCGCCACGCGTCACGCCGAGGGCACGCAGGGCAAGCTCAATGGCTTCGGTGCCATTGGCCACGCCGAGCGTGTAACCACCGCCCTGATACGCTGCAAATTCCGCCTCGAACGCGGCCACCTCCGGGCCCAGGATATAAACGCCGCTGGCAAGAACGCGCTCGATGGCGGCGTGGATCGCGTCGGCGTGGGCGAGGTAGTCGGATTTCGGATCGGCGGTGAGCAGCATGCGGTCGGCGCGCCGGAGCGCGCCTGAATCATTATTCTCCGCGGGGCTGGCAGGGGTTGGAAAGCAGCAACACCAGCAGCAAGCCCAGGAGGATGATCTCAAACATAATGGGGCAGTTCCTTTCGATAATAGGCCAGGGTCTTGGCCAGGGCGGAGAGTAACGGGACGCGGGGACTCCAGCCAAGGGTCTGCCGGAGACGCGTATCGTCGGCGTAGAAGTCGCCGATGTCGATTTTCTTTCGGTCCTCCGGAAAATTTTTCAGCACGTAACTGCCACCGCCATTAGCCTGCACCAGGCAGTCCGCGAGGGTCTTCAAACTGACGGGCTCCGTCCCGCCCACGTTGAAGATCCGGCCCGGTGCCTCAGGGTGCAGCGCGGCCAGCAGGAAGGCATTCACCGCATCCTCCACGTACGTGAAATCGCGCAACTGATCGCCGCCCCAGACTTCAAACGGTTGGCCCGACACCACGCGCTGGATCCACACCCCGACGAAGGTTTGCCGCGCGTCCTTCACGCGCATGCGCGGACCGATGGTATTCGTCAGCCGGAGGACCGTGCTGCGAATGCCATGCACCTGGTGGTAGAGCAAATGATACCCCTCGCCCGCGAGTTTGTTGACGCCATTCACATCGACCGGCCGCAGCGGATGATCCTCGTCCACCGGCAGGTAGTCGGGCCGGCCGTAGAGTTGCCGGGTGCTGGCAAACACCACCCGGATGCCGGGATTGTGTTTTCGGCAGGCTTCGAGGATCGAGAGCTGGGCGCGGGCGTTGATCTCGAGGTCGGTGAACGGGTCGGTCATCGAGTCCATGTGACTCGTCTGGCCGGCAAGGTT
This sequence comes from uncultured Opitutus sp., assembly GCA_964476565.1. Taxonomy (GTDB): domain Bacteria; phylum Verrucomicrobiota; class Verrucomicrobiia; order Opitutales; family Opitutaceae; genus CAMAXB01. The sequence goes on from CAYZBG010000035.1 coordinate 5,387, forward strand.
GAACAGGTAATCCTGGCCGCGGACAAAGACCGGCAGGCTGTGGCGGTCGCGCACATCGGAGATGTTGATCCGCACCCGCTGCCCGAGGCCGGCCAGATTCCGCAGATTGCCGCCGTACTCGGGAATGAGGGAATCCACCACCGTCACCACGGCCCCGCCCGCCGCCAGGGCCCGGACCAAGTTGGAACCGATGAACCCCAGCCCACCGGTCACCAGGACCTTTTTTCCCGCAAAGGAGGCTTGGAGCGCGCGACGCGATGGCATGGGCGGAACCGAGCATCGCCACACCGCGGCCAAGGCCAAGCCCAAAGCTGGGCGCTGCTCAGCGCCCTGGCGACGGGGCCGACAGGTGGAGCGAAAGGCGGGTGATAATGAAGCCGAGTTCACGGGTGTCACCCGGTCCCGGTGAGACCGCCGGCGTGCCGGAGGTGAGGCGGAGACGATTGCGCCCCGGAGACAGGTGGAAGGTCGCCACCTGCACAGTCCGCGGATCGCCGGCCAGCATCTCGTCATACAGCCGGCTGTCATTGAGCCATACCTGAAGGTCGCGCGGCGCAAAGCTCCCGACGTCCAGCGTGAGGGCGACGGATACGCCTTCGGCCTGCGGATTATCAACGAGCAGATCGGCCGTTCCGCGGGTCCACCGCCATGCCGGCAGATGCGGCGCCTGCTCGAGATCGTACCATCCGTCCGTCAACGCCACGCGAACGTGCACTGGACTGCCGACCCGCAGGGCGGTGAATCCGGGCGCAAGGCGAACCCCATCGCGTGCATCATCCGTGGTGAGCTCCACCAGCCCGCCGTTCAGGTCCCAGTCGCCCTTCAACGCAGTCCCGCGTCGACCCTCGTAGGTATAGCCCTGGAAATACTGGGGGCGACCGAGCAAGAAGGCGTTGCTCCACAACCGGGACCAGAACTCGTCCACCAACAGGTTGACCGACGTGACATCGGCCCGCGCTTCGAGCCCGCGCACGGCGGCGAGGGACGGAGTGACCACGAGGGGCGCGCGCGCCACGCGCTCCGTTGTCTGCCACGCGGTCCACGCGTGGGCAGCGAGGACGAATCCGCCAAACGCATACGCTGCGACGCGGAATCCGCGGGCGGTGAGCGCCGTACGGGTGAGCCAGACGAGCAGGGCCGGAAGCACGACTGGGTAGAACACCACGAGCACCTTGTAGGCATCGTAACTTTCGTTGCTGCCGGTCCACCGGGCCCGCAGCTGCAGATAGACGTAACCGGTCACGACCGGTGCCAGCACGGCGGCCACCCGCCAGGCCTGCGCCGGATTGAGCCGGCCCATGCGCCACAGCCCGACCACGGACAACAGCCCGATGCACGCCGTCAGGGTCCACGCCGCCAACGGACCGAGCCGGGTCAGATCCGTCCGCGCCACCAGTCCAAGCCAGCCCTCGGGCCAGAGCACGGCAATGCGCCAGCCGAAATCGTGTTCGGCAAAAAGCAGGAAGCGTTCAGCCAGCCCGAACAGCCGTTCGGAAAACAGGAGGCCCGTGCCGAGCAGCAGCACCGGCAGCGCCACCACCCAGCGCAACCAGGCGAGGCCGCGCCGCCGTCGCAGCGCGTCGGCCGTGACCCAGGCCGCCGCCGGCGCCAGACAGATCAGGACGATGAAGTTGAAGGAGCCAAAGAGTATCCAGACTGCGGTGACGATCAGGCCGGCCCATCCCGTCAGCCGGCGCAGGTCCGCCCCCTCACGCCACCAGGCCATCCCGGCCCACGTGAGCAAACCGATGCCGGCGGCGGCGAGGGACTGTCCGATCGCCGTGTGCCACACCCCGTACCAGGTCAGCGGACTCAGGCCATAGAGCAGTCCGGCGAGCACGGCGCCGGCGGCGGCCAGCCCGAAGACCGCGCGGGCGAGCCAGAAGACGAGGGGCACGGTGGTGGCGACGAGCACGGCCGCGAGCAGCGTGACGCTCTCGTGCAGGTCCCAGCCGAACGTCGCGTTGGCCAGGGCGAGCAAGGCGGACGGCGTGAAGTGATTTAAGCGGAGCCAGTAGTCGAAAAAATTGTCGACCGAATGCTCCCGCACCACCTCGGTGTGGCCCAGGTAGCCGCTGCGATCGTCGCGAGCGTGCTCGCCCAGCACGCGTGCGCCGGCAGCGTAGTCAGCCGCATCGCAGCTGCCGAGCGAGACCGAGGTGAGCGTGTCCGCCACCCGGGGCAACGGGCTGAGCAACCCCACCAGCACCACGGCGGCGCAGGCGAGCGGAGCCGCGGAACGCGCAAGGTCACGTCCTGCCTCGCGCCAACCACCGCGTCGGCGCACACCCAGCACGAGCAGCCCGAGGGGCAACAGGAGCGCGGCATGGGCGTAGGCCTGCGCGCCTGGCAGCAGGGTGTGTCGCGCCGCGATCCACACGACCGCCGAGGCGAGGGCCGTGCCGCAGGTCGGTGCCACCAGGATCCAGGCGCGCCGCCAGCGGCGCGGCGTCAGCAGCAGCGCGGCGCCCGCGCCCCAGAAGAGCAGCCAGGCCGCCAACAAAAATCCCGCGACGTGGAATGACATGGTCAACGAAAGGCGCCCGATGCGACCGGCGGACGCCGCAGGCTAGGACTGCCCCTTCCCGGCAGCGGGTTTCCGTGCCACCAAGAACACCGAACTCCCCGCCGGCAACGGCCCCACATGGCGCAACCACACCCGTTCGGCCGCCATGATCCCGCGAAACGCCGCCTCGACCGGCTCGGGGTACGGCTTCACGTCGCTCGTGTCGGTCGCACGCCGGAAGAGCTTTCGTTTCGCCACCACGAACGGCAGGGTGAGAAAGTTGCGATAGGTCGCCTGCTCGACCACGAACCCGACCTCGCGGGTCTGGGCGACGAGCTCCGGCCGGGTGTAACGATGCTGCGTCTGGCAGGAATCGTCGTGATACGACCAGAGCCATTTGTAGGCCGCCACATTGATCACGACGAGGCCTCCGGGTTTCAGCACGCGAAAGAATTCCGCAAGCGCGCGCTCGCGTTCCACCACCTGCACCAGGACGTCCAGGGAGGTCAGGGCGGCAAACGTGGCGTCGGCAAACGGCAGTTCCGTGATCGACGCCACCTCGACCCGCGGACAACCCCGCTGCCGCGCGAGATCGCAGGCGAGCGGCGAAAAATCAATCCCGGCCACTCCCCGCCCCGGCAGCGCTGGGAGAGCGCGCTTGATGAAGCCGCCGGTGCCGCAGCCGGCATCGAGCACATCGCCGGCAAGGTCAGGACGCAGCCCGCGGCGCAACGCCTCAAGGGCGAGCGCGTGCAGGCCCTGGAAGTACCACATGCGATCTTCCACCTCGGCCAGCTTGAGATATTCGTCCGTCTGCATCGGAACCGGTGCGCGGGCTTGCCCGGCGACGGGGGATGCGGCCAAAAGTGGGGTCGCTTCGCAAGCGCTTCCTCCACGCATGCAGAAAATCTCCCGCTTCCTTAGCTCACCGGTCGGCCTCGTGCTGCGCTTCGCCGTGTCGCTGGCCTTGATTGCCACGCTGGCGCTGCGGGTGGACACCTCACAACTGGCCGCTGTCTCGGACCGGATCGCCGTCCTGCCCGCCATCGCCGGCCTGGCCCTCGCCCTGGTCGCCTACCCGCTCTGCGCCTGGCGCTGGTACCTGCTACTGAAGGGCACGGGCGTGCCGCTGCCCTTTGGACACGCCCACACCGTCACCTGGATCGGGCAGTTCTACAACGCCTTCCTGCCGGGCGGTATTGGCGGGGACGCCACCCGGCTGTGGTACGCGTTCCACGATCACCCGCAGCAGAAGGCCGCCGCCACGACGGCTACCCTGCTCGACCGCGCGATCGGTTTTGCCGTGCTCGTCGTGCTCGCAGCCCTCGCCCTGCTCCTGGCCGGACGCACCGCCCCGGAGGGCCAGAGCGGCAAGCTCGCGTGGCTGCTCGGCACCATCGCCGCCGGCCTCGCTCTCACCGCGTGGATCGCTGCGGCCGTGGTGCTGCCCCGCCTGCCCCGGGCCTGGTCCGACGCCACGGCACGCCTGCGCGCCGCCCCCGGCGCCCTCGTGGGCGCGACGCTGCTGAGCGCCCTGGTCTGGCTGCTGGATTTTGCCTCGGGATGGTGCCTCGCGCTGAGCCTCGGGCTGGACTTGAACCCCATCGCGCTCTCCGCCGCGCTCGGCCTCGCTTACCTATCCACCCTTCTCCCCATCAGCCTGGGCGGACACGGTCTGCGGGAAGGTGCACTCGTGCTCGCACTCCACTGGCTCGGTCAGGCCGATGCCCACGGGACCGACGGGCTTGCGGCGTTTGCCCTGCTGTTCCTCACCGTGAGCCTGGCCACGAGCCTCGTCGGCGGACTCTTCCTCCTCATGGTGCGACGCCGCGACCCCTCGACGCCGCCCCGGGCCTGAGACTCAGGGAGCGGCGCCGGGTTTGGCCGCGACGTCGAGCTCCATCGTGTGCAGGGCAAAGCTGGTCTTGGGCTCGCCGGGCGCGCTCGCCAGGGCATTGGCCGGCTGCGGCGATGAGAAGTCCAGGCGGTTGTATCCAGGCTGCAATGACAGTTCCAGCGTCGGCAGCGCGCGCGGTTCGCCGGAGAGCGACTCGAACAGCATTCGCTCCCCATTGAATCGCACCTCGAGGTCACGCGGTCCGGCGCCGCTCATGGTCAGCCTAAGCCGGGCGGACAGCGGCTCCGGAAAGGGATTGTAGTAGCCGAGGCTCGCGTCCGCATACGCACGACGCCGGCTCCGGTCGTACTCGCGCCCGGGGCGCGGGCTGAAGTTTTCCCAGCCATGACCGAGGGTGAACACGGACGCGAGCGGGGTGGCCGGTTCGGGGGACGGCCGGAGGCGGATTACCACCTGGTTGAGGTTGCTGGACCGGATCCGGTCCGTGTAGCCGAGTCGCTCCAACTCGCCGAGGATGGCCTCGCCGTTGTCGTCATAACCCCGCCGATTCACATGGATGGCTGCAAACCCGTACGACTCCAGCCGTCCGACCAGTTCAGCGGTAGGCAGCTCCTCCAGGTCCCGCTTCCAACGGCTGGAGGCCCGGAACTTCGGCGAACCGTAGCTGAAGCGGAGGGACTCCGAGTGCACGTAGGTGCGGAAGTGTTCGTAGTCCTCCATCCGGTGCGGCGGGACAATCTCGGGGAAGCCCAGGGCCGGCAATTGGTAGATCATCGCGCCCTGGGGCAGCGCCGCCTCCATTTCACGGGCGAAGACCGCGTCCATAGCCACGCGGTCGGCGATGGCACGGCGGTTCTCGGCCGGCATGGGCTTCGGGATCTGGTCGAGCAACCCAAACGCGGCGAGCGCCAGGGCAGCACCGGCCCGCGCCGCCGGCGGCCACGCCCGGGTCAAGTGCGACAGACGCCCGACCACAAACGCCAGCACGATCGCGACGATGAAGATCGCGGCCCGGTTCGAGGCGCGGAATATCTGCAGGCCGAGATAAAGCGCGGCGACACTCGTGAGCCCACCGACCGTCGTGTAGACGAAGATCCACACGATCTGCAGCATATCACCCCGCGGCGCACGCCCGCGGAAGACGCTCCGCAGGGTCGAGAGCAGCAGCCAGATCAATCCGCCGATGCCGACCAGGCCGAGGTACGGCAGCAACGGTTCGCCCCGCCAGTCGACCCAGCGGTTGTAGCGGTTGCCCATGAAGGCCAGCAGGTCGATGCGGTGGTCGAACGGCGGGATAACGCACTCGACCAGTTTGAGCGCGTACCGTTCGGCGCCGGCAAAGTTGCGGGCAAGCAGCGGTCGTGCGCCAGGTTCGGCTGAGTACAGCCAGACCTCAAGGTGCAAGGCGTAAAAGGCGGCGATGGCGAGCACCAGCGCGGCCAGCCCCACCCGCAGGTTCCCGGCCCGGCGCCGTCCGCACGCATGGGCGACCAGGGCCCAGAACAGCAGCTGCAGGAAGAAGAAGAGGTAGTACGGCATGCTCACGCCGAGCGCGAACGCGGACGCCAGACACAGCCAGCCGGCCGTGTTGCCCACGTCGATACGACGGCTGCGTGCGATCAGCCAGCAGCTCACGACCGCCAGCGGCACCGTCCAGGTAAAGGTGAGCAACATGTGCCCGACCCCGCGCGTGAACGTATGATAGGAGAACGCAAACAGCAGCGCCCCGGCAAACGCCCACTCCCACCGCCGGCGCAACACCCGCATCGCCCCGTAGAACGCGAGCGCCGCAGACACCTGGGCGAGCAACAGGCCCACGTTGGCCGCCGGAATCACACCGATCACGCGGGCGAGTCCGCCCAGGAGCAGGACCAGCAGTTTGTCGGACGCCGGATAATCATTCCAGTCCGCCCCGAACGGCGCCCCAAGGCGTGAGATGACCTGGGGCCGCAGCGGCCAGGTGTCGCCTTCCGAAGCGGCTTTGATCCGCGCGAGCATTTCCAGCGCATCGCCCCCATACGCCGTCGGCCGCTCCCAATCGGCCGCGGTCCACCACCCGTAATGGGCGATGCACACCAAGGCGGCGACCAGCGCTAGGGCACCCACGCGCACCCAGGTGAACGTTGTGCGTCGGGGGATGGAAAACGTGGGACCCATGAAGACGGAAGCGGGGAGTTCCGTTGAAGCAGACACGGTTGTGTTGCGCGCCGGACACCGGCGCAAGCCCGCGGGCGGAAATAGCTTTGCAAGAAAGGAGCCGAGACCAACAACTGACGGCGCGTGTTGAAGGCACCCTCTCCACCGGCTCCCGCCCCGCATCGGCGTCCCCGCCACGAAGGTCTCTGGTTCGACGATTTCGACGAGGCCTCGGCCTGGTTGCGCGAAACCGCGATCGTGCATCTGCCTCCGCTCGACGGCGCCCGCACCGTCACGGTTCACGGACGCTGGCAGCCCCACCCGGCGGTACGCGGATGGGAACAGGGCCCGTTGCGGCTTGAACTTACCCTCGGCGCTGCCCGCGCGACGATTGCGCCGGTCGCGGCCGGCGACTTCCAGGCTGTACTGGCGCTCGGAGCTGGCGACGCCACCTATGGCGCCGACCTCACCCTCGCCCTGCAGGGAGCGGGTTTCACCAATCTGCTGGCCTGGCTGGGCCGCGTCACCGCCGGCTGGCCACTGCTGGGCGGGCTCCAGCGTTTCCGCGCCCAGCATCGCAACCGCCAGTTGCGCCTCACGCGCATCGAGATCGATGGCGAGACGGCGTTTGATTTTTCCCGGCGGCACGCCGCCTATTCCGCCGCCTTCGCCCGCCGTCACGTGCGCCTGGGCCTCAACATCGCGGGGTTTCTCACCGCGGACCTCGGGGTGGGTGAATCGGCGCGCTGCATGGTGCGGGCAGCCGATGCCGCGCAGCTGCCGAGCGCCCTCGTGCCGCTCAAGCTGCATTGCAAGAATCCGCAGGGGGACCAGACCTTCGCGGCGCGCCTGCAAGCCGACAACCCGCACCCGGTGAACGTGATTCACCTCGATCCACCGGCGATGCGGGACATCGACCACCATCATGGTCCGGGCTTTCGCGCCGGGAAATACACCGTCGGCTACTGGGCCTGGGAGCTGCCGGAGTTTCCCGATGGCTGGCTGAACGCATTTGAGTACGTGCAGGAGGTCTGGTGTCCGAGCGAGTTCGTGCGCAAGGCGATCGAGATGAAGTCGCCTGTGCCCGTGCTCGCCATGCCGCACGCAATCCAGTTCAAACGGCCGACCGAGCCCGTCGACGCGCTCCGGCGCCGTTTCGGTCTCCCGGCGAACGACTTCCTGTTCCTCTTCCTCTACGACCTGAACAGCTATTCGGCGCGCAAGAACCCGGCGGCCGTCATCGAGGCGTTCCGGCGCTCCGGACTCGCCGGCCACGGCGCGGCGCTGGTGGTGAAGGCGCACAATGCGGCCGGCAACGAAGCCGACCTCGCCGCCCTCCGCGCGGCGGTGGCCGACCTGCCGGCTACGACCCTGCTCACGGAGACCCTCGCGCGCGAGGACGTCTACCGGCTCGAGGCCGCGTGCGACTGCTTTGTGTCGCTGCACCGGAGTGAGGGTTTCGGCCTCGCCGTAGCTGAGTGCATGTACCTCGGCAAACCCGTGATCGCGACCGACTGGTCGGCGACGGCCGAGTTTCTCGATGCCACCAACGGAGCGCCGGTGCGCTATGACCTTGTGACCCTCGACCGCAATCATGGACCGTACAGCAAGGGCCAGGTCTGGGCCGAGCCCGATCCTGCCCACGCCGCAGAGTGGATGCAGCGCCTCGTCACGGACCGTGCGCTCGGCGCCCGCCTCGGCGAAGCGGCCCGACGGACGATCGAGGACCGTTTTTCACCTGCTACGATCGGCGCCCGCTACCGCCGGCGTCTCGAAATGATCGCCACGTGGTGAGGAGGGGACGATCCCGTTCGCAAGCCGGCTGCAGCGCACGCAAAACACCGTTGAGTCCGCCCGTGTTTCCCTTCCACCTGAGCCCTTTGCATGGAGAAGGATAAACCACGCCGTTCCCTCGCCGGCCTGATCGCGGCCATCACCCTGGGCCTCGTCGTGGCCATTACGGCCGCGGGTTACGATCTCTACTTCAAGACCGAGATCCTGGAGCAGGGCGATCCGGCGGTGAACGCGATCCAGATCGAGAACGCCAAGGGGTTCGCAGAGATCTACGGCAACTATTCCCGTTTCGAGTTCAACCATCCGGGCCCGGCCTTTTTCTATGTGTATGCCGCCGGCGAATGGCTCTTGCTCGACCTGCTCGGGCTCGTCCCGTCGCCGCACAACGCCCACTTGCTCGCCTGCATGGCGCTGCAATGCCTCTTCCTCGCCATCGCCCTGTCGGTGCTGGCGGACCTGCTGCGCTGGTCCGCCTGGCTGCCGCTGGCCGTCGTGGCGTCAGCGGTGCACTTCCCGCTCGCCTACGGTGCGTTCACCAGCATCTGGCCGCCCCACGTGCTGCTCATGCCTTTCCTCTGCTTCATGACGGCCTGCACGGCGGTCGCCACCGGCCGCCTGCGTTTCGTGCCGCTGATGATCGGCGTCGGCGGCGTGCTTTTTCACGGTCACGTCGCGCAGACCCTGTTCGTCGGCGGACTCGGCGCGCTGGCTTTCGCGCTCGGAGCATGGCACCGGCACCGGGACGGACACCGTCTGGACCCGCGCACGTTGTGGCGCGAACACCGCAGCCCGGCCCTCGTCAGCGCCGGTCTGATCGCGCTCTTTCTGCTACCGCTCGGCATCGACCTCGTCCAGCGCGGCCTGGAGAGCAATGTCGCCACCATCGTCCGGCGCTTCCTCGTCAACACCGACGACAGCAAGACGTTGTTGCAGGCCCTGCTCTACGTCGCCTCGTTCGCGACTTACTCGCAGGAACAGGAGAACGTGCTCGCCACCATCGGACCGGAGACGGCGCAGTTCTTCGCCGCGCATGCGGGCGTCGTGACGGTCTGGGCGTTCCTGATCTTCGCCCCAGCGGCGGCCTGGCCCGCTGTGCGTAGACGGTTGACCCCGGATCAGCGGCGCACGCTGGTGAGCGGCTACCTCGTGTTCGGCGCCACGCTGGTGCTCTGCGTGTTGTGGGCGCTCGCCCAGGCAGGCCCGATGCACCAGTTCAACGGCTTTTTCTACTACGGTGTCACGTTCTTCGGCGCCGCTCTTGGCCTGGGCCTCCCGGCCCTCGTACTGGAACGGCGCGCGCCGGCGGCGTTCGGCGCCACGCTCTGCGCGGTCGCGGCCGTGGTGCTGACGTGGTCGGTCCGTCCGCCGCGTCTGACCGACAACGAATCCGGCCAGGTCATCCGACGCGGGGTGGCCGCGGCGGTGCAGGAATTGCCGGCCAGCCGGCCGGTGATCCTGTCGTTCGAACACCATCACTGGCCCGAGGCGGCGGCCGTCGCGCTCGAGTTGAAGCGCCGGGGGTTCCCGTTCTACACGGTGCCGACGTGGAACTTCATGTTTGGCGATCCGCACGACCTGACCCGCCTCGGACCGGCACCCGAGGAAAAGGCGGACGTCTGGTGGATTGGTGAAGGAACCGACGGCATCGCGATCACGTCGACCATCCAGATCTTCAAGCAGCCGCCGCTCGTCTCGCCCCAGGGCTCGGCCTGGTATTTCGGGCGGGCCGACGTGGGTTTCCGCCATGTCGTGCGCGGCCTCAGCGTGGGCAACGTCGACCGCGCCTGGAGCGAGCAGCCCGAGGTCGCGTTTCTCCTGCGTCCGTTGCCGGCGACCAACGACGTGCGGCTGACCTTCGAGGCCGAAGCCAACATCAATGAAGAGGGCGGACCCGCCGTGCAGACCGCCTTGGTGCACTTGGCCGGCAAGGCCGTGGGACAGGTTAGCGTCAGTCACCGGGCCGAAGTCTCGGTGCTGATCCCGAAGGCGCAATGGAACGCCCAGACGGGCGTGACCAAGCTCACGCTCACGTTTCCGCAGGCCGTGCGGAAGCTATCGTTCAGCCGACCGCGCGCCCGGGAGTACCAAGCGTGGGGTTTTTGGCGTATCCAGTTTAACGAGACACCCTGAGCCGGCCCGCGGCGATGATCCTGCTCGACCTCACCCATACGAGCCACACCCGCGCGAGGACGGGCATCCAGCGGGTGTGCCGCTCCCTGCGGGACGCCTTGCAGCGGTCGGAGCCGCTCACGTGCGTGTGTCACGACCCCTACCTCCGGGCGTGGCGTTCCCTCCAGGGGTGGGAGGAAGAGAATCTGGTCAACGACCAGGCCGAAGCCGGCCGCGGCGCGCGGTGGCCGCTGCGGGCAAAGTTGTCGGGACACGGTGCCCGATGGTTGCAGCGGCGCGGGCCGGACTTGCCCACCGCCGACCTGCTGCTCGTGCCCGAGGTCTTTTCTGCCGCCGTCGCCGGTGCGCTGCCGGAATTGGAGGCCCACGTGCACGGTCCGCGGGTCGCGGTGTTCCATGATGCGATCGCGCTCAAGTTTCCCGAGCTGTCGCCGGTGAAGACGGTCGCGCGCTTTCCCGCCTACCTGCATGAACTGGCCCGCTTTGACGGAGTGGCGGCAGTCTCGGACGACTCGCGCGAGTGCCTGCTGGACTTTTGGCGCTGGGCCGGGGTCAGCCAGCCGCCCCCGGTCATGACGCACGCCCTGGGCCTCGACGCGCCCGGGACTGCCGCCGACGGCGCGACGCCCGCGGCCGGAGGCGAACCGACCCTCCTCTGTGTCGGTTCCTTGGAAGGCCGGAAGAACCACCTCGCCCTGCTTGAGGCCTGCGAGGCGCTGTGGGCGCAGGGGCGGGCGTTCCGCCTGCACCTGATCGGGCTCGCACACGCCCAGACGGGCCGGGCCGCCCTGCAGCGCGTCCGTACGTTGCAGGCGGCGGGCCGCCCGCTGACCTACGACGGTCCGGTCGACGAAGCCCACCTGCTGGCCGCGTACCGCGCCTGCACCTTTACCGTTTATCCGTCCCTGATCGAGGGTTTCGGCCTGCCCGTGCTCGAAAGCCTGAGCCACGGCAAACCCTGCGTGTGTTCGGGTCACGGTGCACTGGGGGAATCGGCCCGCGGCGGCGGTTGCCTGACCGTCGACCCCCTCACGCCCGAAACGCTCGCGGACGCGATCGACCGCCTGCTGCAGTCGCCGGCCGAACGCGCCCGGCTCGCGGCGGAGGCGCATGCGCGGGTCTTCAAGACCTGGGACGCCTACGCCCGCGACCTCGTTGCCTGGGCCCGTACCCTGAAGCGCCGGTGACTGGCGCCAACCGCCCGCCAGGTTGCCGGGAGGGAGGCCCAGAATCAGCTTTGGATTTGCTAACCCGGGCGCTCTGAGCGTAATCCTCCCCCTTACATGGCGTTCCCGCTGTTCTCCAAAAACAAGAAGGCGTTGCTCGATCGTTGCCGCGACGACTACGCGACGAAGATGCGGTTGAAGTACGCCCCCTTCTACCACGCGATCGAAGAGCAGAAGGGCACCCATATCCGCCTGAACGGCAAGGATATGATCATGCTTTCGAGCAACGATTACCTGGGGTTTTCCTTTCACCCCAAGGTGATCGAGGCAGGCCGGGCCGCGATGCTCAAATGGGGCACCAGCACCACCGGAGCCCGCACGTCGAACGGATCGCGCGCGTACCACGTCGAACTGGAGCAGAAGCTGGCGGCTTTCCTCGGCCGTGAAGCCTGCCATGTCCACGCCGCCGGCTACCTGTCGTGCCTGTCGAGCGTCGCCTCCTTTGCCCAGAAGGGCGACGTCATCCTCGCCGACAAGAACATCCACTCGTGCCTTTGGGACGGGATCCGTCTCTCCATGGCGACGGTCGAGCGTTTTTCGCACAACAACCCCGTCGACCTGCGTGAGGTGGCTTCAAGCGTGGAGCCCAAGGCGGCCAAGATGCTCATCATCGAGGGCGTGTACTCCATGGAGGGCCATGTGGCCCGCCTGCCGGAGATGATGACGGTGGCGGACGAGTACGGGTTTTTCACCGTGCTCGATGATGCCCACGGGTTCGGAGTGCTCGGACGGCAGGGTCGTGGCACCGTCGACCACTTTGGTCTGAACGACAAGGTCGACGTCGTGTGCGGCAGCCTTTCCAAGTCACTCGCCAGCACGGGCGGGTTTGTGGCGGCCTCGCGCGACGTCATTGAGTACCTGCGCACCAACTCCAAGCAGACCATCTTCAGCGCAGCGCTGAGTCCGGGCCAGGCCGCGTGCGCGCAGACCTCGCTCGAACTCATGCAGTCCGAGCCGGAGCACCTCGAACGCCTTTGGCGCAACACCAAGCGTTACCGCGACATACTCAAGAGCCTCGGACTAGATACCTGGGGCAGCGAGACTCCGGCGGTGCCCATCGTGCTCGGCTCCAAGGAAGTCGTTTACCGTTTCTGGCAGGCGTTGATGGAAAAAGGCGTCTTCACCGTGATGTCGATCGCCCCGGCGGTGCCGCCGGGCAAGGACCTCATCCGCACCGCCATCTCCTCGATGCACACGGACGAGCAGCTCGACCGCATCGGCGAGGCCATGGCCTACGCGGTGAAGAAGATCTGACCGGTCACGGCGCGAGGCGCTGGCGCAACCGGTCGGCGGTGTCCGACCAGCGAGGCAACCCGCGGCCCTGGGCTTCCGCGGTGAGCCGGGCAACCAGAGCATCGTCCGTCAACATCTGGCGGAGCGCGTCCCGCCACGCCGAGGCGTCGCTAGGTGCGGCCGTCAGACAACCGCCGCCCGCGGCGTTTTCCTGCAGCACCGGCAGGTCCGAGCACAGGCAGGGCACGCCCCGCCAGAGCGACTCCAGCAACGGCAGGCCGCACCCCTCCGCAAGGGTGGCAAAGACCGAGGCGCGGGCGCGGGCGTAGAGGTCGTTCACGAGCGCATCGCTCGCCGCCGCGTGATAGACGAGGCCGAGGTGTTCACGCTGCAGGGCCTTGAGCCGGGCCAGAATGGGAGGACCGAAATGCGGGTTCAGCCGGCCGACCACGTGCAGCTCAAAACGGAGCCCCTCCGCCCAGAGCTCCGCGCAGCGCTCGAGTAGGAAGAGCTGGTTCTTTCTCGGCTCGAGGATGCCGACCGTGAGAAGCAGTGGCACCGCCGGGACGGAGCGGCCGGCCGCCCTCGGTCCGCCGTCGAAGTCGGCCCCGAGCGGCAGCACCTCGACCTCGGCGCGCGGCGCCACACCCTGCCACCGCCAGAAGGCGGTCAGCTCGTCGCGGCTTGCGGCCGACACCGCAAACACCCGGTCGAAATGCGCCAGCATCTTCATGTATTCAGGATGTCGTGACACACTCTGGGGCCAGGTGATGTGCGGGTACTTGAGCGGGATCGCGTCGTGAAACACCGCCGCCAGCCGGCAGGGCGGATTGCGCAGGAACGCCCACCAGCCGGGCCGCTCTGCCTCGCAGAACAACTCGGCGGTGAGAAACCAGTCCCCCAGTCCGGCCCGGCGATCCCAGTCCGGCCAGACGACCGGCGCGGCCAGCGCACCCAACTCGTCCCGCAGACGGGTGCTCACCCGGGAGAGCCCGGACCGGTGCCCTGAGGGACCAACTTTGGTGATGTCGAAATAGATCATGGCCGGGCGGCCGCCTGCAGGCAGGCGTGGAGGCGGGCGGCGTTGCGATGGGCGTCGAACTCCCGTTCGACCCACGCCCGCGCCCCGATCCGGCAGCGCGCGGCGAGGACGCCATCGGTGGAAAGACGCCCGAGCGCTGCCACCCAGGCCGTGGGATCTTCGACCGGAGCCACGAGTCCCGTGTCACCGTCGTGCACGGCCTCGATCGTGGCAGCCACGGGCGAGGTCACCACGAGGACGCCGGCCGCCATCGCCTCGGGGATGACGTTGGGCAGGCCGTCGCGATCACCGCTCGGGGCGACGATGCCGGTGTGGAGCAGAACATCCGCCCATTCGTAGAGCTCGCCCACCTGGGCCTGCGACTGATGGCCGAGCAGCGTCACGCGATCCGCCACGCCCAGTTGCCGCGCGAGCCGCTCGAGTTCGGGCCGCAGCGGGCCCTCGCCGGCGATGCGCGCCTCGAAGGGGATCCCGGCGGCACGCAAGGCGGCATAGATGCGCATTTGGTGACACAGGCCCTTCTTGGGCACAAGCCGGGCCACCGCAAGGAGGCGGAGCGGGACGCGGGGCTCACGCAGCGGCTTGCACACCGGGAAGCGCTCGAGGCCGCGCCGGATCACCTGGATGCGTTCCGGCGGCAGGCCGCGTTCGCGCAAGGTTTGTCCGCCCATCTCGGTCGACGTGTGGATACAGCGCGCCTCGGCGAGCTTCTCGCGCAGCCACCAGTCGCCCCCGTGCTCGTACAGGTCGTAGGCATGCGCCGCCGCGGTGTAGGGGTGCCCGTTCAACCGGTGCAGAATCCACGCCGCCGTCGCCGGCGCCCCACCCCACGCCGCATGCAGGAGATCGGGCGGATCGCGCCGGAAGTGATGGTAGTACACGCCCGCGAAGCCCGCCCCGAGCATGTTCTCCCAGAAGTTGAGCCAGCCGGGCGGACGCCGGGTCAACAAACCCTTGAGCAGTACGCCGAACACATCCCAACGCGTGACCGCCACCCAGGGGATCAACCACAGCAGTTCGAGCAGGCGCCACATCGAGAACTTCTCGACCGGCAAGCCGGCGAACTCGCCGCCTCCGCCCCACAGGGAGTAAATGCGCAGCCTGACCCCCAGGCGCTGCATGGCGAGGACCTCGCGTTGCATGAACGTTTCCGTCGCTTTGGGAAACGTCGTGTAGAGATAGGCAACGGTGAGAGGCATGGAGACTGCGGGACGGTAGACGAGCACGACCGGATCAGAAAAGACCTAAGGTCGCCATGCGGGCGGACGGCACGGGCGCGTCCGGACCGGCGGGCGTCAGGCCGGAAGGGCAAACGGCAGGCGCTTCAAGGTCCGCCCGGCGGCCTCGGCGCCCAGTCCGACGAGCTCGTCGATCAGCAAGGTGGGGTCCTCGTTGTAACGCAGGCTGCGAAACGCCTCGCGGTAGGTCTCGAACGTCTCGGGTGACTCCAGCCAGCGGCGCAGCAAGGTCTCGAAGTCCGACGCACGCTCGATCTTTTGCGACGAAGCACCGTTCTGGAAGAATTTCCACGTGAGCGACTCCTGCGGCATGATGCCGCCGAACGCATTGAAGACGATGGGGCAGCCGAAGTGGAGCGCCTTGGCGCAGGTCGTGGTGCCGCCACGGGTAATGATAAGATCGCTCACCTGCATGAACAGGTGCACGGTATCGGAGTAACCCTCGACGTAGCAGCTGAACTCCGGATGATTCGCGCGCCAGTGCAGGATCTGGTGGTAGGTGTCGGTGTCTCGGCCGCAGATCACGATCGCCTGGCAGCGGTCGGCATGGCGCAGGAGAACGGGCAGCAGGGCGAGGTGATTGTTCGCCCCGTTGCCGCCGGTCGCGAGGAACACCGTCAGCCGGTCGGAGCGCAGCCCCAACTTGTCCTCACGATATGCCCGGCGCTGGTCCGGTGACATGATCTCGAGGTGCGAACGCGGCCGCATGAGATGACCGCGCACGCGCGTCTTGGCGGGAGGCACGCCCTTCTTGACCGCATAATCGCGGGCAGTCGGGGTGCGCGAAAAATAGAGGTCCACCGTGGGCTCGATCCAGTTGACCGAATATCCCCACCCGCCCGAGAACTCGCCGCAGTACGTCGCGCAACGCACCTTGTCGGCACCGAGCACCTTGCGGGCGAGCTGGAAGTAACCGCGGTTCAGGCAGTCGTGCACGCTGAGGATCAGGTGCGGACGGTAGTCGCGCAGCACCTGCAGGTAGTAATTCCGGCCCAGCTTCACGGTGCGGCGGTTGAGCACGCTCAGGAGCTCGACGACGGCGTAGAACGCCGTGTGCAGGAACGGCATCTTGCGCTGGATCCAGTTGTAGAAATTGACCCCGCCGCGGTTCACGACCGAGGACTTTTCGAGCATGTGCTCGATACGCACGTCCACCTGGTGGCGGTAGAGCTGGAAACACCACTCGGCAAACGCCTCGGCCCGGGCGTCATGGCCGCCCCCGGTGCTGGAGGTGAGAACGAGGATGCGGAGGGTGGACACAGGTCAGGCGACGCCGAAATAGCGGGCCGCCACGGCGCGCCGCCACGACAGGGGCGCGAACCGCGCCAGCAGGGGCGCAAGCCGCGCTTGAAAAAAGGTGCCCGATCGGACCACACCGCTGCGGCGGGCCGCCAGGGCACGCCGGAGGTCACCGGCCGCCCGGCCGGGCTCGGGCGCCGCGAGCAGGTTGGCCTCGAGCGCCTGCCACGCGCGCGCAAGGCGCGGCGCGGCGGACGGGGACGGAGGGCGGGAAGGCATGGCTTGGTTGAATCCGGTCCGGTAGTCGCCGGGGCGGAAATCGACCACCGTGAGCCCGGTGCCCGCGGTTTCAATCATCAAACTTTCGCTCAAGGCCGACAGGCCTGCCTTCGCCACGTTGTAAGCGCTCATGTAGGGCAGCGGAAACTCCACCGCCAGCGAAGAGACATTGACGATCGTACCGGAACCGCGGCGGCGCAAATCACCGGCAGCGGCATGCGTGAGGGCCAGCGTGGTCACGAGCATCGCCTGCACCTGGCTCTCCCACGTCGCCCACGGCTCGGCGGAGAAATCGCCGAAGCACCCGTAGCCGGCATTGTTGACCAGCAGGGTCAGGCCGCCGGACTCGGTCTGGGCCTGCCGCCACGCCGCCAAGGTACCGGCTGCATGGGCGAGATCGAGGGCCACGGGATGAAAGCCGGAACGATCAGCGAGACCGGCAAGACGCGAAGCATCGCGCGCCGTGCCCCAGACCTGCACACCCTCGGCGAGCAGCATCTCGGCAAAGGCTCGTCCCAATCCCCCGGATGCGCCGGTGACGAAGGCCGCAGGATGGATGCGGGACAGCGGAGGCACGTCAGGCGACCTGCCGCAGCACCAGGCAGACATTGGCGCCGCCGAAGCCGCTGCTGTTGTTGAGCACGACGGCCGGGCGCGCCGCGGCGGTCTGCCGCACGATGTTGAGATCGGCGAGCTCCGGATCGAGCTCGGCGATGTGCGCCGAACCCGGGATGAACCCATCGCGCACCGCGAGCGCGCAGAAGCCGGTTTCCATGGCTCCGGCCAGCGAGAGACCGTGCCCGGTGAGCGCCTTGGTCGAACTGATGGCCGGCCTCGCGCCCACCGCACCGAAGATGGCCCGCAACGCCCGCGCTTCGGACAAATCGCCGATGGGCGTCGACGTCGCATGCGCGTTTACGTAGGCGACCTCCCCGGGCGTCACTCCAGCCGCCCGCAGAGCGCGCGCCATGGCCGTCCGGAGGCCAGTCCCCTCGGGGTGGGATATGGCGACGTTGTGTCCGTCCGAAGCCTGGCCCCAGCCCGCAATCTCCGCGTAAGGCCGCACCCCGCGCCGCGCCACCTCCGCTTCGCTTTCCAAGACCAGCACCGTGGCGCCGCCGGTCCCGACAAAGCCGTCACGGCCGCGGTCAAAGGGACGCGAGGCCGTATCCGGGTCGGGATTCAACGAGAGTGCGCGCATACCGGCGAAGGGAAGAATCGTCTCCACATTGCCGTCCTCCGCGCCGACGACGAACATCCGCTGCTGCCGGCCGAGGGCGATTTCGTCATACGCATAGCCGAGGGCGTGGGACGACGAGGCGCAGGCGGAGGCAAATCCTGTCGACGCGCCCTTGATCTTGAAGTGAGCGACGAGGTTGAACTGCACGGTGCCCGCGATCGAGGCGACGATGCCGAGTGGGGAGCATTTCATCACCCCCTGTGTATTCATCTTTTGGACGAAATAGGTCAGCAGGTGCGGCGAACCGGCCGAGGCGGCGAAGAGCCCGGTCTCGTCGTTCGAAATCTCCGCCTCGGACAGACCGGCGTCGGCGATGGCCTGCTGCAGCGCACAGTAGGCGTAAAGGCCATGCGGCCCCATGCTGCGCAGGAACTCGCGCTTCACCCGGTAGCGCTCCGGATAGGTCCAGTCCTCGGGGTCCATCGAGTCGGTGGAGAACCCCTTGACCGGCGCCGCCACCTTGACCGGGATCTCCGGCTTCTGGAAGGGCGGGTAAAGCTCCATGCCGTGCCGCAGGATGCGCAGGCTCTCCGTGACGGTGGCGGCGTCGTTGCCGATGCTGGTAATGAATCCGAGACCGGTGATGAAGACTTTGGGCATGACCCGGGAGGGTGACAAACGCCCCGAAGGCCGCGGAAACCGCAGACCGCCGAGGCGGCGGAAGAACCCCATGAAGCGGGTTCAAACGGCCGCGGTCAACGCGGGAGACAGGCTCAGGCCCGGAAGGCGGCCGCGAGCGGCGGCGACGACACCATGACCTCGCCGTTCGGAGCTTTCGCCGCCGTCGAGCCGTTCAGCTCGGGCATCGACGCGCTCTCGGCGTAGGCGAACGTCAGGGTGATCTCCTCCACCATTGCTGCCTTTTCCTGACCGACCCGGATCGAGCCCTCGAACGTGGCGAGCGGCAGCTTGGTGCGCTTCGGCTTGATCGAGAGCGTCAGCAGGTCGCCAGGCCGGCAGATCCGGTGGCAACGCACGCCTTCGCAGGACGTGAAGAAAATCTTGGTCGGATCCACGGTCTTGCCGCGCTCGGAACTCGGACCGCTCTCCAACAGGAACAGCACGGCGAGCTGGCCCAGCGCCTCGAGCATCATCGAGGCCGGCATGACCGGGTTGTCCTTGAAGTGCCCCTGGAGGAAGAACTCCTGGCCGGTGATCTTGTACTTTCCCTGCGCCCCGGAGCCGTTGATCGAGGCTTCGTTGAGGAAGAGGAAAGGGGGCTGGATCGGCATGATCGAAAGGATCTGCTCAATCGGAAGGAACTTGGTGGGCTTCGGAGACGGCAGGCCGCGCACCTTGCAGTCGATGAAGATCTTCACATCACCCACGGTCCGCAGATTGCGCAGCTCATCATTATTGATCTGAAGCTGGGTCACATCCTCGACCAAAATCACGATCTCCATCATCGTGAGCGAATCGATCCCGAGATCCTCGACGAGGCGGAGTTCGTCATCGGCCTCCTTCAACTTCGCCCGCAGGTCCGGTTCGACAAACCGCTCGATCACCCCGATGATGATCGCGGGCAAATGACTCGCTTCGAGCGTCTTGCGGTAGGCGATGGCAGCTTCGATCGTGGCCGGGGAACAGCGCTTCAGCGACTCGCGGAGGGCGGATTCATCATCCGAAGAGAAGGATTTTGCCGGAACCGGAAACGGTGCGCTGGAGCCTTGGCCATTAAGAACTGCATCTGCCATGATTGATCGGGTAGTAAGATGCGGGCTTTTCGATGTAAACGCTATTCTTGGCCGCGGACGGGGCGAAGGGGACCCGGGGCAGGCCCCGAATCCCGAGGGACGGACGCCGCGCGGTTCCGGCTGTGTCAGGAAGTAACCCTGGATTGTTCCCGACAGTTTTTTGCAGGCCGCCTGCGTTCTTTCCCGCTCCGAGGGAGCCTTTTCGTGGATTGTCGGTCAATGTACGCGGACTTGCGTCTTAGCCCGGGTCCCTTAGTCACAACCCCAACCCATTCATGAGCGCTTCGTCGCCGGCGAATTCCGTTTTTCTGATCACCCACGAGTTTTTCCCGAAGCGAGGCGGCATTGCGACGTTCACGGAGGAGATCGCGAAAGCGTCGGCCGACTTGGGTTACAATGTCGAAGTCTGGGCTCAGGCGACGCCCGACGGCCAGGAAAAGGCCTGGCCCTTCCGCATGCATCGCATGCCGATCAAGGGCACGCACGATTTCACCTGCCAGTTGAAGCTGGGTCTCCAATTGATCGTCGCGCGGCGCAAACTGCGGTATGCGACGGTCTATCTGCCGGAACCGGGGCCGATGCTCGCCATGATGCTGCTCCAGCATTTTCACGCGTTCCGGCCGAAACGTCTGGTGCTCACGTTTCACGGCTCGGAGATCCTGCGGTTTCATCGCAACCCGCTGATCCGTCCGCTTGCACGCCGGCTCATCCGCTATGCGTCACGCATCAGCGTGCTGAGCAACTACACGCACCGGCTGCTGTGCACCCATTTTCCGGAGGCGGCGGAGAAAACGTTCCTCACGCCGGGCGCGCTGCGGTCCGATTTCGCCGTGGTCGACGCCGCCCCCGACGTCGCGCCCAAGAAAAAGATCGTGGTGCTGACCGTCGGCCGGCTGCATCCGCGCAAGGGGCAGGACGTGACCCTGCAGGGGCTGCAGGGGCTTGCCCCCCGGTTCCGGCAGCAGATCGAGTACTGGATCGTCGGCAAGGGCAACAAACCCGATTACGAACGCGCGTTGCGAACGATGGCGAATGACTGCGATTTCCCCGTACGTTTCTTCGGCGACCTGCCGGACGACGAACTCGACCAGGTCTACGACCAGGCGGACATCTTCGCCATGACCAGCGTGGAGTACGGGCACAGTGTCGAGGGTTTCGGCCTCGTCTACCTCGAGGCTGCTGCGCACGGTCTTCCGGTGGTGGCCCATCACGTGGGCGGCGTGGCCGATGCGGTGGTGGATGGCACCACCGGCCTGCTCGTGCCGCCGGAGCGGCCGGCTCAGCTGACCGCCGCCTTCGAGAAACTGATCAGCGACCGGACGCTGCGTCGCCGGCTGGGCCAGGCAGGCCGGACCTGGGCAAAGCGCCACGACTGGGCCGACTCCGCCCGGGTCCTGTTCAGCCCGCCGACCGTCGACTTGCGGAACGATTGACGCCCGGCGCCGCGCCCCGGCAGCCTGCGGCATGATTTCGTCGCGCGCAGAGGTGGTCGTCCGGTACGCCGAAACCGACATGATGGGCGTGGTGTACCACGGTAGTTACCTGCCGTGGTTCGAGATCGGACGCACGACGCTGTTGCGCGAACAGGGATTGCCTTACCGCGAGCTTGAGAGCGCGGGCTTCCGCCTTCCCGTACTCGAAGTGAATGCACGCTACCTGCGGCCGGCCTTGTACGATGACGTGCTCACCATCGTGACGACCCTGCGCGAGAAACCCGTCCTGCGCATCCGGCTCGAGTATGAGGTGCGGCGCGGGGATGACCTGCTCGCGACCGGCTGGACCCTTCACGCATTCATCGACCGCAGCGGAAAGCCGGTCCGGCCACCACCGGCGTTTGCCAGCCGCATGGCCGAGGCTTTCGGCTAGGCCCGCGGCGCCGGGTCTTCCGCCTCAAATTCCGCCAGGACCAGCGGATCCGTCTCGGCGGCGCGCAGCGCGGCCAGGTGCGTGTGCGCCCCCAGGCGGTGCAACGCCCACACGGCGTGAGCCCGGACAACCGGCACCTCGCGGGCGGCCAGTTCCGCAAGCGGCTCCAGACAATCGCGCGCACCGAGGTTGCCCGCCACGATGCACGCGTTGCGCAGGAGCCCGGTGCGCTTGAGCCGCTTGATGGCCGTGCCGCGAAAGACCGCCGCGAATTGTTCGGGCGTGAGCGAGAGGATGTCGCGCAGGCCCAGCCCAGCGAGGTCGTGCCGCGCATGCAGCAACATGCGCCGGCCCTCCAGGGCAAAACGGTTCCACGGACACACCTCCAGGCAGGTGTCGCAGCCGTAGAGCCGATCGCCGATGCCGGCGCGCAGCTCGCGCGGAATGATCCCGCGGTTCTCGATCGTGTGATAGGACACGCAGCGCCGGGCATCGACCACCCCGGGGGCGGAAAAAGCCCGGGTCGGGCATGCGTCGAGGCAACGCGTGCACTTCCCGCAGAGGCGGCCGGCAGCCGAAGCGCCTCCGGGGCCGCCGTCCGACCCGCGCCCCGCGACCGGGCCATCCGGATCGAGCTCCGCCCGGGTGAGGATCGCCGCAAGAAACAGCCAGTTGCCGAACCGACGCGAGATCAGCATGGCGTTCTTGCCCGTGAAGCCGAGGCCGGCCGTGGCCGCCCAGCCGCGCTCGAGCACCGGCCCGGTATCGACGTAGTACCGGTGGTCGGCCGGCCCGATCCCCGCCACGGCCTCGAGCTCGCGGCCGGCCGCGGCCAGCGCCACCCGGATCGTGTCATGATAATCCGAATACAGGGCGTAGCGCGCCCAGCGCGGTCCCGCCGGCGGCGTCCGCAGCGCCTCGCTCCAGTAGTTGACGCCGAGCATGATGACCGAGCGCGCACCAGGCAGGACGAGGTCCGGATCGGACCGCTTGGCCGCCGAACGGTCGAGCCACGCCATGTCGGCCTGGTGGCCGGCGGCGAGCCAGTCCGCGAAGTCGCGGGCCCCCGGGGCGCCAGCCGGGCCGATGCGGGCGATGCGGACGTCGTCGAAGCCGAGCGCGGTCAGGCGCCGCTTCACCTCGGGGGTGTCAACGGGCATGCTCCGGGTGCGCCCGCAGCCAGTCGGCTGCTTCGCGGCGGTACGTGCGCAGCAGGTGGGCAAGGATGTCCGCGGTCGGACGCGCGTCGGTGAGCAGGACGGAGCCGGCCCGCTTGTAGATCGGCTCGCGCGCGGCGTAGAGCTGGCGGATCCGCTCGAGCGGATCGGTGTCGACGTTGAGTAAGGGCCGCGTGCGGTTGCCCTGCGTGCGCCTGAGGATGGTCTCCAACGAGGCGTGCAGGCAGACCACGACGCCGCGCCGGTTGAGCAGGTCGAGCATGCCCGGCTGCACCACGAGGCCGCCTCCGCAGGCCACGACGCAGCCGCGGTCCGGATGTCCGCTTTCGATGAAGGCGCGCTCTTTCGCCCGGAAGGCCGCCTCCCCTTCCTGGGCAAAGATGTCGGCGATCGTCTTGCCACTAGCCCGCTCGATTTCCTGGTCGCTGTCGAGCAGCGTGAACCCCATGCGTTGCGCGGCCGCCCGGCCAATGGTGGTCTTGCCCGTGCCCATGAAGCCGACGAGGTAGAGGTTTACGTCGAAGGGCGGGCGTGACATGGCAGCCCGGGACGTAACGGCGCGGCCTCCGGTTTGCCAAACACGAAAAATATCGCGGAGCGGCCCGCCGCCTCGCACCGTGCCTCACGGTCCGCCCGGGACCTCGCCGGAATCGCCACCGACCGGTTTCGGCAGGCTTCGTGCTCCATGTCGCCTCCGACCGCCGCTTCAACCGTCCCTCCACGCATGCATCTTCGCGTTTCCCACGTCACCCATTACCAGTACGACCGCGAGGTCGGCTTCTCCCGCCACATTCTTTATCTGCGGCCGCGGGAGGACACGTTGCACCGCCTGCGTTCGTACACGTTGAACGTGTCGCCCAACGCGCGGCTGATGCCGGTACGGGATCCGCACGACAACACGCTCACGTGGGCGCATTTTTGGGATCACGCCGACGCCCTCACGATTCGCACGGAGTTCGAGATCGAAACCCTGACCCAGAATCCGTTCGACTTCATCCTGAAGCCCTACGCGGTGAAGTTTCCCTTCGCCTACGAGCCGGTGTTCGACTTCGCCCTCGGTCCCTACCTTGCCCAACCTTTCGACGAAACGAGGCAGGGGCTGCTCGCCTGGCTCGACACGCATTTTCAGAACCGGCCCGACGAAACCGTGCCTTACCTGACCCAGCTGTGCCTGCTCCTGTACCGCACGCTCGCTTACGAGCGACGCGAGGAGCGCGGCATCCAGCCCTCGCTCACCACCCTCACCCGCGGCTCCGGCGCCTGCCGCGATTTCGCCGTGCTCTTTGCGGAGTTATGCCGGTCGCTCGGCCTCGCCGCCCGCTTTGTCAGCGGTTATTTCTACGCTCCGGCTGACGACAACCATCGCTCCGCCGGCGCCATGCACGCCTGGGTTGAGGTTTACCTGCCCGGCGCCGGCTGGAAGGCCCTCGATCCGACCCATGGCATCTGGTGCGACGATGCGTTCATTCCCGTGGCCCACGCCGCGCAGGCCGAGGCCGTCAACCCGATCCAGGGAACGTTCTTCGACTCCGGCCACGCCACGTCGAAACTCCACACCAATGTGGTGGTGGAGAAACTCGCCTGAGCCATGGCCGCACCGGCGACGGATCTTTCCTTGGCGTGGCAGGCATGCGGCGACGCCGTCGAGGCGGCGCTCGACCGGTCCGGAGTTCGCCTCACCATGGGGGGCGAGCCGACCTTCGTGCCACTCATGCCGCAGGGCGCCGAGTGGAGCACCGCCGCTCTCGGTCCGACCAAGCTGGGCTGGGCCCGGCGCTTCGCCCACGCCTTGATCGCGCGGGCTTTGCCCGGTGCCGTCGTGCTGGAAACCGCGGGTAAACATTACCCGGGCGAACCCCTGCCCCGCTGGGCGCTGCTGGTCCAATCCCGGTCCGACGGCATCGCCCTGTGGCGTGATCCCGCGCGGCTCAAGGCAGACGGTCAGCCCGGCCGCCACCCGGCCGATCTGCCCGCACGGGTCGCTGCCGAGTTGACCCGCCGGCTCGGGCTCGCCGCCGACCGCCTCCTGCCCCTGTGCGAAGCCGCGACGCCCGGGCAGACGGTCGGTGCCGTGCTTCCGCTCGACCGCACGGCCGAAGGCTGGGTCAGCGACGACTGGCGCGCGGCCCTCGACGCCGACAGCGTTACCCTGCTCACGGGCGACAGCCTCGCCGGCCTGCGCCTGCCGCTGGCGCACCTGTCCGAGGGCCGGCTGAAGCGCGCGCTCACCGTCGAGCTCAAGGACGGCACCGTCACGGTCTTCGTGCCTCCCCTCACCCTGGAGGGCTACCTCAGCCTGATCCCGCACCTCGAACAGACCCTCGAGTCCCTCGACGTGCGCGATGTCGTGCTCGGTGGATACGCGCCGCCGACCGATCCCGCGCTGCCGACCGTTGGTTTTGCCTCCGATCCCGGAGTGATCGAAGTCAACCTCGCCGTCTGCCGGACCTGGGCCGACTACCGCGCGCAGCTCGCCCACCTGTACGCCGCCGCGGAGGACGTCGGTCTCTGCGCGCGCAAGCTGCAGTTCAACGGCCGCGAGTCGGGCACCGGCGGCGGAGCGCACCTGGTTTTCGGCGGCCCTCTGGGCGACACGTCACCGTTCTTCCTCCACCCGGGCCTGCTGCCTTCGGTCATCCGCTATTTCCAGCATCATCCGGCGCTCAGTTATGCCTTCACCGGTGCCTACCTCGGCCCGAGCTCCCAGGCGCCGCGCATCGACGAATCGACCTTCGAGGCGCTCTACGAACTCGAGATCGCCTGCACCGGCGCCGAGCAGTTCGGCACGCCGTTCAACCTGGCCCTGTTTGACCTGCTGTTTCGCGACCTGCTGATGGATCGGTCGGGCAACACCCATCGCGCCGAGATCAGCGTCGACAAACTGTGGAATCCCTTCGCGGGCAACGGCCGGCTCGGCTTGGTCGAGTTCCGGGCGTTCGAGACTCACCCGGACGCCGGGGCGCTCGCCCTCACCGGCCTTTTTGTGCGCGCCCTTCTCGCCCGTCTGGCCGCCGCTCCCTTCCGCGAACCGTTCGTCCGCTGGGCGGGCGAATTGCACGATCGCTTCTTCCTGCCGACGTTCCTGTGGGAGGACCTCGCCACGGTCTGCGCCGATCTGCGGGCGCATGGCCTGCCCTTCGACGAGGCGTGGTTGCGTCCGCTCTGGGACTGGCGCTGTCCGGAACTTGGCCGCCTCGCGGTTCCCGCCGGTCCGGATGCGGAACGCACCGCGGCGACGGTCGTCTTCCGGCAGGCCCTCGAGGCCTGGCCCCTGCTGGGCGAATCCCCCAACGGCGGCACGGTGTCGCGGTCGGTGGACGCCAGCATGGACCGCATCGAGGCCTTCGTCGCCGACGCGGCCGTGCTCGAGCAGGGACTGCTGCTCGTCAACGGCCTGCCCTGCGCCTTCCGCCCTTCCGGCGCCGGGGCTGCCGGCGGCATCCGCTTCCGCGCCTTCTACCTCACGCCGGCCCTGCAGCCTCACGTGCCGGTGCACGCGCCGCTGCTGCTCGAATGGGTCGACCGCACCAGCCTCACTGTCACGGCGGCCGCGCGGTGGCACGTGTGGAATCCGCGCAACGCGCCCTACGCGGAGCGCCCCGCCACGCCGGCGGAGGCCCGCGCGCGTTTCGCCGAACGCTGGGAACCGTGGCCGCACACCGTGGGCCAGACGCGCTTCATCCCCAAGGTGGATTACCCACCCGAGGGCCGGCACACCCTCGATCTCCGTCGCTATCCGGCACAGGCGCGGGGCTGAACGCCCGCCGCGGACGAAACCTGGCCCTCGAAACGTTCGACGATCGCGTCCCAGGTCAGGTCGAGCGCGGTTGCCCGCGCGGCCGCGCGCCACTGCGGCCAGGCCCCGCGCCGGTCCATGACACCGCGCGCCCGGGCGAGAAAGGCCCCGGCATCGCCGAAGGGTGCAGCGAAGCCGTTGACCCCATCGCGCACGTGCTCGCGCCCGGCGGCATAATCGTAGGTGAGCACAACGAGGCCGCTGGCCAGCCCTTCGGTCACGACGTTGCCGAAGGTTTCGGTCAGGCTCGGGAAGACCGCGACGTCGGCCGAAGCATAATGCGCGGCCAGGTCCGCGCCGCGGCGCATCCCGGCGTAATGAAAATCCGGATACTGACGGGCCAGCCCGGCCCGTCCGGGGCCGTCGCCAACCAGGACGAATCGGGCAGCCGGCTCCACCGCGCGCATGGCGAGGAAGGCTTCGACCGCGAGGCCGAGGTTCTTCTCAGGCGCGATCCGCCCGACGTACACGACCACCGGATCACGTTCGCCCGCGCCCCAGGACGCACGCAGCGCCGCGCTTCGCCGTTCGGGCGCATACAGAGCGGTGTCGACCCCGCGCGCGAGCACGTCCAACCGCTCGAAACCCTCGGCGGCCAGCCGGTCGCGCAGGTCGCCGGCCGGCACCAGGGTGCAGCGGGTCCGGTTGTGGAACCACCGCAGGTAGGCGAGGCCGGGACGACGCAACAGCCGCAGGCCGTAGTGCCCGCCGTAGGCATGGAAATTGGTGTGGAAACTCGAAGTGACAGGCAGCGCGAGTTGCCGCGCCGCCCGCAGCGCGGCCCAGCCAAGCGGGCCCTCCGTCGCAATGTGGACCACGTTGGGGCGCCGCCGCCGCCAGTGCTCGCGCAGCCGCCCGACCTGCGGCCGGCCGACGCGCAGCGTGCGGTAGAAGGGCAGCGGCAGACCCGGCACGAGCAGCTCGTCCGGCCCCGCAGCCGGTTCGGCCTCCTCCGGTTGCCGCGGCCGCACCAGCGCAACGGTGTGTCCCCGCGCCCGCAGCCCAGCAACGAGGCGGGAGAGCGTCATGGCGACGCCGTTCACCTCGGGCGGATAGGTCTCGGTGACAAGCGCGATGTGCATGGACGGGAGCTTAGCCCTAGCTGCCTGCGACGCCCGGCCGGGGCAATCCCGGACGCTCCCCCGGTGTGACGGACAGGTAACAAAAAAGCGGAGCCGCGATGGGCTCCGCTGGAGGATCACGCCGGGACCGGCGTTACGAGAGGCCTTATTTGGCCGGCGCCGCCGGCTGGGCCGGAACAGGCGCGGGCGCAGGGGCCGCCGCCGGGATGATATCGATCAGCTCGACATCAAAGGCCAGCGCCGCGCCGGGAGGGATCGGGCCGTCGGGCGGAGGCGTGTCGCCGTAGGCCTTGTCGGCCGGAATGTGCAGCTTCAGCTTGCCGCCCTTGTTGATCTTCTGGATGCCTTCGCCCCAGCCTTCGATGACCTCGGCCACGTTGAACTCCACCGGCTGGCCGCGCTCGATCGAACTGTCGAAGACCGTGCCATCAGGCAGCCGCCCAGTGTAATGCACGCGGACCGTGTCCGTGGGCTTGGGAAACTCGCCCGTGCCCGGCTGCTCCACCAGGTAGACCACGCCGCTCGGTAGCACCTGCGCGCCGGGCTGTTTCGCCGCCTCGGCCAGCAGCGCCGCGGACTGCGCAGCGGTCTGGGCCTGAAGTTTGGCGCGGTATTCGTCCTCCTTCGCCCGCATGAAGCTCTCCACCTGGGGCCCGATGGCCTCGAGGCTGTAGGGCGCATCGGTGCTGACCGCGGCCTGGCGGAAACCCTTGAGGATCGCCTCGAGCTGCTCGGCGGTGAATCCGAGCTCGGTCACGCCCATGCGGCGGCCGAAGATCCAGCCAACCGTTTCCAATACCTGGGCCTCGGTGAACGAGGGCGCGGGCGCGGCGGCGGGCGCAGGCGCAGCCGCCGGAGCGGGCGCGGGTTGGGCGCCCAGCGCGAGTGACGCGCCCAGGGCAAGCAGGGAGGCCTTGATCAGGGAGATGGGTTTCATGACGTGAAGGATTGGAAACGACGCGGCGCCGGTTGTGCCGCGAAATGTCGCACCGTGGGCCCCGTCGCGGCCGGTGGCAACGACGAACCAATGCGCTTGAGTCCGCCCGGACGCCGCGGTTGGCTCCCCGATCCCGACATGAACGTTGATCACTTCTGGACCAGCCAGGATGGGCAGATTCTCGCCGTCCGCCCCAAGGACGAGCGCAGTGTCTCCCTTACGCTGGCCTTCTGGCCGCGCAACCCGGCGGAACTCGACGCCCTGCGCGGCCTGCTGCCCGCCCTGAAGTTCACCGAGCGCAGCACCCTGGCCCGCATCGGGATCGAGATGCTCACCATTGGCGTCCCGACGCTCGACGGCAACCGGCTCGTGCTCGAGGCGGAGGCCTTCATCTTCGACGGTTCCTTCCCGAACGCCCCGTACTGGAAAAAGCTGCTCCGGCTCGGGACACCCGTCGGTCGCCTCTACTACGCGCCGGCGGCGGCCAAGCTCACCACGGCCGAGATCTGGGCGGCCCTGAAGGAGAACCGCATCAAGCTGCCCAACACCATCAGCATCGACCGCATGGGGCGGGTCTACCTCACCACCCATCAGGTGAGCTACACCCTCAACCCGCGCCTCCAGCGCGGCAGCTTCGAGCGCCTGGTCAGCGGGGAGGCCGGCCGCGCCTTCCTCGACAAGGTCCAGCAGCGCCAGGAGGCCTCGCCGCTCACCATCCCGCCCCGCGCCGGCATCCTCACGAGCTGCTCCATGTATTTGAAGGAGCACTACGTGGTGCTCAACCAGGGCGAAGGCAACTTCGGCATCCACACCAGCGCCGTCCTGCTCGACCCGGTGAAGACCTTCGGCACGAACATCATGCTCGAAATCTACAACCCGGGCGACCAGCCGGTGGTCAACCCGATGGTGTCGGTCGACATTTTCCGCGCGCCGGAGTTCACCGACCCGGAGTTCAAGACGCTGCAGAAGCGGCGCACGCGGCTGCTCGGCCACGCCAAGTCGCTCTACCGCTGCCTCGACGAGAACCCGCCCCGTGGCCACGCCGAGCCACGGCCCAAGACCCGCCTGACGGTCAAGGGGCAGAGCTCGATGATGGAGAACCTCTCGATCTTCTTCCATGCCGGCAACGGTTCCCTCAAGGCGGACGTCGAGCAGGCGGCGGCCTCGGCCTGCGGCCACCACACGATCATCGAGGCGCTCGACGCCGGCCCCGCCGACGCAGACACCCTGCTGGTCGACTATTTCCCGAACCTGCTGGAAAACATCGAGCTACTGACGCGCATCCAGTCGCTCAAGCTGAAGCGGTTGGTCTTCCGCAATCCGTCCCGGACGCACGGCTTCTTCCTCTCGAGCAACGCGCACAGCCGGCTCGACGCCTTCAACGCGATCGGCCTCGACGTCTATTGGTACAACGAGTCGATGGGCGACCTCTACCTTCACACCTACAAGAAGGAGCACGGCTTTTTCATCCGGGAGGAGATGGTGAAAAAGTTCCAGGAGGCGACGATCCTCGCCTTCTACGGCAGTGCCGTCGGCCTCGACGCGGTCCAGACCGAGCGCATTTCCACCCTGATCGAACGCCTCACCGGGTTCATCGGCACCAACGTGGGCGTGCTCACCGGCGGCGGGCCCGGCGTGATGCGCCTCGCCACCGACCATGCCCGCCTGAAGGGTGCGCTGACCGGCTCCTGCTTTCTCGAACTCGAGGCCCAGCCGCCCGAGCTCGGGGTCGACTTCTTCAACACCTTCCAGGAAACCTCGCGCCACTTCCGCCAGAAATGGTTCGAGGTCGCCGATTTTTGCATCTTCAACGTCGGCGGCGTCGGAACGCTCGAGGAAATCGGCATCGAGCTCTGCAACCTCAAACTGGGCATCCGGCCGCGGGTGCCGTTTGTCTTCTACGATGCCGAATACTTCGCCGACCTGCGCGCGCAGATCCTCGCGATGATCGCCGCGCGACGCGCCCCCGCCTGGATGGCGGATTACCTGCTCTTCACCGACGATCCCGACGAAGTCGTGGCCTTTTACCGCGAGAAACTCCAAGTTCTCTGAGTCCGCCCCCCTTTTTGCCCGACGTGTCCCTGACCTCCTCTGCCTCCCTACCTTCCACCGTCCTCGTCGTCGGCGGCGGCGGCCGCGAACACGCCCTCGTGCGTGCGCTGCTCGCTTCGCCCGCCCGCCCTCGCGTGCTCTGCGCGCCGGGCAATGCCGGCATTGCCGAGGAGGCGGCGTGTTTCCCGGTTGCCGTCGACGACCTGCCCGGCCTGACCGCCCTCGCCCAACGCGAGCGGGTGGACTTCGTCGTCGTGGGCCCCGAGGTTCCCCTCACCCTGGGTCTCGCCGACGAGCTGCTCAAGGCCGGCATCCCCGTGTACGGCCCGACCGCCGATGGCGCCCGCCTCGAAGCCTCCAAGATTTTCACCAAGCAGCTGCTGCTCAAGCACGGCATCCCCACCGCCCCGGCCGGCATCTTCACCGAAGTCGCCCCCGCGCTGGCCTACCTCCGCCAACGCGGCGCGCCCATTGTGGTGAAGGCCGACGGCCTGGCTGCGGGCAAGGGCGTGGTCGTCGCCTCCAGCCTGGCCGAAGCCGAGGAGGCCGTCCGCGCCATGCTCGACGGAGGCCGGTTCGGCGCCAGCGGCCGCCAGATCCTAATCGAGGACTGCCTCACCGGCGATGAGACCTCCATTCTCGTGGTCGTGTCGGGCCGCGACTATGTCATTCTGCCGGTTTCGCAGGATCACAAACGGATCGGCGACGGGGACACCGGGCCCAACACCGGCGGCATGGGCACCTATTCGCCCGCCGAGGTGGTGACGCCCGCCCTGCTGGCGCAGATCGAGCACGACATCGTGCGCCCGTCGGTGAACGCGATCGCCGACGAGGGCATGGTGTTCAGGGGCACGCTCTTCATCGGCGTCATGCTCACGCCGTCCGGACCGAGCGTGCTCGAATTCAACACCCGGTTCGGCGACCCCGAGACGCAGGTGGTCCTGCCGCGCCTGCGGACCGATGTGCTGGCCCTGCTGTGGGCCGCGGCCAACGACCGCCTCGCGTCCGTCAAACTCGAGGTGCGCCCCGAACCTGCGCTCTGCGTCGTGATCGCCGCCCGCGGCTACCCTGAGGCCTATCCGAAGGGTGACGTCATCACATTCCCGTCGCCCGTTCCCGCCGGCGTCACGTTTTACCACGCCGGCACCGCCCGGGATGCCTCCGGTCGCGTCGTCACCGCCGGCGGACGCGTGCTGGGGGTGAC
This sequence comes from uncultured Opitutus sp., assembly GCA_964476565.1. GTDB lineage: Bacteria > Verrucomicrobiota > Verrucomicrobiia > Opitutales > Opitutaceae > CAMAXB01. The sequence goes on from CAYZBG010000035.1 coordinate 37,117, forward strand.
CGCCCTCGCTCCCACCCTCCAGGCCGCGGCCGACCTCGCCTACGCCGCCTGCGAAGCCACCCAGTGTGCGAGCAAGTACTACCGTCGCGACATCGGCGCGCGCCAGCTCAGGCGCGCCCGGACCTGACCTATGCGCCGTCTCCTGCTCACCGGACTTTTCCTGTGCGCCGCGCTTGCCGCCCGCGGCGCCGCCCCGGCTCCCGTCGACCTCGGCGAAGGACTCTCGTACCTTCGGGTCGGACAGGTCGACGGGGCCATCAACGCCCCCGGACCGCACGTGCTCGACTTGCGCCGCGCGACCGCGGCGGACGACGCGGCGGCGGATGCCTTTGTCGCTCCCTTGCGCGCGGCCGGACCGGTGCGTTTCGTGCTCGTCAGCCGGCAGACCGCACCCGCCCTGCTCACCCGGCTCGGCCAGCGCGCGTCCACCGTGCTGCTGCTCGGCACGGGTGTGGCCGAACCCGTCCTCGATCTGTCCCTGCCCGTGCCCGCCGACGAGGACGCCCGCGCCTACGACGCCTACGCCCAGGGAACGGACCTCGCCCGTTTGATCCAGCCGCCGGTGCGGAAGCCGCGCCGCGATGAGGCGGCGATCATGCGCAGTCGCGCCAACGGCAATGGCAATGGAAACGGCGCCGAGGCCGAAGCCCCGGCGGAACCGGCGGCCGGTGAACCGGCCGAACCCTTGCTGGTCGATCTCGTGTTGCAGCGGGCCGTGCACCTGCATCGCGGACTCAAGGCGCTCGGCCGGCTCTGAGCCGCCCGGCTGCCGGGTTGCGTTTCCGGGAAAAACCCATCCCCTGACCTCCTACGCATGAGCCTGTTCGGACCGATCGTCACCGTCTGCACCGCCAATATCTGTCGGAGTCCGATGGCCGGAGCTCTGCTGGCCCATGCCCTCAAGGCCCAGCCCGAACCGCTCCGCTCGCTCGACGTCATCTCCGCCGGAGTCGCGGCCCGTCAGGGGGAGAAAGTGTCCGCCAACTCCGTGCAGGCCCTGAAGAAGGTCGGACTCGACATCTCCGGCCACGTCAGCCGGCCGCTGACCGAGGAGCTGGTCCATCGCGCCCTCGTCATCCTCGTCATGACCGAGAGCCACCGGGCGATGATCAATCTCACCTTCGAGCCGCCGCCGGCCAACGTTCACCTGTTCCGGGAGTTCATGCCCGGGTCGGCCGAGCGCGAGATCCCGGATCCGTTTGGCGGCCCGCTCAAGCACTACGAGGCCTGCCGCGACGAAATGGTCGAGGCAATCCCGGGGTTGATCGATTTTCTGCGCTCCCTCACGGCCGAGAAACGCTGAACGTTAGGCGCCGGTCGGGAGGATTTCGGGTTGCCGGCCGGCACAAGTCCGCTTCGGCTCCGAGGCGCCTGTTTTTCCGTCCGATCCCGTCCGCCGTTTTCACCCATGCTCAACGCCTCACCGCTCAAGACCCTCGATCCCGAAATCCACGCCGCCATCGCGGCGGAGCTCGCCCGCCAGCAGAGCCACATCGAGCTGATCGCCTCCGAGAACTTCACCTACCCGGCCGTCATGGAGGCCCAGGGCAGCGTGCTCACCAACAAGTACGCCGAGGGTTATCCGGCGAAGCGCTGGTACGGCGGCTGCGAATTCGTCGACCGGGTCGAGGTGCTGGCGATCGAGCGCGCGAAGCGCCTCTTCGGCGCGGAACACGCCAACGTGCAGCCCCACTCGGGTTCGCAGGCCAACTTCGCGGTCTACACCGCCGTGCTCCAGCCCGGCGACAAGGTGCTCGGCATGAACCTGGCCCACGGCGGCCACCTCACCCACGGCAATCCGGCGAATTTCTCCGGCAAGCTGTATAATTTCTGCCAATACGGCGTACGCGAGGACAACGGCCTGATCGACTACGACGAGCTCGCCGCCGTCGCCCAGCGCGAGAAGCCGAAGATGATCACGGTGGGCGCGAGCGCCTACTCCCGCATCATCGACTTCGCCCGCATGGGCGAGATCGCCCGCTCGGTTGGCGCGTACCTCTTCGCCGACATCGCGCACATCGCCGGCCTTGTCGCCGCCGGCGTGCACCCGTCGCCCGTGCCCCATGCGGACTTCGTCACCACCACCACGCACAAGACCCTGCGCGGGCCGCGCGGCGGCCTGATCCTGTGCAAGGCGCAGCATGCCAAGGCCATCGACTCGGCCATGTTCCCCGGCGGGCAGGGCGGCCCGCTCATGCACGTGATCGCGGCCAAGGCGGTGTGCTTCGCCGAGTGCCTCAAGCCGGAGTTCAAGGCCTACAGCGAGCAGGTGGTGAAGAACAGCCGCGCGCTCGCCGCCGCCATGCTCTCCCACGGTTACAAGATCGTGTCGGGCGGCACCGACAACCACCTCTTCCTCGTCGACCTGCGCGCTAACCTGCCGGAGCTTACCGCCAAGAAGGCCCAGGAGACCCTCGATCTGGCGCACATCACGTGCAACAAGAACACCGTGCCCTTTGAGACTCGCTCGCCGTTCCAGGCGTCCGGCATCCGCCTCGGCACCCCGGCCGTCACCACCCGCGGCTTGGTCGAGGTCGACATGCCGGTCATCGCCCGGGCGATCGACACGGTGTTGAAGGCAATCGGCACGCCGGGCGAAGCCGCCGCGCTCGAGACGGCACGGGGCCTCGTGGCAACGCTGACGTCGAAGTATCCGCTTCCGTACCGGATGTAGGCCCGTTCGGGCCCCGCGTCCTCTACACGCGGGGAACGTCTAAACGCGCTTCGGCGCGTCGGCTGCGTTGCAATCGCCGGCGCGCCTGTTTTGCTTGCTGCCGATGGTCCTGCGTCGCCCACCCCCGGCCCTTGCCTAGCGGACGGACTTCCGTCGCCGCCCGCCCTTATGTCGCTAGCGCCCGCCACCCCGCCGGCCCGTTCGCACCCTGCAGGACGCCCCGCCGCCATCGCGCTCGCGACCTTCGCGGTTGGACTCGCCTTGACGGTGTTTCTCCAAGCCCGGCAGCAGGTATCGGAACAGGCGCGGTTGGAAGGGCGGATTCGCGCCGCCGTCGAATTCCGGGTGCGCGCGCTGCAGTCCGCAGCCCGGACGTACGAAGGCGCCCTCAACGCCCTGCGCACGCTGTTCACTTTCTCGGACGAAGTCAGCGAGGAGGAATTCAACGGTGCCGCGCGCGATCTCATCGAGCGCCACCCGGGCATCGGCGCCCTCGAATGGGCGCCACTCGTGCCGCACGCCGAACGCGCGGCGACAGAGGCCCGCCTGCGCACCCCGGAGCGACCGGATTTCGTCTTCCGCGACCGGCTCGCCCCCCAGGTCATCGACACCTCGCCGGTGCAGGACACCTACCTCCCGATTCTCTACATCGAACCGCTCGAGCCGAACCGGCCGGCGCTCGGGCTGAACCTCCTGTCCGGCCGTTCCCATGCCGAGGTGAAACTCGCGCTCAGCACCGGCCAGACCGCGATGTCCCGCCAGTCGCGCCTGCTCGTCGATGGGGAGACCACGATGGGGTTCATCGTCTACGTGCCGGTGTACGACAGCCTGCCCCTGCCTTCCTCGCGCACCCCGCCGGATGTGATCAAGGGCATGGTGCTGGGCGCGTTTCGTCTCGACCGGTTCTTTTCCTCCGCAGCGGAGCTGAACACCTCCGGTTTTGATTTCCTCGTCAACGACGTCACGGCCCGCAGCCCGGACGGCGTGGTCGCGGTGCACTACGACAGCCACACCACGGAGACGGCAAACCTGCCGTCGGTGGAATCATTCCTCACTCCGCACGCCCTGCGGGTGCCCATCCGCCTCTGGGAACGCGACTGGGAGCTGATCTACCGCCCGACGGCCGGGTGGCTGGCCGGCGCCACGTCCCGCCAGCCGTACGTGCTGCTCATCATCGGCTCGCTCGCCTCCGCCGCCCTGGGCCTGCTCCTGTTTTTCCGCCTGCGGCATATGGCGCTCATCCAGCGGCTGGTCGAGGAGCGCACGGCCGAGCTGCGCGCCAGCCGCGAGGAACTGGCCGCGATCATGGACAACAGCCCGAACGTGATCTTCATGAAGGATCTCGAGGGCCGCTACCTCGTCGCCAACCGGCGCTTCGAGGAGCTGTACGGCGGCGGCCGTCCGACCGTGGTCGGCTGCACCGACGCCGACCTGTTCCCGCCGGAGTATGCCGCCACCTACCGCCGCAGCGACGCCGCCGCGATCGCCTCGGGCCGCACGGAGACCTTCGAGGAGGTCACGGTCGTCGACGGCCGGCCGATGACGAGCATTGTATTCAAGTTTCCGTTACGCGACGCCTCCGGGGCGATCCGGGCGGTCGGCGGCATCACGACCGACATCACCGGACGCAAGCAGGCCGAGACGGAGCGGCTCGCGATGGAGCGCAAGCTGCTCGAGAGCCAGAAGCTCGAGAGCCTCGGCGTGCTCGCGGGCGGCATCGCCCACGATTTCAACAACCTGCTCACGGGTATCATGGGCAACGCCAGCCTGCTCAACTACGAGCTGCCGCGCGGCTCACCGCTCGGACCGCATCTGCGCCAGATCGAGTCGGCCGCCCTGCGCGCCGCGGAACTGTGCCAGCAGATGCTGGCCTACTCCGGCAAGGGCCGGTTCATGGTCGGACCGATGAACCTGAGCGCGCTCGTGCAGGAGACGGTGCCGCTGCTCCGGGCTTCGATTGGCAAGTCGGTGCGGCTCCAATTCCAGCTCGATGAGGCCCTGCCGTCCGTCATGGCCGACGCCACGCAGATGCGGCAGATCCTGATGAACCTCGTGATCAACGCGTCCGACGCGATCGGGGAGCGGACCGGCGACATCGTGCTCGCCACCGGCACCCAGTACGCCGACGCCTCCCTGCTGAAACGCGCCGAACAGGGTAGCACCTCCCAGGCGGGCAACTACGTCTTCCTCGAGGTGCGCGACACCGGTTGCGGGATGTCGCCGGAGACCAAGGCCCGCATCTTCGATCCGTTTTTCACCACCAAGTTTGCCGGACGCGGCCTCGGGCTGGCCGCCGTGCTCGGAATCGTGCGCGGCCACCAAGGTGCCCTGCTCGTTGACAGCACGGTGGGGGAAGGCTCGACCTTCCGGCTGCTGCTGCCGGCCAGCGACGTGATCGTGGAGGCCTCCCGGCTGCCGACGCCGAGCGGTCGCGACGCACCCGAGACCTGGCGGGCCCACGGACGCGTGCTGCTGGTCGACGACGAGGACGCGGTGCGGTTTGTCGGCTCGCACATGCTCGCTTCGTTCAACCTTACGGTGGACACGGCCGCAGACGGCCCGGAAGCCCTGGCCCGCTTCGATGCGCCGGGCGTGCACTACGACCTCGTGCTGCTCGATCTGACGATGCCGGGCATGGGCGGCGAGCAGGTGCTGCGCGAGCTCAGGGCCCGGCGTGCCGACGTACGAGTGGTGCTGATGAGCGGCTACAGCGAACAGGAGGTCAGCCAGCGCTTCACCGGTGCGGCGCCGACCGCGTTCATCCAGAAGCCGTTCTCGGTCGCCTCCGTGCGGGCCAAGCTGCAGGAGATCCTCGGCGATCCGGTGGCTTGAGCGAGGCCGACGCGCGTGCGTTTGGGCCTTGGCGTGCCGCTTCCGGCGCGTATCGTCCGCCCTTTCCGTGTCCTCGCCTTCCACCGCCGCCACGCCCGCCCGCCCGCTCTCCCTTGGCGTCATCTTCCTGACGCTCTACATCGACCTGATCGGCTTCTCGATCATCTTCCCGCTTGGGCCCGACCTGCTGCGTCACTATCTCGCGGTCGACGGCCAATCGGGGCTGCTGGGCGGCCTGCTGGAGTCCATCACCAGCGTGGCGCGGGCCCTGGGTAACGAAACCCACCTGCCCGAAGTGCTGTTTGGCGGCGTGATCAGCTCCCTGTTCTCCCTGCTGCAGTTTGTTTTTGCGCCCTTCTGGGGCAGCCTCTCTGACCGTCGGGGACGCCGGCCGGTACTGGTGTGGACCGTGGCCGGCACTGCAGCAAGCTACCTGCTCTGGATGGTGAGCGGTTCGTTCTGGCTCTTTCTCGCCGCGCGACTGCTCGCGGGCGCCTTCGGCGGCAACTTGTCGGTCGCCACTGCGGCCGTCGCGGACGTGACCACCCGCGCCGAACGCTCCAAGGCCATGGGCCTGGTCGGCGCCGCCTTTGGCCTCGGACTCGTCACGGGACCGCTTATCGGCGCCTTCGCAGCCCGCATCAACTTGCTCGACTACGCCCCGCATCTCGCCGCCTGGGGCGTCAATCCCTTCACCGTTCCCGCGGGCGTCGCCTTCCTGCTCGGCCTCGTCAACCTCGTGTGGATCCAGGCCCGGTTCCGCGAGACGCTGTCGCCCGACCTGCGCGGTCGCAGTGAGACGCCGCGGTTGCGCAATCCGATCGGCGCCATCCTCGGTCTCGACAACCTCGGCGCCCGCCGGGCCAATCTCGTCGCCTTCGTCTACGCTCTGGCCTTCGTCGCGATGGAAACGTCCCTCGTCTTTCTGAGCGCCGAACGGTTCGACTACACCGCGCGGGAAAACGGGATGTTGATGGGGTTCCTCGGTGTCTGCTCAATTCTCACCCAAGGGATCGTCGTCCGAAAACTGCTCGCCCGGCTGCCGGAGAAGACGGTGCTGATCCTTGGGCTCGCGCATTCGACCGCGGGGCTGCTGGCCATCGGCTTCGCGCCATCGACCGGGTGGCTTTACCTCGGCGTCGCCCTGCTGGCGCTCGGCGGCGGCTTGGTCAACCCGTCCACCACCGGATTGATTTCCCTCTACGCCTCCGCGGAGGAGCAGGGCCGCGTGCTCGGCATCTTTCGCTCGCTCGGCTCCCTCGCCCGGGCCGTGACGCCGATCGTCGCGGGTGCCGTCTACTGGACCCTCGGCGCCACCGTGCTCTACACAGTAGCCGCCGCCTTGGCCGCCGCAGCCGCTCTCCTGAGCCTGCGCCTGCCCCGTCCCCAGCCGTGAGCCAGACGAACCAGCGGGCCTTTGCCCGACACGTCCTCCCCGGGATCCTCACGCTGGTCCTATTCGCCCTTGCCGGGTGCGCGACCACGCCAACCGCAATCGGCCCCGCCCCCGCCCGCACGCGGATCGCCGCGGATCCGATCGAGTTTCCGGCCCGGCTGATCGGCCATCACCTGGTGGTCGAGATCCCGGTCGAGCGCGCCGGCACCGCGCGCTTCCTCATCGACACCGGCTCGTCGGTCACCTTGCTTTCCCCCGATTTCGTGAATCGGCTGGGCACCGCCGCGTCGCGGGAGCCCCAGCGGACGGTGCAGGTCCGCTCCGCCACCGGCGACTACCGCACCCTTCCGGCCGTCCACCTGCGCCGCCTCACCCTGGGGGGCTTGCGGCTGGAATCGCTCCAAGCGCTCCTGCTTGACCATGCCGAGCTGTCGGCCCACCTCGGGATCACCATCGATGGCATCCTCGGTTTTCCCCTGTTCCAGGACCTGCGCCTGACCCTCGACTACCCGCGCGAACGCGTACGGGTAGGGTCCGCGGTTGCACCCTCGCTGCTGCCCGGTTCGTCGTTTGCCTTCAGCCCCGCCAACAAAGTCCCGCTCATCCCGGTGCAACTGGGCGAACGAACCGTCTTTGTCCTGCTCGATTCCGGGAGCGATGGTTCCCTCAACCTTAATCCCTTCGGCCTCGATCCGGTGTTCTCCTCCGGGCCACGTCCGGGCGCGTCGGTCGCCTCCCTCGCCGGAGAACGCATTCCCCAGGTCGGCCGCCTCGCGGCCACCTTGCAGATCGGAGCTTACCCCTTGGTCCAGCCCGTGGTCGACCTGACGGATCAGCTGTCCTCCCTCGGCGGCGGCGTGCTCAAGCATTTCACCCTGACCCTCGACCAACGCCAGGGTACCGCCACGTTCTACCGCGAAAGCACGGCCCCGATCATCACTCCGCCGGTGCGGACGGTCGGGCTGGGCTTCTCCCGGACGCCCGCTTACTGGCGCGTGGCCAGCATCGTACCCGACTCCCCGGCCGACCGCGCCGGCATCCTCCCAGGCGACCTCGTAACCCGGATCAATGGCGAGTCGGTCGAGCGCTGGGATTTGTCCCGCTACGAGGCCCTCATGCGCACCGCCACCTGGGTCGAATTCACCTTCCTCAACGGCCGCGAAGAGACCACGGGCCGCGTCAGCGTGTTCGAACTGATCCCGTAGCCCATCGGGATCAGGCGGACACGTGTAAAGTTCGCCTACAGTGGAAGAGGACGCGCGTTAGTCGCTAAACCCATTAAGGTTACGCCACAATCTACCTCCCGGTGCCTGCTAAACGTCGGCCAAGATTACACCCGTTCAGACCTACTCTCGATCTTGGAAAGAAGATAGAAAAATATTCATTCCCTTAATTTATTAATCATCATGAATTAAGAGAACAGGAATCAAGGCTCGTTAGGCCCGAAAGCACCCCTTGGCCCATGTTAAGCTCAGGTGAAGGAGCCCACGGTAAGTGGGTGTCCTTCAACTCCGTCTTCAACATGAAACTCCTAACTCCCCTCCTCGCTTTGGGCGCGTTCGCTCTCGCGACCTCAACTACCCAAGCAGCGTTCGTCTGGACCGATCTCAACGTTGACCAACCGGTGTACCTGTCCGCCGGACAATCGACCAGCGGTACGTTCAATCTGAATGGCATTGCCGCCGAATCCGGTGGCCCCGTTTTTGTCGCAGGAAGCTTCGAACTCACCTCCGCCAAGGCATACTTCGCTTTCGCTGACGACGCATTTTTCGGTGACGTGCCCTACCTCGGTGACTCGAATGAGTACGTGACGGTAGACATCTACGACGCTCCCAACAGCTACGAAGTCGATGGATCGCACATCCTCTCGTACCTCACGTGGGATTGGATTACGGGAAGCGTTCAAGCCTCGTTGCTCGGCACACTTTCCTCGACGGGCGAACTCGACTACACCATCACCGTAACGCGGGGCGACACGTGGTTCAAAGCCGCCAAGCTCAAGGCCTACGGTGACTACAAGCAGGTTCCGGACGCCGGCGCCACCGTTGCCCTGATGGGCCTCGGCCTCCTCGGCCTCGCGGCCGCCCGCAAGCGTTTCCGCTGATCCTCAGCGGAAGGTCTCGATCGATGGAGAAGCCAGACCTTCGGGTCTGGCTTTTTTGTGTCCGCCTCACGTGGTGCCGTGCGGATCGGCGGCGTCGCGCAACCCGTCGCCGAGGAAGTTGAACGACAGCACCGTGAGCACGATGAACACGACGGGCATCAGGAGCCATGGATAACGCGTCACCGTCTGGACGTTGAGGCAGTCCTGCAGCATCACGCCCCAGCTCACCACGGGTTCACGCAGACCCAGGCCGAGAAATGAGAGTGAGGTCTCGCCGAGAATCATCGCCGGCACACTGAGGGTCAGCACGACGATGATGTGACTTGTCACCCCGGGGAGAAGGTGCCGCAGCAGGATGCGGGCATGCGAGGCGCCCAGCATGCGCGCGGCCACGGCGTAGTCTTCCTCCCGCAGCGCCAGCACCCGGCCCCGCACCACCTGCGCGAGGGACGTCCAGTTGAGCAGGCTGAGGACCAGCGTGATGCCGAAGTAGACGGCCAGCGGCGACCAGTCCGGCGGCAGCACCGCGCCCACCGCCAACCAGAGCGGCAGTTGCGGGAAGGCCTGCACCGCCTCGACGATCCGCTGCACCACCAGATCCGTGGTGCCCCCCAGATAACCCGACGCCCCGCCGATCGCCACGCCGAGGACGAAGGTGGCGGCGATTGCCACCAGACCCACCGAAAGCGAAATCCTTGCCCCGTAGATCAGTCGGCTGAACAGGTCGCGGCCGAACCGATCGGCCCCGAGAAAATAGAACCGGGCACCATCGGCCTCGCCGGTCTTCACCCCGAAGAAATGGCGGTCCCACGGCACCACGCCCCACAGCCGGTACGGTTCGCCTTTCACGCCAAAACCCAGCCGGACGATCTGTCCGGGATCTTCCAGGTAACTTTTTCGGAACGTGATCGGATCCACGATGCGCGTCAGCGCCGGCACATGCCAGCCATGCTCCAACGAGTATCGCGGCAACTGCGGGGGGGCGTAGGCGTGGTCGAGATCACGCCAGCCGGCCGAATGCGGCGCGAAAAACTCCGCACCGGCCGCCAACACGTAGATCACCGCCAGGAGGTACAGCGACGCCACTGCCAGGCGGTGACGAGCAAACCGCGCCCACACGAGAGCCCACGGCGACAAGCTGGCGCCGCCGGCCGCCCCGGACTGCGGCGGTGTGGAACCGGGACTGCTCATGGCGAACGCCGTGCGCCAATCCGGACGGCTCGGACCGCGATGGGGTGCAGCGGAATCATCGACGCCCAGAAACAGACACGTCGCCCGCGATTGTCCAGCGTGGGCCGGTCCCACCGCGCCGGCTCCGATTGCAAGCGAAGCGCGAGTGCAGACGACACGACGCCCGAGGGGATTTCCCGTTGAATCCCCGCGCCTCGTGCGTACCGTGCCCCCTCCCCACCCCGCGCCGCCTTCGGGCGGCAGAACCTGTCCTATCGAACTCCGCTCCGTCGCGCCCATGCCTTCCTTTGCCACCGGATTCCGTCCGTGCCTCATCCTCGCTACTGCCACACTCGGCCTTTCCCTGTCCGGGGCCGAACCGGTCAAGGCCACCGGCGAACTCGTCCTGCACAAGTGGTCCGGCGACATCAACGTCCCCGACCCGGTGGCGTGCGCAGTCGATCCCCAGGGGCGCGTGTACGTGGCCGCCACCACCCGCCGCAAGGTGGGCGATCTCGATATCCGCGAGCACCGGATGTGGATTCCCGACGATGTCGCGCTCGACAGCGTCGAGGCGAAACGTGCCTTCTATCAGCGGGAACTGGCCCCGGGTAAACTCAAGCAGCCGCGCGGCGAACTGCGCGATCACAATGGCGACGGCTCGATCGACTGGCACGACCTGACCTTCCACACCGAGCGCATCTACCAGCTGCGCGACACGGACGGTGACGGCACCGCTGACCGGATGACGGTGTTCGCCGAGGGCTTCAACACCGAGGTCACCGGCATCGCCGCCGGCGTGATGTGGCACGACGGCTGGCTGTATGCGACCATCGCCCCCGACCTCTGGCGTCTCAAGGATACCGACGACGACGGCGTGGCCGACATCCGCGAGATCGTGGCCACCGGCTTCGGTCTTCACATCGCCTACGCCGGTCACGACATGCACGGTCTGAGTGTCGGTCCCGACGGCCGCATCTACTGGAGCATCGGCGACAAGGGGGCCAACGTGACCTCGCGCGAGGGCCGCAACTTCTACGTGCCCAACGAGGGCGCGGTGTTCCGCGTCGAGCCGGACGGCTCGAACTTCGAGGTCTATGCCCGCGGCCTGCGCAACCCGCAGGAACCCGCCTTCGATGACTGGGGCAACCTGTTCACGGTCGACAACGACGCCGACATGCAGGGCGAACGCGAACGCTTCGTCTTCATCGCCGAGGGGAGCGACACGGGCTGGCGTTGCAACTACCAGTACATGAGCCTCGCCGCGCCGTGGATGCGCGAAGGCCTCTGGCAGCCGCATTTCCCCGGCCAGGCCGCCTACCTGTTGCCATCGTTGCTCAGCTACTCCGACGGTCCGGCCGGCTTCCGTTACGACCCGGGCACCGGGCTCGGCACCGGCCAGCGGCATCATTTCCTGCTCTCCGAATTTCCCTCCGGCAAACTGCGCGGCTTCCGAACCGAAACGAACGGTGCCACGTTCAAGATGGTCGACGAGCGGACCATGAACACGGGCGTGATGGGCATCGGCATGAGCTGGCACCCGGACGGCTCGATCATGATGGTCGACTGGATTGGCGGCTACCCGCTCGATAACCTCGGCGCCATCTGGCAGGTCGACGCCGCCACCGGCCGCGAATCCGGGATTCGCCGAGAAACGCAGGCCCTGCTGCGCGCCGGCTTCGGTCAGACCGAAGACTCCGCCCTCTCCACGCTGCTCTCCCATCGCGACCAGCGCGTCCGCCTCGGGGCCCAGTTCGAACTGGCCAAACGCGGCCGCACCGAGGCCTTGCTCGCCGCCGCCCGCGGCCCCGGTCAGGACCGTCTCGGGTTGCTGGCCCGGGTTCACGGGATCTGGGGCTACGGCCAGCTTGTCCGGCACCAGAAGGCGCCCGCCTATGCCCTCGTACCGTTCCTCGCCGACGCTGACGGGGAGATTCGCGCGCAGGCCGCCAAGGTGCTCGGCGATGCCCGCCACGCTGCCTCCGTGGCGTCGGCCGTCCTGCCCCTGCTCAACGACGCCTCGCCCCGCGTGCGCATGTTCGCCGCCAAGGCGCTCGGCAAATGGGGGGTTCCCGCCGCGGTCGATCCGCTCTTTGCCTTCGCCGCCCGCGACGGCGCCGATCCGACGCTGCGCAACGCGGCCGTGGTCGGTCTCACGGGCAGCGCCACCGCCACCCAGCTTGCCGCCCGCACGTCCGATGCCTCCGTCGAGGCCCGCCTGATCAGCGTCGTGGCCCTGCGCCGCCAAGCCTCGCCGGCCGTCGCCGCGTTTCTCGCCGACGCGAACATTCACGTGGTCGAGGAAGCCGCGCGCGCCATCCATGATGACACGTCGATCCCCGCCGCCCTGCCCGCCCTCGCCGGACGGCTCGCCGCCCGGGAGACCAGTGAGGTGCTGCTGCGCCGCGCCATCAATGCCAACCTCCGCCTCGGCACGCCCGAAGCCGCAGCCCGACTCGCCGACTTCGCCCTCGACGTCGCCGCCCCCGTGGCCATGCGCAAGGAGGCCCTCGAGTCCCTCTTGGTCTGGAGCAATCCGCCCCGCCTCGACCGGGTCGACGGCTGGGCCCGCACTTATGCCCCCGCTCCGATCCGCGAGGTGCTCGAAGCGCGGCTCGACCCGCTCCTCGCCCTCAAAGACAGCGACCTGAAGACCCTCGCGGTCAAAGTGATGGTCACCGAACAGCTGAACGCCTCCGCCGGCCAAATGGCCGCGATCCTCGCCGACGCCGCGGCCCCGGCCGACCTGCGCGCCCAGGCGCTGCGCCTCATGGGTGCCCGCCATCGCCAGGACCCCGCCTTTGCCCGCGCCCTCAATTCAGCGCTCGCCACTGACGCCGCCGACGAGCTCTACCGCACCGGACTCGATTTCCTCGTGCCGGACGCCATTGACCGTCTCGTACGTGAAGCGCGCACCGCGCTCACGTCACGCGCGACCCCGACCCGGCAGCACGTGTTGGCGTTGCTCGGCAAGGCGGCTCACCCGGCCGCCGACGCAGTGCTGGCCGACCAAGCCAAGACCCTCGTCGCCGGAACGTATCCGGCGGAGTTGCAACTCGACCTGCTGGAGGCCCTGCGGGCGCGCGAGAGCGCCCACCGGCCGATCGCCGAGGCCCTCGCCCGCTACGGCACCACACCCGCAGCCGAAGCCCGGCAGGAACTGCTCGCCGGCGGCGATCCCGTGCGCGGACGCGACATCGGCATCAACCACCTCGGTGGCAACTGCCTCGCCTGCCACAAACTCGAATCCGCCGAGGGCAGCCAGGTCGGCCCCAGCCTGCGCAACATCGGCCGCGAACGCGATGCCGCCTCCCTGCTCCAATCCCTCATCAATCCGGGCGCCGTGGTGGCTCCCGGCTACGGCATTGTCTCCATCTCGCTCCACGACGGCACCCTGCTCGGCGGAGCCCTGGCGCAGGAAACCCCCGAGGCGGTCACGCTCCGCCTCGTCGACGGCACCGAGCAACGCATCGAGCGCAGCCGGATCGCCAGCCTGACGCCGCCGATCTCGGTCATGCCACCGATGGAGGGCATTCTGCAGCCGCGCGAACTGCGCGATCTTGTCGCCTACTTGCAATCCTTGCGGACCCGGCGCTAGGGCG
>CAYZBG010000036.1:0-1474 GCA_964476565.1 uncultured Opitutus sp.
GAAGGGCTGGAGCGGAGCAGGGACCGGGCGGCGTTGGGCGCGAGGGGCAGGGCCTAAAGGCCCAGCTCCCTCGCCCCCGCCTTGCCCACTCCCTGCTGCGCTTTCAGCGCTGGGCTCTCGAAATACCCAGACACGCCCTAGGGTGTATGCGTTGAACCCTCCCTCCAACTGCCGGTCATTTCCCTCTGGACAAAAAAAAGCGGCTCGGATTGCTCCGAGCCGCTGAGGGGGGCCATTCTGCTTTTGGGGCCATAACGCTTACTTGGTAGCGAGCTTCTTGGCCGACACGCGATATTCGCCCACCAGCATGGCAGCGATGGCCGCCACGGCGACGTAGCCCAGGACGGACTCCACGCCGACTTCGATGCGAGCGGAGGACAACGCCCACGCCAGGGCGACAAGGCCGCCACCGATCAGCGAGTACAAGACAGGTTCAGATTTCATGGTTGGTTTTCTTTCTTAGGTTAATCGCTCACGTGAATGAGCGGGATGGGAGTATTATAGGTACAACCTTGAATAGTTAAAATATGCACTTACTATCGTTCTCATAGTTTTTAACTATGGAACTGCACCAACTCCGGTACGTGCTCGCCGTGGCTGAGGCCGGTAACTTCACGCGCGCGGCCGAACGCTCCTTCGTAGCTCAACCTTCTCTCAGCCAACAAATTTTGAAGCTTGAAGAAGAGCTGGGACACAAGCTCTTCCATCGCTTGGGCCGCAAGGCGGTGCTGACCGAAGCCGGGCATGCCTTTCTGGAACGCGCCAAGCGGATCCTTGCCGAAGTGGATGATGCCGCCAAAGAGTTGCGCGACAATCCCACCCTGGGGCGAAAAATCGTCGTGGGCGCCATTCCCACCCTCGCCCCCTACTTGCTATCGCAATTGATCGACCGGTGCCGAACCCAGCTGCCACATCTGGAGATCCATACCCAAGAGGGTTTTCGCACCAATCTGGTCGAGGGCGTGATCGCCGGCGACCTGGACCTGGCCCTGCTTTCGCTGCCCGTCGCCGATCATCGCCTGTCCATCGAACCCCTGTTCACCGAGCCCTTGTTGCTGGTGGTGAGCAAATCACACCGGTTGGCCGGCCAAAAGATCGTTACGGCGGAAGACCTCGCGACGGAGAACTTTGTGCTCTTGGGCGACTCGAGCACGCTGACCGCCCAGATCCAGCGCTTCTGCGGCGATCATGATTTCGAACCACGGATCGTCCATCGGTGCGCTCAGATCGCGACGGTCAAAGCCCTCGTGGGTCTCGGGGTGGGCATTTCCATCCTCCCGCAGGTGACCCGCTCTCACGAGGACCGGCGCACGCTCGTCTACCGCGCGCTCAGCGGTCGGGCCCCATTGCGCGAGATCGCCGTGGTACGCCACCTGCAACGCTACCAAAGCCGCGGAGCCGAGCAGTTCCTCGCCGTGCTGCGCGCCGAATCAAGCGTCTCCCGGGACCTTCCGATTTGAGAGCGCTGCGCGCA
>CAYZBG010000036.1:1574-22028 GCA_964476565.1 uncultured Opitutus sp.
GCGCACACCTGAGCTTTTTGTGCCTCTTCGTGGCTATCTTGTTTGAGGTTCGAAGCACCTGAGACAGCCGCTGCGAAAACCACCGTCTGCCTTATTACTCTACCTTCTTACTCCCAGCGCACTGCACGCCGTCCCGTCTCCTACCTCCTGTACGCCGCGCGATTGCGCTTTCGCTGCTGGCGGTTTGGCTCCTCTTGTGTCCCCCACCCGTTCCGCCTCATCCCCCTCCCAGGAACGGCGCCTCTTGTACACGCTGGCCGCGGTGCAGTTCACCCACGTGCTCGATTTCATGATCATGATGCCGTTGGGTGCCGGCCTCATGCGGGTGTTTGCGATCGGACCCGAGCAATTTGGGAATCTGGTTGCTTCGTATGGTCTGGCCGCGGCGGTGAGCGGGTTTCTTGGGGGCTTCGTGCTGGACCGTTTTGAGCGCAAACGCGCCCTGCTCGCGTTGTACGCAGCGTTCACCCTCGCCACGCTGGGCTGTGCGGTGGCCCCGACCTACGGATGGCTGCTGCTTGCACGGATCGCGGCCGGGGCCTTCGGCGGGGTCGCCTCCGGCGTCGTCACCGCCATGGTCGCGGACGCGATCCCCGCCGAGCGCCGGGGCCAGGCGATGGCCACCGTGATGGCGGCGTTTCCCCTCTCATCCGTGCTCGGCGTGCCGCTGGGCCTGCTGCTCGCCGGCTGGTTTGAATGGCATGCCCCGTTCTTCCTCCTCGCGGGGCTCGGCGTGGCCGTGTTTTTCGTCGCCCGACGGGTCCTGCCCGTCGTACCGCGCACCCTTTCCCCAGTGCATCCGATCCGGCAGATGGGCCAGATCCTGGCGCATCCGGTCCACCTCCGCGCCTTCGTGCTCAGCGCCCTGCTCGTGTTCGCCGGCGGGTGCGTCATCCCCTTCATGGCGCCGTCCCTGGTGGCCAACGCGGGCCTGCCGGAACAGCACCTGCCGTACGTGTATTTTTGCGGGGGAGCATGCGTTTTCTTCACCATGCCGTGGTTTGGCCGCCTTTCGGACCGCCATGACAAACTCCACGTCCTCGCCGCCATTTCGGCGGTCGCGGTGGGAGTGGTGCTCGTGCTCACCCGGCTCGGACCCGGTCCGGTGGTGGCCACCCTCCTGGTGACGAGCCTGTTCTTCGTCAGCATGTCGGGACGGTTTTCCCCTGCAATGGCCATGGTGTCGAACGCCGTGGACAGCCGGTATCGGGGCGGCTTCATGAGCGTCAATTCGGCGATCCAGCAGGCCGCCACCGGCTGCGCGACCCTGCTGGCGGGCCGCCTCGTGACCGCCGGGCCGGGCGGCGGACTGATTGGGTATCCACGCCTCGGGTACTTGGCGGCGGCTCTCTTTGCCCTCACCGTCCTGGCAGCCGCCTGGCTGCGCGCGGCAGCGCCCCATGCGGCGCGCAATCCCGCCCCGGCCGGTCCGCTGCCGGAGGGCTGAGCCGTGGTTCAACCCACGGCCGAAAACTGCCGCGGTGCCGCCTCGGGCACGGCGCCGTAGACAGGCGCGATGCGGTTCACCGTGTGGCGCGCGGCGGACATGCGATCCAATTCCGCGCGCAGATGCGCCAGGCGGGCGGCGAGTTCCGCCCCCACATAGGCCCGTCGGGCCACGAGCGCCCGCACCCGGACCTGCAGGCTGGTGTCGGCCGAAGCAGACAGGGCCACCAACCGGTCCACCAGCGGGGCCATGCGCCCCTGTAATTCCACCATCGCCCCCACCTGCTCATCGGCCAGCAAGGCCGCCTCCTCGGACACAAGGTCCTCCAAGGCGGTCAACAGCCGGTCGCAGGTCTGGGCCGGACTTTCCATGGCGCTCAGGACGCCACGGCTACCAAGCCGCCGGATGCCACCGCGGGTCGGCCCGAACCGTCGTGTTTGCCGAGCATCTCGGCCCACGCGTCGCGCAACTCCGTCACCAGCCGCTCCACCTCAATGACCGGCTCGACCTTTTTCTGAAGGTTGGCCTGGAGGAGGCGACGGGTGTGATAATCGTACAGGCGGTGCATGGTCTGGGCGAATTCGCCGCCGGCTTCGAGATTCAATCCGGCCTGCAGCTCGAGCAGAATGTTCTGCGCCTTGATCAGCTGCTGGTTGATGATCTCGATCCGGCGCGGGTCATCGCCCGGCTGGGCAAAGGCCTCACGGGCGAGAGCCAGTGACTTGAGCACCCCATCGTAAAGCATGAGGACGAGTTGGCCGGGGCTGGCGGTCAGGACCGCATTCGTCCGGTAGGTCCGGGCATACGCGTTGGCGAGCATGGGCACCTCAGGATTCGTCTTCGCTCAAGTCGGGGGACCCCAAAATCATCTCGCCCACGCGACGCATGATCTCAGGCGAGGGGTAGGACGGGTCGGCGGCGAGCGCCTCGGCCCGGGCCACGACGTCGGGACGAATCTCCGGCTGACGCGCCAGCTCGGTGGCGAGCTTCGCAGCGGTTCCCATGGAAATCTGATCGCGCAGCGGCTGGGGCTTCGGACGGCTGACAGACGGTCCGGCGAGCGGCACCTGGCCCGAACGGGCCGCCGAATCGGAAGAGGAGGTCGAAGAGATCATTGGCGTAGGAGGGTTGAGGAACGGTCTGCCGCTGATGGACGGAGGTACAGGGAACGCCGTGTCTTGATAAGAATTTAATCGGTTACGAAGGCGCTTACTTTAGGTGCGGACGTCTTTTCCCGGGGTCGTAAAACTACGCATCCGCCCTCAGCGCGGGGGAAGAGTGGCAAAGCTCGTGGTGGCGACGTAAGCCGCAAACCGGGAGGGAGATTGGAGAATGCCGGCATCGAGGTTGACCGGAGTGCTGCCGCGGCGGCCGGCCATCGCGTGACGCCGGGCGCCTTCGGCCACGGCCGGTTCGGCCGCCGAGTACACCGTGTCCAGCGCCCACACCAGCCGCGCGTCGTCAAGCCGGGCGAGTTTGGCCCGCACGCCCAGCACGAGGGGCCGGTTGGGTTCGAAGGCCGTCAGATCAACAAACATGACGGCATCCGCGCCCCACCCATCGCGGAGCACCGCGAAGAGATCGCGGGGCAGCGCATTCGCCGCGGACAGCGACTCGGCCCGAAAACGCCGCAGGCACTCCTCGCGGGTCAGCGCGATCACCTCGAAGCGCCCCTGCTGCTGCAAGGCGGTAGCAAAGGCCCGGTCGAGTTCGACCGTCATCTCGCCCGGAGCGACGTCGCCGCCATGCAGGGGCAACAGGACCACCCGGCGCACATCGGCAGGCATCACGGCCTCTCCAGTCACATTGGTGGGAACGAACGGTTCCACGCCGCGCGAGCGCGGCAGGCTTCCCGGGCCGGCGCATCCCGCCAGCACCAGCGCGATCACACCGAGGCAAAGGCGGACCCGACGAAACGAACGCGTGCTCATTTCTGCGTTCCAATCTGTCCGAGGGAATTCGTCAACGCCGCCTGCTGGCTCTGCAGCTTCGATTGCGCCGTCTCCATGGCGATGAAGGCCGATTCCATCATCTGGCGCTGCTGCTCGAGGCGGCGCTCCAGCGCGGCGATCTGCTCATCGATGCCGGCGTTGCTCTTGTTGAGGCGCTCCTGCTGCTTTGTGTTCAGCGTGGCGACGCCTTCGGCATACTTCTCGATCGTCTGGGCCAGGCCAGCGGAGGCGGTGCCAAAGAATTCGCCCACATCGGAGGGCCGGTCGCGCAACGCGGCGTCGAGCTTGGCGGAATCCTTCACCTCGAGCTCGTTCGTACCGCTCTTGAAATCGATCCCCAGATTCTCGAGCCGGGCGATGGTGCCGTCCAGCCCCGGAATGGCGGCAAAGGCCTTGGACCGCAGCTCGCGGCCCCAGGACTGAATCTCACGATTGTCGGCCAAAATGGCCGCGGTGACTTTGCCCTTGCTGTCGGTCGTCACCCGGGTCGACGAATCGAGGAACGTCTGCACGTCGTTGAAGGCCTTGA
This sequence comes from uncultured Opitutus sp., assembly GCA_964476565.1. Taxonomy (GTDB): domain Bacteria; phylum Verrucomicrobiota; class Verrucomicrobiia; order Opitutales; family Opitutaceae; genus CAMAXB01. The sequence continues at coordinate 5,503 of CAYZBG010000036.1, forward strand.
TGAAGGCGTCGATCTTCTCGCGCATCGCCGTGGTGTCCGGGGACACATTGAGGGTCTGCGCCCCCTGGCTCCGCGCGGTCACGCTCAGGCCCGTGATCCCGTGCGCCGAGGCGTCGAGGGTGTTGCTCGCGCTGGTGAGCGTACCGCCGCCATTGACGGTGAATTCGGCATTCTGCCCGCGCACCAAGGTCCCGCCCGAACCGAGGCCCAGCGCCGCCATCAGGCCGCCCGCCCCTTCGGAGATCGCGATCCCGAGGTCGCCCGTGGCATTGTTGGTCATCACCACCCGGTCGAGAGAGGAATCGTAGGCCGCCGTCACGCCGGCGCCGGACTGGTTGATCCGCTTCAACACGGTCGCGAGCGAGTCCGTGTTCACGTTGTAGGCGATGTCCACGCCGTTGACGTTGAAGGAGCCATTGCCGCCCGCATCCACCGCCGTGACGGCCGTGCGCAGGTTGCCAGACGCAAGCGGCATGCCGGTGCGGATCGTGCCGAGCGAGCCCGAGCTCGTCACGGCCGCCGTGCCGTTGTTGCCGAGTTTCAGGACCCGCAGGAGATTGCTCGAGTCGTTCGCCGCCCCAAGGACGATTTCGCCGGCGCCAGAAAGTTCCACCCGATCCGTGGTCGGATTGTAGGCCGCCGTCACCGCCCCGCCCGTGGCGGTCGAGATCCGGTCAAACACGGTCTGCAGCGAATCGGTCAATGCCACCGTCACCTGCTTGCCATTGACGGAAAACGTTCCGGCCGTAACCGGCGTGGCCAGCGGGAGCGTGGCCACGGTGAGGCCCGAGACATCGGACGTGGCGGCCAGCGACCCACCCCGATCACCCGTGCCCTCGCGCCGGGCGGCGGTGGCCAGACGGGTGACGTCAAAGGCATACGCTCCGGCCGCCACCCCGGCACCTGCCGTGGCCGACCAAGTGGACCCGCTCGAGGCATTGGCCACCGTGCGACGGTCAAACAGACTGTCGGTCCGCAGCGCCAAGGCGGCGGTCTTCAACGTGGTCAGCCTCGAACCAAGGGTCCCCAACTGCGTGACCTTCTGCGAATTCCGCGTCTGCTCAGCCTCAAGGCGGGTGATCGGGACGCGCTCGACCTCCATGAGTTGCTCCACCAGCGACCGCCAGTCGAAGCCGGAAGCGAGGCCGGAAAGTTTGAAGGACATGGTCGGAAAAGGGCGTGATTGCCCGCTCCTGTATCGGCACGCCGGCCCCCCGGGTTTACGGCAAAATGACAACGTCGCGCGCGTGCGCGTATACGCGCGCGAGGCCGGTCGGAGCCGCCACCCAGGTAAGGCCCGCGCGCCCGGCCCGGCCGGTAGCCGCCTCCGGCCAAAACCCGGCTGACAGCACGCCCAGGGCGCGCCCGAGGGCCCGCTAACCACCGCCTTCCGGCTCCCGAGATCCCCGATGTATCACTCTTTTCGCTACGCGTTTTGCCTCTGAGAAACGGCCGATGGCAAAAAATAATTGACGACGCGGATAAAGTTTTCGGATCCCCGCGACGATACACCTGCTGTCCCGGCAAGTGCCGAGACCGGCGCGATCAGGAGCCGCCCCCCCTGATACGAATGTGGCACGGACGCCACGTGTTAGAATCAAGGAAGATATCATGTCTGTTGTCATCAATACCAACTTCGCGGCGACCGTCGCCTCGAACAACCTCGCCGCCTCCAACGAAATGTTGCAGAAGAGCCTGAACCGGCTCTCGAGCGGCTCGAAGATCGTCAATCCCGCCGATGATGCGGGTGGTCTCGCGGTTTCGATGAAGCTGTCCGCCGCCGCCAAGCGGTCCGGCGCCGTCATCACCAACATCGCCAACTCGGTTTCGTTCCTGCAGGCGCAGGACGGCGTGCTCAAAGTCACCGGCAAGGTGCTTGAGCGCATGGGCGAGCTCCGCACCCTCTACACTGATCCGACGAAGAACACCGACGACCTTGCGAACTACGACGCCGAGTTCACGCAGCTCCAGGAGCAGCTGAACTCCCTCGTGGCCGAGGAATTCAACAGCGTCGCGCTCTTCGGTTCCGACACGCTGAATGTCCCGGTCTCCGAGACCGGCACGTCCACGGTCGACGTCACGAGCAAGAACCTCGGTGACGCCGCCCTCGGCATCGGGTCCCTCACCGCCGGCACCGTCTCGGACCTCGGTGACATCCAGCTGACCGACATCACCGCGGCGATCCAGAACGTCGCCACGATGCGCGCCAACAACGGCGCCGAGCAGAGCCGCCTGGGCTTCGCCGCCGAGGTGCTCACGGTCAACAAGGCCAACCTCGAGGCCGCCAACAGCCGGATCATCGATGTAGATGTGGCCGAGGAGTCCACGCGACTCGCGCGCTGGAACATCCTGGTGCAGTCCGGCACGGCGATGCTCTCGCAGGCGAACCAGAGCGCGCAGATCGCGCTCAAGCTGCTCGGCTAAGCCGGCCTTTCCCTCTCCTTCCCCGCCGCGCGGGCCGGCTAGTCCCCGGTCCCGCGGCCTGGAGCCAACGCGGTTGTCTGTCTCCGGGGAAGTTTCGGTTCATTGACAGTCTCCCCCTTTCTGTGTCCGCGCGCTGTCGCGGCACGAAGACTTTTCGCCGCATACGCGGCGGACGGCGCGGTCCGGAGCCGTTTCTCCCGGACCCGTGGCGACGACGGATAGTCGCATTTATCAAGGATAGAACATGTCAGTCGTGATTAACACTAACTTCGCGGCAACGGTTGCCTCCAACAACCTGGCCGCTTCGAACAGCATGCTCCAGCGCAGCCTTAACCGGTTGTCCTCGGGCTCGAAGATCGTGAACCCGGCCGATGACGCTGGTGGTCTCGCCGTGTCGATGAAGCTGTCTGCTGCGGCCAAACGTTCGGCCGCTGCGAACGCCAACATCGGAAACTCCGTGTCCTTCCTGCAGACGCAGGACGGCGTGCTCAAGGTCGCCGGCAAGGTTCTTGACCGCATCAGCGAGCTCAAGACCCTGTACGCCGATCCGACCAAGAACGCGGACGACCTCGCGAACTACGACGCCGAGTTCACCCAGTTGCAGGAGCAGCTGACCTCGCTCACCGGCGAGACGTTCAACGACGTGGCGCTCTTCGGCAGCTCCGACCTCACCTCCCAGGTGTCCGAGGACGGCTCGCAGTCGGTTGCGCTCACGGGCAAGAACCTCTCCGACGCGACGGACGGCATCGGCGCCATCACTGCCGGCACCGTCTCGGACCTCGGTGACATCAACCTGTCGGACATCACCACCGCGATTCAGAACGTCGCGACGATGCGCGCCAACAACGGCGCCGAGCAGAGCCGCCTTGGCTTCGCTTCCGAAGTGCTGACGGTCAACAAGGCCAACCTCGAAGCCGCCAACAGCCGCATCATGGATGTGGATGTGGCCTCGGAGTCCACGCAGCTCGCACGTTGGAACATCCTGGTTCAGTCTGGCACCGCCATGCTGTCTCAGGCCAACCAGAGTGCGCAGTCGGCCCTGCGTCTCATCGGCTAAGGCCCGCCCCAACAGGGATTGTCCTGATTCGCCCAATCCCGGCCGTCGCACCCGCGACGGTCGGGCTAGGCGGATCGGACAGCCCTGCGGAGGCCCCGGTCAGCCAGATCCAGCTAGGCCAACAAGGCCCCGGCGCAAGCCGGGGCCTTCGCCGTTTCTGGGGCCGGAGATCGATGACCGAACCGTCGCCTCGCAAGGCCCGCAGGGCCTCGGGCTTACGTGAACCGGGCGATCGCCTCGGCAACCACCGTACCCACCGTCTCGTGACGGTTGAAATGGGCGTAGATCCGGCGCCGCTCCGCCACCGGCAGAGCCAGCGCTTGTTCGCACGCGGCCGTGAGGGCCCTGAGATCGCCGTGGGCGTAACGCACAATCAACCCCGCCTGCGCCAGCGCCTCGAGGCGCCCGCCCGGTTCCGAATCCTCGGAAACCGGCACCATGCCAAGACAGCCCGACCAGAACGGCCGATCAGTATGGGTCTTGGCCATGCCCGGGGTGGCGAACATGCGTCCCTCCGGACAGAAACCGACCTTGTAGCGATGGAGCGAATACCGCTCGTTGACGGCGATGGAATGGTCCGTGCTGGCGACAAACCGGTCCTTGAACACCGTCTGCAGGTGTTCGATCTGCCGGCGTCGATGCGGCGTCAGGCCCATTTGGGAGCCCAAAAAGAGTATCTTCTCCTCCGGCTCCTCGTTGAAGGGCGCCGCGAACGGCACGAGGTTGGCCACCCAGCTGCGGTGAATCGTGAGGCACTCGGGCCGCAAGGCCGCCCTGCCTTGCTCCGCCAGCGGCGCCTCGTCGTGGATGAGCACATCGAGATGCGGCGCGATCTCGGCAAAGCATGGCATGCGCCGGCTCGCCTCATCGAACGAGTAATAGAGCACGCGAACCCCGAAACGCCGCAGGAAGGCGAGTGTTTTGCCCGCCACGGGCGCCAGCTTCTGCGGCGTCTGCGCCATCAGGACAAACCACCAGGTCTCGCCCGCCGGCTTGCGCGCCGCCGCTTGGACAAACGCCGCCATCCCGGTCGGCCCGACCACCTCGGCGGGAAGCATCGCCCCACCCTCGACGGTCGCGGCGGCGAAGCACCGTGCACACTCGCCATACCAATCGCAGTCCAGCCGGGCCTTGCGCACGAGCTCAGGATCCGCCGGATCCGCCGTCCGCGCCGCCACGTCAAATGCCGGCAACGCGGCGAGGTAAACCTCCGCCGCCTGCAAAGCGTCGGCCCAAGGATTGAAGACGATGAGGCGAAGAGAGGGCTCCGGCACAGATCCAATCAGCCTAACCCCTGCTAGAGGGCAACCTCACTCACGGCCAACCGCGGTGCGACCGGGGAAGGTTTAGGCAGTGATGCAGTCTTGCCGCTCCCCAGCTTGGTGAGGCTTGCCTGCACACTTTCCTGCAAGGCCGGATAGCCCGCCTTCTCAGCCAGAGGCAGCGCCTTCTCGAGCAGGAATCGGGCTTTGCCTGGTTCAAACCGGCCAAGATGCGGCGCAATGCCTGCAATCGCCTCGATAATAACCTTTAGATTACGGCAACCCTCGACTGCCTTCACTCCTTCGATCATGAGGCGAACGGCAGCTTTCTCCTGCCTCATTTCGATCAGGACGAGTGCAGCCTCGAGTTTCGATTTCCACAACACGCCATAATGGGCAAGTTGGGCAATCGCCTCCATCTCGATCGACTGAACGCGCTTCAAATACATCCCCTGGGCAAATTGTACGAGAGCTCGGAGATCTGGATGAACGGCCTGCAGGTACGGCCGGATATTCGCCTGGTGATTGGCATGGACCGGAGTCTTGCGGTTAACGGTGGCTTCGGTCTCGTTCAGCCGATACCAAGCGAGCGGCTCCGGCACGGTCTCGAGTGAGTAGCCGGCGAGGACGGCTCGGGCCAGGACTTCCCAGTCCTCGTGGCCGACACCCCATTCCTCGTGGAAACCACCCACTGCGACAAAGACCTCGCGGCGCCAAAGACCGTTGGTATCGCCAAAATTGTTGCGCAGCGCACCGGTGCCAAGATCGTCACCCAGGAACAGCCAACGGTTAGTCGGCTTGAGATTGGCATGCGGCTGGGCGTGACCGGAAAAGGTGTCCAGGCAGCAGGTCACGATGTCGGCACCCGTGCGGAGCGCCACCCGGACGAAGGTCGAGAGCGCATTCGGCTTGGCACAGTTATCATCGTCCATGAACAGAATGTATTCACCCCGCGTCTCACGCACCGCACGATTGCGAGCTGCACCCGGGTAGCGATTCTCCGCATTGCGCAACAGGCGCCAACCCCGCGCGGCAAACTGCGGCTCCAGTTCCGCAAGTAAGGCGTGGGCTTCAGGCTGGGTACTGCCGTCGTCGATCAGCACGACCTCGAAGTTGCGGTAGTCCTGAGCCTCTATCGAGGCGAGCGCCTGACGGAGATACGCAGGGCGATTCCAGTGGGACATGCAAATACTGACCAGCGGTGATGCATCCAAGTCGAACGCTGGCACGGCCACTGGCGCCGCCAGGCCTTCATGCCACGCAGACCAGGCCCGTTCGTTGGCTTTCTGCTCTACGGCGTAGCGGGCGGGACGAACGCCCTCCTGCCAAGCTCGGGCAAGCCGGGCCGCAAAGGCCGGCGCACGCAGCGGGAAACAGGTAGCCGCAAGATCATCGGGGGCGATCATCTCGGGAATTCCCCCGGCGTCGCTGGCGAGGAAGGGGACCTGAGCACCTAAGCACTCGAGGACGGTATTGGGCAGGTTGTCGACCAGAGAAGGAATGACGGCAAGACGGCCCTCGCCCTGCAGGTAATCCATCGCCCCCATCTGATCGCGGTCGCTGATGACCTCGATCTTCCAAGGCCATGACTTGGCACGCTCAGCAAGGTACTCCTGACTCTCGCGCCCGTGAACACGATCCGATTTCCCGAGAAAGCTCACCCGCTTAGTGGCGAAGCGCGGATCTTGGGAAAGCCGGTCCAGAGCGTCACAGAAGAGAACCAGACCCTTGCGGATTTCGAGCCGGCCGAAGAACACCAGTTCATTGATCACATGGACTCGGTCGGCATCTGGCTTGGGCTGGCGGGCGGTTGCGGGCCGCACGTACTGCTGCACGTAGGTTCTCTCCGGCAACGTCCACCCACGGTCCACCATCCAACGGAGCAGATATTGACTCGGGCTCACCACTACGTCGGCCAGCCGGACACTACTACGTTCGAGATAGTCGAGTTCGACGTCGTCCGCCTGCGTCACGTACTCACCGTTGCTCAGTTTGTGCCATAGCGTCGGTCCGTGAGTGTGGATGCACATCAGCGTGTCGGCGAAGGCCAGGCCCTGCCGCTTGGCGCGCATCGCAAAATAACCGGGCCCTTTCCACTCCGAGAAATGAATGACGTCGAAGGCGGGCTGCTGCTTGAGCCAGAGATACCCTTCGTACGCCTTGTTGACGTGCCAGCGTGAGTTTAGGTTAAGGCCACTCTCCGGCAACGGGAGGAAACGAATGCCTTTGCGACGATAGTGTTCGATCCAGTGTTCAAGGGTCTTGTTCTCGCACCACTTACCCGCCAAGAAAAGTAGGGTCACGTCATGGCCCGCGGCCGCCAGGGCTTCGCCAAGTGAGGTGAAGGCCGTTCCGACTCCGCCGTTTTTGACCGGCCCGACGAAGTCGAAGCTCGCGATGCAAATACGACGGCGCTTTCCAGGGCTTCCGACAAGATCAGGAAGCACCGGCCAAGACCGAGTAGACGATACAGGTGCGGACAATGCGGAGATCATGGTCGAGGGAGTCAGGAGGACACTTTTTCCATCCAGAACGAGCTGCCGTAGACCGGCTGAATCTTGCCGTAAAGGCGCTCAAGCTCGGTCTGGCGATGGAGGAAAATGAAGCGGTTCGCGAGCGTGATGCGGTAAGCATCGTTATGCATCAGGAAGGCTTGGAGTACGTACTGCTCGTTCCACGTCTGACCGCGGTCGAAAATCCACGGCTTGGGATACTCGTGAGGCAGCGAAATGTCGTGAATATGGATCAGCACCCCCGGCTTCAGCCTCGGCAGCACGTGGAAGAAGAACCAATTCACATCACTGCCCACCTTGGCGCAGTGTGAACCGTCATAGAAAAGGACATCGCCTGCCTCCAGCTGATCGTAGATCGCCGGATCCGCACGCTGAATTATCTTGCGATGAATCGTCCAGGTGGACGGCAGGTGCCTGAAAATTGCCGGGTTGGGATAGGGTTCGATCAGGGTGACTGCACAGTCGTGTCCTTCGGCCCGATTGCGTTCCAGTGCCCGTTTGAGCAACAGACTCGACCAACCGCAGCCGATCTCCACGTACCGTTTGGGTTTGCGAGCCCGAACGAGCCCATACTGAACCAATGCATCCGCGTTCTCCCAAAAATTGTTCTTCCAAGCGAAACGCGAACAATCGCCAGCTGGCTCGGCCGGAACATCGGCAAGCTCCGAAACAAAAGGTGCCAGCTCCCGGGCAGCTGCCAGCTGCTCGTCGAGTCTCCAGTTGATCGCCGGAGGAGTCAGGGGAGGATTCACCCACAGGTCAGGATTAGCCTCGAGGAAATCGACGTCGTTGAGCGGAGAATAGTAGTCGTTGCCCTGCACATGAAAGCCAGCCTGCTGCAGGCGCCGGAAGCCCACCTGCGCTAGAAGTGACCTGAGATGCGCTTGAAGCTCCTGCTTTGTCGCCCGTGACCAGTCGACCCGCGACGGCATCGGCCCGCCTGCAACCTGGGCGGTATTCGTAGTAGCCGGTGACTGGTTCTGCACGACGGTTCGCTTCTGGGGAAGAGCGAGACACTCGTTCGCCAGAAGCATCACATCCTGATCGTCCGGGACGATGGCCATGAGCTGCTTGCAGAGCGTCATGGCCGCATCGACATCACTCGCGTTGATCGCGAGCCGGGTCTTCACCTTGAGCGCGATGACGTCATTCGGATCGATCGCCAGCGCCCGATCTGCTGACGCAGAGGCTTCGGCGGCGCGGTGCAAGACCTGTAACGCCATCGCACGGCATGCGTGCACGACACTTTGCTCCGGCGCGAGCCGGACGCATGCGTCGTACGCCTCCAAGGCGCCGGAGACATCCTTTCCATTCATGCGCGCATGCCCCAGCAAGATGGACAGCTCTGCATTGTGCGGCGCCTCCTCGAGCGCCTCTTTCAACGCTTCAGCTGCCGCAGGCCAGTCTGCCTTAACGAACGCTTCTTGGGCGCGTTCAAGCCGTGACATCTCAGTTTTTTCGGGAGCAAGGGAGGCATTCATTGGACGGAGGCAGGGGTGGTTGTGGGTGAAGCGACGATTACGTAGGAAAATTTCGGGGCCCGCCAGATACCCCAGCGGTATGCGTTCGATCCACCGATCGAGCGCACTTCGAGTGAAACCTCATGAAAGCCATCCGACCGTTCAGGAACTGCTACACTCAGTTCGTGCCAGCGGCGGTCAGCGGGAATGTGCACCGGATCAAGTGCGACCACGTGCACTACGCGTCCGTCGATACGCAGGTGAAACTCACAGCCGCCCGCGCCCGGTTTGTCCCACGCCAGGGGATGCACGCAGACCGCCGAAAGGAAACGGCCACGTTCGCCGGTCGGGATACGAAAGGTTAGGTCCACCGGGGGCTGCATGTAGATACCGCGATCCTGACGACCATCGAGAGTGACATCCCAGATGGCAGCCTGGTCTTCACGCCCTTTGCCTCGGCGGGCTTTGCCGAAATGGCGGAGCAGCGGATAGGACTCCGAGCTTGAATCTTCTCCTGCATCACCCGTTGCGCCGCCAAATCCTGCGCCGGGAGTTTCCTCCTGCTGGCGACGCATCCACTGATTCGCCTTGAACAGGTCCGACATGCTCTGCTGCAGGAGATCCGCGCCCGAGGCAAACCGCTCGGGATAGAGCCGGGCCATCTTTACCAACGTGGCTAGGCGCGTGGCGTGCATATGTTCACCATCTTTGCTCATGCTGCCGCCATGCACGCGATAGTTCGCGAGCGCCTCTGCGACGAAAGCTGCCCGGTGCCCTGCGCCAGACACCCTCAGCCAGAGTTCGTAGTCGGCGTGGCCCCCCAGTTCGGGATCGAATCCACCCAGCGCGTCAAGAATTGAGCGCCGGATCATGACCGTATGCGGCGGGAAATAGCCGCCCAGCATCAGCGAGCCAAAAACGTTGCCACTCAATTCGCGTTGCGTGGATGCGATGGAGAATTGGTCGGGTACGGCACAGCCCTTCTCATCGGTCGTCACGATGTCGCAATAAACGAACCCGAGCGAGGGGTCCGCATCGAGCAGCGCCGCCTGCCGCGCGACTTTGGTGGGTGCGAAGGTGTCATCGGAATCGAGGAAGCAAAGGTAGTCGCCGGTCGACTCCTCAATTCCGCGATTTCGCGCTGCAGGTAGCCCACGGTTCTCCTGGCGCACATACTTGAAACGTGGGTCAGCGACATAGCCCGCAGCCACGGCACTGGTGTGGTCAGGCGAGCCGTCGTCGATGACGATGACTTCTAGATCCGGGTGGGTCTGCGTCAGGGCACTGTCGATGGCCTCGCCCAGAAAGTGGGCCTGCTTGAAGCAAGGGATAATGATGCTGACTTTGGACACGATGGAGGCGGGTTGAACGGAGGACTTAATGGCAGATCGCAAACCAGAGACGAATGACGAGGCTGCGCATGGCCTCCCAGTCATCCGAGGTTTCCGCTGGTAGGGTGAGGCAGGATTCGAGGCGGGCGCGGACCGTACGCGCCGATTCGGTCATCGATCCATCCAAGCCGAGCATCAGTTCAGGAACGGCCGAGAAAACGAGGTGTCTTAAAGAGACCTCGGGCAGCCGGTCGGGTCTCAGCCATGGCGCGAGTTGCGGATGAGCCGCGACCCTTGCGTTATCCGCTTTCACCCAGCCAACATCGGCGCTCATTTCTGCCAGGTAGAGGTCCATGACTTCACCCACCGTGCGCGCATGCGCTTCCACCAGGAAGTTCACCGCATCAACCAGGGCCTCTCTCAACAAAGGGAGGGCCGCACGGATCTCCGTCATGCTGCCCGAGATCCGACCGTAGTCCGGACGGCACTTGAACGCGTAGGCATCCACGACGCGCCTGATGACCTCCGCAGGGATGCCCACACCCGGCGCAAGCGCCGCGAAGCGCTCCGCCCTTCGCCGATACGATGAATCGAACCCCTCCCAACGCAGGAGGTGCCAGTCGCCGACCGCCATGAGCGCCTTCGCCAATTGATTGGCAAGGTACCGGGCGGCCTCGCCCGAGGGTGCTTCGCCAAGAAGATTTGCTCCGCGCAATCCCGACAGAATACCGGCGCTGCGATTCAGGAGCAGCTTCACAATCTCATACGGCGGCATGTCGGCCGACGCATAAGCAGGCAAGCGCTCCAAAACGGAATGATCGCCGGCAATCACCCGCGATCCATGCCTCAAATCGTAATGGAAAACGGTGAGGGGAAGATTTGCCCATTGCCCATCGCTCCAGCCCAGATCCACGAAATCGATGCCAAGCTCACGCGCGAGGGTCTCTCCCAGGCCGGATAGATCGGCCTGAAGGTTGCGGCGATCAACCACGAGAAGATCGTAGTCATTGACCGGACGCAGCGCGCCGGCGGTATCACGGTACATGCCACCTTCACCCCGTCCGAAACTGCCGGTGAGGACGATCGCCTCGACCTGCCCGACCTTGGCGTGCACGGCATCAACGATTCGTTCCAAATGCGAACGCACTACGGCTTCCGCCTCAGGCGAACCCTCGCCGGTAAAGCTCGCAGGAGATGCCACCGGGCCCTGCATGCAGGGCAGCGGTGTCTTCGTGTAACTTGCTGCTTCCAGACCGATCAAATCGAGGAGCAGCGGGAAAATCGACGGCGGATCTACCCGGCCCAGCGTTTTCCCAGCGAGGTCCGGGCGGGCACTGTCATAAAGGATGAAAGCACCTAAATTGTCGGCACAGTCCGGATCGTAGCCGTGCATTCCTCGAATCGGCTCGCCCGAAGCCTGGAAATAGTTCGGGAAGATAAGTACGCCCGGTTCCGCGAGGAAAACCGCTTCGGCGTTACGATAATCGCAGCAGTCGATGCCGTAGTGCTTCATTGCCGCCGCATCGAGCATGCGCCCGCCTGTAATATTCCCCAGCGCGTCTTGTACCACGGCGCGCGCGGCGGCATGGTGGAACCAGAATCGGGCCATCGTGGAATCGAGAAAATAAGCGTAATCAACCCCGTGCACGAGGCCGGTGCGTGCCAGCCGGACCTCCAAATCGAGCGTGCGCGTCACGTTCACCATCCCGTGATCGCCAAAGAGCACGAGGTTCACCCGTTGGTATCGCTTCTTTAGCGTCTCAATGAGGTTTCGGCAGAGACCGTCCATCACTTGGATGCCTTTGCGAACCTGACGGGAGTTGGGACCAAACGCATGGCCGAGGCCGTCGAGTTCCTGCAAGTGCACGCAGGCGAGGCGATGCTCGGGTTTCAGCGCGCCAAGGATATGGGCGACAATCCCGGCGTCGCTCCGGTCGGCGAGCTGATTGGTGCCAGGCCAGGTGCACTCGCACCACGGCAGCCCAAGCTCATCGAGAATGGCGAACAACGAACGATAGCCTACCCGGCGATCCCACGGCGCCCGTTTCTCAACCAGGTCGAAGCACGGCAAGCGATCAATCGGAATCTCGATGCTGCCGGCATAGCTGCGTTCGAAGGGCGCCATCCGCTCCCTCGCTGCAGTTTCAACCATGGACCTCAACCCGCTCGGTTCACGACGATATCGCGGCAAACCCCGCGCGACACTGAACGGGGATCGCTCCGGATCGTAGCAATACATGTTCGTGAATCCGTACGTTCCGGCATCAAGACCGCCAAAATAAGCCTGCCGGGGAACAAAACCGAAGCATTCGCGCAAGGCTCCCGTAGCGCTCGATGACGCCAGTGCCCGGAGAAATGGAGCGTGCTCCAGATAGTCGGGACGCAGTGCATCCACGAGGAGAAAAAGCGTAAGTTGAGACGGCGTACCTGTCATGTCACGAGGCAGTCTGAAGTAATGTGAGCGGTGGGCTCGATGGCTCTGCGAGGTGATCGGCTACGAGATGCACCGTGCGTTTCACCATCAGCTCTTCGCGGAACAGCGTTTCGGCGCGGGTGCGGCAGCGGGAGCCGGCGGCGGTGCGTTCCGCGGGGTTCGCGGTCCAGCGTTCGAGGGTGCGGGCGAGCGCGGTGCTGGTGGCGTCGGGCGTCCGAGTCGGATCCGGCAGCAGGCAACCGGTGTCGCCGAGTTCCTCGGGAATGCCGCTCACGGCCGTCGCCGCCACGGGCAAACCCTTCGCCATCGCCTCCATGATCGAGAGCGGCATGCCTTCGAGGTGCGAGGTCAGCACAAACAGGTCGGCGGCATCATACCAGTCCGCCACATCCCAGCGGTGACCGAGGAAATGCACGCGGTCTTTGAGCCCCGCCTTCGCCACCGCGTCCTCAAGCTTGGCACGCAGCTCACCGTCACCGGCCCACACGAGGTGAAGGGACTTCGCCCGTCCTGAGGCCTTGAGTTGCAGCAGCGCCTTGAGCTGGTACTGAAAGCCCTTGACCGCCGAGAGGCGGGCGGTGGTGAGGCTCACCACCGCGTGCTCAGGCAGGCCGAGTTCGGCCCGCAGCCGGGCGCGCGTCGCGTCATTGCGCGGCGCAAAGAAACGCTCGGGGCGGCCGTAATGGATGACTTGGGTACGATCTGCCGGCGCACCGAAACGCGAGAGCAGCAGGGCGCGGTTCTCCTCCGAGACTGCGACAATCGCCTTGGCCTCGGCGTACTGACGGGCGAGGACCGGGAGGTGAGCCGCAAAGGTGTCCGCAAGGTAAGCCCCGACGAAGCCTTCGACACAAAGGTAGGGCAACGCCCGGCGCCGGGCGGCTTCGCGCGCGGCCAGTTGCGAGAGCGGGCAGCAGTTGCTGAAGATCACGAGGTCGGGCCGGTCGCCTTCGAAGATCGCCTCCGCCGGACCCGCATCGGTCAGTGTCCGGGCAAACTCCGCACCCGTGTGGTAGTCGATCCACACGTGGCTGATCCCGGCTTCGCGCTGCCCGATCACGAGCGGATTCTCCGCCCGGCTTTGAATGCAGGTGACCCGGTAACCCGCATCGACCAGGGCGAGCATCAAGGTGTGATTGTACTGCGCCACGCCGCCGGACTCCGGATCGTCCGTGCACACGACGACGTGCCGCCGGGAATCATCGGCCCGGCGCTCGAGGCGGCGAAAGAGCGGCGCCTGCGGATGCATGCGCACATAGCCACGGGCCTGCAGCGTCGCATCGAAGGTTGCGGATGCGGGTCCGGCCTCGGGACACCACAGGAAGGGAGCAACGGCGTCACTGGCGTCGTCCCGGCCCGCGACGGCGAGCTGCGGGTCACGGGCGGTGAGGTGCACGCGCGGGAGGGTTTCGAGCAAGGCAGCCACGTCGTCGGCGCCGCGCGCCGGCACCGCGACACGCACCTCGTCTTCGACCCGATGCCACTCCTGCACCTGCTCGTAGAGGACGAGTGCGCGCAGCAGCGCAGGCGTCTGCCCGGAGAAGAAAACCCGCGTAGGAGCGACGTCGAAGCCCGGGAAGGCTGGCGGCGTGACCCCGTCGAACGCCAAGGCGCGGAACGCCGCTTGCCGGGCTGCGAGAGTAAAGTGTTCGTCGAACCAGCGCGCGCCGGCGTCACCGATCGCGCGCGCCGAGGCCGGGTCGGCCAGCGTGGCGAGGGCAAGTTCGGCCAGTTCGTCGGCACTGCCATACGCGAGCAGTTCGCGGTGATCCGCGAGGAAAAGGTCGAGTCCGGCCGCTGGAGCGAGGCGGTCGGTCAACAGCGTCGCCCCGCTCGCCAGGATCTCGAAGACCCGCAGGTTAAGGTCGCCGTTGAGGCTCGCGTTGAACCCGAGCGCGGAGTCGCCGTAGAAGGCGGCGGACTCGGCCTGCGAGAGGGATTTCCGCACAAGGGGCAGACCGCTCTGCTCGAGCGCCCGGAGCAGGCGGGCCCGGCGGGGATGAAACGCGCCCGATTGTCCGACGAAGGCGATGCGCGGCGAGCGTTGGGCACGGCGTGCGCGTTGCACGACGTCGTCGGCGTGGGGGAAGGTCAGACCGGGAAACCAGGCGAGGTTGCGCACGCCGGCAGAGCGAAAGATGCCCGCGTGATGACGATCGTAGAGGACGACGTTGTGCGTGAACGGCTCCGACGTCATGTACCGCAGCATTCCCAGCAGCGGCGATGCTTGGTGGTGCGTGTCGGCGATCAGGAGGACGCGGGGCCCCTTGAACGCGGCCAAGCCGCGCGGCAGGCTGCGCCGGGCGGCATCGACCAGGCACACCACCACCTCGGGCTGCTGATCTGCCGGCAGGCGCGCCGCGACCTCAGCAAGATTGTATTGGCCTGCCGGCGTCTTCAGCGACACCCAGCGGCCGTGTTTGTCCTGCGCATCCGGCCAGTCGGGTCCGCACACCACCTGCTGCGCCGAGAGCGTCGGCGGAGCCATGTAGTTGGCGGGGGAGCCGGTGGCGAAGAGGACGCGCATGGCGGCGAAGTGGATCAGCCGGCCACGGACACGTTGGCGAGACGCGGATCCTCCGGCGCCAATTGGCGCACCACGTCATAAGCTTCTCCGGCCATCTCCCGATGGCCCACCGCGAGCGCGAGCTCGGCGATAAGGAACCACGCATCGATCAATTTCGGATCCAGCTTGAGGCAGGCCTCGCAGGCATCGATCGCCTGCACCGGCTGCCCGGCCGCACGAAAGGCCTGGGCCACCACGAGCCAACGCGTGGCGTCGTCTTCGCGCCCCTGGAGCGCTTCAAGGCTACGGGCCAGCACGTCCGCCGGCCCGCCCTCCATGTTCAGGGGATCACCGGCATCGGACAAAACATCGGGGGACAAGCGCAGGGAGTGGGAGTGCATGCGCCTGACTGAGCAAATCAGGTGCCATCGTCTCAATTAAACCCATTAACCTTTATCTATCAACGCTTAATAAACTCCAGAGTGATCACCTGCTCCCACGTAACCGGAGGTCCGCTCCGTCCCCGGCAAATGTTGCCTAGGTTGCCGCCGCTGACCCGCGGGGGGTGATCGCACGGACAAACGCGGCCCGGAGCGCCTCACCAAACCGCTGCGCCTGCCCGGCGTGGTCGAGCAAGGGTGAGCCGGCCACCGCCTGGCGCAGTGCGCGGCCCCCGAGCTCTGTCAACTCCTGGGTCCGGGCCAGGCGCTCCGCGATCGCAACATAGTCCTCGGGACTCGATGCGATCCAACTCGGACGCTGCACCGCCGCGAGCAGGCTCGCGCCAACGCGGGATGCATGACGATCGCCGGCCAGGCTGACGACGGGCCGGCCCATCCAGAGCGCTTCGCAGGTCGTCGTGGTCCCATGGTAAGGATAGGGATCGAGCGTAACATCGATCTTCCGATACAGCGCGAGATGGTCGGCGATCCCGGCCGTCGGACCGAGCAGTTCGACCCGCCGTGGATCGATGCCCGCCCCCGTCAGCCGTTCACGCAGCGCTGCTGCCGCGGCCGGGATGTCGAGGCCCATGCTCTTCAGCACCAGCCGGCTGTCCGGCACGGCGGCGAGGACGCGTCCCCAGAGCGAGAGCGTTCCGGCGTTGAGTTTGGCGAGGTGGTTGAAGGAACCAAAAACGAAACCGCTCCCCGAGGTGGACGGCAGCGGCGGAACCTCGGGCGCATCGGCCGGCGGTTCCCACGCCCACGCACAGTCGGAGAAACGCACCAGCTGTTCGGTGTGCCAGGCTTCTGACTCACCGGGCGGATCCGCCCGCGCGTCAGTCAGGCGACAATCCATCTCGGTCAAACCCGTCGTATCGGGATAACCGAGGTAGGTGACCTGCACCGGTGCCACCCGGCGAGCGAACACGGCCAGGCGGGATCGCCCGGTGTGAGCGTTGAGGTCCACCAGCACGTGCGGCGCGTCGTCGCGGATGATCTTCTCGAGCGCCTCGTCGGTACACGCCGCCACATTGCGCCACCGGGACGCGACGCCCTGCAGACGTGCCGAGATCGCATCCTCGGCGGCATGATCGTG
>CAYZBG010000036.1:22128-50568 GCA_964476565.1 uncultured Opitutus sp.
TCGAGCGCGAGGGTGCGTTCGTGACAGCGCTGCGCCTCTCCAGGGTCGCCCGCCATCGCCAGGGAGAGTCCGAGGTTGTGCCAGGCCGGGGCGTTGCGCGGTTCGAGTTCCACCGCACGCCGATGTGCCGCAATGCCGCCGGCAAGATCGTTGGCGAGCTTGCGCGCGTAACCGAGGTTGTCCCACGCCGCCGCCATCGCTGGCTGCGCCTTGACCAACGCCTCCAATGCCGCGAGGCCGTCCGCCACGCGGCCCGCACCGAGCCAGGCGAGCGCGAGGCGCATCCGGCACACGACATCCGCGGGGTTGAGTTTGCATGCCTGCTCCAGCAGGGCCGCTGCCTCCGCATGCCGGCCTTGCTGCAACGCCACCACGCCGCCGAGATGGTACGGATCGTAGAGCCGCGGGGCGAGGCCGCGCAGCTGCGCGTACGCCGCCCCGGCCTGGGTCAGCCGGCCGGCGCGGTGATCCGCGACCGCCTGCTGCAGCAACGATTGGATGCGCGCGTTCGCCATGGCGCCTTCAGCCGGCGGAACGGGCCGACGGGGAGGAATCAGGCGGGCTTAGGTGTGGTAACCAGACGGGCACGGCTCTGCCGAGGGTATCGGCGTTTCTGCAAACGGATTTAGGAGAATACCCTGAGCCTGAAGGGGTTTCCCCCTCAAGAACAGGTCCAAACGGGTCGATCATCCCCGGAGTTCGTGTCCTCCCGATCCATGCCCACTGTCACCGCCCCCCGCGCCCCCTACACCGAGAGCGAGATCAAGCGCCGCATCGACGCGTGCCCGAAGCTCGCCTCGTTGCAGAGCATCAACCGCGCGCTCAGCGAGCTGGTGCGGTCGGACCAAAGCCTCAATTCGCAGATCGCCGAAATCATCCGACGCGACCCTTCGCTGTCCGCCCGGCTGCTGCGCATGGTGAACTCGGTCTACTACGGTCTGTCCGCCCGGGTGAACAACATCGAGGAGGCGGTCTTCTTCCTCGGCCTGCGCCAGATCCGAGAGCTTTCCCTCGCCACCCCAGTCATCGAGGAACTCGAAGAACTGCAGCAGAATACCTCAAACTGCCTTCCGTGGCGCGATCTGTGGAGCCACAGCATCGCCACCGCGGTGATGACGCGCGAGATCATCGCCTCCACATCGCAGCACATCGAGGACGACACCGACTATCTCGGCGGCCTGCTGCACAACGTGGGCAAGGTCGTCATGGCCTACGCCTTTCCCGACGAATTGCGCACGATCATGGCCACCCAGGTCGCGACCCCGCCCGAGATCTGCGTGCTCGAGCGGTCGTTGATCGGCTGGGACCACGCCCGCATCGGCGCACACTACCTTGCCCGTCACCAACTTTCCGAGGAACTGCGCTTCGCCGTGCTCTACCACAACGAGCCGCAACGCGCGCCCCGGCATGAACTCTTTGCCGCCGCCGTCCAGGTCGCCGACTATCTGGTCCGTCACGCCGGTGTTTCCGGCGGATTCGAGCGGGTGGCACCGATCGCCGCGGACTCTTGGATGCAACTGGAGGGCTGGCGCATGCTTTACGGGGCCGACGGCACCGAGGACCAGCTCGCCCGGGCGGCAATTGCGAACTGTCTCCAACGCCTGCCGACGGTGTTGCAAGGCCTGCTCTGAACGCCGCGTTGCGCGCCGCCATGTGCGTCATCGTCACTGAATCCGAAGCCGGCGACACCCTGCCCTACGCCGCGCCCGACTGGCTGGGCGCCTGGGCCCTCAGCACCGACGCCGCCTACTGCCGGGCCCAGGACGGGCGATTGCTGGCCGCGAATCCGGCCTTCGCCCGCAAGTTCGGACGCAATGGCGCCCTCGCCCCGGGTCTGCGTCTCGCGGACCTCATCCATCGCGACGACTCCGCCGTGCTCGACGCCTGTGCCGAGGCCATCTGCCGTCCGCCCCACGCCGTCACCGCCGAACACCGCTGGCGCACCGCCCACGGCCTGCGCTGGTTCGCGTGGGAGGAGACTGCCCTGCGCGACGCGTCCGGCAGCGTCGTTGCGATCCGGGCCGTAGGCCGGGACGTCACCCGGCAACATCTGGCCGAGGAACAGTACCAGCGCCTCTCGCTTGCGATCGAGCAGTCGCCGGTCGCGATCGTCATCACCGACCTCGACGGCCGCGCCCAGTATGTAAATCCCAAATACACCGAGGTCAGCGGCCGCACCCTCGAGGACCTGATCGACGGCAATGTCGCCGTGTTGCGCGACGGGCATCCCGACGATGCGTCCTACCAGGCCTGCCTCGCCACCGTGCGGGCGGGCGGAGAGTGGCGCGGCGAACTGGCCACCCGCCGGCGCCCGGGCGAGACGATCTGGGAGGCGGTCAAGATCACCGGCCTGCGCGCCCCGGGCGGCGCCCTCGCGAGCCTGCTCTGCCTGCGCGAGGACATCACCAGCCGCAAGCAGCTCGAGAACGACCTGCGCCAGGCGCAGAAGATGGAGAGCCTCGGCACCCTTGCCGGCGGCATCGCCCACGATTTCAACAACCTGCTCGCAATCATCAACGGCTACGCCGAGTTCTGCCTGCAGCAGGGCGGTTCGCCGGACTTCGTCCAAAAGGGACTGCGCGAGATTCATCGTGCGACCCGGCGCGCCAGCGGGCTGGTCAACCAGATCCTCACCTTCAGCCGCAAGAACGACCCCCGCATCAGCGCCGTCGATCTCAACACCCTCGTGCGCGAGCTCGTGGCGCTGATGTCCGAAACCTTCCCCCGCACCGTCTCGTTCAACCTCGAGCTCTGCGACCACCTGCCGCCGCTGGCGGCCGACCCGAACCAGCTGCAGCAGGTCGTGCTCAACCTGTGCGTCAATGCCCGCGACGCCATGCCTGGCGGTGGCGTAATCACCCTTTCAACCCGGCTGGATTCAGGCGCCCCGGGCCAGGACGGTCCGCCCGGGCCGCATGCCTGTCTTCACGTTTCGGATACCGGTTGCGGCATGCCCCCGGAGATCCGGGCGCGCATCTTCGAGCCGTTCTTCACCACCAAGTCGGCCCAGGAAGGCACCGGACTCGGTCTCGCCGTCGTCTACGGCATCGTGACCGGTCACCGCGGTACGATCACCGTCGACAGCACCCCGGGCGCGGGCAGTACGTTCACCGTGCGCCTGCCGCTTTCCGAGACGGCCGGACCGGTCGCGGTCCACGCCGTTTCTGCCGGCTTCCCCGGCGGCACCGAGTCGCTCCTGATCGTCGACGACGAGGCCGCCTTGCGCACCTTGCTCGCCACCACGCTCGGAGCCAAGGGCTACCGCACCCAGTCGACCGCCAACGGCCGCGAGGCCATCGGCCTGATTGCAGACGCCACCCGTTACTTCGACGCTGTGCTGCTCGACCTGAACCTGCCCGGAGCGTCAGGCCAGGACGTGTTCCAGTCCATCCGCACGCATCGGCCGGAACTTCGCATCGTCGTCACCAGCGGCCATATCACCGCCGACGCGCGGGCGTTGTTCGAGAGTCATCCCGGCTGTGTCCTGATTCCGAAGCCGTTCGCGCTCGACGATGTGGGCCGCCAGCTGCGCACGTTGCTCGACGGACGCGCCCGTACGGGGTGAGGCCAGCACCTCGGTCGCAGCCGATGCCTTTGCGGTTGCCGGTCGGCGGCGGCGCGCTTATCGTCCGATCACCATGATCGACGTCATCAAGAAAACCCTTCTGGCCGGCGTCGGCGCCGCCATCGTCACCAAGGAAAAAGTCGAAGGCGCCTTGGGCGACTTCGTGAAGCAGGGCAAAGTCTCGGCCGAGGAGGCGCGGGCAATGGCTGCCAAGATCGCCGACCAAGGCCGGCAGGAGTTCGAGGAGGCTTCGCAGAACCTCAGCGCCAAGATCAAGGAGCTGCTGAAGCACACCGACGAGCAAACCCAGGCCAGGCTGGCCGCACTTGAGGCCCGGGTGACCGACCTCGAGTCGAAACTCGCGGATCGCGCCCAAGGCGACTGACCCGTGAAGCCGTTCGATTTCCTCAGCAACGCTGTTCGCGCCAAGGAAATCCTCGCGGTCATCGCGAAGTACGGGTTCGCGGACCTGCTCGACCAGCTCGAGCTGCCGCCCGGGCTGCACCGACGGTTGATGCCCGCCTCGGCCGACCACCGGACCACCGCCGAACGCATCCGGCTGGCCGCGGAGGAACTGGGCCCGACCTTCATCAAGGCCGGGCAGCTCATGAGCATGCGCCCCGACGCGCTGCCGCATGCGCTGATCCTCGAGTTGCGCAAGCTGCAGAGCAACGTGCAGGCGGTGCCGTTCGAAGAGCTGCGTCCGGTCCTGAGCGAAGAACTGGGCAAGAACCCGACGGATCTGTTTCGTTATTTCGACGAAAAACCCGCCGCCTCGGCCTCGCTGGCCCAGGTGTACTTTGCCGAGCTGCACGACGGCCGTGCCGTGGCGGTGAAGATCCAGCGTCCGCACCTGATGAAGACGCTGCAGGCCGACTTCGACCTGCTGACCTGGCTCGGCGACCAGCTGCACCAGCGGGTTGGCGCCCTCCAGCCGTACGATCTGCCCTCGGTGGTGGCCGAGGTGAAGGAAGGCATCCGCCGTGAACTCGACTTCGAGAACGAGGCGCGCAACCAGCAGTTTTTCAATGCGCTCAATCCGCATCCGGAGCACGTCTTTGCCCCAGCCGTGGTCGCCGAGCTCTCCACCAAACGTGTCCTCGTGATGGAGCGCATTCGCGGCGCCTCCGTCGACACCGCGCAACCCGGAGCGGAGAAAGGGGCGGAGATCGCCGCCCACGGCGCCCGGTCGCTGCTGCATCAGGTGCTGATCCGCGGCTTCTTTCACGCCGACCCGCACGCAGGCAATGTCATGATCACGCCCGAGGGACGGCTTTGCTTCCTCGACTGGGGCATGGCCGGGCACCTGACCCGCCGTCTGCGCTATGCGTTGGCGGACTTGTTCCTCGCCGCCGTGGATCAGGACGCCGAGCAGATCGTGCAGATTGCGGCCAACCTCGGCAGTCCCAGCGGACGGGCCGATCTGCGCGCGATGGAGCGCGACGTCACCCTTGCCCTGCGCGAGGATTTCAACCTCGCCGTCGGCCGGCCGCAGATTGGGCGGGCGATGCTCAAGCTCCTTTTCATTTTCGGGCGCAACGGCATCAACATCACGCGTGATTATTCGCTGATGGCCAAGGCCGTGCTTTCGATCGAGGAGGTCGGCCGGACCCTCGATCCCGGCTTCGATCTGCGCGCGCATGCCCGGCCCGTGCTCGCCGAGTTGCGCAAGGAACGCACCGGGCCGCGCGCCCTCGCCCGCGACACGCGCGTCCTGCTGCGCTCGGTGCTGACCGGCCTGCAGGAACTGCCGGGCGAACTGTACCGGATCGTGCGCCGCATCGAGCACGATGACCTGACGATCCGGTTTCGCCACGAAGGGCTGGAGAATCTCGACGACGCCCTAAAGACGGCGAGCAACCGGATCACGCTCGGCGTGGTCATCGGGTCCCTCATCGTCGGCTCCTCGCTCATCATCACGACACAGATCCCGCCGTACCTGTTCGGACACTCGGCCTTTGGCATCATCGGCTACCTCCTGTCCGCCCTGCTCGGGCTCTACGTCATCTACGACATCGTTCGCCATGGGCGCCACAAATAGCGCGGAAACTTCCGTCACCGCGTGGCGTCTCACCGGGAAGCCGCTCTCGCCATGACGCCCGCCAACGCCCGCCTGATCCTCCTTGGCGTTGCTTGCTTTGCTGTCTCGGCGGGAGTGCTCCTGTGGCGGACGGATCCTCTCCGACCCGGCGCGGACGCTGCCGGGCCTTCGGCGAACAAGGGTGGCGCGCTCCGCAGCTCAACCCCGGCCTCTGGCCGAGCGGACGCCGCGACGGACTCCGACGCCTATGCCCGCTTGCTGGCGCGCCTCGCCGCCCCGGAAGGCGCCCGGGGTGCCAGGGCCAATGAGGCGGTGGTGACCTTCAAGGACGCCGCCGCCCTCGAGCGTTTTCTCGCTGCGGCGGCTGCGGCGGGCCTCGAGGTGCGGGCGCGCATCGACGGGTTGCTCACCGTCCGGGTTGCGGCCCGGTCCGCTGCCGACCTCGCCCGCGGCCTTCTGCCCTTCCAGAACGAGTGGAGCGAGGCCGGGCCCAATCCCTACGTGTTCACGCCGCAACCGCCGCCCGCCGAGGCCCGCGCCGCCCAACGCCACCTTGCCTTTGGCAACCGGACCCTGGAGTTCCTCGGCATCACCGGCGACCACGGCGGATGGGGTCGCGGCGTGACCATCGCGATCATCGACAGTGGTGTCGCACCGGATGCCACCTTTGCGCCGGGGCGCGTGCGCTCGCTCGACCTTGGGCTCGGCGTCCAGGCCGCCGACGGACACGGCACCGCCGTCGCGGCTCTCGCGGCCGGAGAATCGGCCGACGCCCCCGGTGTCGCCCCGGCCGCCTCGATCCTGAGTATCCGCGTTACCGATACCGAAGGGCTCGGCGACACCTTCACCGTGGCCCAGGCCATCGTTGCCGCGACCGATGCCGGCGCCCGGGTGCTCAACCTCAGTCTCGGTGCCTACCAGGACCATCCGACCCTGTCGCGGGCCGTGGGCTACGCGCTGGAACGAGGCGCCGTGGTGGTGGCCTCCGCCGGCAACGACCAGGCGGGCGTGCTCACCTGGCCGGCCGCCGATCCGCGTGTCATCTCAGTCGGCTCCGTCGATGCACTCGAGCAGCAGGTCACGTTCTCCAACTCAGGCGAAACCTTGAGCGTGACCGCGCCCGGTTACGGCGTAAACACCGCCTGGCTGGAGAATCAGCGGGTGAGCTTCAGCGGTACCTCTGCCAGCGCGCCGCTCGTGGCCGGCGCCATCGCCGCCGTGATGTCGCAGAATCCCGGAGTCGGCGCAGCTGGAGCCTGGGAAATCCTCGCCGCCCACACGAACGAAGCCGGGGCGCCCGGGGCCGACGCCCGCTACGGACAGGGCATCCTGAATGTCGGCTGGGCCATGGCCCGCACCGATCCAACCCGCGTCGACACGGCGGTGGCCAGCCATTATTTCAACGAAGCCGCAGGCCGCCTCGAGGTCGTCGTGCAGAACCGCAGCAACCTCGGGGTCGCCGGCCTGCAGCTCGCGGTGCAGACCGCAGCCGGCACTTCGACGAATACGCTTCGCTGGCTCGGCCCGGGCGCCACCAGCATCGTCACGGTGCCCATCAATCCGTCCGCCCTGCGCTCCGGCGAGGTACAGGTCTTCCGTTCGGAGTTGATCAACCCGGCCGGCGTCGCCGATGTCGCGCCGGCCAACAATCGGAAGACAAGCTCCCTCCAGACCGCCCCTTGACGGGGACGGCCTACTCGCCGTGGATCGTGAGCACGATCTCGCGGGTGTGCGGCGCGGAACGGTGTTCCCAGAGGAAGATTCCCTGCCAGGTGCCGAGCAGGAGACGTCCCTCGGAGAAGGGCACGGCCTCCGCCGTGCGGGTCAGCGCCATCTTGATGTGGCTCGGCATGTCGTCGGGCCCCTCGAGGGTGTGGGTAAAGTGCGGATCGTCGGGCCGCACGAGGCGCCCCAGCCACGCTTCGAGGTCGGCCCGGGCGTCCGGGTCGGCGTTTTCCATGATGACCAGGGAGCAGCTGGTATGACGGCAAAAGGCATGGGCGAGGCCGCGACGCAGGCCGCTGGCGCGCACCGCTGCCGCGAGTTCGGCGGTGAATTCATGGGTGCCGGCGCCCCGCGTGCGCAGGCTGATGATCTGCTGATGGAACGGCATGAGCCCGAAGCCTGGGCCCCGGGCACGGCGTTCGCCAGCCCGGTCTCGCGGCCCTCACCGCGGTCCGGTCATGCCGCGCGGATCGAGCACCCGGTCGACTTCATCCGCCGTCATCCAGCCGCGGGCAAGCACCACCTCGCGCAGGGTCCGTCCAGTGGCATGGGCGTCCTTGGCAACCTCCGCGGCCCGATCGTATCCGAGGATTGGATTCAGAGCCGTGACGAGCATCAGGGAGCGGTCAGTCAACTCGCGGCAGCGGGCAGGGTCCGCCTCCAGCCCGGCCACGCAGGCCTCGGCGAACCGGTGCGCGGCCTGCGCGAGACAGCCCACCGCCTCGTGCAGGCTGTAGGCCAGGAGAGGCAGAGTGACATTCAACTCCAGCTGCCCGTCGCGTCCGGCCAGCTGCACGGTGGTGACGAGGCCCTGCACATAATGTCCGACCTGCACGACCATCTCGCACATGACCGGATTGACCTTGCCGGGCATGATCGACGAGCCGGGCTGGGTCGCAGGCAGGCGCAGCTCGCCCAGGCCACTGCGCGGCCCGGATCCGAGCAGGCGGACATCGCCGGCGATCTTGGACAGGGCACCCGCCGTGGCGGCGAGCAGGCCGGCGACTTCAACGACGTCGTCGCGCGCGGCCTGCGCTTCGAAATGGTTTCCAGCCTCGCGGAATGCGATGCCGGTTTCCCGGCTGAGGATGGCGCACACCGCGGCGGCGAAACCAGGCGGGCAATTGAGCCCGGTCCCAACGGCCGTGCCACCGACTGCGAGTTCTTCGAGGAGCGACCCGGCCCGGTCGCAACGGGCGACCGCCTTCGCCAGCTGGGCGGCGTAACCGGAGAATTCCTGCCCCAGGGTCAGCGGGGTTGCGTCCATCAGGTGGGTGCGACCGATTTTGACGATCCCGGCAAACGCCGCGCTTCGTTCCGCCAGCGCCGCCTCGAGTCCGACCAGCGCAGGACGCAACCGGTCGCGCAGCGCCCGCGCCACGCTGAGGTGCAGGACGGTGGGGATGATGTCGTTGGAGGACTGGCTCAGGTTGACATCGTCGTTGGGATGCACGGGCCGGCGGGAGCCGATCGGTTCGCCCGCCAGTTGGCTGGCGCGGTTCGCGATCACCTCGTTGGCATTCATGTTCGTCGAGGTACCCGATCCGGTCTGAAACACATCAACGGGGAAATGCTCCAGCAGACGACCGTCGGCGATCTCGCGGGCAGCGGCGCAAATCAGGCGGGCCTTCTCTGGGGTAAGCAGGCCCAGGGCCGCATTGGCCTCCGCACACGCAAACTTCACCAAACCGAGTCCGCGCAGAAAAGCGTCAGGCAATCGATGCCCACTGATGGGGAAATTCAACACGGCCCGCTGGGTGGACGCTCCATAGAGAGCTCCCTCCGGCAACGTCATATCACCCATCGAGTCTCGTTCGGTTCTCATCGGGAAAAGTCTACCCACACCCATGGCGTACAGCCTGATCGCCTCCGCCGGCGACACTGACCCTTGAGAAACAAGCTAGACCCGCCGGCCGAAGCCGATCGGACGGTCCCGGCACGCCGAGACTCAGAGCTTGAGCATCAAGCGATCCGCTTGGGCGCTCAGGCGCCGGGCCGCATCGTAGAATTGATCTTCGCTCAGGCGCCGGGCTTGGCGTTCGGTCACTTGGGCCGACCGCTCATTCTCAAGCGAGTAGCTGGCCAGTTGGGCCATGGGCGGCGGGAGCACGCGGCTGCTGCGGGGAGCAGAAGGCACTGCGATTTGGGCCAGTGGTTCCTCAGTCACCCGAAGGTCAGCTCCGCGACGGTGGAGGACCTTGGCAAACTCAAGCTCGGCGCCCGCCATGTTGGCGGCAATGAGACGCGCGGACGGCGTGAGCGCGCCCGTTTCGTCAACGCGGCGGGCCAACGACGACGACGGCGCGACGGCCACCTCCATCGCGGGTTGATCCGCGACCGGGCTCAAGGTCTCCGTGGACGCCACCATCACGGTGGACGTCGGCACCTGCGGTTCGGACAATGTCTCCGAAACCGTCACGCTGTCGGTCTCCGCAACTCGCGTAAAGGTCGGGGCGACCGGCGTGGCATCGACCTCACCCTCCGGAGCAACGTGAACCGAACCGGATTCGCGTACCGTAACAAACGTGAGGGCGAGCACCGCGGTGGCACCCACCGGAAGAGAGAAACGGACGAGTCGGGGCATCACCCGCGGAAGCGAGAACCACCAGCGCTTCCGCTCCACGGCGGCTGCCAGCTGCTTGGCCCGGAAATCCTGCTCGAACTGAGTCCAGAAGGCGGCGTCGGGCCGCTCCGCGCGCTTGAGGCGGAGAAGGTCTTCCAACGTCACTTTCGAGTCCGGGCGGGTTTCGTTCATGTGCGCAGGTAAGGTTGAAGTTCCGACTGAAGAAGTTGTTTCGCGTAGTGGAGGCGGGAGCGGACCGTGCCGACCGAGCAGCCGACCACCTCGGCAATCTCTTCGTGGCTAAGCCCGTCGATTTCGAATAAAGTCACCACCGTACGATGCTTAATAGACAGTTTCTGCATCGCTTCGTTCAATTTTTCCTGGAGCTCCTTAACAAAGACCTCCCGCTCAACCCCGGTTTTGTCAGTGAGTTGCTCGACGAGCGCCGTCGTCTTGTCCTCCTCGACGATCTTTTCGAAGCTGAAGAAACTCCGCAGCCGGGCCTTGCGCAGATGGGTGAGCGTCGAATTCACCGCGATCCGGTACAGCCAGGTGAAGAACGACGACTGGCCTTGGAAACGATTGATGGACTGGAAAGCCTTGATGAACGCGTCCTGGGTGAGGTCCGCCGCGTCGTCGCGGTTCGACGTCATGTTGTAGACGACGGAGTAGACCCGTTCGCGGTACTTGCGCATCAGCAGGTCGAAGGCGGCCACATCGCCCGACTGAACCCGTTGCACCAGCGACCAGTCTGAATCCGCCTCCTGCTGCCGCTCCGGGGACGCAACGAGCGTCTTGTCGAATGCTTTGGGGGCGGCATGCATCGTGGAACTAAATGAAGGGAATGACCGGTTCGCGCAACGGAATTTAGCGACGCAACGATGAGACCTGGGCCTGCAGTACGTCGCCAAGCCGGAGCAGTTTGTCGGTCGGCGCAAGCGACCCAAAGGCCGCGAGTGCACCCCGGGCCTGTTCCACTTCGGTGTGAACGGCCTGCGCCACCGTATCAAACACCCCCAAGTCCCGCATCTGCTGGATTCGTAGCGACGGATCCGGGGTCCGGTCTCCGGTGATCTCCGCCTCCAAGCGGACCCGCTCCTCAGCGGGCAACCGCTCCGCGAGTTCGAGCAGGGGCAAGGTTAATTTGCCGCTCGCCAGGTCCGTCCCCAGGGTCTTGCCGATCCGCTTCTCCTCGCCGAAGAAGTCCGCGAGATCGTCGTAAATCTGATAGCCCATGCCGAGGTGGCGACCAAACCGCGCCGCCGCTGCCGCAAAATCGGCCGGGAAACCCGCCAAATCTCCACCCAGCTGGCAGGAGAGGCGAAACAGCTCCGCCGTCTTGAGATCGATCACGCGTTCGTAGTCAGCCCGCGACACGGCGGTCGTGCCCCGCCGCAGGGTCTGGATGATTTCACCCGCGCACACCTTGCGGGTGGAATCCGCCACCGCCGCGCACACCGCGGTGGTGGGAAACTGCGCCGCCAAATGCAAGGCATGGGCAAACAAGGCATCTCCAAGGAGGACGGCCGCTTCGGGGCCGTAGGCTCGCGACGCCGTCTGACGGCTTCGACGCAGGTCGGCCTCATCCATGATGTCATCATGCACGAGGGTCGCGAGGTGGACGAGTTCCACCACTGCCGCCGCCTGCACGAGCTCTGACTTGATCACGCCCTCGCCCTGCCAGCCGGCGAGAAAGACCAGTGCGGGCCGAATGCGTTTCCCCGAGGTGTCGATGCAGTAGTCCGCCATCTCCCTGATCTCGGGCTCAAATGCCTCCAACTGCCGGTGCAAGAACCCGTCCAGCGCCGTCATGTTCGGCTTCAGCACGGCGAATACGCTGGCAAAGTCAGCGGCCGGAGTGGCGGGGACAGGCGAGTCGGAAGTGGCGGCCATGATGGACCGCAAATCTTACGACTGCGCCGAAAATGGCCAATTCAATGTGGCGAATTCACCGAGGCCTGCTCCGGGGCAAGCGCGCGCCCACCCTCCCTGGGCGACATCGGTGGCGGCTTGCCGCACGCTGACCCGATGTTACGGTTCCGGCATGAAGCGCTTCGCCATCCTGATTGCCCTTGGCCTGACCGCATCGGCCGCCCTCGCGGCTCCGCCGGCGAACTGCGGGTGCGAATGCTGCAAGGGCAAGGAGACATGCTGTTGCGCGGCGGCGGCCGAGCCGGCTGCCCCGGCCGCGCCCCGCTATCCGTTGAAGGGGGTGGTTGTCGGTGTTCTCCCCGAACGCCATGCCCTGCTCGTCAAACATGAAGAGATTCCGGGCGTGATGCGGGCCATGACCATGGTGCTGAAAGTCGGCCCGGCGCCGCTCAAGGAGGCCCGGGAGGGCCAAGCGCTGACAGGTCAGCTGACACGCCGCGGCGAAGAGTGGTGGCTTGAGGATGTCGTGCTCGCGGCCACGCCTGCGCCTTGAGACCGGCACACGCGCAGACTGCGCGTCACCGGTCCCCCTTGACGTCTTTGCTAACGTGAGCCCACTTCACTGCCGCTGATGCCTGCCTCGCACCGCCGCTCCACTGCCCTTCCGTCGACGCTCTGGCGCGTCGTGGCCGGAGGTCTGGCGCTGCTGGTGATCGCCCTCGGTCTGGCGCAGGTATCGCCTGACGCCCATGCGCTCGCCCACGGCCAGCATGAACACGCCCATGCTGGCTGCGACCATGGGCCGGTGGCGGACAAGCCCGTCGGCGACGAGGATCATCGCTGCGCCGTCGAACTCTTTGGGCAGGGCACAGAGTTGCCGGTCGCACCGTCGGTCGCGCCGTCCTTCTGGACGTGGACTGACCCGACTTTTCCCGCCCCGGCCGAACTCTACCTTTCGGCGCCGCGTTATCTGCGGCAACCGGAGCGCGGACCGCCTGTGGTCTGACCGACCATGACCGACGAATGCAGTGCCACCGGCATTGCATCGCTTTCCCGCGCGCCCCGTCGCGCCCTCACACCTGCACGGCCCGATCGCCGTGCCCCCTTTGGTCAGCACCATGCACCTTTACCGTTCTGCCTTTATTGCCACGCTCTCTGCCGCTGCGCTCTGTGCGCAAGGCACCCCTCCCGCCACCGGCGAGGAACCCGTTTCGCTGGAACATCTCGTCATCACCGCGCATCCGTACGGCCGCAGCCAGGCCGAGATCGCGCAACCCACCAACGTCCTGACCGGCACCGCCCTCTCGCTCCGGCAGTCCTCCTCGCTCGGCGACCTGCTCTCCGGCGAACCCGGCGTCAGCGCGAGCGCCTTCGGTCCGGGGGCCAGCCGCCCGATCATCCGCGGCCAGGGCGGCGATCGCGTACGCGTGCTGGAGAACAGCACGAGTACGATCGACGCCTCGGTCACCAGTCCCGACCATGCCGTGGCCCTCGATCCGCTTCTGATCGAACGCGTCGAGGTCGTGCGCGGCCCGGCGACCCTGCTTTACGGCAATTCGGCCGTGGCCGGTGTCGTCAACGTCATCACGCATCGCATCCACGCCACCGCGCCAGAGGCAGTGCTGAACGGACGCTTTGAATCCCGCCTCAGCTCCGTGAACAACGAGCGGACCGTCGGACTCGTGCTCGAAGGAGGAAGGGGTTCCCTCGCCTGGCATGCCGACGCCTATCGGCGCGAAACCGGCGATGTGGAGATCCCCGGTTTCGCCCGCAGCGCCGCGCTCCGCGCCGAAGAGGAAGAGGAGCACGAGGACGAGGAGCATGAAGACGGCGACCACGGCGACGAACCCGAGATCGCCGGCCGGATTCCGAACACCGCATTGACCGCCGACGGGGCGGCGTTCGGCCTGTCCTGGATCGGTCAATCCGGCTACATCGGCGTGTCGTTCAACGGACACAACACGCTCTACGGCATCCCGGCGGGCGCCCATGCCCACGGGGAGGAAGAAGAACACGACCACGAGGACTCCGGCGAAGCCCATGACGAGGAAGGCGAAGAGTCGGTCCGCATCGACCTGCATCAACGCCGGTTCGATCTTCAGGGAGAGTGGACCCGGCCGTTGCCCGGACTGTCGGCCCTGCGCTACAAACTCGGCATCGGCCGCTACCGGCACACGGAGCTGGAAGGCGACGAGATCGGCACGCAGTACCGCAACCGCGGCCACGACGCCCGGATCGAAGCCCTTCACCTCCCGGTCGGCGCCTTCACCGGCGCGATCGGCGTGCAATCCGCCCGCAGCCGCTTTGACGCCGTCGGCGAGGAGGCCTTCGTGCCGCCGAGCGACACGCGTACGCAGGCTGCCTTCATCTTCGAGGAGGCAAACCTGGGTGCCTTGCGCTGGCAGTTCGGCGCCCGCGTGGAAGATCAGTCCATCCGTCTTCAGGATGGCTCTGATATCCGCCGATCGGATACAACCGCGAGCCTTTCGACCGGCCTCGTTTGGTCGCTGGGCGACGGTTGGACGGCCGGCGCCGCGCTGGCCCGGAACGAACGGGCGCCGAACGCCCAGGAACTTTACTCCGACGGGCCCCATCTGGGCACCAACGCCTACGAGATCGGCGATCCAGATCTGGACGGAGAGCGGTCGCTGTCAGTCGACCTCAGCCTGCGCAAGCGCACCGGCTTCGTGACCGGTGCGGTCACCGTCTTCTCGCAGCACTACGACGGCTTCATCTTCGAATCTCCCACGGGCGAAATCGAGGACGGTCTCGACGTCTATCAGTTCGTCCAACGCAAGGCCCGCTTCACCGGCGCAGAGTTGGAGGCGGTCTTTCATCTGCACGAAAGCGAACGTCACCAGTTCGACCTCGTGGTGGGCGGAGACCTTGTCCGCGGACGCGACCGCGACGCCGACGCGGACCTGGCCCGGATCACCCCGCGCCGCAGCCGGGTCGGGTTTACCTGGACCACGGGACCATACCTTTTGGGCGCAGAGGTCCAGCGGGTGGAGGCGCAACGCCGGGTGGCGGCCTTTGAACGCCCCACCGACGGCTACACGCTGGTGCACGCCCATGCGGCCTACCGTTTCACCCTCGGTCGCGCGACCTGCGACCTGTTTGTCCGGGGAACCAATCTGACCGATGAGGAAGCCCGCATGCACACCTCCTTCCTCAAGGAGGTGGCTCCGCTGCCAGGCCGCAACCTGACGGCTGGCCTGCGTCTGAGCTTCTGACGCGGCAAAATAAAACCGGGGCGCCCCGCAAAGGAGCGCCCCGGTAGGATTTGCTGATTTAAGCTGCGGCGCCGGACAGCCGGCGTTGCAGACGTTGCCGGATCGCACGCACCGCCGCCTTGGGCAGGCGGACGGCAGAGGCGATCCATCGTGGGTTCATGCCTTCACGCGGCGCCTTCGTGGCGGTTTCGGTTACATCGACGGACTCCGGCGCATCCTTGAGATGATCGATCTCATAGGAACCGAAGAACGCCGTGCAGCCCATGCCGCCCGGAGAGACCACGTACAGGTGTCGTTGCAGTTTCTTCATGATCAGACGGAAACCTCACAGCACTGGGCCGGAGTTTTCCTCGCTGACCACGAAAGCCAAAGAACCCCAATAGGCTCGCGTCCGACCGGGTCCTCGTCAACCCCGGAGACCACCTCGCAAACGCCACTATTTGGACAAAAGAAAGTCCCCCGGCACCATCGTGCCCGGGGGACTTCAAAGGAATCGACTGGCGACGGCTTACTTGGCGAGCACGTGCTTCGAGACGTGCGACTTGGCGCGGGATGCGGCGTTGCGATGCACGACACCGGACTTGGTCGCGCGATCCATGGCCGACGCGTAGGCCGTGCCGGCGGCCCGGGCCGCCTCTTTGTCGCCCGCAGCAACCGCAGCCTCGAACTTCTTGTGCAAAGTCTTGAGGCGGGTCTTGACGGTCTTGTTGCGAGCGGTGAAACGCACCGCTTTGCGGGCGGCTTTGATGGCAGATTTGGTGTTGGCCATGACGAAAGTTACGATGTGAACGGTGAGAGACTCAAACGGCGACCGGTGAGTCAAGGGTGAATTCCGACGGGCAAAGGTGGAGGTGCATTTCACTTTCAGACAGGCCGAGGTGGGCGGGCGGGGGTTGCGCGGTGCTGCGCCAAAGGGCCACGCCAGACGGCCGCCTCCCGCTGCCTGTAAATCGGAGGTGGGCGCAGGGACACTCCCCGCAAAGGCGTCAAAAGGCGCAACGACCGGTGCCCGAGACAGCGCGAAGAGTTGCACCATGTCCACGGAGCCCGCAGCGTCGCCATCCGTCCCGCGATCGCCCCCTGCATGAGCATCAAACTGCGTCTCGCCCTGCTGCTGGGCCTCCTCCTCGTCGCGTTTCTCGGGTCGCTGCTTCTGCTCAAACGCCTCGAACGTCAGCAATGGGAGGCCATGCTCGCGAGTTCGCAGCGCGATAGCATCGAATTGCTGGACCGATGGATCGACCTCACCGGCCAGTCGCTGCGCCAGTTCGCCTTTGACTACTCGCTATGGGACGAGATGGCGGGCTTCGTGGAGCGGCCGGATCCCGCCTGGGCACGAATCAATCTCGACGCCAGCCTGCCCAACTTCAACGCCCACGCCGCCTGGGTGCTACGGACCGACGGCACGGTGGTCTATGCGGTGAAGCGCGATTCCGATGGCGCCCCGGCTCTGCCGTTGCCCATTGCGGATCTGCGGGCGCTCACCGCCAACAACCCGTTCACGCACTTTTATGCTGAAAGCGCAGACGGCCTGTTGCTCGAGGTGCGGGGCAGCCCCATCCAACGATCCTCCGACACCGCGCGGAGCGGTCCACCCCTGGGCTGGTTGCTGGTTGCGCGGCTGTGGGACGAAGGGCATCTCCGCACCCTCGCTGCGCTGACCGAGAGCGAAACCCGCCTGACCCGGCCCGACTCGCGCCCGGTCGATCCCGGCCATGGTGCTGGCATCGCGCTGCTCCGCCCCCTGAGCGACTGGCAGGGCCGCACGCTGCGCATGCTCCACCTCGAGCGCAGCGTCCCGGAGGTCGGGCAAATGCTGCAACAGGACGCCTTCGAGGCGCGGATCTTCGTGGCCTTCGGTCTGTTGGTGATCGTGTCGCTTGGGCTCAGTCTGCAGCGCTGGGTGCTGCAACCACTCGAACGGATCGGCGAAAGTCTCGCTTCAGAGCGGCGGGATCCAATCCAGCCGCTGTTGAAGGAGAACAACGAGCTCAGCCGCGTGGCGCAACTGATCGAGTCCTCGTTTGAGCAAAAGGCGGCGTTGCGACGAGAGGTCGAAGAACGCCGCCGGGCCGAAGAAGCGCTGCGCCAAAGCGAGACCGCACTGCGTGAAACCCTTGAGGAACGAGCCCGGCTTGGCCGTGACCTGCACGACGGTGTGATCCAATCGATTTATGCCGCCGGCATGGGACTCGCCGCGGCGCGGAGCCAGCTCCAGACCGAGTCCGGCGAGGCGGAACAGCGCATCGACCAGGTGCGCAACGCACTCAACGAGACCATTCGCGATTTGCGCAATTTCATCACCGGGCTCGAACCGGAGGCGCTGAAGCACCAGACGTTCACCCAAGCGGTGGCTTCCCTGATTGAGTTTCTCCAGTCGATCGGGCCGATCCAAGTCGACGTCAACCTCGACGAAGATCTTGCGGAACACCTGCCCACCACAATGCGCACCGACGCCCTGCAGATCATTCGCGAGGCGATCAGCAACAGCCTACGCCACGGCAAGGCCGGGTCCGTGCGTGTGGCTCTCGAGCGGGAGGGGGACAAGGCGCGACTCGAAATTGCCGATGACGGCCTTGGATTCGATCCGGCCAACGTTCGCTCCGGCGGCCACGGACTTGCGAATATCGCCGAGCGTGCCCGCGCGTCGGATGCTGAGTTTACCCTGCGCTCCGCACCGGGAAATGGGACTCGCGTTATCGTCAAATTTCCCCTCCCTATAATCACCCCGACATGAACTCCACCGGTACTCCTATACGTGCCCTGCTCGTCGATGACAGCGCCTTGGTTCGTCAAGGCATCAAGACCGTGCTGGCAGCGCAGAAGCCTTCGCCTCCGATCGAGGTGGTTGGGGAGGCATCGTCCGTCGCCGAGGCCGTGGAACAGGCGGAGCGGCTCAATCCGGACGTGGTGTTGCTCGACATCCGCCTGCCAGACGGCTCCGGCTTCGAGGCGTGCCGGGCCATTTTGAAACGCCGGGCCGCAGCCCGCATTTTGGTCCTTACGTCGTTCACCAACGACACCTTCATCTATGAAGCGATCACGTCAGGCGCCCAAGGCTACCTGATGAAGGAAATTGATCCGGCCGGCCTAGTGAAGGCGATCCACGACATCGCCTCCGGCAAAAGCATCCTGGCCCCCGACATTACTGCCGGCGTTTTGCGTTTGATGCGCGGCAGCAACTCCGGCCGGGGCGGCGACGGTCACGATCTATCCAGCCTGTCGGCGCAGGAGCGGCGCGTTCTTGCTCTCGTGGCCGAAGGCAAGACCAACAAGCAAATCGGTGACGACCTCGGGTTGAGCGACAACACCGTCAAGAACTACCTGTGCAGCGTTTTCGACAAACTTCAGGTACGTCGACGTTCGCAGGCGGCGGCCTTCTACGTTCAGGCGAATCAAGCCCACGACTGATCCGAACGAAGCATCGGTCCAAGGGCCCTACTCGAGCAGGCCCGATCAGGCCTATTTTCCTTGGGTATTTCTGCGAACCCAAAGCCTCTACCCAAGTCGGCCTAAATGCGCTAGGGTAGTCGGGTGTTTAGGCCTCCCTTATTTCGCTCCACTGTCTGCGCCACCTCCGATCAGGTGGCCCGCAGGGGCGCACGCGCCGGATTCACTCTCACGGAGGTGTTGGTCGCTTCGACGGTGCTCGTCTTGGGTATCGTCACGGCCATCACGACGCTGCAACGCGGTTTTCAATCGCTGGATTCCGCGCGAAACCTCACCGCCGCCTCCCAGTTGATGCAGTCGGAGATGGAGCGGCTCCGGCTCAAGAACTGGAGCCAGATTGAGGCGATGCAGGCGGCCGGGGACACCCGCTACGAACTGGAAGGCGCCCGTTTCGTCTGCACCCTCTCGATTCGCGACCTCAAGGCGGACATGAAGGAGATCGTGCTCAATGCCGACTGGCGCGGCTATGACGGCCGGCCCCAGAACGCCCGCCTGATCACGCGCTACGGGAAAAGCGGCCTAAACGATTACTTCTACACGTCGCACTGAGCCGACGTATTCACCAAGCCATGACAACCGCCGCCGCTCTTCCGTCCGACCGCACCGGTCTGGCCCGCCGGCGCATCCGTGGGTTCACCCTCTCCGAGGTGCTGATCGCGGCGACGCTCTCGGTCTTCGTGCTCGCCGGCGTGATGAGCGCGTTTCTGTTCGTCGGGCGCTCCAGCTTCGCCGCCAGCAGCTACAGCGAACTCGAGGCCGAGGCCCGCCGCGGCCTGGAAACGTTCGCGGAGGACGTGCGCATGGCGGAGGATGTGCGCTGGAACGGTCCGCAAAGCCTCACCCTCGTCATCCGCCGCGCCGAAGGTCCCACCCGCGTGACCTACGCCTACGACAGCGACGCCCGCAGCGACACGTACCGGAGTTTTTATCGCATGGCGGGCGATGTAGACTCCGGGCAGCCGCGTCGCGCCCTGATCCGCAATCTGGCGCCAGATTTCGCCTTCAAACGCTACAAGCTCGAACAGCCCGGCGTGATCGACAATGCGGCCGGAAACGATCTCGAAACGAAGCAGATCCAGCTCACGCTCCGCGCCATCCGCTCCGGCTCCACCGTGGCGGCCGCGACCAATTCGGTCGTTTCCGCACGGTACGTCCTGCGCAACAAACGGGTGAGCCAATGAGCACACGCGCAACGCATCGTCCTCTCCCCTGCCAGCCCGACACCCGGCGCGGCTCGGTCCTGATTGTGGCCCTCCTCATCGCGGCGCTGCTTGCGCTCGCGCTGGGCAGTTACCTCAACCTGAACCTGACGTCGGCGCGCCTCGCCAAGCGCTCCTTTCACCAGCATGCCGCCTTCAACCTCGCCGAAGCCGGGGCTGAAGAGGCGCTGTGGTCCTTCAATCAGGCCGCGGTGAAGTCCGCCGATGCCTGGACGGAATGGACGCGCGACGGCAACGCGGCTTGGAGAAAAATCAACGGGTTTGATTTCGGGGCAAACACGTCGGGATCAGTGAAGGTTTACGTCGATAATGCCGCGCCGGCGCCCGGCACCCGGCCGAAGATCGTTTCGCTCGCCTCGGTCGAGTCACCGGGGCAAT
Source organism: uncultured Opitutus sp. (assembly GCA_964476565.1). GTDB lineage: Bacteria > Verrucomicrobiota > Verrucomicrobiia > Opitutales > Opitutaceae > CAMAXB01. The sequence continues at coordinate 42,176 of CAYZBG010000036.1, forward strand.
CGGCGGTCACCAAGATGATCGAGATCACGCTGGCCCGCCGCTCCCCCTTCGCCAACGGCCTGATGGCGAAGGATTCGATCACCTTCAGTGGCGCCCGCACCACGGTCGACAGCTGGGATTCCGATCCGGACGCCAATCCCGACACTGCACCCGTTCCCTACTCGCTGCCCGTGCGCAACGACCGGGGCACGGTCGCGAGCGCTTCGGTGATGAACACAGCCGTCCTGATCAACCACGCCACCGTGTGGGGCTACGTCGCCACCGGAGGAGAGCTTCCCCAGGTGGGTTCCGCCGGCTTGATCGGCCCCTTTGGCACCGAACCAGGTGGGGTTGACCCGACGCGGGTGTCGACGGATTTTTCCATTCAACTCGAGGCCGCGACGGCTCCAGAAGGCGGTACCGTGATCGCGTCCGTCGGCGAGACGCTCGGTACCCCGGGTGAGACCACGTCTTGGCGCACCTCGCATGTCGCGCTGCGCGGCAACGATACGCTCACCATTCTTGGCGATGTCACCCTCGTGCTCACCGCCGGCAAGGGTACGCGCGCTCTCGACATCACCGGCAACGCCGCACTCGTCATCCCCGAAGGCTCCCGTTTGCGACTCTACGTCGAAGGAGATGTCCACGTGGCCGGAAAGGGCATCCTCAACGCGAACAGTCAGCCCATCAACCTGCAGCTTTGGGGCACGCATCAGGGAGACGTGCCGCAGGACATCCATCTCGCGGGCAACGCAGCCTTGAACGGCGTGGTCCACGCCCCCGGGGCGGCCGTGCGGATCGTCGGCAACGGCGACGTCATGGGAGCAGTCGTGGCCCACTCCATCACCCTGACCGGCGTCACCGATTTCCACTACGACGAAGCCCTAGCCCGCTGGGGCGACGGGCAGCCCTTCGGCGCGGTGCGTTGGGAGAGCGTCTCGGACGAGAGTGAACGGCGTCGCTACGAGGCGCTGTTGCAGGGTCTTTGACGCCTTCAGCTAGGTGCGGCGGGCACTTGGTCCCCGATTAACGCCACTGCCCGGCATTGGATCGCCCCCCCCAAGGCGCCAATTTCTGGCATCCATGATCAATTTTGGGACCATCGACCCGACGCCCTAGGCCCATGCTGGCCTAGTGGACTACGCCTGTAAAACCACCCGCGCGACCCTAACGCCGGGCCCGCCGACCGCGCTACACTGGCGGCATGATGAAGCCAGTAACCCAGTTCTCCGACCGCCCGGGTGCCCCACGCACCTTACGCCGGTCGGCCACGCTCCGCGCCTTCACCATCGTGGAGGTTGCCGTCGCCGCGGTGGTCCTCGCCTTCGGCATCAGCAGTGCCATCATTACGATTCAGGCCGGCTACCGCACAATGGACGACGCCCGCAACCTGACGATTGCGTCCCAAGTGCTGCAGAGCGAACTGGAGCGGTTGCGCCTTCTGCCTTGGTCGAGCGACACTGGCGGCGAAAGCATCACCGGTCTGCCTGCGTCGGAGGAAGTCGATCTGACCAGCTCGTTCACGAGCAACGCCCAGATCGCCGGGCGCTTCACCCTCGTTCGCACCGTAGCCCAGACAACCGGGCGTGAAACGACGATGCGCGACATCACCCTCACGGTCTCCTGGACCGGGATCTATGGCGTCACCCACAGCCGCACCTTCACCACCCGCTACTGCAAGGATGGTCTCTATGACTACTACTACACCGTTGCCAGCTAAGCGCCAAGGGGCACGGGGGTTCACCCTGGTCGAACTCCTGGTCGGCATGGGGCTCTCCGCCTTCCTGCTCGCCGGCGTCCTCACGTCGTTTCTTTTCATTGGGCGCAGCGGCCAAAACCTCTCCAACTACAGCGACATGGAATCGGAGGCTCGCAGCGGCCTCGAGGTCTTTGCCCAGGATGTTCGCCAGGCGAGCGCGATCGGTTGGAACAGCGCCACCAGCGTCACCCTCCTCGTCGACGGAGTAAACATCGTCTACGCCTACGACGCCAGCACCCGCATCTTGAACCGCCAAGGCACGGCGCTCATCACGGGTATCACCAACTTCGAGTTGATCGGCTACAACATCACCGGCGCGCTGGTCACCGCTTCAGCCGACCTCACGACTACGGCTGGACGGACCATGGCCGGCAAGATCACCAAGCAGCTGCAGATTTCGCTCAGCGCGAGCAAGAGCAGCGTCACCGTCGCCACCGCCACCAACACCGTGCTCTCCGCGCGGTACACCCTCCGCAACAAACGCGTCACGACATGAATGCCTCATCCTTCACCTCCCGCCGGCGCTCGGAGCGCGGCTCCGTCCTGCTGGTGGCGCTCATCTTTTCCGCGCTCATCGCCATCGCGCTGGGTTCTTATCTTTCCCTGGGCAACAGCGCGATGCAGTTCTCCCATCGCTCCCTCTACAACAACGCGGCGATGAACCTCGCCGAGACCGGCCTCGAGGAAGGCATGTGGTCGATCAACCAGATGCTCGAATCGAACGCCAATGCCTGGGACAACTGGACGACCGTCGGCAGCGATAAGAAGCGCACCTTCGGTCCCTTCGCGCTTGAGCAAGGCGTGACCGGCTCCGTCACAGTCTACGTGGAACGAGCGCCGCTGAACGCAACGCCGACCGGACTTGCGCCCATAATTCACACCAAGGCCACGGTGACGCTTCCGCGCGGACAGCCGATCGAGAAATGGATCACCGTGGAACTCAGCCGCCGTTCTCTCTTCGCAAATGGCCTGCTCGCGAAGAACTCGATCACCTTCAATGGTAACACCGCGATGGTAGACAGCTACGACTCACGCAAGGGGATCTACAATCAGAACCTCGGCAGCGGTCAGTACAACCGCTATGCGGAAGGACCGGCCGCTAGCATCTCCGTGCAGGCGGACACCTTCAATCTGGGTAACGCTGACATTTACGGCTATGTGTCCGTCGGTACCACGACGGTGGATGCCGGACTGAACGTGGGGCCCAACGGCACGGTGTCCGGTGTCCTCGGCCAGACCGGCGTGATCGACTACGACCGAACCACGCCCAACTTCACCGCCAATCTGGAGGACGCCAAGGTACCCGCCACGAGCACGTACACTGCCAACCCCCTGATCACGACGATCGGTTCGATGACACTCCCGCGCCCAACCGACGTCGCAACGACAGAGCCGGACGGGAAAGTCGTGTACTACATCACGGCCAACAAGATCGACATCGGCGGCAATGCGACGAACAAGCTCGTCATCGAAGAGGACAAGAACGTTGTCATCATCCTTACGCCCACCACGGGTACGGCCATCGACATCAAGGGCAACGCATCCATCGTCATTCAACAGGATGCCACGCTCAACATCTACACCGAAGCTGACGTCGCCATCGGCGGCAACGGCGTTGCCAACGACACCGCCAACCCGCCCGCCAACTTCATGTTGTGGGGAACACGGTCGTCGTCTGCCGGTTCACTGCAGAACATCAGCGTGGCTGGCAACGGCCAGCTCAGCGCCGTGGTGTATGCGCCCAACGCGAATGTGACGGCCAACGGCGGCGGCACATCGGGCAATATCATGGGCGCCATTGTCGGCAGCACGATCACGGTAACGGGTGGTTCGATGTTCCACTACGATATGGCCTTGGCCGAACTGAACGAAGACGAGCCCTTCGGCATCAGCGTGTGGAACGAACTTACCACCGCGGCCGCCCGCGCCACCGTCGCCTCCAAGTTCAATTGATCCAGTTTTGGGGCCGGTAAGCCGGATTCTGTTCCTCCCGCTTGCGCAGGATTCGGTCGGCATTTCTCTCGCCGGCGCCTCGCGGCGCCGGCGTCCGGATGTCGGTCGGCTTTCGCCGTCCGCACCCGGATGCGGCATACCCGTGACTGAAGGCCGGGCCGGCCAGTCACCTATTTTGCCTTGCACCGGAAGGGGTTTATCGTGCCGCCACCCTCGCGGGAGACGCGGTGGGCTCTTACCCCACCTTTTCACCCTTACCCTGAGCGAGCCCGCCTTGCGGCGAGTCGTAGGGCGGTTTGTTTTCTGTGACACTGTCCGTCACCGGGCTTTGAAACCCGGCGCCCGCGCTTGCGGTGAAGCTCGCGCGGCATCCTGCCCTGCGGTGTCCGGACTTTCCTCTCCGTGTTGCTTAACGGGCGCGGCATTACCCGCACCTTGGGATCAAAGAACACGGAGCGACGACCAGGCCCCAAAACTGGAAGAACAAGTCTGCCTTGCCTCCCGGGTCCGCGCAAGCCCCCGGTTCGGCTGTCGGCGTGGCAGGCGTCTCGAAGCTCCGGTCAATCCAGCCAGACGATACGACCGCATTGGTCGCAGGTCGCCAGTTTGTCGCCCTTGCGCGCCACGGCTTCATTCTCGGACGACAGCTTGAGGTGGCAGCCGCCGCAGTTACCGCTCCGGACTGGCACACAAACGGGCATCTGGCGGGCCGCGATGCGGTCGTAGAGCCGCAAACTCGGCTCGTCCAAGGGCTGTCGCGCTGCGGCCACCGCCGCCTCCGCTGTCTGCAGCTCCGTTTTCAGGTTCGCCTCCCGTTCAGCCAAGGTCTTCAGGCGGGCCTCATGGCCGGCGATGTTGGCCTTCAACACCGCCTCAGCCGCCGCGAAACGTTTCTTCGCCTCATCGATCTGATACATGACGCCGAGTTCCTTCTCCTCCAGCCCGCCGATCACGGACTGGGTCGTCTCGATCTCGTGGCCCAGGGCCTGATATTCGTCGTTCTTCCGCACCTGGAGCTGCTGGGTACGGTACTTCGCCAGCTTGTCCTCCGCGGACCCAATCTCGGTTTCGAGCAGTTTGCGTTTGGCCTCCAACTCCCGCAGCTCCGTCCGAGCCGCCTCGATCGCAGCCTGCTCCGCCCCGATCTTTTTCTTCACCGTCTCGACGTCGCCCGGCACCGCCTTGAGTTGGGTCATCACCGCCAGCCGGTGTTGATCGCGGTCCTGAAGGATGAGCAGTGGGGCAAGGGCGGGGTGGTTCATCGGCCCCAAGGTGTTAACTACGATTGGCGGCGAATCGACACGAAACACTCAGCCGGCGCGACTTCACGGCCTTGTCCGTCTGGCGGCAGCGGCACACACCCAGAGTCTCAGATATAATACATGTCCTCGCCGCCCTTGGTCACAAACTTGTCGAGCGAGTATCCACGGCATTTGGCTTCGAGGTCAGCGCGCACTTCCCGCCAGATCTGATCGACGCGACGCCCGCTCTGCCCTCCTCCGGTTCCGTTCAGTTCCAGCAGGTCGCCCTCGATCAATTTGACGATGTCGTAGAGCGAGATTTGATCCGGCGCCCGTGCCAGCGCATAGCCGCCCTGCTTGCCGCGACGGCTGGTGATCAGGCCGCCGTTGCGCAGCTCGCTGAGGATCTGCACGAGGTAATTGGCCGGCACCGATTCGATCCGCGCCAGATCCTCGATGTGCGACAATTCATCCGTCCCCCAATGGCGGGCCAGCTGCGCCAGAACTCGGCAGGCATAGTCGACTTTGACAGACAATTTCACGCGAGGCGGAGGGTAGAAACGAATCTTGGGTCCGCAACCTGAAATACCCGAGAATCACCACGGAAATCGGTGACATTCCGGCAAAGTTTTCGGTTGTGACCACCCCCGTTTTCCGATGGATTTTTGCCTTTGATTCAAGACCCGGAAGACCCTGTTTCACCCACCCGCATGTCCGACTCCCCCGACCCGCAAAACGACGCCAAACACAAGGCCGGCACCGACGCTTACGATTCTTCGCAAATCCAAAAGCTGGAAGGACTTGAAGGCGTTCGTAAACGCCCGGACATGTACATTGGCGACACCAATGAACGTGGGTTGCATCACTGCGTTTTCGAGATTGTCGACAACTGCACCGACGAGGCCCTCGCCGGCTTCGCCACGACGGTCAAGGTGACCATCCATTTGGACGGCTCCTGCTCGGTCGAGGACGACGGTCGCGGCATCCCGGTCGACATTCATCCGAAGTACGGCATCCCGGCCTTGGAGCTGGTGCTGACCAATCTGCACGCCGGCGGAAAATTCGGCAAAGGCGCCTATCAAGTGTCCGGCGGCCTGCACGGGGTCGGCGCAAAATGCGTCAACGCCGTCTCGGAATGGTTTGAGGCGGAGGTGCGTCGCGGCGGCAAGGTCTACCAGATGCGTTTCGCCCAAGGTATCACCACCCAGAAGATGACGGTGATCGGCGACACCAAGAAGACCGGCACCAAGATCACGTTCAAACCCGATCCGGAGATCTTCAAGACCACGCGCGAGTTTCAGTACGAGATCCTCGCCAAGCGCCTCCGCGAACTCGCCTTCCTTAATCCTGGCATCCGCATCGAGCTGTCCGACGAGCGGTCGCAAAAGAGCGAGGTGTTCTACTTCAAGGACGGCATCACCGAATTCGTCCGGTACCTGAACCAGAACAAGAACGTCCTGCACGACAAACCGATCTCGTTCAGTGACAGCGTCGCCAACGAGGAAGACGCCTCAAAGCCGCCGATCACGGTCGACGTGGCGATGCAGTACAACGATTCGTACAACGATCAGATCTTCGCCTACGCCAACTCGATCTTCAACATCGAGGGCGGCACTCACCTGTCGGGCTTCCGGACCGCGCTCACCCGCGTGGTCAACGCCTTTGCCAAGCAGAACAACCTGGTGAAGGAGAAGGACCCGGCCATCACCGGCGACGACGTGCGCGAAGGCCTCACCGCCGTCATTAGCGTGAAGGTGCCCGAGCCCCGCTTCGAAGGCCAGACCAAGACCAAGCTCTCCAACGGCGAGGTCGACGGCATCGTGCAAAAGATCGTCGGCGAGAAACTGAAGTTTGTCTTCGAGACCACGCCCTCGATCGCAAAACGCATGATCGACAAGTGCCTCAACGCCGCCCGCGCCCGCGAGGCGGCACGGAAGGCCCGCGAAACCGTGCGCAAGGGCGCTCTCTCCGGCGGCGGCCTGCCGGGCAAGCTCGCCGACTGCTCAGAGCGCGATCCGGCCTTGGGCGAACTCTACATCGTCGAAGGCGACTCCGCCGGCGGCTCCGCGAAACAAGGTCGCGACCGCCGTTTCCAGGCGATCCTCCCGCTGCGCGGCAAGCTCATCAACACCGAGAAGGCCCGCCTCGACAAGGTGCTCTCCAACGAGGAAATCCGCACCCTCATCACCGCGATCGGCACCGGCATCGGCGAAGGCGACGACACCGTTGGCGGCTTCAACGTTGAAAAGGCCCGCTACCACAAGGTCATCATCATGACCGACGCCGATGTCGACGGCTCCCACATCCGCACCCTCCTGCTCACCTTCCTCTATCGGCAGATGCGCGGGCTGATCGAGCGGGGCTACGTCTACATCGCCCAGCCGCCGCTGTACAAAATCAAGCGCAAGAAGCGCGAGCAGTACGTCGACAACGACGACCAGCTCAACCGGATCCTGCTCGAACTGGGTTCCGAGGACGTGATGCTCAAGCGCCTCAGCGACCAGCACACCTTCAGCCCGGCGCAGATCGACACCATCGTCGAGAACGTTGCCACCCTGGAGAAACTGGGCGCGGGTGTGACCCGTTACGGCGTCGACCTCGGCGCGTACCTCGACCGGCACGATCGCGAAACGCATGCTCTGCCGCGCTACATCGCACGCATCCGCGAAGGCAACAAGGAGAACCACGAGTTCCTCCGCGACGAAGCCGCCCGCGCCGCCTTCGTGCTCGCTCAGGGCCTCGATGCCGATCTCTCCGAGTCCAACGACGGCGGCAGCACGGCCCCCTTCCCCACCGCCACACCGTTCAACGGCGACAAGAAGCCGCTGCACCTCGCCCGGCGCATCACCGTGCACGAGATCTTCGAAAGCACGGAGATGACCAAGCTGCTCAAGGCCATCGCAGCGACCGGCCTCGACATCAATCGCTTCACCCCCGGCCCCGAGGCCCGCTACACGGTCACGGAGAACATTGGCCAGAAGAGCGAGACCACCACGGAGCTGTTCACCCCGCTCGAGATCCTGAGCCACATCCGCAGCCTCGGCCGCAAGGGCCTGAGCATCCAGCGCTACAAGGGTCTGGGTGAAATGAACCCCAAACAGCTGTTTGAGACGACGATGGATCCCGACAAGCGCCGCCTGCTGAAGGTGAACATCGCCGACGCCGCCAAGGCGGACGCCCTCTTCACCCTGCTGATGGGCGACGAAGTGCCCCCCCGCCGCCAATTCATCGAGGACAACGCACTGAACGTCCAGTATCTGGACGTTTGAGGGATAAGGGAGTGAGGGAGCAAGGGGAGGATCCCCGAACCCCTCAGTCCCCGATATCCCGCGCCCCCACTCCCTCACTCCCCCACCTCCTTTCCTTCCGAAGGCATGTACACCGCCAACGAGAAACTCTCGACCGCCAACATCACCGACATCATGCAGACGGCCTACATCGATTACTCGATGTCGGTCATC
>CAYZBG010000037.1:0-25686 GCA_964476565.1 uncultured Opitutus sp.
CCACCACGACGACCTCGCCGTAGGCGACGAGCTTGTCGTTGACGTAGAGGCCGACGGGATCGCTGGCGTGCTGCATGAGCTGCACGACGGAGCCGGGGGCGAGCTCAAGGACGTCACGCATCGGCAGCTGGCAGGAGCCGAGCTGGACGGTGACCTTCACCTTCACATCGAGGACGATATCAAGTGCGTTTGTTTCCATCGGATTTGGCCGGAGCGACCTCCTCGGCCGGGAGTTTGCGGGTGAGTTTTACGGCCACGCGGTCGGCATCGACGCCGACTGTGCCGACGAATTTCGCCGTGCCGTTGAGCAGCACGCGGGTCTCGTGGAAAAGGGCGGAGGGCATCTCGACGACATCGCCGACGCGCAGGCTGACGACCTCGCGCAGGCTCAGCTCCAAGGCCTGCCATTCGGCCCGGACCGGCATGGTGATGTGGTCGTAGGACTTCTGCCAGGAACTGCCCTTCTCGACCGCCGCGACGGCGGTGTCCTTCTGGCGGCGGGCCTGCATCTTCTTCACCACCGGCTCGATCGTGTAGTACGGCACGCCGATCTGCAGCTGTTCGGAGCAGTCGCCAAAGTTGGCCTCGAGCGTCATCGCGAGCACGATCGCATCCTTCGGCGACGTCTGGAGGAAGCGGCCGTTGTTCTCGTGGCCGATGATCTGGGGGCGGAGCTCCTGCTCCACCTTCCACTGCGCGCACCACTCCTCGAGCAGGATGATGATCACGTCCTCGATCAGGGCGATCTCGATCTCCGTGAGGTAGCGCTCGGCCTTGACCGAGTGGCCACGGCCACCGAGCAGGCGGTCGGCGATGGTCAGGGCAAGGCGCGGGTTGATGTCGAGGATGCCCACGCCGACCAGCGGCTCGACCTTGAAGAGCGTCAGGTGCGTCGGATTGGGCAGCGAGTCGGTAAACTTTGAATACGCAACCGTCGTGAGCTTGGCCATCTTGAGACCGAACTCCATGCGCAGGTAGAGCGACAGGCGCGCGCTGAGGTAGCGGATGAAATCCTCGTGCAGCAGACGCAGGCGGCGCAGCTCGACCTCGGAGAGGAAGGCCGGATTGCGAAAATCGTAGGCCTCGATCTTGGCCGCACCGGCGGTTTCGGTGCGCTTGCCGTTGTGGCGGATGAGCAGCTGCTTCGGCTGCTGCGTCTCCACCGTCTGCGCGAGCAGCTTATCGATCTCGGATTGATCGAGGTAGTCGCTCGCCGGCTTGTTCGGGTCGTCGGCCATGGTTACTGGACCACGAAATCGGAGAAGTACACCTGGTCGGCGACCTTGCGGCCGAGCGCCTGGTTGTAGGACAGCACGAGCTTCTCGCGGATGATGTTCCGGGCGCCGGGCTGCTCCAGGTCGGCGAGGCTAAGCGAGGAAAGCACGTTGAGCGTGACGTCGGTCAGGCGCGGCTTGTTCGTCTCGAACACGGCCTTGATGTTGGCGTCAGCGCCGGTGACGAGGAAGCTGGTCTTGAGGTAGCGCGTGCCCATCGTGCCGGCGAGATTCACCACCACGTTGGAAAATTCATAACTGGCGGCGGCCGGCGCGTCCTTGCCACCACTGGCGGCAGCCGGAGCCGGGGCGGCGTGAGCCTCGCCCGATGCGGCGGCGGCGGGGGTGGCCGCGGCCAGCTGGGCCTTGAGCCGCGGCAGCAACACGAACTCGGCGACCGCGAAGGTCGCAGCCGGAGCGGCGACCAGGGCGATGATGAGCGGCAGGAAGGCCGCAAATCCACCCTTGGCGGGCGCGGCGCCCTCTGCCGGGGCGGCGGCGGGAGCCGCCGCGGGAGCTTCGGATTTTGCAGCCATGGCAGGATCAGCGCTTCAGGTTGACGATCTCCTCGAGCACCTGGTCGGAGATGGTGACGAGGCGCGAGCTCGCCTGGAAGCTGCGCTGCGTGGTGATCATGTTCGCGAACTCCTCGGTCAGGTCGACGTTGGAGAGCTCGAGCTGGCCGGACTCGACGTTGCCCAGGCCGTTGCTGCCGGGGGAGCCGAACTCCGCGCCGTTGATGTCGATGATGCCGGCGGCGGTGAAGCCGGTGTAGAGGTTGTCGCCACCTTTCTGGAGCGCGCTCGGGTCGCGGTAGTTCTGGAGCTGCACCGCATTCGTGACCGCCGAGGTGCCGTCCGAGTAGAACTCGGTCAGGTTGCCGGCGCTGTCGATGCTGAAGGACTGCAGCGCCGTGCCGGTCGGCACGTTCTGGCCGACGCGGATGTCGCCGAGCGTGGTCGAGAGCGTGGTCGTGGTGGAGCCGCCCGTGAGGCCCTGCACGCGGTAGCCGTGCGTCGACACCATGTAGCCCTGGTCATCGATGCGGAACTCGCCGGCGCGGGTCGCGAAGACCTGGCCGTCAACCTGGTTGCGTACGAGGAAGAAGCCGTTGCCCGAGATGCCGAGGTCGGTCGGCACGCCCGTGGTGGTGAGACCGCCCTGAGTGAAGCGCGTGCTGATCTGCGAGAGGCGCACGCCTGTGCCGATCTGCGTGGCGGATTGATTGGTGTTCGTGCCGTTCGACGGCGCGGAGGCGCGCAGGGTGTTGCTGAAGCTGTCGGCGAACGACGTCGTCGAGGCCTTGAAGCCCGTGGTGTTCACGTTGGCGATGTTGTTGCCGATGACTTCGAGACCCTTGGTGAAGCTGCGCATCGCACTGATGCCGGAGGTGAGCGTACCGATGAGAGGCATGGAATGACTTGGATTTGAGGATTGGTGACTTGGTTAGTTTTCGTCCGTGAAAGGGAATCAGGCGGCCGGGGTGGTCGCGGGCGCAGGCGCAGGCGTCTGGCCTTCCGGAGCGGTCGGCTTCACGCCGATCACCGCGGAGTACGGGTACTTCACACCGTCAATGTTGACGTAGACCGACTTCGAGTCGGCCGTGATGGAGTCGACCGTGCCGGAGATCTCACCCGCATCGGTCGCCACCGTGACGTCGCGGCCGAGCATGCTGTTCGCGGCGTACATCTGCATGTCCGCGCGGAGATAACCCATTTCCTTCACCAGCGTGTTCGACTGCTCGAGCGAGGTGAACTGGGCCATCTGCGCAATGAAGGCCGTGTCTTCCATCGGCTTCATCGGATCCTGCTTGGCGAGCTGCACGGTGAGCAGCTTGAGAAAGTCTTCCTGGCCGAGCGCCTGCTTGGTCGTGCGCGCGGTCTTCGTCTGCGTGGTCGGGACGTCGGTGCTGGCGGAGGCGAGGGTCGAGTTGACTTGCATGGCGGAGGATCGGTTCAGGCGAAGGTGTGGAGCAGGCGGGATCCGACGGACGGTTCGGTCGCGGGCATCCGGCCGGCGACCGGCGCGGCTGCGGCGGGAACGCCAGGGAGCGCCCCGGGAAAGGCCGCGGGCGCCTCGCCAAACTGCCGCGCAAACTGGCGCTGCGAGTGGGCGTCGGCCTGGGCCTGCATCTGGGCAAACGAACCCGCCCCTTCCCGCCCGCCCTGCGACGAGGTGGAGTGGCCGGAGTCAGAGGAAGTGAACACCGGAGTGATGGCCTGGAGCACGCTCTCCGGGTCGCGGCCGCGCACCGTCTGCCATTCCTGCGCGAGCGCCTGGCGGAGCTCGGCGGATTCGGTGCGGAAGGTCACCTGGACCTCCTCGGCCCGCAGCGCCACGCGCACCATCAGGTCGGCGCCCTGCACGGAGAACTTCAGATTCACGCTGTGCGCCGGCTGGGCCGCGCCGCGCTCCAAGGTCGCGGCCACCGCCTCGACCGCCCGATGCGCCATGCGCTCGATCGACTCGGGCAACTCCGCCTGCGCATCGAACCCGGTGAAACCCGCCGCCGAGACGATGGCATCCTTCAACCCGGACACGGGCGGCAGAAAGGCCGGCGAGGGAGTCGTGGGAGCGGAGGTGGTCATGGACCCTTCCCGTAAAGCAACGCCGGTGCCAAGACCCTGCTTTGATTCCGCAACCTCCTCTTCTCCAATTATTAGAAAATTTTCTTTTGAGGCCGAATCCTTGGTGGCGTCCGGAATCGGATCCGCCGGGCGTTCGGCGGCAAAATTTGCCGGACGCGGCAGCGCCTCACTATTCGTGGCCGAGGTGGCCCGACGCGGGCGTGCTTCGCCCGGCGTGCCCGCGGACTCGGTGGGGGCCCCCGTCGCGGACGCTGCCGTGACCGCGGCCTGCACCTGGGCTGACAGGGGCACCTGGGCGGTGGCGAGCGCGGCGGCCGCGGGAGCAGCCGGCGCGGGAAGGACTGCGGTCGGCGCGATGGTCGCGGCCGGAACGGGCAATGCACCCTCGCCCTCCGCCGTCGGCGCAGCCAGCGCGGCCACCGGAGGCACGGGAGCGGCCGGCAACTGACCGGGACGCACGGCCACCCGCGCATCGCCGACGCCGAGACCGGCTCCGGCCGAGGCAAACAGGCCCGCCGCCAGCAACGTGCGGCCGCCGTCGGTGCCGCGACCCAGACCGGCGTCGGTCAACTGGCTGGCATCGGCCGACTCCGGGTCGGCGGTCAGCGCGCCGTCCGCGGAAAGCGGGGCGGTTGGCGCCGGGGACAAGGTCGGCAGGAAGGCGGCGAAAGCAGCCAGCAGGCTGGCTTCGGCGGACAACCCGGGCGCCGGGACCTCCGGTTCGGCCGGCACCGTCACCGGGCCGGCAGGGGCGTCGACCAGGCCGGCGACGAGCGCGGCGAAGTCGCCGCCACTCCCGGCGGCGGCGAGGCCGTCAACGGGGAGCTCGCCGGACGGAGCCGGCGTGAGCAGTTCGGGAAAGGATGCGGACGCGGAGAGTTGCATAGGCGGTCACCCTCCGTGGCCTGGACACCGCGCCGTCCCTGGCGCGGGATGAAGTTGAAAAATGAATACGCGGACCGGGTTCGGTCCGCACGTCGGGCAGGATCAGCCGGCGTTTTCCGCCTTGGCGGAGGCCTTGATCAGGCGGATGCGGTTGGAAAGGGTCGCGGCTCGCTCGGCCAGCGGAAGACCATCGTCGCCCACCGTGCGGCTCATCTCCTCGAAGATGGGGCCGATGACGTCGGGCTTCATCAGCGAGAGGATCTTCACCGCCATGGTGTCATCGAGCTTGCGGATGATCGCCACCGCGGCGCGGGGCGTCAGGTTGGTGTACGTGGCGGCCAGGGTGCGCAGGTTCTTCGCCTCGTCGGCCGTCACCTCGACCAGCTTGTTGGAGATGTCAGAGCGCAGGGCTTCGAGTTCGGCCCGTACCTTGGCCAGTTCCCGCTCCTCGGCTTCCACCCGGGCCGTGCGCTGTGCGAGTTCCTCGGCCTGGGCGCGCAGGCGCTCGCGTTCGTCGCGCAGCTCAGTGGACAAGTTCTCGATCTCGATCGTCCAAAAATCCCAGCCGCGCTCGGTCTCGACTTCCGGCGCCTTGGGCTTTTCGGGAATGGCGGCAAGGACGAGGTCGGCCGACGCGCGCCAGGTCAGATAGACGCCGAGGGCGGTGCTCACGAGCAAACCGGCCACCGCGGCAAGGAGGGGGCTCTGGAGCTTCTTGATCATAAGGCAAAGAGGGGTTCGCGCTGCGCGTGGCGGCGGCCGGCGAGATCGTCAAACTCCGCCTGCTCCTCCCGCAGCTGGTCGAGCCGGTGCGTGGCGCGCGCCTTGGTCTCGAGCCGCTCGATCATTTCCACCCGGCGGTGGGCCTCGGTGTAGGCGGCGCGGGCCTCGCCGGCCGTCTTACGGCGTTCCGCCACCTTGACCTCGCAGGCCTTCTCCTCGGCAAGGTCCCGGACGTAGGCCGCGTAGGTGTGGGCCGCCTCGGCGGCCGTGGCGCCGCCCGCCCGCTGGTCGCGGAGGGACTGCTCGACCGCCGCCATGCGCTGCTGCACGGCGCGTTGCTCGGCCTCCGCCTCGGCAAGGTCGCGCAGGGCGGACGCGAGGACTTCGCGGGCCTTGGCCTTGGCCTGGAGACGCACGGCCTTCACCGGCGTGAGCGGGAAGCGAAAGCGTTTCATACGAGGAGGCTCTTCAGTTTCTCGAACGTCTGCGCCCGCGAGACCGGCTCGTCGACCGCCTGGCGCAGGAAGGCGCGCAACGGTTCGTGCAGGGCGATGGCCTGATCGAGCGCGGGACTCGCACCTTTCTGGTAGGCCCCGATCGACACGAGGTCCTCGTTCTTCCGGTACAACGCGAGGTGTTCGCGCGCCTTCGCCGCCAGCGCGACCTCGGCGGGCGTACAGACATCGCGGGTCAGACGGCTGACACTCTCCAGCACGTCGATCGCGGGGTAATGGTTGAAATGCGCGAGGGCACGGCTGAGTACGATGTGTCCGTCGAGAATGCCTCGCACGGCATCGGCCACCGGCTCGTTCATGTCGTCGCCTTCCACCAGCACGGTGTAGAGCGCCGTGATCGCGCCCTGCTCCCCTGCCCCGGCGCGTTCGAGCAGACGTGGCAGCATGGCAAAGACCGAGGGCGTGTAGCCGCGCGTCGCCGGCGGCTCGCCGATGGCCAGACCGATCTCGCGCTGCGCCATGGCGTAGCGGGTGACCGAATCCATCATGAAAAGCACATTCTTCCCGGCGTCGCGCCAGGCCTCGGCGATCGACGTGGCCGTCTGGGCGGCCCGAAGGCGCAGCGGCGCCGGCGTGTCCGACGTAGCCACCACGACGATGGCGCGCTTCATGCCTTCGGGACCGAGGTCCTTCTCGATGAACTCGCGTACTTCGCGACCGCGCTCACCGATGAGCGCGACGACCACCACGTCCGCCTCCGACCCGCGGGCAATCATGCCCATCAGGGTCGACTTGCCGACGCCGGAGCCGGCGAACAGACCGAGACGCTGGCCGCGGCCGAAGGGAATGAAGGCATCGATCGCCCGCACGCCCGTGGCAAAGGGAGCCTTGATGCGCTGGCGGCGCAGCGGATGCGGAGGCTCGCCCGTGCCCGACGCGAGCCGGTCCACCGGCACCAGACCGAGTCCGTCAAAGGGACGCCCGAGCGCATCGAGCACGCGGCCGAGCAGTTCCGGTCCCGGACGCGGCAGCGGGGGACGATCCCCAGCCGCCACTTCGCAGCCGACATGCAGGCCGGCGGTGTCGCCCAGCGGCATGAGCAGCACGCGATGCTCGCGAAATCCGACCACTTCAGCGCGTACGCTGAAATCCACCCGCGGCGAGCGCACCACGCACAGGTCGCCCAACCCGACGTTCGGGCCGTCCGACTCGATGATGAGGCCGGCCACGCCGGTCACCGTGCCCACGCGTTGGACGGGTGGGACATGGCGCACCTGCGTGCGCAGGGCTTCGATGAGCGGAGCGACGGTGGTCATGACGGGGCAAGTCCGTGGGCGAGCGCGGTGAGCTTCGTCTGCTGCCGCGCGTCGGTGAGACCGAAGCGGCTGCGCACCTGAATGTCTCCCGGGGCCAGCGCGGAGTCCGTGCGGATGACGAGGCCCGGGTAGCGTTGCCGCCAACCGGGATTGAGTTCAGCCAGCAACCCGGCATCGCGCGGGCACAGCGCGAGTTCGAGGTTGTCGCGTTCGGGAAAGAGTTCGGTCAAGGCCTCCTCGCACAGGCGGGAGACCACGTCAGCCGGCGGCTCGTAGCCGGCGAGCAGGCGACGGGCGATCTCCACCGCGAGCGCCGGCAGGGCTTCGCGCAGTTGGCCGACCAGGGCCGGCTCGAGTTGGGTGAGCTTGCCCAGCACGTCGTTGCTGAACTGCTCCACGTCGGCGCGAAACTCGACCATCTGCTGGTCCGCCAGCGCCCGGGCGGCGTCGATCCCGCGGCGGTAAGCCTCCTGGGAACGTTCCGCCACTTCGGCCTCGGTGAACAGCCGGCCGTGTCCGCCGGGGCGGACAAACGCGGCCACGGGACGGTCGAAGGAGACGAGGGTGTTGAAGGCCATGGCTTAGGCGACGAGGCTTTGCGCGTCGGATTCGATCGAGATCTGACCCTCTTCCTCGAGGCGGCGCACAACCTGGATGATCGTGTCCTGCGCGGTCTCGACGTCCTTGAGGCGGACCGGGCCGAGCAGCTCGAGCTCCTCCTTGAGACCTTCGGCGGCGCGCTTGGAGATGCAGTTGTAGATCTTTTCGCGCAGCGTCTCGCTCGCGGATTTCATCGAGATGGCCAGGTTGGCCGAGTCGACCTCGCGCAACACGCGCTGCAGGTCGGCTGGCTGCAGGCGGCCGAGATCCTCGAAGCTGAAGAGCTTCTTGCGGATCGCCGAGCCGAGGGTCGCGTTGCGCTCCTCGAGCCGGGCCAGCAGGCTCTTCGACATGTCCTTGTCGAGTTCGTTGAGCAGGTCGGCCACGGCTCGCACGCCGCCGCTACGATGGAAGGACGGGCGCATCTTCGTGTCGAAGTGCTTGCCAAGACTGCGGGCGATCTTGCCCACCAGCTCGAGCGACGTGGATTCGATCGTGCCGAGGCGCTCGACCACCTCTTCGCGCAGGTCGGGTCCGAGCAGGGTGAAGACCTCGGAGGCCTTGGCACTGTCGAGATAGGACAGCACGAAGGCGATCGTCTGCGGCTGCTCGTGCTTCACGAGATTGAAGATCTGGCGTCCCTCCATCTCGCTGATGTCCTTGATGACATCGACGGAGGTCCCGACCGGGCCGACGCGATCGATGATCGACGAGGCCTTGTAGTCGCCCTTGGCGATCTCGAGCGTGCGCTGCGCGTAGGACAGGCCGCCGAGCGCGGAGGTGAAGCTCTGCGAAACGACGGACGAAAACTCCTCCATCACCTGCTTCTGCACCGCCTGCGTGACGATCGGGAAGGTGGACATCTCACGGCAGAGCAGCTCGATCGTCGCATCGTCGAACTGCTTCAGCACCTCGGCGGCGGCCTCCGGGCCGATGCAGATGAGGAAGATGGCCAGCTTCTGCTGGCGGTTCAGCTTGGCGTAGTCGATGTCAGCCATGGCGTCGCCTTAGTTCTTGCCGCCCGGAGCCGCGACCCAGTCACGCAGGGCGTGACCAACGTTGGCGGGCTTTTGGCGGATCAATTCGTTGAGCAGGTCAGGCGTGACCGCGTGATTGTTCGGCAGCGCGCGGGCCGCGGCCTCGGGGCTGAGCGACAGCACCTCGACCGGCACCGGCTCGGGGCGCTGGCGGGCGAGCATGCGGCCGAAGATGAAGAGCACGAGCACGGCGCCGGCCACCGCGAACCAGCGGCTGGCGGTCTCGATCCAGCCCTGGAGGCGGTTCTCGTCGTGGATCGCCTTGATTTCGGCCGGAATGGCGTCGGTGGACTCAAAGGGCAGTTCCTGCAGGGAGACGAGGTTCTCGACCGGCTGGCCGGGTTGCGGACGCAGGCCGAGGGCGTTCATCACGACCTGGCGGAGGGCAGCCAGCTCCTCGGGCGAACGTTTCTCCATCACCGGCGCGGGCGGCGCGCCGTCCGGTCCCGGTGCGGCCCCGGCGGGCGTAACGGTACGGGGCGCGACGAAGACAGCAGCGGAAAGGTGTTTCACCGTGCCGGGGTTGCGGACCGTGTTGGTCGTAACGCGGTTGATCTCGTAGCTGGTGGTCCGGTTCTTGCGTGACTGTTCGGAGGTGGAGACCGGCCGGGCACCCTCGGCGCCGGCGCCGGGGCGCTCGGGCACGTTGGCGCTGATGCCGGTGGCTCCACCCGTGGCGTTGGCCTCGGTGGAATTGGTGGTGTCCTCGGTGATGGTCTGCGAACGCACCACCTGGCCGTCTGGATCGAAACGCTCCTGGACCAGCGTGGTGGCCTCGGTATCGATCTCGGCCGAGACGCGGACGACGGCGTTGCCCGGACCGATCACGGCGGCGAGCATGGTCTCAACCTTGCGGGCAAAGTACTCTTCGACCTGCTGCCGGTAGCGCATCTGGCTCGTCGCGTTGCCGAGCATGGGATCCTGGCGCAGCTCTTCGGACAGCACGCGCCCGCGGTTGTCGACTACGGCGACTTGGTCGGTGCTGAGACCCTGGACCGCGTTGGCCACGAGGTGGCGGATGGAATTGACCTGTTCGAGCTCGAGGCGGCCGCCGCCCACATCAACGAAGACAGAGGCCGTGGCGCGCACTCCCTGCTCGGTGAGCAGCAGGCGGTTCTCCGGCTGCACGATCATCACGCGCGCAGCGCGGACGCCGTTCACCTGCATGATCGTGCGGGCGAGCTCGCCCTGCACGGCGCGCAGGTAGTTGGTGCGCTGCACGAAGTCGGAGAGGCCGAACTGACCCTTGTCGAAAATCTCAAAACCAACGCCGTCTCCGCTCGGGATGCCCTTGCCCGCAAGGTCCATGCGCAGCTTGTGCACCTGGTCGGACGGCACATGCACCGTGCCACCGCCGGCGGCGATGCGGTGCGGGATGTTCTGCGACTGGAGGTGGCTGATAACCGCGGAGGCGTCCTTCTCGCCGAGGCCGGCGTAGAGCAGCTGGTAGTCGGGGCGGTTGGACCAGGCCGCCACCGCGATCAGGCCGCCGATCACGGCGAGGGCGGCGACGACCAGCGAGACGCGCTGGTTGAGGCCGAGTTGCTGCCAGAGCGGGAAGAGGGACGAGAGAAAGGATTTCATCGAACGAAAGAGACCGGGTTAACGGGGGCTCACACCTGGAGGCGCATCAGCTCCTGGTAGGACTCCACCAGCTTGTTGCGCACCTCGACCATGAGGGTGAAGGCCACTGACGCCTCCTGCATCGCAATCACGCTCTGATGCAGCTGGTCGGACTCGCCGAGCAGCACGCGCTGGGCGAGCGCCCGCGACGTGTCCTGCTTGGCGTCGACGGTGGAGACCAGTCCCTCGAGCATGCGGTCGAAACCCTCGCTCGGCGCGGCCCCCGGGGCGGACGGAGCCGCCATCGGGCGCGGCAGCGGCGTCTCGATGCGGGAGAGCGGACTGGACAGGAGCGGGGAAACGGAGCCGATGGGCGACATGGCGTATCAGGATTCTGGTTACTTGCCGATCTGCAGCGTCTTGAGCGCCATCTGGCGGGCGTTCTTCACCGTCGTCAGGTTGGCCTCGTAGGCGCGCGTGGCGGTGATGAGGTCGACCATCTCAAAGGAAAGGTTCACGTTCGGCATGACCACGTTGCCGTCCGGTCCGGCATCGGGGTGCTGGGGATTGTAGACCTGCTGGCCGGGCGTCTTGTCGGTGGTGATGCCGCCCACGCGGACCGCCTGCAGGGCGGCGGCGCCGGCGGGTGCGCCGGCCCGGCGGATGAGTTCGTTTTCGAACGAGACGACCTTGCGCTGATACGGGCCACCCTCGCGGGTGCGGGTCGTCTGCGCGTTGGCGATGTTCTGGGCGACGATGTCGAGGCGGGTCTTCTGGGCGCTGAGCGCGCTGGCGCTGATGTCGATGCCGGAGATGAGGTTCATGGCGACGAGGGTCAGAAGGAGGGGCGGCCGGTGATGGCGAGGCGCAGCTGTTTGAGGCTGCTGGAGACGATCTCGGTCAGGAATTCGTGTTCGACCGCGTTGCGGTTCATCGCGAGCAACTCGGTTTCCACGTCCACACTGTTGCCGTCGGGGCGCACCGTGCGGGCGTTGGGATCTTCCACCAACCGGGGACCGAAGCCGGGGGTGCGATCGGCCAGCGTGCCGGCCTCGAGCCGCGTCCGCAATTGGGCGGCGAAATCCCCCGCGACATCAACGCGGCGGTAACCGGGGGTCTCCGCATTCGCGATGTTCGAGGCGATCGCCTCCTGGCGCAGCACGGAGGCGTCGAGGAGGTTCCGCGCCAACTGGTAATTGTCGGAGTGGAAGATGGGATCGATCATGGCCTCCCACAAAAGCAGAGCCGATGCCACGAGGATCTCCGGATTCCCAAGTCACTGCCTGACAAACTAATATAATCTTACATCGCCGACTTCTCTCAGGCGTGACGCCCGACCTCGCTACTCGTCGGCCCACAACGGCAAAATTTGCCGGGGGTCGGTTGCAACCGGCGCAAGATTCCCGCCGCCCCGGCTTCATTCGGCCCAAATCGGACCGATTTAACCTTCCAAACAATGAGGGACAGTGAGTTCGATTTTATCCGCACCCTGGTCTATGAACGCAGCCGTATCAGCCTCGGGCCCGACAAGCGCGAGCTGGTCTCGGCGCGTCTCGGCAAGCGTCTGCGCGCGACCAATATGCCGACGCTGGGCGACTATTGCCGATTGCTGCAGACGCCGGGAGCCGACGACGAACTCGCCAACCTGATCGACGTCATCTCGACCAATCACACCTTCTTTTTCCGCGAGCAGGCTCATTTTGATTTTCTGCGCAACCGTGCGGTCCCGGAGTACCTGCAATCCGCCGGCCGTACCTCGCGCTTCCTCGTGTGGAGCGCGGCCTCCTCGTCGGGCGAAGAGGCGTACTCGATCGCCATGACGCTCGCAAACTGCCTGCCGCAGTCCCCATGGCAGATCGAGGGCACCGACATTTCCCATCGCATCATCGCCAAGGCCCAGGCAGCGATCTTCCGCGACGAGGCGGTCGAGCGGCTGCCCCCGGACGTGATCAAGGCGTACTTCCAACGCGGCTTCGGCCCCCAGGAGGGAAACTACCGCGTAAAGTCCGGGCTGCGCGAACGCGTCACCTTTCGACAACTCAACCTGCTTGAAGGGGAGGCTCCTTTCCGCGAACCTTTCCACGTCATCTTCTGCCGCAACGTGATGATCTACTTCGATCGTCCTACTCAGGAGGAGTTGGTCGCCCGCCTCACCCGAAGGCTCGTTCCCGGAGGCTACCTGTTCGTCGGCCACGCCGAGAGTCTGACCAACATCAAGCACAGCCTCAAACCCGTGCAGCCGGCCGTGTATCAGCGGCCCGCCCACGCCTGAGCCCATGTCCACCCGACCCATCCGCGTCCTCGTGGTCGACGACTCTGCCGTCGTCCGCAAGCTCGTCACCGAGGCCTTGAGCAACGATCCCGAGATCGAAGTCGTCGGCACCGCCATCGACCCCTATTTCGCCCGCGACCGCATCAAGGAGCTCAATCCCGACGTGCTCACGCTCGACCTCGAGATGCCGCGCATGGACGGACTCACCTTCCTGCGCATCCTGATGGAGCAGCACCCGCTGCCGGTCATCATCATGTCGTCGCTCTCGCAGCGCGGGTCCGCCTACGCCATGGAGGCGTTGCGCCTGGGCGCCTTCGACGTGCTCGCGAAGCCGCACGGCTCCTATTCCTTCGGCAATCTCGGCCCGCAACTCATCGCCCGCATCAAGGCCTCCGTCGGCGCCCGGCTGCGCCACACCCTGCCCCCGCCCCCCGCCCCCGCGCCGCGCGCGGTCCGTCGCGGTCATCATTCGCGTCAGGTCATCTTGCTCGGCGCCTCGACCGGAGGCACGGAAGCGCTCCGCGAGGTGCTGACCCACCTGCCGGACGGCCTGCCGGGCATCGCGATCGTGCAGCACATTCCGCCGGTGTTCTCCAAGGCCTTCGCCGACCGGCTCAACAGCCAATGCCCCTTCGAGGTGCGCGAGGCTGTCGACGGCGACCGCCTCCGCCCGGGCCTCGCCCTCGTGGCGCCAGGCAACTTTCACCTGCTGCTCGCCTGGCATGGCGACCATTACCGCGTCCGCGTGACCGGTGGTCCACCGGTGTGGCACCAGCGTCCGGCCGTGGACCTGTTGTTCAAGTCCGCCGCCGACTGCGGCGCGGGCCCGCATGCGATCGCCGGCGTGCTCACGGGCATGGGCAAGGACGGCGCGGAAGGCCTGCTCCGGCTGCGCGAAGCCGGTGCCGCTACCTTTGCCCAGGACGAGGCATCCTCGGTGGTCTACGGCATGCCGCGCGCCGCTTGGGAAAACGGCGGAGCCCGCCACCAAGTGGCGCTCAGCCGCGTGGCCGATCACATCGTGCATCACTACGACACTGCGTCCACGCCTCCGATGACCGCGATGCCCCATCGCCCATGATCACCCCCGCGGCTACGACCCCGGGAGAAGCCACCATCCTCATCGTCGACGATGAGCCGGTGGTGCTGTCCGCCTTGAAGGAAACGCTCGAACGCGAGCATTTCCACGTCGTGGGCTGCACGAGTCCGATCAAGGCCCTCGCGATTCTCGCCGAACGCGATTTCGCCGTCATCATCTCCGACCAGCGCATGCCCGAAATGATGGGGCTCGATTTTCTCGTCGAGAGCCGCCGCCTGCGTCCGCACGCCTCGCGCATCCTCATCACCGCCGTCCTGGCCCTGCCGACGATCGTCGACGCGATCAACAAGGGCGAAATCTTCCGCTTTGTCGCGAAGCCCTGGCTGCGCGAGGAGCTCATCGCCACCGTGCGCAACGCGGTGCAGCGCCACGAGCTGATGACGCACAACTCCGCCCTCGAGGCGCAGACGCGCGAACTCAATGCGGCCCTGCAGACCGCCAATGCCGCCCTCGAGGCGCAGGTACGCGACTTGGAGCGGCAGCGCGAACGGCTCGACGCCGCCAACCGCAACCTGTCGCAAAGCTACGAACATTCGCTCGAGCTGTGCCGGCGCATTCTCACGACATACGACCCGCTGCTCGGCGGCCAGGCTAGGCTGCTCGTCGATTACACCGGCCTGATGGCAGCCACGGAGTTCTTCAACGAGGCGGAACGTCACGCCCTGCGCACCGCCGCCTGGCTCTGCGACCTCGGGCTCATCGGTGTACCGCGGGAGATGCTGCGCGCCTTCCGCACCCGGCCCGAACAGCTCACCGAGCGGGAACGCACCCAGCTGCACCACCACCCGATGTACAGCCAGACCCTCGCGGCCTTGGTCGACCCCCGGCCCGAAGTCGGCGAGATCGTTCGCGCCCACCACGAACACTTTGATGGCTCGGGCTACCCTGACGGCGTCGCCGGCGAGTCGATTCCCTGGGCCGCGCGCTGCCTCGCCGTCGCCGTTGGCTTCGTCGAATCCGGGCTGCCCAAGGCGGCCGCCATCGACGCTCTGCTCGCCAAATCCGGGCGCCACTACGATCCGGAGGCGGTGCGCCTGTTTCTCAAGGTGGTCAGCGCCGCCCAACTGCCCCGTCAGGTGCGCGAGATCACGCTGGCGGAACTCGAGCCCGGGATGGTCCTCGCCAACGGCATCTACAGTCCGCACGGACTGCTCCTGATCGCCGAGGGACAGCCGCTCAACCCGGGCACGATCGCCAAGATTCACAGCCACCACAAGGTCACCCCCATCCACCAGCGCCTGCTGGTCTACTCCTGATTCCCCCATGGCCGGCGCCCCCACGATCGGTTCCATTTTTGCCCAACGCGTCATCATCGGCGTAGGTGACATGGCTGTTTCCAACAATCCCCAGGTGACGCTCAGCACCTACGCCCTCGGCTCGTGCGTCGGCGTGGTGGCGTACGACCCGGCCACCCGGGTCGGCGGCATCCTGCACCTCATGCTGCCGGACTCCACCATTTCTCCGGACAAGGCCGTGGCCCAGCCGGCGATGTTTGCCGACACCGGCTTTCCGTTGCTCCTGCGCGCGCTCGCCGGCTTGAAGGGCGACCCAGGACGGTTGCGGCTCTACGTGGCGGGAGGGGCGAACGTGCTCTCCGGCGCTGACTCCTTCAAGATTGGCGACCGCAACCTCGCCGTGGTGAAAAAGTTCATCCAGTCGCACGGCCTGACCGTCTCCGGCCACGATGTGGGCGGCACGGTGAACCGCACCGTTCACCTCGAGGTTGGCAGCGGCGTGATGTCGTTGAAGACTCCGGCCAAGTCCGACCAGTTCCAGCTCGGTTGATGCGTCGGACCGGGCGGCCCGTCAGTCCCAGCCCACGAACGCCACCCACCACACCAGCGCGATCACCACGGGGGCGGAGGCGGCCAGCACGAGGCGGCGGCCAAGGCGGCGTTGCTCCGGATCGCGGCGGCACCAGAAGACGACCCCGGTGACGAAGACACCGAGTCCCGCCCCAACGAGCAGCACCACGGCCAGCAGCATCAGGTAGAGTCCCGCGTCGCCGGAGGCGAGGCGGGGCGGAGCAAGGTTCAGCAGAGCCGTCGCGGAAGCGCGCATGTCAGCCCTTCCGCGCGTACTTCGCCTCGAAAAGCTGGCGCGCCCGCGCAATGCCTTCGTCCGTGAAGACCACCGACTTTGACCGGCCCCTCGGCTCCCCGATGAGTCCGCGGTCGCAAAGCCGGTAGAGAGCCTCGAAATCGTGGCCTTTCCACGCCCGCCAAGGACCATCGCGGTGATCGCGATGCGCCGTCAGGTACAGCAGGGCCAGCACGTCGTCGTCGATTTTCTCGGTGTCATATTCCATGACGAAACGGGGTTGACCAACCGCGCGCCGGGATGGCACACGCCTTGCCCCGATCTTCACCCAAGCCGGCGCCGGCGCAATGCGGAACATGCACCCGGTGCGAAGGCGCCGTAGCCACCGCGACAAAAGAAAACCGCCCGGCGCTTCACGCCGGGCGGTCCACCCCAGTTACCCACACTTGCTTGCACTGAGACTATCGGCACACGGCCCCACGGGCTTGAGCCGCTACGGCGTACTTTTGCCTGCCGGATCAACCGACCAGGCACCGCGGTCTGTCGACGTCGACGGAGCTCCGCACCTTCGGACCACCGACCGTGGTCGGGCCAGGAGCGGCCTCGCCTGCTCCGCTGCGGGCGTTACAGCTCGATCGCCCCGGTCGTCAGCTTGGTCTGCAGCAGCCGCGAGGCGCGATCCAGCACGGCCGGCAGGACCGACTCGAGCATGGCCGCGTTGAAGCCCCACTCTTCGAGCAGGGGTCCATTGCATTGGAAAAGAAAACCGTCCTCCCCTACGCCCGCACCGATCGTCGCCGCCACGAACTTCGCCGCATGCACGGTCACGAGCAGCGGCAGCAAGTCGCCGGGGGCCTCCGCCGTGGGCGGCTGGTACATCACAACGCCAACGAGCGTCGGCGGGAACTGCCAGCGGCGCACCAGGGCGGTGCCGACCTCCGCGTGATCGTAGCCGAGGACCGCCCGCTCCGCCTGCTGCCAGGTGGAAAGCTTGTCCTCGCAATGACCGCGGATCGCGGGAAAGAACTCCGTGCAGGCATAGGCCACGGCGAGTTTGCCGATCTCCTGGATCAGGCCGGCCGTGTACGCCATGCGGGGGTCGACCCGCTGCGTCTTCTCCGCGAGGTACTCGGCCGCCAACGCGGTGACGAGCGAGCGCCGGGCGAGATCGCCCGGCTCCATGCGAAAGCCCTGCACCGGCTGATTGAGCCAACGGCCGGCCAGCGAGAGCGCGGCGAGGCGGTAGATTTCCTTGTGCCCCAGCCGCATGATCGCCTCGCCGAGCGTGTCGACCTGCGACCCTGAGCCGCCGCCGAAGAACGCCGAGTTGGCGAGACGCAGCGTCGCACCCGCCAGCGAGGGATCCATCCGGATCACCGCCTCGAGGTCCTCCGCCGGCGCATCTTCCTTCTGCAACACCTGGATCAGGCGCGGCAGCAGGACGGGCGAACACGGCAGGCGCAGGGCGCGTTCGCAGACGTCGGACAGGGTCGGGATGGCGGCCATGGCGGACTCAGGCGGCGAGGAAGAGCGAGCCCGGATCGAGGATCAGCGCAATGCTGCCATCGCCGAGGATCGCGCCGCCGGAAACACCGGCGAGATTCTGCATGAAGCCGCCGAGGCTCTTGATCACAACCTCCTGCTTGCTGACCATCTCGTCGACCAGCAGCGCCGTCGCGCGGCCGTTGTTCTCCACGATGACGATAATGCCGTCCCACGGATTCTGCGCCTCGGCCGGGATACCAAACCGCCGGTGCAGGCGGTGAATCGGCACGAGTTTTCCGCGCAGGTCGAGCACCTCGCCGGTGCCGTGGACCGTGGAAATGTGTTCGCGGGCGGGGCGCAGGGCGCGCTGCACCGACGTGCTCGGGAGAATGAAGCGGTCGCCTCCCACGCGTACGACGAGGCCGTCGATGATCGCCATGGTGAGCGGCAGCTTGATCTTGAACGTCGAGCCGCGGCCGACCTCGGACGAGATCTCGATCTTGCCGCGCAGCTTCTCGATGTTGCGCTTCACCACGTCCATGCCGACGCCCCGGCCGGAGACGGCCGTGACCTTTTCCGCGGTCGAGAATCCCGGCGCGAAAATGAGGGCCAGGATCTCGTCCCGGGAGAGCGTCGCATTGGCGGGCACCACGCCCTTCTCCACCGCCTTCTTGAGAATCTTGACCGGATCGATGCCGCGACCGTCGTCCTGGAGTTCGATCACGATGTTGCTGCCCTCGTGATACGCCCGCAGGTGCAGGCTGCCGGTGGCATTCTTGCCGGCCGCGGTGCGGGCCTCCGGCGGTTCGAGACCGTGATCGAGCGCATTGCGCACCATGTGCACGAGCGGATCGCCAATCTCCTCCACCACGGTGCGGTCCAACTCGGTGTCGTCGCCGCTGGTGACGAACGAGACCTTCTTGTTGAAATCGCGCGCGAGGTCGCGCACGAGGCGCTCCATCTTCTGGAAGATCGGTTTGATCGGAATCATGCGCAGGGACATCGCCGTGCCCTGCAGTTCCTTCGTGATGCGGGCGAGCTGGGCCACGTTGCGTTGCAACGGGGAGCCGTCGTCACCTCGGCCGCGGGCCGATTCGACCAACTGGCTTTGCACGATGACCAGTTCGCCGACCACATCCATGAGCGAGTCGAGTTTCTCCGTGTTCACCCGCACCGTGGCGCCGGACGACGCCTTCGGCACACCGGCGGATGCGGCGGGCGCAGGCGCCTTGGCTGCGGACGGGGCGGCGGCCGGGCCGGTGGGCAGCGGCACGTTGACCGAGGCCGAGGCTTCGGCGGGAGCGGTCTCAGGCGCCGGAGCCGGCGCGGGATCCGCTGAGAAGGCCAACACCTCGCCCAGCGGCGCTTCGGGCTGCGCCGGAGCGGCTGACGTCGGGGACGCGTCCGCGCCTTCGTCGGCGGTGCACGCCAGCTTGCGCACGGCGCGGATCAGGAAACCGACCGGCACGATCTGGTCGGGCAGCTTGCCCTTCTCGAGCGCGACCCCGACCTGCTGCGTGAGGGCGACGAGCGCGTCGCGGCTGCGCAGGATCTCGGTGATGATGGCGGCGTTGAGGCGCAGCTTGTGGTTCCGCGCCAGGTCCAGCAGCGTCTCGACCTCGTGGGCGAGCGTGTGCATGGGCACGAGACCGAGAAAGCCGGCGTTGCCCTTGATGGTGTGGAAGGAACGGAAGATTGAATTGAGGGCCTCGGGATTGTCGGGTTCCTGATCGAGCGCGAGCAACGCCGCCTCGATCTGCTGCAGGTGGTCGACGGCCTCGGCGTAGAACTCGGCGAGCAGCTCGGAGCTCTCCTCGAGATTGAGCGCAAGCATCAGATCCGACTCATGCGCCTCCTCGGTTTCGGCCGCGGCGGGCGCAGCGGTCGGAGCGTCACCCGACGCCGGCACGGCCGACCCCAAGGCCGGCACCGGTTGGCCCGCTTTGCAGGCCTCGACCGCAGGGGCGAGCCATTCCACCAGCGAACGAAACGCACCGAGCAGGGTGTCATCGAAGGGCTTGGCGGCATCCAACTGACGCTCAAATCGTCCGTGCAGCTCCGCGAGCGGGGCACGCAGCGCCGACTCCAGCGAGCACAATTCGACCAGATCGCCGAGCAAGCTGTACGCCGGCACGAGTCCTTCGTCCCGGCCGCTCTGGGCGAGGATGGATTCAGTGGCGAGGCGGTTGATGGCGTCGTCCAACGCCTGAAAACTATCCGGGGATATGGGCATAGGGCCGCAGGGAGTTAAAGATGGTCCCTTGATATCGGAGCCCTGGAGATGAACTTAACCCGCAATCCGTCCCCGAACCGTAGGGTGTAAACCCGGTGCCCGCGGGCCGGCCGTTCCGCGGGCCGTTTGCCTCCCCACGCCCCTCGTAGGGTTCAATCCCCAGACCGTGCCCTTTTGCCTCAAGACCCTCCGGGGCCGGGCCGTACATACCCTCGGTCGAGGATCCAGCCTCGGTCTCAATCCTTTATCCAACATGTCCACCGCCACCGCACCCGCCGCCACCGTTTCCACCGCCATTGCCGGCAAGTACCTCACCGTGGTCCTCGAGAACGAGGCTTACGGAATCGCCGTCCTCAAGGTTCGCGAGATCATGCGTCTGCAGAAGATCACCCCCGTGCCGCAGATGCCGGCCTATGTGAAGGGCGTGATCAACCTGCGCGGCCGCGTCATCCCCGTGGTCGACCTCCGCGTGAAGTTTGGCCTAAAGGCCGAGTTCGCCGAACGCACCTGCATCGTGGTGGTCCAGGTCAAGCTGCCGACCGAGCAGGTCGTGCAAATGGGCCTGATCGTCGACAGCGTCGAGGAGGTCGTGACCCTCACCGCCGCGGAGATCGAGCCGACGCCGGACTTCGGCACGAAGGTCAACACCGACTACCTGCTCGGCATGGCCAAGGTGAAGGGTCAGGTGAAGACGCTGCTCGACATCGACCGCGTCGTCGCCCCCGAGACGGTCAAGGCGATCGTCGAAGCCAGCTGAGGCTGACTCTCCCGTTTTTCTCCCGACGGCGGCGGACTCGGTTCGCCGCCGTTTTTTTGTGTCCGGACGCCGCGCTCAGCGCCGGCTGGAGATCTCGACCGCCGCCACGACGAATTCCGCGGTGAATTCGCCGCCCGGATTGTTGCGTTCACCGGTGAGCACGCACTGCTCGATCGTGATGTACGGAGCGCGCTTGGCCAACTCGAGGTAGAAGCCCTTCAACGCGGCCCAGTTCGCGCGCGTGATGCGCAGGCGGACGGAGTTGACGGCAAACTGCTCCGTACTCGCGACCGGCAGCACCGTGCTGCTCGCGTTGGCCCCCAGCCCGGCGGCGGCGGTGAGGTTACCCAGTTCGGCCGACAGGCGGACGGCGTTGAAGCTGCGGGCGGGATCGAGGTTCTTCACCGCCGCCACGGCCTCGTTCTCGATCCGCTCGCGCTGCTCGAGCCAGCGGCGCTGCTGGTCGAGCTCGACCGCGATGCGGCGGTGCTCGTTGTTCCACAACGAGACACGGCCGGTAACGCTCGAGAGCCAGATCACGGCGCCGGCGGCGACGAAGGCTAGCAGGAGCACTTTTTCGCGGAGCAGGCGGCTGAGGAAGAAGGTTTTCATCGGCTCAGGAGTCGGCGGGTTTCACCGCATCGGGCTTGAAGACAACCGTGAGGCGGAAGGCGGCCACGCCGGCACGGTTTTCCGGTCCCTGCACCTCGACGCTCTCGATCGCCTCGTGGCGCGACAGCGCAGACTGGAAGGCGTCGATGTCGCCGATCGTCGCCGAGGCCGTCTGGGCGGCGATCTGCAGCGTGTAACGCCCGGACGTACTCATGGTGAGGAACTGGATGTTTCCACCCGGCCGCGCCTCGCTCACGATGGTGAACATCTCCAGCGGGAGCAGGCGCTTGGAGGACAGATCCTCGATGCGCGTCGCGAGCGTCCGCTTGTTCATCAGGTTGTCGACATCCGGCCGTTGCACGGCGACTTCGGCAGCACGGGTCTCGAGCCACAGGCGGGCGCCAAGCAGGCCCAGTTCGGCCACCCCGCAGGCCACGATCAGGGCCAAGAAGCCCACCAGGGCGCGCCAGAGCCATTGGTCGCGCCGCTGCGCCTGACGCAGCACGGCGAGTTCGCCCTTGTCGCGCACGTCGATCGATTCGAGCAACGTCGCCGGCAAGGTGGAAACAAGGTCGCCGGCGCGAAACACCCAGGCGCTCTCCTCGGATTTTTCCGGGTCGAAGACAGGCGCGGGCACGTCGACCACGGTGCGGCTCCCGGGAAAGGCCCGCAGCAGCGTGGCGCGCGACGCGGCGCGCTGGGCCGCATCGGCGTCCGGGGAAAGGGTCAGCATGCGCACGTCGGTGGGCACCCCGGAATCGTCGCCGAAATGAACCGCGGTCAGCCCCTCGGGCTGATCGATCACCCAGGTGGTGGCTCCGGCCGGCACCGGCGCGCCGAGCAGGGTGGCGAAGGCGGGCGTGACCAAGTCCGCGGAGCCCCAGGTGTCGCTCTCATCGGCCGGGAAACGCTTGCGATAACTGGAGAAGACCACGGCGCGGGCGGCCCCGGGACGGGTGAAATGGCCGTAGTAGAGCTGGCCGACGGGAAACGGCGCCAGACTCTCCAGGGCAAGCTCGACCTGGGCGGGCACCGGTTCGACGCCCTCGCCGGTCGCGAGCGGAATCACCCGCACGAAAAAGTGGTGGTCGGGCAGCAGCGCGATCGGCCGGGCCGACGCGGCGGGGGCGGACGGAGCGGGGGTTTCGGTGGGCATCTCAGAGGAGGTCTTCGTCGGCGCGCGGCGGCGGTGCAGGCGCATCATTCTCGCGGATTTCCAAAAGAGTAAAGGGATAGTTGATCGGCGCCGCTTCCGGGGACGTGCCGGACGCCCGGTTGCCCGGCACGGGCGGCGGCGCGGCCGCCGCGCCGCCCGCGCCTGCCTCCTGGGTCTGCTCCTCCTCGGTTTTCACCGGCTGCACGAGCTGCGCCCCGCCGGGCGGCGCGACCACCACGTTGAGGCGGAACACCGCCTGGCCCTGGCGAACGGTCACGGTGATGCGCAGAGCCTGGATCTCGGCGGAGAAGCCGGCCGGCTGGGCCTGGGCGCCGAGCAGGGTGGTGACCTCGTTCGGCCGCTGGAAGAAGCGCGGCCCCTGGAAAGCGTAGCTGCCGGTGCCGTTGAGGTAGTCGCGCAGCATCTGCTGCTGGGTCTCGTCGTACTGCGCGAGCGCGGCGAGCACCGCCGGCGGGGCGGAGTTCACGTTGGGCTGGCGGTAGTTGAAAAGCGATACGGCGGCGGTGAACTGATGCCAGAGTTCGTTGGGCGTGCCGTCCTCGGCGAACAGGAGCTCACGGACGATGTCGATCGCCGCCAGCTCGCTGAAGGTGCGCAGGGAACGCCCGGGCGGCTTGAACGGCAGCGTCGCCCGCTCGTAATCGGAGGCCCGCGGCGCGTCGAACGAGGACGGAACGTAATCCGGCTGGGCCCACCCGAGCAGCGCATCCGCCAGCCGCTCGGAATCGTCCTGGCTCACGTTCCACGACTGAAACAACAGGACGAGATCCTGAAACTGCGCCCGGGGCAGCGGCAGTTTCCCGCTCTCGTCGGCGAAGGCGACCGAGACGGTGCGTCCGTCGCCGGGCTCGTAAGCCGCCCAGGTCAGCGGGTCCCCCCACCCTTCGGCCGGACTGCGCAATGCGCCGCCCACGGCACGAAAGTCTTCCAGCACGGCGAGCGTCGTCTCCAGCGCCGAGTAGGCCTCGAGGCGCAGGTTGGCCGCATCCGCCGCGCGGATCTCGACCAGGAGGTCATTGCTGGCGCGCTCGACAAAGGTCACCAGCGCCACACTGGCGAAGACAATCATCACCAGCACGATGATGAGCACGGAGCCGCGGCGCGGCGGGGGCATGGGAGCCGGCTCGCGCATGATCAAAAGAGCGGCACGCCCTCCCCGGGCGACGGCAGGGCGATGACCGCCTCGCGCTTCAAATTCTGGTAGGCGAACGACACCCGCAGCCGCCGCGGCCGCTCAAGTTCACCGCCGGTGCCGCTGCGCAGCTCGGGCAGCGTTTCCCACCGTTTGAAGTCGGTGTTGTAGTAATCGTAGGCCAGCCCGGTCGCGAGCGGCGTGAGCAGCAGTTCGCGGGGCGCGTTGTCGGCAAAGTCGCGCTCGAGGCGCGAATGCCAGAGCAGGAACAGGCCTTCGCCGGGTCGGACCGCCAGTGCGCAGATGACCTCGGGCAGCGGCCGCTCGGGCCACGTCAGGAGCCGGCTGCCCGCCGGTAGCTCGAAGGTGAGCAGGTTGGCCGAAACGCCGCTGGCGAGGCGGACCGATTGGGGCGACAACGCATCAGACGACGTCGCCACCGCCGGAGGCAGGCCCGCGGTGCGCAGCTCGTTCTCGAGGTAGCGGGTCACCGCCCGCACATGCTGGTCGAACAGCCGCGGCTCCCGGTTGCGGCCCCACAGCTCGGACATCGAGAAGATGAAGGTGTTGAGCCCGACCATGAGCAGGCCGATCAGGGCCAGCGCGAGCACCAGCTCCAGCATGGTGAAGCCGGCGCGGACCGACGGGCGGAAGGGAGGGCGGCAGGTCATCGCTGCAGCTGGGATTGGTACTGCATGATGCGGTCGCGCGCCTCCGCCCGCAGGGTCTCGCGCTCGGCCGCATCCGACCAGGTGGGCCGCAGCAACCGGAACGACTGCGTGACCACCACCGGCTGCGGTGCGGTGGGATCGGTGAACTCGCAGGTGAACGTCACCTGGAACAGGTCGGCGACATTGGTCGATTCGATCGCGGCGCTCCAACGCACACGCCGGCCATCGGCCGTCTCGAAATCGGCGCCCTCCTCGGCCTTCTCCCGGTCCGCCTCGGCGAGCAACGCCGCGCGGGCAAAGCGCAGGTCGTCCTCGCGCTCGGCCAGCCGGTTCACCACCGCGTAGCCCGCGAGCACGTTGACGTAGGCCGCACCGAGCGCGATCGCCGCGGCGGCGAAGATCGCCAGCGCGACCATCACCTCCAGAATCGTGAAGCCTCGGACCGTGGTGGCACGCACCGTCATCGGACCTCCTTGGGCAAGACCTCGGCGCAGGTCCAGGGATCCACCGTAAGCGTGCGCGCCGGACCTCCCGTGCGGATCTGCACGCGAAACGGCGTGCAGGTTCCGTCGTCGAAGAACGTGACCGACGCCAGGGGCCGCGTTTCCACCAACAGGCCGCCGATCAGGACGAGGTTGGTCGTGCTCGCGACGGGCGCGAGGAATTCGAACTGCACTTCGCCTGGCGGCATCGGAAATGACCGGCTGCCCGCCTGCGACGTCGCGATCAGGGCCTTGGTGTCCGCGTCGTAACGCAACCGCACCTCGCGCTGGTCAACGAGCGCTTCCTTGCGCGCGGCTTCGAGCGCTTCCCAGAACACGGCTTCCACGGTCACCGGTCGGTCTGCCAGCAACCGCGTCGAGCCCGTGATCAACACCCCCGCGAGCAGGCCGATCAAGCCCAGCACCACCATCACCTCAATCAGGGTGAAGCCGCGGCGTGATTTGCCGCCGGCGCGTGGCGGGCGGGGGCGGAGCGGAGGCTGACGAAGGACGGACACAGTCGGAAGGGACAAAGCCACGCGGCCCGCAACGCCGTCCCCTGCTCGCCACAACGCGCGGGCGGGGCGGCGCGGAGCGGCGTTCACCAATTGCCGATGTCGTCCTGCGTGTCGGGCTGGCGGTCCGGGCCCTTGGAGAACAGGTCGAACGAGCGCGGGTTCTTGGTGCCCGGATAGCGGTATTGGTAAGGCTCGCCCCACGGATCGAGCGGGATCTTGCCGTCGGCGGTGTACGGTCCGCGCCAGCGGTCGGCCCGGCTCGCCGGCGCCGTGACGAGCACCTGCAGGCCTTCGGCCGTGCTGGGATAATCACCCACGTCGATCCGGTAGGTGGTGAGCGGCGTCTGGAGGGTCGTCTTCACAAAGATCCGGGCCGTGTCTTCCTGGCCGCGATTGAGGTTGCCCGTCACATTCACGACCAGCACGCCGACGAGCAGGCCGAGAATGCCGAGCACGACGATGATTTCGAGCAGCGTGAAGCCGCTGCGCCGCGACGACGGGAAGGGGGTGGACCGGGGGAAACGCATGATGCTTGAAGTAAAGGCGCGGGCACCGGCGGATGTCGAGCGCGCCGCAGACGGTAAAGGAGACGGGGCCGCCCTCCGAAAGTTTCACCCCGCCATCGGCCGCCGCCGCACCCCGGGCTCGACGCGAACCGCCGAACCGCTCAACGTCCTCCCGGTCGTTCGAGGGCGTAGCTCAGCTGGATAGAGCAAGAGTTTCCTAAACTCTAGGTCGGCGGTTCGAGCCCGCCCGCCCTCACCACC
>CAYZBG010000037.1:25786-49068 GCA_964476565.1 uncultured Opitutus sp.
CATCAATTGGAAACGCTACCTCTCTCGGCGGACAGGCGTCCGGTGGCAGCGCGACTTTTTCGACCATCGCATCCGCAACCCCCGCGCCCTGAACGAAACGTGGGAGTACATTCGCCAGAACCCGGTTCGCAAAGGATTGGTCGCCTCAGCAGAAGCGTGGATTTTCCAATGGACTTACGCCGATTTGGAGCCGCCGGGCGGAGATGCGGCGGCTTCGGAGAAGCCGCCCTACCCTCGATCTCGGTAGGGACGGCTCTCCGAGCCGTCCGTGCTCGGCTGGCTCCTCCCCTCCAAACGACGGTTTCGAAGACGCCGCCCTACCCCCAGCCCGCCTTAAATTGCCGGTTGACAACCCCGGCGGGCGGACGGTTTTCTTTTCCTCTTTTTCAACCATGAGCACCACCGACCAAGCCGCCGCCCAGCCTGAGCGCAGCCTCACGCCCGCGGAGATTCCTTTCACCACGCCGCAGGTCATGTCCCGCTACATCACCGACACCGGCAAGATCCTTCCGCGCAAGTACACCGGCCTGTGCGCCAAGCACCAGCGCCGCGTGACGAAGACGCTGAAGCGTTCCCGCAACATGCTGCTCGCCCAATAAGGCGCGCCGCACCTTCCCTTCCCAAGGCCGGAGCCCCGCTCCGGCTTTTTTGTGTCCGCATGCCAGCCGTCCGCACCCGGATCTACTCCGGCACCACCGCCCACGTCGCCTTGCTCGCGCGCGCCCTGCGCCGCGGCGAGCTCGTGGCCGTGCCGACTGAAACCGTCTACGGCCTCGCCGGCGACGCGCTCGATGCGCGCACCGCCGCCCGCATCTTCGCCGCCAAACGCCGTCCGGCCAACGATCCGCTCATCGTGCACATCCACGACCGCCGCCAACTCGCCGAGCTCGCGGAGGTCAACCCGGCCGCCCTCGCCTTGGCGCACGCATTCTGGCCGGGTCCGCTCACCTTGGTGCTGCCGAAGAAAGCCATCGTGCCGGATCGCGTGACGTCCGGCCACCCCAGCGTGGCCGTGCGCATGCCGCGGCATCGCCTTTTTCGTGCCCTGCTCAAAGCCTGCGGCCGTCCCCTCGCGGCGCCGAGCGCCAATCCATTTGGCTACCTCAGTCCGACCACCGCCGAACACGTGCGCGCCGGACTCGGCGGGCGCATTCGCTACATCCTCGACGGCGGCCCGTGCCGGCTCGGGCTGGAATCCACCATCGTTGACGTCCGCGATCCGGCCCACCCGGCGCTGCTGCGTCCGGGCGCCCTGCCGCGCGAGGACATCGAACGTGTCCTCGGCCAGTCCTTGCGCGTGGCCTCCACCCCGCGCGGCGGCGCGAAGGCCCGCGTCGTCGCCCCGGGCCAGCTCACGCGTCACTACAGTCCGCGCACGCCGCTGACCTTGCACCCGCAGTTGCCGCCGGCCGGGGTGCGCGCCGCGCATCCGGACGAGGCTTACGTCTTTATTGCGCGGCCCGACAGCCCGGTCGCGGACAACACCTTCTGGCTCGATGCCAAGGGCGACCTGCGCGGCGTGGCCCGTCGCCTGTTTGCCACCTTGCGCGCGATCGATGACGGCCGCTGGGATCGGCTGCACGTCGAGCTGGCCCGCGGCGACGATGGCTGGGCGCCGGCGATCAACGACCGGTTGCGCCGCGCGGCTGCACGCCGCTGACGATCTCCGCCTCAACGGCCAGCCACAGGCTCGACGAGCGTGCGCAACCGTTCGCGGTCGGCGGCGTACGCGGGATCGTCGATCACGTTGCAGTGCTCGTGCGGGTCGCGTTCCAAGTCGAAGCACAGCCACGGTGAGCCGTCCGCGTTGAGCACCAGCTTCCGCCCCGGGGTGCGCACGCCGCGCCACGCCCGGTCGCACTGATCGGGCAGCGCCACGACCGAGGGCATCGAGATCGCCGCCGCATCGCGTCGCTCCGTCCACGCCCGGCCCTCGCTCCATGCACGCGCCATGGCCGGCAGGTCGAGCAGTGACACCGCATCGTCCATCCGGCGTGAAGCCTCGCCCGGACGGCGCACCAGCAGCGGCACCCGCACGCTCTCCTCGTGGGGCCAGCCTTTCCGAAAGAGTCCGTGCGCGCCGTGCATGTCGCCATGCACCGACGTCACCACGACAATCGTCTCAGCCGGCATCGTCGCGATTAGCCGGCCGATCGCACGATCGGTCGCCTCGAGGTGCGTGTAATAGCCGGACAACTCCCGGGCAGCCCGCTCGCGCGCGGACGCAGGAACCGACTCCGGAGGCACAATCGCGCGCGGCGCCACCCCCGCCGCCGGCGCCGCGTAGGGCGGATGCGGCGGCTC
Organism: uncultured Opitutus sp.; assembly: GCA_964476565.1. GTDB lineage: Bacteria > Verrucomicrobiota > Verrucomicrobiia > Opitutales > Opitutaceae > CAMAXB01. The sequence goes on from CAYZBG010000037.1 coordinate 28,091, forward strand.
AAGGCTCACCACCGTAAACCAGGGCGCGCCGGCCTCCTCGCGCAGCCAGGCACCGGCGCGTGCGCAGACCACGTCGCTCTGGTATCCGCGGACCTGCACGGGCGCCGGCAGCCGTGTACCGTGCAGCCAGGGGTCGTTGAGCAAGAATCCCCCTTCGAACCCTTCCCAGAACGCAAAGCCGCCCCGCCGCTCCGGCGGCACCTGCTGGCGTGCGTGCACCTCGCCCACCAGGGGCGCAGACCGGTCGCGGGGCGCGAGATGCCATTTGCCAAAGAACGCCGTGGTGTAGCCGCGTGCATTCAGGTCGTGCGCCACCGTGCGCGCCGACGCCGGCAGCGGGTCGAAGTAATCGCTCACACCATTCTGCGGCGATGACACTCCGGTCAGCAGCGCCGCCCGGGCGAAGGGACCGAAGGGATGCGGCGTGACGGCCTGCGCGTAGTTCACCGCCTGCGCGGCGAGCGCGTCGAGGCAGGGCGTGCGCGCCTGGCGGTCGCCGGCGTAGCCCGTGGACGCGGCCCGCCACTGCGTGGTCACGATCCAAAGGATGTTCGGCGCCGCCATGATGTCCCCAGTCAACCCGGCCTCGCCGCCGGGACAAAAGAAAACGGGCGGTCCCGGAGGACCGCCCGTGAGTTTCCTTAGTGAAGGACGGATGCGAGGTCGCGTCAGAAGGTCGCCTCGACCGTGAACACGATGTTCCGGCCGTAGTCGGGCGTCACGCTGCCGTTGAAGTTGCCGTTGTAGCCGTTGGCGCGCCAGATGACCTCGTCGAAGAGGTTCTGGACCGTGACCGAGGCCTTGAAGGGCTCGAGCTTCGTACCTTTCTGACCGCGGGCGGTGATGCCAGCGTTGAAGTTCACGTAGCTCGGAATCTCCTCGGTGTTGAGTGTATTCACGAAGACGGAGTCATAGTACTGGCCGCCGAAGTTGAAGTCGAACAGACCCTTGGTGTAGAGCACGTCGAAGTTGGCGGTGAACTCGGGCGTATTGCCCTGGCTCAAACCCTTCTGCAGTTCGTACGAGAACGCCGGCGTGCCGCCGTTCGGATTTGCAATCGGCTGGAAGAACTTCGAGCGCGGATCGTTCGGATTGGCGTGGAAGGATGAGTAAGGGACGATCAGGTTCTCGGCGAACTCCGAGATCTGGTACGCGAACGCGCCGGTCACGCGCAGACCGTCGATCGGCGTGCGCCAATCGTAGCTGAACTCGGCGCCGTAGGAGTCGATACCGCCGACGTTGCGGAAGGTCGTCGCGCCGGTGACGCCCTGCAGGCCGCGGGCGATGAGCTCCTCCTGCGTGAGAACCTGGGAAAGGATCCGGTCTTCATACTGGTTGTAGAAGAGCGACAGGCTGGATCCGAAGGCGCGGCCCGAATAACGCATGCCGAGGTCGTAGTTCTTCGCGCGCTCCGGACGGAGATCGGTGTTGAAGTCGACGTTGGCGATGACGTTGTTGGCCGGGGCGGCGAGGTTCTCGGCGAAGCTGGTGAAGACTTCGACCTGATTGCTCACCTTGTAGCTCGCGCCGAGCTGCGGGAGGAAATTGTCCTCGTAGGTGATGTCACGGACCACGACCTGCTGGCCGATCGGCTTCCAGTAATTCTGGGTGAAGAGGATGCCGGCAGCGTACTTGTCGACGGTGAGCGACTTGGCGCCGAGCGTGACGGTGAGCCGCTCGTCCATCAGTTTGATCACGTCCTCAAGATAGATCATCGTCGAGTCGGTGATGAAGCGCTGGTCGTAGTTGTTGAACAGAATCTGATCGTAGAGGAAGTAGCCGTTCGGATTGCCGCCCTCGAGGTTGTAGGTCGGACGGAAGGCGCTCTGGTCGTCCTTTTCGAACCAGAAGCCGCCCGTGAGTTTGTGGCGGGCCGTGGTCCAGGTGCCGGAGAGATTCACACCGTAACGAAAGCCACCGAAGTCTTCATCGCGGCCGACCGCACCGGGAATGCCGGACGTGGCGTTGGCGAGCGTGGTCGAGGTCGGGGCGATGAGCGCGTGACCGTTGCTGAACTCCGTCGGCGTCACGCCGGCATTGAGCGTCTCACCGACGTCGAAGAAGCCGTTAGCATTCGTGTCGGTGTAGCCAACGGCGATCGCGCCCGGCGTGCCGAAGGGTACGAGATTACCACCGGTGTCGCGGTAAGCGAACCGCGGCCAGATGTCGTCGCGCAGCACGCGGCCCGGGTTGTTGGACGCGATGTAGGAATTGACGATCTGTGTGCGGGCATCGCTGCGCAGCACGGGGAAGGTGCCGTAGTTGGAGCGGTCATGGTAGTACGACGAACCTTTTACGACGACCGACTCATTGACGGTGAAGTCGGCTGAACCGCGCAGCAAACCGTCCATACGTCCGTTGCGCCAGAGCCGGTAGTACTGGTTGTAAATGCCGTCGCCAACCACCTCCTGGGGGCCGAGATAAGAGACGGCGCCAAAATCCCGCGCATCTCCGCTGTAATTTCCCATCAGGAAGCCGGCAAGGGCCGTGGTCGGCGACAGTCCGGCCGCCGCGGCTCGCTCGGCGACATTGTTCGGCAGGTACTCGGTGTAGCCGTTGGCTGCGAGCAGCCGAAGATTGTTGTCACCGCTGGCAGCGTAAATCGTACCGACCGCTTGCGGACCGTAACCGGCGTACGGATCACCGGTTTCGAGGGCACGCCAACGATCCCACTGGACCGAGCGGGTATCGTAGTCGTCGCGATCGTTCCAGGTGTAGGCGAGCATGAAGTTTGCCCGCGGCATTTCATAGCGGATCTTGCCTTCAATCTTCCTTCCCTCGCTCTCGGCGGGAATGCCGGCGGAATTGAACGTGAGCTGGGAAGTACTGACGAAGGCGGTCAGGCCGGGCAGAACCTCGCCGGTGTCAAAGCGCGCGAAGCTGCGGCGCATGTTGAAGTCGCCCACGCTGTACTTCAGTAGGGCGGTCGGCGTGCGCGCCGGGTTGGAGGTGTAGTATTTGATCGCACCACCGAGGGCCTCATACGCAGGGGTGGTCACGTCACCCGTGCCCTGCGAAACGCTGATCGTGCGCATGTTCTCTCCATCCACAATGCGCCCAGCCGGCGTGCCGTAACGCGGGTTGTTGCTGCCCATCGGAATGTCGTCGATCGTGACCGCCAGGGCATTGATGCCGAAGGACCGGACGCGGATGTCGTTGCCGAATTCGTAGAAGCCGAACGGGTCGGTGGAGCGGATGTTCACCCCGGGCACGAGGCTGAGCAGCCGTTCCACCGACATGCCGGGCAGCGCCACCTTGGCATCGGTTGCGGTGATCGCGTTGGTGGCGCGCGAAACGCCGCGCTCGCTCACGAAGAACTCCATCAGTTGGATGGCTTCGCCTTCCGGCGGCGTCGACGCGTCGGCCGTCGGCGCCACCGGCTGGGCGAAGGCCGGCGTCACGGAGGCGAGGGATGTTAATAGGATTGAAAGGGCGGCACCCTGTGGCTTGTGTCGCCGGGCTCGGTTCTGGTGTGTGGTATGTGGATGCATGGTGGTTGACTAGACACCCTCTGCTAAGCAGCCCCGATACCACCCCTGGACCGAGCCCCATGAATTCTTTAGATGCTGCGGGATTTGTGCCTGCAGCGGGCACAAAAAAGGCGCCCCGCAGGAGGGGCGCCCGCCAGCGATCCACCCGTCAGAAGCGCGCGTCGACGGAGAAGGTCAGGGTGCGCCCGTAGTCCGCCGTCACCGTACCGTTGAAGGCGCCCGTGCCGCCGCTCGACGTGAAGAAGTACGTGTCGAACAGGTTCTCGGCGTTCACGGTCAGGCTCAGTCCTTCGAACCGCGTGCCGGGCTGGCCGCGCAGACCGAAGCTCGCGCGGAAGGTGGTAAACGAGGGCACGCGTTCCGTGTTCATCGTGTTGGCCCAGACGGCGTCGTTGAACCGCCCGCCGAAACCGAAGTCCATAAAGCGCCAAGTGTACGTCACGTCTGCGTTCACCGTGAACTCCGGCGTGTTGCCCTGGCTCTTGCCTTTCTGGAGTTCGGTCGCGAACTGCGGCGTGCCGCCTCCCTCCGGGATGATCGGGACGTAGAACTGCGAGCGCGGGTCGTTGGGATTACCCATGAACGACTGGTAGGTCACGCGCAGGTCCTGCTCGAATTCGGCCTTCTGGTAGGCGACCGAGCCCGCGACGCGCAGGCCGCGCACGGGCGGGCGCCACTCGAAGCTCAGCTCCGCGCCGCGCGAGTCGATGCCGCCGACGTTGCGGTAAACGCTTGTGCCAACCACGCCGGCGATGCCAAGCGCGTTCAGCTCCTCGGTCGTGAGCGGCACAGTGAGCAGGCGCTCCTCGTAGGCATTCTGAAACAGTGCCAGCGTCGCGCCGAAGTTGCGGCCGGCGAAGCGGACCCCCGCCTCGTAGTTCGTCGCCTTCTCGGGCGAGAGGCCTTCGTTGAACCCGAGACTGGTGACAACCTCCTGGTTCGGCGCGGCGATGTTCACCGCGTAACCCGCGAAGAACTCCGTGCGGTTACTCCATTTGTAGCTCACACCGACCTGCGGCAGGAAGCTGTCCTTGTACGTGACTTCGTTGATCGCGTACTGCTGGTCGAGCGGGCGGAACCAGAGCGAGCCGTCGATCATGCCGGACACCGACCGGTCAACCTGAAGCGACTTAGCGCCGAGGGTGAGGGTGAGACGCTCGCCGAAATATCTGCTCACGTCCTCGAGGAAGAACATGTTGTTCTCGGTGAGAAAATACCGGTCGTAGGAGTTGAAAAAGACGCGGTCGTAGAGAATGCGGCCGGTCGGGCTGCCTTCGAAGAGATCGTACTGCGGCCGGGTCGTGGTCTGGACGTCCTTCTCGTACCAATACCCGGCGGTGAGCTTGTGGTTCGCGATCGTCCACGAGACCTGCGGAAAGAAGCCCCAGCGGTATCCGCCGAACTCCTCGTCGCGCGCCGTCGCGCCGCGCGTGGCCGTCTCCGCGTTGGCCAGCGTGGTCGAAACCTCCGGATTGATCAGGGCATGCGCCCCGGCGCCGGTCGGCGTGAAGGCGGTCACGTTTTTGGTCGGATCGAGCTTCTCGCCGATGTCGAAGATGCCGTTGCCGTTGGTATCGGTGAAGCCGACCGGCAGCGCCCCGGGGGTGCCGTAGGGCACGAGCTGCGTGCGGGTCGCATCCATGTAGGCGTAGCGCGGCCAGATGTCCTCGCGGATCGTTCCGTTCCCCTGGCGGTACGCACTCGAGATATTGCCGAGCACGGTGGAACGCGGCACGTAGGCGGTGCCGAAGTACTGCTTGTGCTGGTAGTAGCCGGCGAGCTTCCCGACCACGCTGTCGCTGAAGCTGTGATCGGCGACAAGGCGGGAGAAGCCGTCCATGCGGCCGTTCTTGCCGTAGTAATAGTAACTCGAATTCGGCTCGTCGCCGAGATTCACCGTCGGATCGAGGGTCGTGCGCCGCACCGACTCGCGGCCGGTGTCGCCATAGTTCTTCATCAGCGAGCGCGTCAGGGTTGAGTTGGCCGTGGTGTACTCCGCGTAGCCAAGCCGGGCGAACTCGCCGAGGTCGCGACGCTCCGTCGCGTTGTAGCGCCCCTCGGCGTAGCCCGCGTAGGGATCACCCGTCTCCATCGCGCGCCAGTAGTCCCAGCGGATGCTGCGCGCCGCATCGAAATCGTCGCGGTCGTTCCAGGTGAACGAGTAGTTGATCGACGAGCGCGGCAGCTCCCAGCGGATCTTGGCGTCGAGCTTCCGCACGCGGCTGTCATCCGGCATGCCGAGCGTCTTGAACTTCTGGTCCGACGTGCTCACGAACGCCGTGACCCCGGGAAGGATCTCACCGGTGTCTAAGCGCAGGTAGGTGCGGCGGAAATCCCACGAGCCGAAGACCTGCCGGGCGCGGATGCCTGCGGTGCGCGACGGATTCGTGGTGTAGTACTTGATCGATCCGCCCAGCGCCTCGAACGCCGGCGTGGTCACGTCGCCGGTGCCCTGGGAGACGCTGATGCTGGCAAGATTCTCCGAGTCGACAATGCGGCCGGCCGGGGTGCCGTATCGGGCGCTGTTGCTGCCCATCGGCACGTCGTCGACCGTGACGGCCACGACCCCGATCCCGAAGGAGCGCACCCGGATGTCGCCGCCCTCGCCCGCATGACCGAAGGGATCGCTCGAGGTGATGTTCACCCCGGGCACCATCGTGAGCATCTTCTCGATCGTCGCACCCGGCAACGACACGGCCACGTCCTTGGTCGTGATGGTGTTGTTCGCCCGCGAGACGCCGCGCTCAGCGACGAAGAACTCCATCATCTGGATGGCCTCGTCCTCCTGCGCGCCGGAGGCCGTGTCGGTGGTGGCGGGGGCGGGAGCCGCCGGGGCGGCCTGGGCAAAAGCGCGCGCCGAGAAGGCGCCCGCGAGGATTAGCGTTGAAACGGCGACGGACAGGTGGCTCCATCGCCGCGCTTGGCTCTGCACGGTGGTGGTCGGTTTCATTTTGGGTGACAGACGTAGAACACCTGCTTCCCAGCATGGCCGATACCACCGCAGGGCCGGGCGCCATGAAACTTTTTGGAGGCGGCTTGCAAATCCGCCCGAGACCCTTCGGCGCCAAGCTTTGTATCTATCATACGGATACACCGGCGTGGGCCACCAACGAAAGCAATCCGGCGGTTTCGGAGAAACCGCCCTACCCATCAACTCGGTCGGGACGGCTCTCCGAGCCGTCCGAACGCCCCCACCACGCGCGGCGGGACCCGCGCGTCCACCCCGGACCGGCCGGAGGCCGGCATACCGGGACCGCGTCAGGGCGCGGCCTTGGCCCGGGCGGCGTGCTCTTCGGCGGCCTTGAGCAGGCGAAGCACGTTGCCCCCCCAGATCTTGGCAATGTCATCCTGGCTCCAACCGTCGGCCATGAGCGCCGCGGTGATGCGGGGCGAGCCCGTGACATCCATGAAGCCTTCCACGCCGCCGCCGCCGTCGAAGTCACCGCTGATGCCGACATGGTCGGGTCCGACGACCTTCAGCGCATGGCGAACATGGGCCATGAACTGATCGAAGGTCGCAAGCGGCATCGGCTGGCGCCGTTCGAGCTCGGCCCGCGCGGCGAGGAATTGGGCATACCGTTCCGGCGTCGTGAGACCCGCCCGACCGCCGAAACGTGCGAAGAGGTCGCGCATCGCGGCGTTGCGCTCGGGGGTCTGTGGCAGCGGCGCCGTGTACGAGCTGAAGGCGTTCATCTGAATGACCCCACCCTTGGCGGCCAGCTTGCGCAGGAGTTCGTCCGGAATGTTGCGCGGGTGGTCAAAGACCGCCTTGCAGCCGGAGTGGGACAGCACGACCGGCGTGGCCGAGAGCTCGAGCATCTGCTCAAGCACCTGGTCCGAGGCATGGGACGCATCGAGGACGATGCCGAGGCGGTTGCAGAGCGCCACGAGTTCCCGGCCGAGCGGGCTGAGCCCGCCCCACTCCGGGCCCTTGGGATCGGTCGACGAATCGGCAAGCTCGTTGTTGGCGAAGTGCACCGGGCCGAGCATGCGCACGCCGAGCTGGTAGAACGTGTCGGTCAGGCTGAGGTCACGGCCGAGCGGGTAACCGTTCTCCATCGAGAGGTAGACCACCTGTTTGCCCGCCGCGGCAATGCGCGGCCCGTCGGCCGCGGTGAACGCGAGTTCGAAGTGCGCGTGATGACGGGCCACCATCTCGCGGATGCGGGCGGCGATGCGCAGCGCTTGGTCGCGCGCCGCCGCATGCCCTTCCAGGGTGCGAGGCCCCTGCCCCACGTAGATCGTCCAGAAACCGCCGTCGATCCCGCCTTCGATCAGCCGCGGATAGTCGACCTGGGTGAAATCCTCCTCGTAGGCATGGCGTTGCATGATGTCCCAGCCGGGACGGGCCAGGCTGGCGGCGCTGTCGAAATGCGTGTCGAGCGCGAGCACCGCCTCGTGCACGGCCTTGACCGCCGGGGTCACTTCCGGCCAGGCCGGATTGGCTGACCCCGGCGCCGCCGCGAGTCCGGCCAGGAGAATGAGGAGAAGGGAATGTTTCATGGTGACAGGGGTTCGCGGCGGCAAGGAGGGCGGACCGGATCAGAAGCCGGCGGTGACGGTGAGCTGCAGGGTGCGCGCCGGTCCGGGGCGGAAACTCGCCAGGGCCGTCGTGCCGGTGTTGATCGTGCCAAAGTAGTCCTTGTCGGTGACGTTGTCGACGTTGAGGCGGAACCGCACCTGCTTCAGCGGACCCACCGCGAGCCGATCGCCGCCGATATCCAGGTAGGCGGCGAAGGTGGTGTAGCCGCCGACCATCTCGCTGTTCACAAAGTTGGTGTAACGGTCCGACAGGTACTTCGCGGAGACGCTGGCCACGAGCCAGGAGAAGGGCTCCCACGTGACCCCCGACTGCACCAGCCACTCGGCGTTGTCCGGCAGGCGGTTGCCCGCAATCGCCAGGGTGGAATAGTTGTCCTGAAACTCCGCGACGTTGTAGGTGACGCTGCCGTTGAGCGCGACGCGGTTGCTCAGGAACGAGGGGCGCCACGCGGTGCTGAGCTCGGCGCCGTAGGACTCCACCCCACCCACGTTCTGGAAGAAGGTCTCGGTCGTCGTGCTGCCGGGCACGGGTGAGGCGAAGGCCTGCAGCCGGTTGTCGAACGTGGTCAGGTACGCGGCGAGTGCGGCGCTGAACGTGCCGCGGTTCGTCCGGATGCCGATTTCAACGTTGTCCGAGGTTTCGGCCTCCGGACCGGGCGCGGAGGGGCTGGCTTGCGAGAAGATGTCGTCCGCGCCGCGGGGCAGCGCGAGGTTCTCCGCGTACGAGGCGAAGAGCTGCTCCGTCGGGGTGAGGGAGAACACTGCCCCGACTTGGGGCAGGAAGTCGTCGCTCCATGTGTCGGTGAGGGTGGGCGTGCGCTGGGCGATGTAGTCGCCGGGGTTCCGGTAGCCGCTGATCTCGTAATCGATGTCCAGCGCCTTGACGCCGAGTTCGACCTTGAGGCGGTTCTCCATGAGCGAAATCGTATCTTTCACGAAGAGCTGGCGGGTGTCGCGGGTCGACTGGAAGTCGCGCTGGCGGTGCACGTACTCGTTGAGCAGCGGCTGACCGGCCGGGTTCCCACCCGCCTGGTTGAACCGGTTCTGGGTGCGGTGGTACTCATCCTTCTCCACCCATCCGCCGAACTCGATCTTCTGCCGGCCGAGCGTGTACGCGGCGAGCACGTTGAGGCCGGTGCGGTCGCCCGCCACGGTCGAGAGGCCGTACTGCAGACCCTTGGGTGCGAACAGATCCGGCAAGATCAGGCGCTGGGCGTTATGGCTGGCGAGCGACGTGGCATAGGCCTCGGGCGAGACGCCGTAACCCTCCTTGTCCTCGTAGTAGGCGGTGGCGTTGAGCGTCAGGCGGTCCCCGAGCACAAAGGCGCCGGTCAGGCCGTAGAGGAAATCGGTGCGCTGGTTGATCGCCTGCAGGTAGTACTGGTTGTAGAGGGTGTTTGAATACGTGATCCCCGGCACGGTGACGGGGAGGTCCGGCACGTAACCGAGGTAGCCGAACTCCCGCCCGCTGCGCCCGAAGGCGTCGCCGGCCGTGCCGGCGTACTGCGCCTTGTTGATCGAGGGCGTGTCGAAGTCGAAGAAGTCGTTGTAGACCATCTGGAAGGTCAGGTCGTTACCGCCGCCCAGCTCATAGCGAAGCTTGGCCTCGATGTGCTCGCGGTCGATCGTGCCGGGGCCGCGCCAGAGGTCGCTGTCGATCTTGGAACGGCTGACGTAGCCCGAGAAGCCGCCGATCGCGCCGGACTGCACCTTGATGAAACTGCGGCTCAGTTCGTCACTGCCCAGCGTCTGGGACAAAGTCGCGCCAAACTCCTTCGCCGGCATGAGGGTCGAGTACTGCACGATCGGACCAAGCGAGGCGTAGCTCGGCTGCGTGACATCGCCCGCACCCTGCGACGCGGTGACGCGGCCGGTGTTCTCGTTGTCCACATAGCGGAAGATCGGGCTGCCGCCAAACTGATCGCTCCGGCCCATCGGGATGCCGTCGAGCACGAAGCCGATCTGCTGGAAGTTGAACGCGCGCACAAAGACGGAGTTGCCGAACTCGTAGAGCCCGAGCGCGTCGTTGGCCTGAACGTTGAAGCCGGGCAGGCTCTCGAGCATCTTCAGCCCCGAGATGCCCGCCGGCGCGGCGAGCAGGGCTTCGCGGGTGATCGAGATCGCGTTGCGGGTGCGGTCGGTGCCGATCGCCACGGACGGATCCGTGATGCGGTCCTCGACGGAGAACTTTTCGAGCACGACGACCGGTTCGTCGGTCGTTTTTGCGGTATCGGCGGACGGGGCGAGCTGGGCCCGCGCCAGAACGGCGGAGCCCAGGCCGGCGGCGAGGCCGGCGAGGAGGAGGTTGGGAAGGCGCATGGTGTGGGACGGACGTGGGAACGGCTGACTAGACCCCTCGCTCCGAGCAGGGGATGTGCCACCCGCGGGTTGCCCGGCCCGACCACGTCCGCCGCCGCTGGAAATCTGCCCTTGTGCCTCCGGCAAAATGGCGCTTCGTGTAGGCACGCTTCCATGTCCAATCCCGTCGAAAACGTCGTCATCGTCGGCACCGGCTGCGCCGGCCTGACCGCCGCCATCTACACCGCCCGCGCCAACCTCAACCCGCTCGTGCTCGAGGGCTCCCTGCCCGGCGGCCAGCTGACGACCACCTCCGAGGTGGAGAATTTCCCCGGTTTCCCCGAAGGCATCGACGGTTTCATGCTCATGGACAACCTGCGCAAGCAGGCCACCAAGTTCGGCACGCGCTTCGAGCAGGCCCAGGTGCAATCTGTCGACTTCACCACCATGCCGCGCAAGCTCGTCTGCGGCGACCGCGTCATCCTCGCCCGCAGCGTCATCATTGCGACCGGGGCCTCGCCCCGCATGACCGGCGTGCCCGGTGAGAAAGAACTTTACGGCGGCAAGGGCGTGACCACGTGCGCCACGTGCGACGGCGCGTTCTATCGCCGGATGGAGGTCGCCGTGATCGGCGGTGGCGACAGCGCGGCCGAGGAGGCGCTCTTCCTCACCCGGTTTGCCAGCAAGGTCTACCTCGTCCACCGCCGGGACTCCCTGCGCGCGTCGAAGATCATGGCGGACCGCGCGACCTCCCACGAAAAGATCCAGTGCGTCTGGGACAGCGTGCCCGTCGCCGTCGAGGGGGTTGCCCAGGGCGCTGTCAGCGGCCTGCGCATCCGCAACGTCAAGTCCGGCGCCGAGTCCGTGCTCCCGGTCAAGGGCGTGTTCGTGGCCATCGGCCATGTGCCCAACACCGCCGCCTTCGCCACCGCCCTCGACGTCGATGGCAACGGTTACTTCGTGCCGACCGCCGGCTCCCAGGTGCAGACGAAGGTGCCCGGCGTTTACGTCGCCGGCGATTGCGCCGACCACGTCTACCGCCAGGCCATCACCGCGGCCGGAATGGGTTGCCAGGCTGCCATCGAGGCTGAACGCTGGCTGGCGGAACACGGGGGCTGAGGCCTGCGCGAACCGGCGCGCACCGTCCGGTTTGCCGCCGGTCCCGCCCCCTGCCCCTCCCCTTTCCCGTCTGCCATGACCGCGCCCGCCACCTCCGCCCCGCCGTCCGACGAAGGACTTGAGGGCGCCCGCCTCGCGGCCCTGCGCAGCTACGAATTGCTCGACACTCCGCCCGAGGAGGTCTTCGACGACCTCACCAAACTGGCCGCCCGTATCTGCGGCACGCCCGTTTCCCTCGTCACGTTCGTCGACGAGCACCGGCAGTGGTTCAAGGCTACCTTCGGCACCGACCTGCGCGAGACGCCCCGGTCCCTCTCCTTCTGCGCGCACGCCATCCGCCGTCCCCACGAACTCATGATCGTGCCGGACGCCTCGGTCGACCCGCGGTTCGCCGACAACGAGCTCGTGCGCAACGCACCTCGGGTGCGTTTCTACGCCGGCATGCCCCTCGTGACGCCCGAAGGCATGGCGCTGGGCACCTTGTGCGTGGTCGACAGCCGGCCGCGCACGCTGACGCCGGACCAGGCCGAAGCCCTGCGCGTGCTCGCCCGCCAGGCCGTGGGGCAGATCGAGCTGCGGCGGGCCCTGCGCGCCCGGGCGGTGGGCGAGGAACGTTTTCGCCTGCTCGCCACGGCGACGAGCGACGCCCTCTGGGACTGGGATCTCGCCACCGACACCGTCTGGTGGAGCGAAGGGTTGACCACCCTGTTCGGCTATCGCCCTGACGAGGTCGAAGCCGATTCCAGCTCGTGGACCAGCCGCCTCCATCCCGACGACCTCGACCGCGTGAAGGCCGGGATCGCCTCGTTCATCGGCGGCACGCTGCCGACCTGGTCGTCCGAATACCGCTTCCGTTGCCACGACGGTCGCTACGCCTACGTGCGCGACCGGGCGAGCATCGTGCGCAACATCCACGGCGATGCGGTGCGCCTCGTCGGGGGCATGACCGACATCACCGAGCAAAAGATGCTCGAGGCCCAGTACCTCCGGGCCCAGCGCATGGAATCGATCGGCACGCTCGCCGGCGGCATCGCCCACGATCTCAACAACGTGCTCGCGCCGATCCTCATGGGCATCGAGATGCTCAAGCGCGAGGCGCAGAATCCCGCGCAACTCAAGCTGCTGGGCACGATTGAAACCAGCACCCGACGCGGCGCCGACCTCGTGCGTCAGGTGCTGTCCTTCGCCCGCGGCCTGGACGGCCAGCGGTCCGCCCTCCGCCTGGAGCCGCTGCTAGGCGAGGTGCTCAAGATCGCCACCGAAACGTTTCCCCGCACCATCGAACTGCGCAACCGCGTCGAAACCGGCCTGTGGCCGATCGAGGGTGATCCGACGCAATTGCACCAAGTGCTGCTCAACCTCGCGGTCAACGCCCGCGATGCCATGCCGAAAGGCGGCACGCTCACGTTCGAGGCGGCCAACCTCGAGATCGACGAACAATACGCCCGCACCAGCCACGAGGCGACGCCGGGGCAGCACGTCGTGATCACCGTGACCGACACCGGCTCGGGCATCGCCCCCGAGAACCTCCCGCGCATCTTCGAGCCGTTCTTCACCACCAAGGCCGTCGGCGAGGGCACCGGGCTGGGCCTTTCAACCGTGCACGCCATCGTGAAGAGCCACGGCGGATTCGTCACGGTGGCGAGCGAGGTCGGCCGCGGCACGGTCTTCCGCATTCATCTTCCGGCCTCCCCGGGCCTGCGCGGCCGGAGCGAGCCTCCCTTTGCCGCGAGCATTCCGCGCGGCCGGGGCGAACTCATCCTCGTCGTCGACGACGAACCGGCCGTGCGCGTCGTCACCCAGCAGACCCTTGAGGCCTTCGGCTATCGCGTCCTCGCTGCGGCCGACGGTGCCGAGGCGATCGCGCTCTACGCCCAGCACCCCGACGACGTCGACCTGGTGCTGACCGACATGGTCATGCCGGTCATGGACGGACCTACCACCATCGCGGCCCTCATCCGCATTCAACCGCGGCTGCGCATCATCGCCGCCAGCGGCTTCAACACGAGCCTGCGCCCGGATTCTCCCGTGCACGGAGCGGTGAAGCACTTTCTGCCCAAACCCTACAACGCCGAAACCCTGCTCCTTCGCGTCCGCCAGGTGCTCGACCAACCGGCGTAAGTCCGGCGCGGATCCGCCGTGACGTTGGTGCCGCGACGGTGTCCGTCGCGCCGACGACGGGAGCGGGAGTCAGGAATCCATCGTTCTCGTTCTCGTAATCGTTCTCGTTCTCGGGATCGGAAAGACCGTTGGCCACAAAGAGGCTTCACAAGAAGCTCAAAAGAGCGCGCGCGTCCCGGTAGACCCAGTCCCCCGACCGAGCGGGCTCGAAGCTACGTAATCTGTGTACTCCATGGTTCAAACCATCCGATCCCTTTCTCACAGGAGCTCGCACAGAGCGCGGAGATGGGGCATGTTTCATACGTAAACCTGTAGGCCCGGTGCCCTCACCGGGCGCGCCACGTGCGGACACGCGGCCTACAAACCCGCTGCACGCCACCCATTCCCAGGCACGAGAACGAGAACGATTACGAGAACGAGAAAGATACGGCTCCTGTCTCCCGCCTCCTGTCTCCTGCCTCCCGCTGCCTGTCTCCTCGCCAGCGGCGCACCGCGCCGCGGCCTACAGCAACGCGTGGTACTGCCGCATCGCCGCCTGCCACCAGGGCGCGATCTCCGACGCCGGGCGCAGCCACAATTGACGATGCAACCAGTCCATCGACTCGGCATCGGACAGCAGGGCAACCTTGTCGCGGGCCGACAGCGCCTGCGGGCCTTCGCGCAGCAGCTTCTCCTGCATGGTTTCGAAGTAATCCCGGATGTCCTCCGCCCGGCCCGGCCGTTCGCGCAGGAGGCAGCGGTGCAGCGCGTTGAGGTAGGGATCGAGCACGGCGCGCATCAGGCCTTCGTCGGCCTGGAGGGATTCCGCCCAACCGTGGGCATCCACCGTCGACGCCACGCCTTCCTCCAGTTCCACCAGTTCAAGCGGCGGCGCGGTCTCCTCCGGCGTGCAAAACCAACCCGCCGCCCTCGCCCGCTGCCCCAGGGATGCTTCGCCGCTCAATGCCGAAAACGGCACCGAGAGCACCATGCCCGCCAGCACCGGCGCCATCCAGGGGAAGAGTCCGGGCGCAAACCCGATCAAGGCCGCACCCCAACCAAGCCCAAGCAGCGTGTGACCGGCGTGAGTGATGAGCGGCTCGCGCCATTGGATGCCCCCGGCCGCCTGGCGCGCCTGCGTCACCCAATGCACGCCGCGTCCGAGCACGGTGAGGACGACGAACTTCGAGTGGAAGAGCATCAAGACCGGCGCCTGCAGCACGGAAAACAGGGTCTCCAGCACCACGCTGCCGAGCAGCCGGAGCCGCCCGCCGTACAGCTTCACCTCGTCGGGGCGCAGGCACAGGTCGAGCACCGCCAGCACCTTGGGCAGAAACAGCAGCACTGCCGTGTACACCGCCAGGGCCGCCGCTTGCGTGCCTGCCCCCACGCCGAGCGCCCCGGCCAGGCCGGGGCTCGGCAGCCAGCTGAGCCCGGTCTGCCCGAAGCCGATGACCAGCAGACTTCCGAGCACGAGAGAGACCAGCCAGAGAAGCGACGAGCCGTAGGCCAGGATGCCGAGCGCGAGGTGTACCCGACTGAGACCGTGCAGACCACGGGCGAAGAGCAGCCAGAAATGCTGCAGGTTGCCCTGACACCAGCGGCGGTCGCGTTTGGCCGCATCGATGAGGGTTGGCGGCCCTTCCTCATAGCTGCCACCGACCCCGGGCAGACTCCACACCGCCCAGCCGGCGCGCCGCAGCAAAGCTGCCTCGACAAAATCATGGCTCAGGATGCGGCCGCCGAAGGGTTCGCGTCCCGGCAGTTCCGGCAGCGCGCAGTGCTCCATGAACGGCGCCACGCGGATGATCGCGTTGTGCCCCCAGTAGTTGCCTTCGCCCTGCTGCCAGTAGTTCAGCCCGGCCATGAACACCGGCCCATACACCCGCGTCGCGAATTGTTGGATACGGGCAAACAGCGTCTCCGCCCGGGCCAGCGCCGGCGCGGTCTGGATCAGGCCGGCCCCGGGGTTGTGCTCCATCAGCCGCACCATCCGCACCAGCGTGTCACCCGACATCACGCTGTCGGCGTCGAGCACGATCATGTAACGGTAACGGCGCCCCCACCGGCGGCAGAAGTCGGCGAGGTTGCCGGCCTTCCGGTTCGAGTTCACCCGGCGGCGGCGGTAAAAGAGCCGCCCGCGGGCCCCGAGTTCGCGGCTCAGCTCCACCCAGCCCGCCTCCTCTTCCAGCCAGCGGTTCGGATTGGTCGAGTCGCTAAGGATGAAAAAATCGAACGCGGGCAGCTGGCCGGTGCGCTCCACCGAGCGGTAGATCGCGCGCAGCCCGGCGTAGACACGCCGCACTTCCTCGTTGTAGACCGGCAGCACGATCGCGGTCGGGGCCAGCGGGATGCGCGCCTCCTCCTCCGGGGTGAGCGTGAGCGCCAGCTGACAGGGATCGCCCCGGCCCCGGCGGGCGATGAAGCCGAAAACTGCCTGCGCCGTACCGAACGCGATCTGCGCGAAGAGCACGGTGAACAGCAGCCACACCACGACGCCCCACCCGGCCAGCGGCAGACCCCACAGCAGATCCGCCAGCACCAGCGAGGCGAGGCCCGTGACAAACACGACCAGCGTGAGCACACCCATGCGGCGCCGCGTGAGGCGCGCCGGTGTGATCTGATCCACGGCATTCTGACCGGAAGGAGGCGGCGGCATGTCAGAACCTCACGGTGAAGAAAGCGACGCCGAGCAGGCCCGCGAACAGTCCCCAGAGCACGAGGCCGCGCAACACCGGCCACTTGTCGAACGTGCGCCAGGTGCCGTCCGCCATGCCCGAGATCGGCCCGAGGTCGATCGGACGGGGCCCCATGTTGACGAACTCCAGGTCAGGCCCGGCCTGCAGGTAGGTCGCGCGCAGGTCGTCGATCAGCTCCGGCGGCGCCGGCTTGAAATCCAGAAAACACTCCGGCGCGCGCTCCGGCACGTTGGCCAGGTAGAGCCCGGCCCGCGCCCGCGCATGCCGTGTGGCCGGCGACTCCGCCTCGACCGCGCCGAGCTGCCGCTCGATCCACGCGTCCATCTGCCGCACCGCCTCCTCTGCTGCCAGCGTCGCCGGCGGCCGGTGCGGCTGCGTCGCATGTCGACGCATCGCTGCGCGCAACACCCGCGCCGTCAGCTCGTGCAGCAGCACGCGATTCGTGATCCGGTACGCGCGGAAATAATTCTCCACCCGCTCGTAGGCCTCGTGCCAGACCCTCGGATCGAGCTCCGCGAGATCCGTCATGGCGTCCACGGATATACCCAGGTTTCGGTCAGCGGGCGGCCGCGAGCCATCAGCCGCGCCCGCACCTCCGCCGTGTGAATCTCCGGTGCCGCCGCAAGATGCAGGATCAGGCGCCGCGACAGGTCGACGTCGTTCAGCATCACTTGCTGACGCCGCAGGGTGACTCCGGGCGGGAGGCTGACGTCTGCGGTCACCTCGTCGTCGGGGCCGGGCTGCGCGTCGCCTGGAATTTCGAAGTCCACCACGAGTTTCGTCACCCGCGGCTCACCCAGCTGCACGGTTTGCCGGGTCGCGCGCACCCATCCGGGCGGGCCGCCCAGCGTGGCCGACCGGGTCCAGCGCAGCTTCCACGCGAGTTCCAGCGGCTGGCCGACCGGCAGCGGCTGGGTCGGCGTCCAGAAGGCGACGATGTTGTCGTGATACTCGTCCCGCGCATGCAACTCCACGAGGCGTACCTTGCCTTCGGGCCAGGTGCCCACCGGCTCCATCCACAGGCTCGGCCGCAGCTCGTAACGCGCCTCGATGTCCTCGTAACTGCGGAAATCGCGGTCGCGCTGCATCAACCCGAACCCGGCCAGCGCCGGCGCCGCGAAGTCGGTCAGGGCCACGCCACCCGGATTGCGCAGGGGCCGCCAGAGCCGGTTCTCGGCATCGGGCGCGATCAGCAGGCCGTCGGAGTCATGCACCTCCGGACGAAAATCGCCATGGCGCGTTGGCGAACCTTCGCCGAACCAGAACATGCTCGTCATCGGCGCCAGCCCGGGCACGTCCACGCCTTGCCGGAAAAACAGCGTTGCCGTCACGTCCACCAGGGTCTCGTCGCCGGGCGTGAAAACAAACGTGTATGCCCCGGACACGCTCGGGCCGTCGAGCAGCGCGTGCAGCGTGATCACATCCGAGTCAGGCTCGGGTTTGCCGAGCCAGAATTCCGTGAACTCCGGAAACTCCTCCGCGGCCGGACCGCCCGAGTTGAGCGCGAGACCGCGCGCGGAGATGCCGTAACGCTGACCGCGGCCCAACGCCCGAAAGTAACTCGCGCCGATGAACGAGACCAACTCGTCCCATTTCTCCGGCTGGTTCAGCGGGTGCAGCACCTTCAGGCCCGCATAGCCAAGTCCCCAGCGGCTGAAAAACGGCACCTGGAGATCCTGGTAGTCGAAAGACTTCGTCGAGAACGGCACCGGCTGCACGTGCGTGGGCGTGAACTCATGCATGCGCACGCTCTTGCGGAACAGGTAGCCGGCGTGGAAAAACTCCGTGCGAAACCTCAGTCCGTCGCGGTACCACAACGCCGTCTCCGGCAGGAAGCGGATTCGCCGATAGTCGTCGTAGGTCATCTCCCGGAAGTATGCGGGAATCTGGCCGCGATCGGCCCGATACGCCGTACGCGCCCGCTGCTCGGCGAGCGTACGCACATACGCATGATCGACCACGGCACGCTCGACGGCCGCATGAACCAGCGGGGCGGCCAGCACGGCGCCCAACAGGAGGAAGGCAGTAGAAGCGGGAAAACGCATGAGAGTGAACGGTGAGACCGACTTCGCCCCGACAGAGTGCCGCCGGCGCGAATGACCGGACACTTTGGCAACCGCCCGCCCCGCTGACACGAATATTCATCGGGGGTTTCCCCTAGATTCTTCCTTCGGGCCAGATTGGCCCAAGTCTCTCGTGAAGACCCACTTCTTAGAATAGTTCTAATTATTACTTGAAACTTGGAACGATTCCAATTCACAGTAAGGCCTATTTTTCTTCGTTCCACACCCATGTCCTCTACCCCCCTCCTCTCCGAAGCTCTGGCCCAGAAACTCGCTGACAGCGGGTTGCGGACCACGCCGCAACGCGAGGTGGTCTATTCCGCTTTGTTGCAAAGACGCGACCACCCCACGGCCGACGAGGTCTTCGCCCGGGTACGCACCGAGCTGCCCGGCATCTCCCTCGCCACCGTCTACAACTGCTTGGAAACCCTCGTCCAATGCGAGCTCGTCCGGGCGGTCAACTTCGAGCGCGGACCGACGCGTTATTGTCCCAACCTGCGGCCCCACGCGCACTTCCACGACAATGTGACCGGCTCCACCCACGATATCGATCTCCCGTCCGACTTGCTCGACCGCATCAAGGCGATCCTCCCCCCCGGCTACCTGCCCGAGGCCGTCGAAATCACTTTCCGCGGCAAGGCCGTCTCCGGCTCCGATCCTTCGTAATTCTTCATTCTGCCTTCCTCCTTCCTTCTCATGCACACCCTCGAACTCCGCGACCTGCACGTCGCCCTGACCGAGCAGCCCGACAAATCCATCGTGAAGGGCGTCACCCTCACGATTAAATCCGGCGAGGTCCATGCCATCATGGGCCCGAACGGTACCGGCAAGTCGACCTTGTCCAAGGCCGTCGCCGGTCACCCGGATTACACCATCACGGGCGGCGACGTCCTGCTCGACGGCAAATCGATCCTCGAAATGGAACCGGACGAGCGCGCCCGCGCCGGCCTCTTCCTCGCGTTCCAGTACCCGAGCGAGATCCCCGGCGTCTCGATCGCCAACTTCATTCGCGCCGCCGTCCAGGCCCGTCTCAAGGAGGGCGAGGAGCTCGACGCCACGTCCTACTACAAGCGGCTCTATGCGAAGATGGACCTGCTCAAGATCGACCGAAAGTTCACCTCCCGCGCGGTCAACGACGGTTTCTCGGGCGGCGAAAAGAAGCGCTGCGAGATCCTGCAAATGGCCATGCTCGAGCCGGCCTTTGCCCTCATGGACGAGACCGACTCCGGCCTCGACATCGACGCCCTCAAAGTCGTCGCCGAGGGCGTCAACGCCATGCGCAGCCCCCGCTTCGGCGTGCTCATGATCACCCACTACCAGCGCCTGCTCGACTACATCGTGCCCGACTTCGTCCACGTCATGATGGACGGCCGCATCGTCAAGAGCGGCGACAAGACCCTCGCCATGGAACTTGAGTCCCGCGGCTACGACTGGATCAAGAAGGAATTCGCCCCGGCGAAAGCCTGAACATCCGACGTCCAACTTCGAACCTCCAACGCCCAATCTGCCGGGCGGAATCCTGAACGAGGACCCCGCAGCCCACGCTCCTCCTCCTTCATCATTCATCCTTCATAATTCTTCCTTCCCATGAAGCCTCCCACCGAAACCGATACGCTTCCCGCCCCGGCCGAGTCCGCGGCGGTCGACAACCCCGTCGTGGGCATCGACCAGAGCGTCGGCAACTTCACCTATGACGTGAAGTACGAGTTCGACGCCGGCAGCGGCCTGACGGAAAACACCATCCGCTACATCTCCTCGGTGAAGCAGGAGGCGCCGTGGATCCTGGATTTCCGGCTCAAGGCCTACCAGACCTTCCTCGCCAAGCCCATGCCGACCCACTGGGCGACGAAGGACCTCGACAACATCGCCTTCGACAAGATCCGTTACTACCTCGCGCAGGGCCAGAAGCCGAAGCGCACCTGGGACGAGGTGCCTGACGACATCAAGAAGACCTTCGAGCGCCTCGGCATTCCCGAACAGGAGCGCAAGTTCCTCGCCGGCGTCGAGGCCCAATTCGACAGCGAGGCGGCGTATTCAAACGTCAAGGACATCGTCGCCAAGCAGGGGGTCATCTTCCTCAACTCCACCGAGGCCCTGCGCGAGCACCCCGACCTGTTCCGCAAGTGGTTCGGCAAGGTCATCCCGACCGGCGACAACAAGTTCTCCGCCCTCAACAGCGCCGTCTTCTCCGGCGGCTCCTTCATCTACGTGCCCAAGGGCGTGAAGGTCGCCATGCCGCTCCAGGCCTACTTCCGCATCAACGCGGAAAACTTCGGCCAGTTCGAGCGCACCCTCATCATCGCCGACGAGGGCGCCGAGGTCACCTACATGGAGGGCTGCACGGCCCCGAAGTTCTCCACCTCCACCCTGCATAGCGCCGTGGTCGAACTCGTCGCCCTCAAGGGCGCCAAGATCCAGTACATCACCGTCCAGAACTGGGCGCCCAACGTGTACAATCTGGTCACCAAGCGCGGGCTCGCGATGGAAGACTCCGAGATCAAGTGGATCGACTGCAACATCGGCAGCCGGCTCACCATGAAGTACCCGGGCGTCGTCCTCAAGGGCCGCCGCGCCCGCGGCGAGGTCATTTCCATCGCGCTGGCCAACGATGGCCAGCACCAGGACACCGGCGCCAAGATGATCCACGCCGCCGACGAGACCACCTC
>CAYZBG010000038.1:0-19000 GCA_964476565.1 uncultured Opitutus sp.
AAGCATGTCGGCGAACGCTGGCACAGGCGCCCGGATCGATGGTGCGGCTCAGGCCGAGGCTGAGGGCTTGGGGACGATTCGGGTCGTTGGCGGCGCGCGACGGGGGCAGGGTGGTTTCCACCGTCCCGGTGTCGCCCTCGTGTTCCGCAGGTTCGGCCGATCGATGCGCGATCACCTCGGAGACGCGCCGGACTGAGCTCGTTGCCTCCGGGTTCTCTTCTTCCTGTTCATCCCACGCTTGTCCCCTTCCAAGCCCATGAAAAAGCCAACCCTGCTCGTGTCCTGTGTCCTCCTGATCGCGCTCTTCGCGACCGTCCGTCTCCCTGCGGAGAATCTCCCGCGCTGGCAGGAAACGCCTGAACAGCGCGCCGAGCGCATGGCCTGGTTCAAGGAGGCGCGTTTCGGCATGTTCATTCACTGGGGCGTGTACTCGGTCCTCGGCGGCACCTACCAGGGCGATCAGGTGGCCGGCATCGGCGAGTGGATCATGCAACAGGCCGCGATTCCGCCGGCGGACTACGAGACCTACGCTTCCATGTTCAATCCCCGGTTCTTCGATGCCGATGCGTGGGCGCGCATCGCGAAGCAGGCCGGCATGAAGTACATCGTCATCACCTCCAAGCACCACGACGGCTTCGCGCTCTGGGACTCCCAGGTCTCACCGTGGGACATCATGGAGGCGACGCCTTTCCGGCGCGACATCCTCAAGGAGCTGGCCGACGCGTGCGCGAAGCACGGCATCAAGCTGTGTTTCTATCATTCGATCATGGATTGGCATCACCCGGATGCCCAGCGCGCGTTCTACCCGTCCTACAACGATAACAAGCAGAGCAACCCGAACTTCCGCCGCTACCTCGACACCAAGATGAAGCCCCAGCTCCGGGAGCTGCTCACCCGTTACGGCGAGATCGGCATCCTCTGGTTCGACGGCGAATGGGTGAACGACTACACGACGGAAATGGGCAAGGAGATCGACGCCTTCGTGCGTTCGATCCAGCCCAAGATCATCGTGAACAACCGCGTCGACAAGGGCCGCCAGGGCATGGCCGGCCTCACTCGCGCGGGTGATTTCGCCGGCGACTACGGCACACCTGAGCAGGAGATCCCCGCTACCGGCCTCGCCGGCGTGGACTGGGAATCGTGCATGACGATGAACGACACGTGGGCCTGGAAAGCCTCCGATACGAAATGGAAGTCGAACGAGGTCCTTATCCGCAACCTGGTCGATATCGTTTCGAAGGGCGGCAATTACCTGCTCAACGTCGGACCCACGCCGGAGGGCATCATTCCCCGTCCCTCGGTGGAACGGCTTCACGCGATGGGCGCGTGGCTGGAGGTGAACGGCGAAGCGATCTATGGCGCCGAGGCCAGTCCCT
Source organism: uncultured Opitutus sp. (assembly GCA_964476565.1). GTDB lineage: Bacteria > Verrucomicrobiota > Verrucomicrobiia > Opitutales > Opitutaceae > CAMAXB01. Next base: position 1,377 of record CAYZBG010000038.1, read on the forward strand.
TCGCCCACCCGACGTGGCAGGGGCGGTTCACGCGTAAGGCCGACGCCCTCTATGCCATCGTCTTCGAACGGCCGGCCCGGCCCGACGGGTGGATCAATCTGCCGCAGCCCGATGGATTCTCGGAGCGCTCCGAGGCCACCCTGTTGGCCACCGGCGAACGCCTCGAGATGGTCGCTCGCCAGAACCAGGTCTTCGTTAACCTGCCCGACCGCCTGCCCGATCCCGTCGCCACGGTGGTCAAGATCTCGCTGAAGTGACCAACGAGCCGATGCGGTATCAGGATTGGGGAGTAACGGTGGCAATCGGAGGAGCACGAGGAGGACGGTCTCCGCTTGGCGGGTGCAATCCGGGGTAGGCTGGTCGATCGCGTCGGCCTTGCACCTTGCCGGGTAGTTGGACCTCCGGGGAGCCGCAGGTTGACGAAACCGGCCGGATGATCGGCCGGGCTCCTGGCCCGGCGTCGCGAAGAAGACCAACGTGAGTGTGGCGGTTCGTTTGCGCGGCAATTGCGTGCCACGGGCTTTTTCCTCACTGTGGTCGTGCGATGGTGCGAAGCCTACCTCTGTCCCTGATCATGACGGCGTTGCCGCTCATCGCTGCCTGGCCACGGCACACGATCGATGACTCGCTCTTTGGCGCTGATGGGCCCCGCCTGGCCGACGCGAATGGGGATGGGTTCCCCGATATAGCGGTGGCTTGGGAACAGAGTGGACGCAGCCGCGTTTATCTGCACCCCGGAGTGGCAGGCGATCCGCGGCAACCTTGGCGGTATGTCGAGGCGGGGCCTGCGCCTGATGTTGAAGATGCCGTCTTCGCTGACCTCGATGCGGACGGAAAGCTGGATGTGCTAAGTTGCACCGACCGGCACCAACGTGTCATCGCGCATTTCGCTCCCCGCGAAGCTGACGGTGCTTGGGAGACGCGTGAGTTTCCTGTCGCTGTGGTGCCTGACCATCCCTGGATGTTCGGTGTCGGCGTCGACCTCAGTGGCGATGGGCTCCCCGATCCGCTGATCGGGGGGAAAAGCAGCCGCTCGAGGGTGGCGAAGGTCGGCTGGCTCGCCCGTCCTGCGGACGACCGTCGCAACCTCACCGGGTGGACCTTTCATTCGATCGGTGAGGTGGGTTGGACGATGACGATGCAGGTCCACGACTTCAACGCCGATGGTCGCCCCGACCTCTTGCTCTCCGACCGCCGGCCGGATGCGGGTCTTCAAGGTCTTCGTTGGCTGGAGAACCCTGGCACCCAGGGCGGCGTCTGGCAGAACCGGTTCATCGGTGCACGAAATCGCGAAGTGATGTTCGCTGATCTTGCCGACCTGACTGGCGATGCCGTGCCCGAGGTGGTGGTGGTGACCCACGACCGGCGGTTGTTCTGGTATCAGCGTCTCAGCGACGAGGTATGGAGGGAGAACGAGATTGCGTGGCCGGGCGAAAGCGTTGGCCGGATCGGTAAGTCGGTGGCGGTCGGTGATCTCAACGGCGATGGCCGTGCCGATCTCGTGGTGTCGACCGAGGGGGCGACCGGTCGGGTGGGCGTGTTTCGGTTGTCGTACGACAAATCGCCCCACGAGCCTGAATGGCGATGGGGTCCTGTCGCCGGGCTTGGCGGTGAGAAGTTCGACCGGGCCGTCCTGGTCGATCTGGATCGTGACCATGACCTCGACGTCCTCATCACCGAGGAGGCTGACAACAACGACCCAAGCGCACGCGGACTGGGGATTGTTTGGTACGAGAACCCGGGAAGCGGACCGCCTTGACCGCAAACATCGGCCGATCCGTCCGGTGGCCTGCCCATGAGGTGCGGCTCCGTCCGCCTGAGGGCTCGCTTTGCCTGACCGATCGCGCCAAAAAGCAGGCATGCCGATGAATTCCTCCGAAGAGACTTTGATTGATCGCGCGGTTCAGTTGGACGGTGAGAGCGCCGAGGCGCTTCGGGTCGTGCGGGGGCGATGGTTTGTTGTTATGGCGGTGGCCGTCATCGCCTATGCCGTGGTGGGCGCCTTGCTCGCGGTGCGCTCGGGTGGCGGCGTATCGGGCATCGTTGCGACCATGGCTGCGATGCCGCTGTTCGTCGTCGCGTTTCAGGCCGGGCGGCTGGCCGGACGGGTCGAGGCCGTGCAGCGGGTGCGGACGCTGTTTCGCAGTTGAATTCGTCGCGGCAGGGAAGCGGGGCCCCGGTCCTGTCCTTCGATTGCCTCCGGCGTCAGCCTGGAGCGAGGCTAACCTATTTCTCCACGTACCACGTCATCACGCCGTCGTAGTAGTCCCAGTTGGGCATGAGCTGCGGTGCGCGGAAGACGCCGTTCTGATCGCTGACGACCACCAGAATCCTCTTCAATCCGTCCGAGGTCTGGCGCGTGCCGATGCCGACTGCGCAGCGGGTGAACTTATAGGAGAGCGGGGTGGAGGGTTCGACGTGCACGATGTCGCCGTCCAGTCGATACCGACCGGAGTGCTTCTCCGACCCGCTGGTGTTTCCAAACTGGGGGTTGGTGGTGAGGAACGCGATCGAGTAATCGTACGTACCGTCCGTACCAAGCCGGAAGGCACCTCCGGACGAATGGGTCGCCATGCCCGCGCTCATCCCCGTCAGGGTGTTCGTGTAGAACGCGCCTCCCTGCCTCGTCGATGTCGTCCAATCCCCTAGCAGGTCGGCCGCGACGAACAGCCCGCCCGCCGGGTGGGGTGCGCGTCCTTCCGCAGGTTGAATGGACTCAATCAACCCCAAGAGCGGGCGCCAGAGCGCGCTGAACGCTGCCGATTCCTTGAAGGAACTCATGCCGAGGCCGGGATTGACAGGCTCCACCACCGCGGTGATCGGCTGGACGCGTCCGTCGCCGAGGTCGATGAGGTACAGCACGGCGTAGTTCCTGAGTGCCCCCTCGTTCCGCACTTTGCGCTCGAAGAACCGACCCATGTAGTGGACCACGAGTCCGCTCGGGATGCGGGCGCGGTAGTGGACGATGGTGTCGCCCAGCTCAAACGCTTCGAACTGCTGGCGCCAGGTGGCATCGAAGGTGGTGTGGGCATCTTTCGTGATTGCCCGCGGAGGCAGCACGAAGATCGAGGCTGCATGTCGACCCTGGCCCGTGGGGTCCGGTGAGCCGTCACTGGTCACGTCCTGAAGCGTGGCGCGAAAGATCGTCGCCCAGTTTGCGTTCTCCCGGGTCCAGCCGGACGGCGGTGTGTAAGTGATTCCGGATACACCAGGTCCGCCCGTCTTCTCCAGCGAAGGTTTCCCCGCGGCCGCCGCTTCGTCGGCCGCAACCTGTCGCGCGGCTTCCTCGACACCGGCGCGCGGCATCATGCCCTGCGGACCGAGATCGACGAGGTGGGGGTTGATGCCGATGAGCGACTCGAAAACCGCTGCCGCGATCGTGCGCAGACCCTCCTGCGAAGCCGGATCGGTTGCGACCTCCTTCATGCCGATCACAAGGGTGGGAAATCCGAGGCAGAATTCCCAGTAGGCCTGTTTGTCCGCATCGTTCATCCGGGCGACTTCCGGGCCGGCGAGCACGCCGACGATCTGCGCGTGCAAGGCGTCAGCGGCGGCCTCGGTCGGCTCTTCCTGCCGGGCCACGCTCCAGAGCTGCGTGACGAAGAGCGAGGTCGCCACGGCCACGTCGCGCTCGGCACCCTCGCCCTCGGCCGCGAGGAGTTTTCGCGCTTCGCTCGCGCCCACCTCCAGCAAGTTGAAGATCGCATCGCGCTCGGCGTCGTTGGTCGTGAGCTGCCGGGCGAGGTCGGGGAGGAGGAGCCAGTTGGGTGCGGCATTGAAGCGAAACTCGGGCCGCAGGAGCTGATCCTTGGTGGGCAGGTCGGCGGACTGCGCGACGCGTTGCTCCGTGAGCTTCTTGACCAGGCTGCTGAGAGGGGAGGCCGGTGGCGGCGGTGTGTCAGAGGCAGACAGCCACGCATGCGGAAGTGTAAGAGCAACGAGCAGGCACGCGGCGAGGCGCCTGGCCCGTGGGGCGAAGCGGGATGATGTCATGGGGCGAGGGCGTGGCGGGAGGGGATGGCGGAGGACGCGCGGCCCTGCGCCGGTTTCAGGGCAAAAAAGGGCGACGGTAAACGGCTGCACACGGCTGTCCTCGGCCTAGGGTTGGACGATCGGCATGAGAAACCGGTCGGTGACGAGGTCGAGCCGCGGGTTGGCCGCCGTGAGCAGCGTTGAGACGTTGGGGAAGGTGATGGTTTTGTCAGCCATTGGGGGGTAGGCCGGACGGGGATCCAGAGAGCCATACTGGCCCGAGATCCGATCCCGGTCCTTGAACTTAAGGGTCAGCGTCACGCTATCGATCTTCCAGGCGTCGAGCGGGAAGTTCGGTTCGTAGGTGATCACGATTCGCAGGCCGTGTTGCTGGATGTTGGCCAGATTGTTTCCGGCGGGCGACCACACCGTGTCCACCGCGGTCTGCAGTTCGAAATCCGCGCTGGAGTTAACTTTCAGCTCGGTCGTGTTGCGGCCGTAGCTGTAACCGATGTCCTGGAGGCGAAGTGGGTTGGGAGTCGGGTTCCACGGATCGATATCGGTGTTCCCCCCGTTGATGTAGAGCTTGATGGTGAATTTCGAGGGGAGCTCCTTGTTGTCGTTGCCGGTGCGAATCGTGACGGTGCCGGCCACCACAAAATATTGGTCGATGCCCTGAACGAGCGCGCGCGGCCAGCGACCCGGCTCCGTGAAGCTGATCCATTCGCCGTCACGCTCGTAGACCGATGTCACCGACCAAGATCGTTTGAACCCATCCATGGGCGGACTGCGCCACTGCGTCATGCCGCTCACGATGGTCGGTTGATTCACTTGCGAGCCGAATCCGTGGTGGACCCGATAGTGGGTCACTCCTGGGACTTCGGGCCAGGTGAGGATGACGCTGTAGTCGCCCTGTAAGCTGGCGGTAATGCGTTCAGGATCCGCAGGGAGCGGGACGGTGTGCTCCACTTCTTTGGATTGAGTCGCCCCGTTCGCCTCGGTCAGCGTCACGCGGTATTTCCTTTTGCTTCCCGGCGAGATGTCACCATCCACGACTTCTGAGGCGTCTGGAGGCACGACCATCGGCTCCCAATAAACGTCATACGAATATACGCCCCGCATCTCTCGCTCGACCGTAACGCTGGGGCTGGGTGCCGGCGTGACCGGTGCTGCTGAAGACCTTTGCGCGACCTGATCGTTCAGAGACAACACCGCGCCTGGAACGGTCCAGCGCACGATCGTTCTGGCTGGGGTGCCGCCGACCGTGACGTTAAACCCGCCGAGACTCGGCGCTGGCTGGGTGGGAAGCTTGCCGAGGGGTGTAGGCGTGAGTGGAACGGCCGGGCCGGCGACTGCGGGCGCTGCATGCTTGGATCCCACCGCCGCCGCGAGCAAATGGTCGAACGCCTTGGCGCGCTCTTGCTCGGCGATATTCTCAAAGGTAAAGCCAACGTACACGAAGCGCCCGCCGGCATAGGGGTGGGCCACGGCGACGGGAACCGGCTCTTTCGCGGTCTTCGCAGGATCGAGAGACGACGTGAAGACAACGGCTGCGCCGTCGGGGTTCACAGCGCTGAACTGCGTTTCGGCGGCGCCCTTCGGCTCCACGTTGAAACGTGCTCCCTCGGGTGAGAACACCGTGCCGGCGGCAAAACGCTGCACGAGTCCGGCGAGGCCGTTGATGCCGGCGACCTCCTTGAGAAAGGGATGGCGGGAGGCCGTCCACGAGGTGGCGTAGGCGTGGTTGCTCACGTAACCGGGCGAGATCAAAATGAACGCTCCCCCGGTTTCCTCGAGATACCGCTTCACCGTTTTCTCATCCTCGACACTCAACACCGCGACATTGTCTGCGCCGCCACCGTAGGAACCGCCGGTGTACCACAGCACGACATTGAAATCGCGCAAACGCTCGAACGCCGGGCCATGCTGGTTGACCGGAGCGACTTCTACGGACCACGCGGATGCGTCGCCGCCGACGGCCGCCGCCACGAGGCCGCGAAAAATCTCATCGGAGCCGGAAAGGCGCGCTCGGTTCGTGAGGTTGTTGTTGGCTGACCAATCGTCGTCGACGAGCAAGATGCGCAACGGGCCGGAGGCGGCTTTCGGCGCAGGCAGGCTGGCAAGGGGCGGCGAAGGCTTCCGGGTGGTGTCCGGCTTGACCGTGGCGGAGTCGCGGCCCGGAGCTCTGGCCAGGGGCGGTGCGACGGGCTGGGACAACGATTGCGCCTTCGGTTCGGACGCTGATGGCGCGGTGGTGGGTGCGGCAGGGGGCGAAGCGGGAGGCCGAGGGGATGGCGCGGTGCGACTCTCGGTGAATCGCTTCACCAAGCTGCGGATCGGTGATTCCGGAGGGGGCGTGTCGGCTGCACTCACGCTCAAGACCAGGACGGAACCCGCGAGAACAGCTGCGCCGCAACGGTGGCGCACGACCGACCGGATGAATCTCATGGACCGTGAGGAAACGTCGGTTGGTCGCAAACGACAATCTGTTTCTATACGCCGAGCCAGCGGCACGCGCCCGACCTTGTTGGATCTCCAATTCGTAGGATCGACGGGTGCGCCTGGGCATGCGGTGTCCGCCCTTGAAAGCGCACCAAGAATCCGGCTCACTCCGGCGATGACGCTACTCCGTGCTGCGGCGGGACTCGTCCTCGGGTTGATTGGTGCGATGGCCCCGGTCCGGGCTCAGGCGCCGAACATTGTGGTCGCCTCGGGCGGGGGCGGGGAAGGCAATCCCTACCAGGCCCCGGCGGATCCCACCGTATCGCTGTTCGACCTGGAGGTGATCGACGTGAGCTCGCGCCTCGAGGAGTTCCTTGAGTTGAATGAGGACCTGGCCGGCAGCGTCACTCCCGCGGCGATGACCGAGGCGGCCGCGCTGCGCGAATTGCGCGCACCGTATGCGTCCGGCGAAGCCCGCCGGTTGCTCGAGGGTGCACGCCGCGAACCCAAGCTGCAGTCCGCCGATGACCTGCAGTCTGCCGCCGTCTTGCTCTACGCGCAGGGCAAGGGAGGACCGGCGTTTGCCTGCCTGTTGCTCGCGGCCGAGAAGGCGCCGGCCGACGCCGGCGTTCTCCTCAACCTTGCGGCCGGCGCCTTGGCCGGAGGGCGTGCGAACGAAGCGCTCCCGCTCATCGCGGCGGCCGAGCGTGGTCAATTGCCGCCGGGACCCTGGGGCGTGGGCGGCGCGACCTACGCGGCGTACCTGCGCGCCTATGCCCAGATGCTGCGGGGCGAGTATGCGCAGGCGCGCGGACCGCTGCAGCGGATCGTCGACGACCAGCCCAACCTGAGTGAGGCCGCGCTCCTGCTCGCCTTGGTCCAGGCCAAGCTCGGTGAGGAACCGCGCGTGGCCTTCCTGAAGGCGGCCGTGCGCAAGCGGGCCAAGCTGATCGATCTCGAGCACGACCCGGAGACCGTCGAACAGGCGCGCCAGGAGCGGGACGGCCTGACGGAGGGCACTGAGGTCGCGGTGTCGCTCGCCGACCTGTTCGACCTGAGCGGTGGCCGGCCGGGTAGCCTGCCCAACGTCAAGCGGCCGCGTTCGGCCGAGGAAATGATGGGCATGATGGAGTCCTACATGGAACGATGGCAGGCTGCCTACACTGAGCAGGCCCGGCTTCACAACGAGGTGATCGGCAAGGCATGGGAACAGTGGCGCGCGAAGGAAGACTCCGTGCCGGGCGCGTACGCCTATCGCCAGACTGCGCTGGTCAACCGTGCCATGAACCGCCACAGCGCGACGCCGGAGCTGAATCGCGTTGCCCATGAGGTCGACCTGTTGCGGCGGGAGCTGGATGCGAAGACCGAGGCGCTGGTTTCCCGTACCATCGAAGCCCGCCTCCCCATCGCGCAGCGGCAGGCCCAGGAAAGCCAGGACAAGCCGATGACCCCGGCGTTGCTACGCCAGTACGCGAAAGAACTCAATGGTCCCACCGACGATGCGCTCAACAGCATCGAGGGCCTGCTCGCGGCCTACCACGACGCGGTGGGACGGGAATATCTGCTGCACAGCGCGATCATGAACGGGATGCTCTCCGTGGTCGGTGCGCCGGAGCTGCGCACGGTGCTCCAGACCGCCGCGGAGGAGGCACGCTTCAAGGCTGAGGCGGACCTGCTCTCCGCCGTGACGAATCTGTTCAACACCTTGGGGGCGCAGTACGACCCGAACGCGATCGTCTTGGAGGAAGGCGAACCCGGCAGCGGCCCGCCTTGCAGCGAGTCGCAGGCCGATTTTTCCGTCGCGCTCAACCTCGGTCCTGCGGGCGTGGAGATCAATTGCACCAGTGTGTCGCTCGAGCTCGAGGCGGAGGTCATCCCGGAAGTGCTCGGGGTCTCCGGTGAGATCGGCCTCGACTTGAGCGGCGAAGTCACCGGCTTCATCGGGCCGAAACAATCCATCCCCGGTGTCGGCAGTGCGAAGGAGGGCTTTTATGTGAAAGCCGGACGCGACGGGCTGCACGATATCGGCGTCAAGGCGGAGGTCAAAGCCTCGGTCGGCGTCGGCCCCGTCGCTGCGGCCTACAAGGTGGGCGAGGTCGGATGTTCGTTCATGCCCTCTCCGCGCACCGCCGTGTCCGCGCCGGGCGCGTTGCCCGAGTTCGGCCGGTGATCGTCGTCCTTGGAGCGAACTCTCCGTCGGCCATGATGCTGCTGCCCCCCGGGAACGCCGAGCTCCAGCTCGGCCTTCTCCTCGGCAAAGCCAAGCTGGGGCTTGGCGCTCCCGGGGAGCGCGGGGTGAGTTAAACTCGCTGGAGCAGTTCGAGCAGCTTCCGGTCGAGCTGGTGGCCGTACCAGTCCTCGTAGGCGACGTCGGCGCGGCGGGAGTCGAGCAGGCCGAAGGCGCCGTGCATTTCCCAGAGGCCGAAACCGATGCCGCGTTCGGACAGGACTTCCAGCACGTCGCGGAACCAGGCGAGGAACACCGGATGGGGCGTCAGATTGTAGCAGCCGCATTCGCCGCAGTGCACCCCGACGCCGCGGTCCTTCAGGTCGAACCAGGGCTGATAAAGGCGTTCCAGCCAGGCGCGATTGGCCTGAGGGCCGTCCGGCCACTTGGGCGCGGGCAGGTTGTCCGGGTCCTTGTAGACCCACGGGGCCTTGTGGTGGGAAATGTTGAAGGGCATGTAGCCCCGGCAGCTCTGGCCGATGCCGAGGGGCGCCAGCTCCGGCACCGCGAGGTGCCCGCCGTTGTTGCCGTCGGCGATGATCAGGCGGCCCGGGTCGACCGCCCGGATGGCGTCGACCGCCGCCTTGGCCACCCGGTAGTACACGTCGCCCGGCACGGCTTCGCGTTTGCCGTGCTGGTCGTTCATGTCCTCGCGCAGGCTCGGCTCGTTGACCAAATCGAAGCTCAGCAGCTGGTTCGGGATGCCGCGGTAACGCTTGGCCCACAGGGTCCAGTGCGCGCAGAACGCGTCCAGCGCGGCTTGGTCCCTCCAGAGATTGTAGGGCTCATGAAACCCGGCATTGATGCAATAGCCCGGTGCGCGGTGCAGGTTCAGGCTGACATGCAGGCCCCGTTGGTGCGCGGTGGTGACAAGGGCGTCGATGCGCGCGAGCTTGGACTCATCGAAACGGTAGACCTCCTCAGGTGTGATCGGGCGCGAGTAATCGATGTCGAGGTAGTAGGGGTACGCCATCGGCACGCGTACGAAATCGAAGCCCCAGTCGCGCATCCACGCGAAGCTCTCCACGCGTGTGGCCGGCCGGGCCCGTGCCGGATCGGGATTGAAGAAGTCGAGAAAGTTAAAGCCCTTCCACTTGGGCAGGGCGTTCGTGGTCCGCACGGCGGGTGCGGGGGTCGTGGCGGCGAGGGCGGAGCGGGACGACAGTCCGATGCCGGCGGCGGCGAGCCCGATGCCGGTGTGGGTGAGGAAGCGGCGGCGGCCAAGGTCGGGAGGGGGCATGGCAGAGACGGGCGCGGCGGACCGCGCCGGGTCAAGGGTGATGGGTGAGCGTCCATCGTGCCGCCCCGAGGTCATCAGGACAAGGGAAACGATTCGCTCACGCCCGTGGGCCGGTCTCCCCCTGACCCCTGACCCCTGACCCCTGACCCATCACCTATCACCCCTCACCCCGCCTCCCTTACAGGTGCTCCTCGTAGGCGATGTCGATCTTGGCGGCGAAGGCGCGTTGGCGGGCGTCGCCGTGGAAGCGGATGCTGTGGGTCAGCTCGTCGTAAGTGTATCCATTATTCGGATCGGGGCTTACCTCCTGGCCGTCGACCCGAACGCGGATGCTCTTCTGATAAAGGATGCCGTTGGCCTCGACGGGGTCGAGCGCCACCGCGACGGTTTCAGCGATGCGGTCGCCCAGGGCGGCGAGCGGCGCGGAGAAATCGCTTTCGATGTTCAGCACCGTGCCACCGGTCAGCTCGGCGGCCCGGCGGTGCGAGATGTTGCCGGGCGACACGACGGCGTGCATCTCGAGTTTTCCGCGCCGGTTGCCCTTGGCGATGATGAAGGGGCGCATGACCCAGTAATTGATATAACCGTCGAGGGTCTGGCGCGCGGCGGGATGGCGCGCGTTGTACTGGTCGAGCAGGGCGGGCAGGGTGCCGTTCTCGATCCACTGGGCGTTGCGCGTTCCGTCGCGCTGCTCCTCCCACACCGCCATGCGCGTCTCCTCTTCGTCCATGAAGAAGACCACGATGGTGGTCGCCTCCGGACGCAGGAACGCGTGCTGCTTGTTGTAGTAGCCGGCGACGAAGTTGTACACGGACGTGAAGGCGGTGCGGTTGCTGTCGCCCTTGGTGCCGACGCGCACGAGTTCGGCGAAGATGCCGTCGGGTGTGCGCGGGGTGACCCACGGCTCGGGCATGACGGGGAGGCTGACGAGGTTGCCGTTGCTGGCCACGCGTTTCACCGCCTGCCTCGGGCGGTTGCGGCGGTCGAGCACGGGGTTGCCGGCGGCGTCGAGCTCGGTGTAACGGACCTCTTTGTAGAAGGACTGGGCGCCCGGACTGCGACTGCGGTCGGTGTTGACGAAGTCGGTCGTGAGCACGGCTATGCGGTAGTCGAGATCACGCGTGTGGAAGAGCTGGCGGAAGCGGCTGAGGTTGTCCGCGATGCGGCTTTGGTGCGCGGCCATCGACGGCGAGTTATTGATCACGAACACGAGGTCGACCTCGCGGTTCTTCGAACGGTCGACCGACATCTGTCGTGCGCGCCGGATCGGCTCGACCACGACCGAGATCACATTCTCCACGCCGAGGTGCGGGTTGTTTTCGTCGACCGTGTAGTAGCGGAAGCGGTCCTCGCCCATGAAGCCCGGGTTGGGCGCGTAGGTCAGCTGGCCGGTGGTGCGGTCAAGCCGGGCGGTGCCATGGCGCGGCTTCTCCTCGTCGTCGAGCAGGTAGGCGATCTTCGGGTTGACGATCCCGCTGCGGTCGTTGGCGGAGAGGAAGTCTTCGTGACTGGGGATCTTGTGCCCGACGGGCGTGTTGGGTCGGGTGGTGAGCAAGACGGGGCGGACCTCGACCATCTGTTCACGGGCCGCGCTGACCTCGAATTTCTCCAAGGTCACCGGCGGCGGCGGCTCCACCTTGACCACGACGGTGTTCGTGAACACGAGGCCAGTCGTTTCGTTGCGCACGCTGTAGCTGAACGAATCGGTCCCCACGTACCCGTCCTCGGCTTGGTACGCAAAGTAGCCGAGGCGGGCGGTCTTGTTCTTGAAGAAGTCCTCCTCATCACCGCCCGCGAGGCCCACGCGACCCGATTTCGGCTCCGCGGTGATCGTGTAGATCAGATCGGTGCGGCCCTCCGGACTGAGGATCTCCGGTGCCACCGCCAACTGGCCGTGCACGCCGCCGTTCTCTGCCTCGATCACCATCGGCTCGGGTGAAACGATGGCCGCAACGGAGCCCGCTCCCGCCTGAGGCGTCGGGGTAGGCTGCGCGACGGCGAAGGCGGTCGGGAGCAGCACGAAGGCAAGGAGGCGCAACCAAAACGGGCGAAGGGAGGGCGAGGTCATCGTGGGAAACAAGGGTTCAGGCGAACGTGACTTATGCTCCGTCAGCTGCGCCGTGGCGAGGTTCCACTGCCAGCCCGGTCATCACGCATTCTTCCCGAGGCGCGGAGATACGGTCCGGCTTGCGCGGAACAGGCCTGATTGTCCTTATTGAGGCGCGGCTCCCCTGCCGTTTGCCATGAAGCGTTCACCCCGCCTTGCCCTGATTCCGCTCCTCGTGTCCACCCTGGCCTCTTTTGTTGCACCTGCGGCCGCCGCCGACGGCCCGACCACGCCCAATCCCGGTCTGCGTTACTATTATCCTGTGCCGGCACCGGCCCAGCCGCAGACCTTGCGCGTTGATGTGTGTGTTTATGGCGGCACGCCGGGCGGAGTAGGCGCGGCCGTGCAGGCGAGCCGCATGGGGCGCAGCACCGTGCTGGCGGTGTTTCGCCGCCACGTTGGGGGCATGACGTCCGCCGGACTCACGGCGGTGGATCTCGGGCGCAAGGAGTCCATCGGCGGCATGGCGGCGGAGTTTCTCAACCGCATGGGCGTCTGGTCGGGCTTCCGCGCTGCGGATGCGGAGAAGACCTTCTGCGCGATGCTGGCCGAGGCGCGCGTGCCCGTCTGGTACGAACACCGCCTGAAGGCGGTGGAAAAAGACGGCAACCGCATCCGCGCCCTCGTGTTCGAGAACGGCAATCGCATCGAGGCGAAGATGTTTGTCGACGCGACCTACGAAGGTGACCTGCTGGCCCGCGCGGGCGTTTCGTATCACGTGGGGCGCGAGGACAACGCCGTCTACGGCGAGACGATCAACGGCTACTTCATCGCGGACAAGCACCAGTTCCGTTTCCCGGTCGATCCGTACCGGATCCCGGGCGACCCGCGTTCGGGTCTGCTGCCCGGCATTTCTGCCGAGCCGCCCCGCCGGCAGGGTTCGGGCGATTCGTGGGTGCAGGCCTACAATTTCCGCATGTGGCTGACCACCGCCGAGGAAGGCCGTCCTTATCCCAAGCCGGCCGGCTATAATCGCGACACCTATCTCCTGCTCGAGCGTTACCTGACCAGCGCGCCGCCTGGCTTCGACTGGGACTTCACCTACCGCCATGGCCCGATCAAGTTAAACCTCGGCGATTGCAACAACGCGGGGCCCGTCTCGACCGACTTCATCGGCGGCAGCAACGCCTGGCCTGAGGCCGACTACGCGACGCGCGAACGTATTTTCCAGGAACACGTCACCTACCAGCAGGGCATGATGTGGTTCCTCGCCCACGATCCCGCCGTCCCGCCCGCGGTGCAGGCGGTGCCACGCAAGTTCGGACTGCCGCGCGACCAGTTCGAGGAGACCGACGGCTGGCCCCATGAGTTGTATGTGCGCGAAGGCCGGCGAATGATTTCGGACTATGTCATGACCCAGCATGACTGCGAAAGCCGGGTGGTGGCGCCGGACAGCGTCGGGCTCGCCAGCTATACGATGGATTCGCATCACACCTCGCGCGTCGTCGTCGACGGGAAGGTCATGGCCGAGGGCAACGTGGAGGTCCGCGTGCCCAAGCCCTATCCGGTGAGCTACCGGGCGATCGTGCCCAAGGAGGCGGAGTGCGCGAACCTGCTCGTGCCGGTGGCGGTGTCGTCGTCGCACATGGCCTTCGGCAGCATCCGGATGGAGCCGGTCTTTCTGCTGCTGGGCCAGAGCGCGGCGACGGCGGCCTCGCTCGCCATCGAGGCCAACGTACCCGTGCAACGCGTCGAGTACGCGCGGTTGCGCGAACGCCTGCTCGCCGACCGGCAGATCCTGGAGTGGACGGCCCGCTAGGCGCGGCGGGTCAACGGACCCCGAGCAGGCCGGCCCGGCGCATCCATTCTTCGGCGCGGGCGGGCCAGGTGGTGACCGGTTCGGCCGTGGCACGCAGGCCGTAGCCATGGCCGCCGTGAGGGTACACGTGGACGGCGGCCGGGATGGATTTCTCCTTCAGCGCGGAGGCGAGCAACAGCGTGTTTTGCACCGACACGTTGTCGTCCCACGCATGGACAAAGAAAAACGGCGGGGCATCGTCCGGCACGGTCACGACCTCGCGCAGGGCCTTCGTCTCCGCGTCGTAGAGGCCGCCAGTGTAAATGAGCAGGGCAAAGTCCGGTCGGGCGGAAAGACGGTCGGTGGCGTCGACCGGCGGATAATGTTGCTCGTGGTGCCGGAGGGCGGTGAGAGCGGCGGTCGCGCCGCCGGCGGAGAAGCCGAGCATGCCGATGCGCTGCGGATCGAGGTTCCAGGCCTCGGCGTGGGCGCGGACGATTCGTACGGCGCGCTGCGCGTCTTGCACGGCTGCCTGCCAGGGCTTGGTCTCGCGGGTGCGGCTGGGCACGGGGTACTTGAGCACGATGGCGGTCACGCCGAGGGAGTTGAGCCAGGTCGCGACCTCGGTGCCCTCGAGATCCCAGGCGAGGATGTAATGTCCGCCGCCCGGACACACGATGACGGCGGTGCCGTTGGCCAGCGCGGCCGGAGGCCGGTGAACCTCGATCAGCGGGGTCGACACGTTGCCGAGCTTGATGATGCGCCGGCCGGCGATGAGCGGATCGTCCGGCTTGGTCAGGTCGCCCTCCGGCGGCAGCGTCACCTGTTCGTCTCCCGGCGGCATGCCGGGCCAAAGGGTGAGCGTGGTGACGGACGGTTCGGCGGCGATGGCGGCGCCGAGGACGCCGAGGAAGGACAGGGCCGGCAAGAGCAGGGAGAGGAGGGTACGCATGGTGGATAGATCCGGGATGACGGGCCGGGGTTGGCGCCCTTCGGCGCGGATCTCAGTTCGGAGCCAGCCCGTGGGTGCGGAGGAAATCGACCACGAGGTCGAGGCGGGTCGCATCGTAGAATTCCCGGCCGCCATGAGCGGCGCCGTGCACCGGCACGAAGCGCGCGGTGCCACCCACAGCCTCGTAGGCGCCAAGGAACTCCAGCGACTGGGCCACGGGCATCTGGGGGTCTTGATCCCCGTGCAGCAGCAGTAAGGGCGGGTCGCCCCGGTCAACGTGCGCCAGCGGGCTGGCGAGCCGGGCCAGTGCGGGCTTCTCCTCTGGCTGGCCGCGCAGCAGGAGTTGCAGGGCCGGGATGCGCACGCCGAGCCCGAACGGAGTCGATTGCCGGAGGATGCTCTCGAGGTTGGAGGCGCCGTAGAAACTCACGATGCCTTGGACGTCGCTGCGCTCGCCCCGGTGCGCGCCCACGTCGCCTTCGAGTTCCGGGTGGCCGTTGGAGACGCCGGTGAGCGCGGCGAGGTGCGCGCCGGCGGAGCTCCCGGCGATCACGATCCGGCCAGCGTCGTAACCGAAGTCGGCCGCGCGGGCGCGCAGGTAGCGGATGGCCGCCTTGAGGTCGTGCACGTTGGCGGGGAACGGCGCCACCGGCGTCAGGCGGTAGTCCACACTGGCGAGGGCAAAGCCGCGGGCAACGAGGGGCGCCAGCGGGTTCTCCGCCTTGGATCCAGAACGCCAGGCTCCGCCATGCACCCAGACGATGAGGGGCGCGCCGGCCGGCACCGCGGGCAGGTAGAGGTCGAGGCGCAACGGCTGTCCATCCGGTCGGGCGTATTCAAGATCCGGATGCGTTGGCGCGGGCGAGGCGCCCGGGCCGCGGTGCGGGACCAGCAGGACCAAGGCGGCGGCGAGCAGGGAAAACGCGCGGAACGTACGGAGGCGCATGGTGGCGGGGCAGGGCGGGCAGGGCAGGGGCGGAGCGGGCGAATCGACGCGGGCCAAGATGGACCGTCCGCCGCCGAAGGTCGACGAGCGAATCCGCCCGCGGCTCGTCTTATCGCGAGCAGTTCCGGCATCGGGAGGCGGTGGTTGCTCGTTCCCTTGATTTGGGATCGCCGACCTGGGTTTCCTGGTTTCCCATCGGAGCACCCCCGTTCCCCCATGTCCCGTCTTGCCCGTCTTCTCGCCCTGCTTGCCCTTGTCCTTCCTGCCGCCGCCCAGCCGGCGTCGCGGCCCAACGTGCTCTTCATCGCCATTGACGATCTGCGCAACGATCTGGGGGCCTACGGCGTCGGCCATGCGCGCACGCCCCAGCTCGATGCCTTTGCGCGCACGGCGCGACCGTTTACCCATCACTACGTGCAGGTGCCCACGTGCGGGGCGTCCCGGGCCGCGTTGCTGCGGGGGCGTTACCCGACGGAGCCGGCCCATGTGAACAACGGTGCGATCGCCCAGACCCAGGCACGCTGGGGCGACGCCAATCTGCCGGCGTGGTTCAAGCGCCACGGTTACCGCACCTACGCGCTGGGCAAGGTCACCCACCACCCCGGCGGCCTCGCCGGAGCGAACTGGGCCGAACCGCCCGAGGAGTTGCCCGGTGCCTGGGATCGTTCCTGGCTGCCGACCTCGCCGTGGCCGCACGCCGAGGGTATCATGCATGGCTACGCCAACGGCCGGCCGCGGGTGCGCGGGCAAACGCCGGCGCTCGAGGCCCACGACGGTCCGGACTCAGCCTACCCGGACACTTGGGTGGCGGACGAGGCGGCCCGGACGTTACGAGAGCTGGCGGGTTCGAAGGAGCCCTGGTTCTTTGCCGTCGGCTTTTTCAAGCCCCACCTTCCCTTCGCCGCGCCGCAGCGCTTCTTCGCGCAGCATGATCCGGCGCAGATTCCTGCGCCGGCGGTGACGGCCAAGCCCCTGGGCGTGTCGAGCTGGCATGCGAGCGGGGAGTTTTATCAGAACTATGGGCACGGGGAACGCCGGCCCGACACGGACGAAGCCTATGCGCGCGCCCTGCGGCACGCCTATGCGGCGTCGGTGAGCTACGTCGACTCTGAGGTCGGCCGGTTGCTTGAGGCCCTCGCCGCCCTGCCCGGGGCGGACCAGACCATTGTCGTGGTGTGGAGCGATCACGGCTTTCTGCTCGGCGAACACGCGATCTGGGGAAAACACTGCCTGTACGACGGCGCGCTGCGTTCGCCCCTGCTCATCCGAGCGCCCGGGCTGACCGAACCGGGCCGGGCCAGCGATGCGCTGGTCGAAACGGTGGACCTGTTCCCGACGCTGACCGAGCTGTGCGGCCTGCCCACGCCGGCGGGACTGGACGGTCGCAGCCTCACCCCGCAGCTGGCCCGCGCCGATGTGCCGTCGTCGAAGCCGGCCGTGGCCCATTGGACGCGCGGCCAACGCACGGTCCGCACGGGACGCTGGCGGTTGATCGCCCATGAGCCGGCCGAGGGCGGTGCGGCCCCGGCGTATGAGCTTTTCGACTACGCCCAACCCACCGCGGAATCCCAGAACCTCGCCGGCGCGCTGCCCGCGGTGGTAAACGAGCTCGTGCGGCTGCTGCCGTCCCCGGTGCGCTGAACCGCCGCTCAGCGGGCCGGCGCCCGCGCGGTCCATTCGGGACGTTTGGTGGGACCGAAGGCGACATTGCCTTCGGTCGCCACCGTCACCTCGTCGCCGCGGAACGTCAGGCGGTGCGTCAGGGCGAACGGCGTCTCGTAGGCCGCGACCTTGAGCACGAGGGTGGATTCGTCCGTCCAGCCATAGGTTCCGGCCACCGGCTCGTCCGGCAGCCGGGCGAGGGCGCCGGCGTCGACCGGCCCGCGGGAAAAGGCCCAGGTACCGTGGCCGAAGGGAAAACGATGGCGGGATTCGCCGTCGCGCCAGGTGACCTCAAGCGTGCCCGGCGTGGCCCCCGTCTGCACGGTGATGGAGCGCCG
>CAYZBG010000038.1:19100-48137 GCA_964476565.1 uncultured Opitutus sp.
ACGGCTGCGCCAGAATTGGAAGCCGTAACCCTGGTCCCAGTCGCTGCGGGGATTGCTGCCGTTCGACATCTGGCGCGACGTCGCGAGATCGATCCAGTCCGGCGGCAGCAGCGTGCGTCCTTCCCAGACTCCGCGCTGGAGGTAAAGTTGCCCAAAGCGGGCGATCTCCTCCGTGCGAATCCGCAGACCGTAGCCGCCCAGGGTCATGCCCTCGATGTTCGTGTCCCAGACGGGATCGACGATGCCCAGCGGGGCGAAAAGCCGGGGCCGCAGGTAGTCGAGCACGGTTTTTCCGGTGACCTTTTGCACGACGGCGCCGGCCATGAAGGTGGCGGGGGTGTTGTAGAGGAAATGCGTGCCCGGCTTGTGCGGCACCGGGTGGGCGAGGAAGGACGCCACCGTCATGGTCTCCTCCGTGTGCGGCGGCTCGTCCTGATGACCGGTCGCCATCGTGAGCAGGTCGCGCACTCGCATGGCCTTGAGGCGCGCACTGGCGTCCGCCGGCGTTTCGGCCGTAAAAAAGCCCACCACTGGATCGAACAGGCTCAGGCGTCCCTCGGCGACCGCGAAGCCGACCGCGGTCGCGGTGAAGCTTTTGCTCAACGAATACAGCACATGGCGGTGTTCGGCCGCGTATGGCGCCCACCACCCCTCCGCGACCACCTGGCCGCGGCGGACGATCATCAGGCTGTGCATCTCGCTCACCTCGGTGTCGAGGGTCTGGACGAGCGCGGCGAGGCCGCTTGAGGAGAGTCCCTGGGACTCCGGGGTGGCCCGGGGCAGGGCGGCCGCCGCAGGCTGAACGACGAGCAGCAGCAAGGTGAGGGCGAACAGGGGTGTACCACGCATACCGCGGACGCTGTGACAAAGCGTGGCCGGCGTTAAGCCTTTCCCGCATCGCCGCCCGTTTTCCCGCGGCAACGCACGCGCAGGCTTTGGCAATCGCCGCGCAGTCGGCCGGACCGGACCGGCGTAGACTGGGGGCCGAGACGCCTGCCGCGCCGGTTCCCTTCGCGCCATGAAGACCTACCTCTACCTCTCCCTTTTGCCCGAGGCCTTGGTCGCCTCCCACCTCGATCCCGATGCCTACGGCGCCTACCTCGCCACCGGTTCAAGCAAGCGAGCCCGGGGCCAGGCCCTGTTCTTCAAGCTGACCGACGCCTATGCCGCGACCGTGCTCGCCGGGCCGGTCTCCGCGCGTCTCGTGGCCCGCACGCCGCGCCGCTCGCTGTACCTGTCGATCTACCGCGTGCTCGAACGCACGCCGGTCGACGCCATCGAGTCGCTGCACCTCACGACCGAGGACGGCCGCGTGCTGGCGCTCACGCCGCGGCCATATCAACCCCAACCGGGCCCGCGTTTCCACCTGTACCAGGAGTACTGTCCGGTCACGCCGCGGGTGGTCAGCGAACTGGAGCCGCGCGAATTTGCACTGCAGATCACCGACCTCTCCCACCCGGTGTCGTTGCCGGCGCTCGTCTTCTCCGAGTTGAGACTCGAGCGCCTGGCGGACGATCCGGAGGCCACGGGCGTGGACAACCTGCCTTATCCCAACCTCGAGCACCTGCGCGACTGCCTGCGCGAGTTGCGGACCAAGCGCGGCAAGCCCACCAAGACCGTGATCCGCTACCTGCAGCAGGACGTGCTCTTCCGGACGATCGAACGCGGGTTCTTCGTCGCGGCGACGGGCGGCGCCTTCGCGTACTTTCCGATGCCGGCGAGGCATGAACTGGAGACGACCTACTACCCTTGGTGGCGGTCGGCGCTCTCCACCTTTGGTGCCTGAGCCGGCCGGCCCGCCTTCAACCCCCTCCGCCCATGCACGCCCCCCTCTTCTGGTTGACGCCGCTCGCTTCGCTGCTGGCCCTCGGGTTCGCGGCCTTCTTCTACGTTCGCATGAAGGCGGCCTCCGAGGGCTCGGCCCGCATGGCGGAGATCGCCTCGCACGTGCGCGTGGGCGCGATGGCGTATCTGCGGCAACAGTACCGGATCGTGGGCGCCTTCTTCCTGGGCCTCACGCTCGTGTTTGCGTGGCTGGCCTACGGACTCGGGCTGCAAAACCGGTGGGTGCCCTTCGCCTTCATCACGGGCGGATTCTTTTCCGCGCTGGCCGGGTACATCGGCATGAAGACGGCGACCCACGCCGCGGCGCGGGTGGCCCAGGCGGCGAGCAAGTCGCTCGACGCCGGCCTC
The DNA here is from genome assembly GCA_964476565.1 of uncultured Opitutus sp. Lineage (GTDB taxonomy): Bacteria > Verrucomicrobiota > Verrucomicrobiia > Opitutales > Opitutaceae > CAMAXB01. The sequence goes on from CAYZBG010000038.1 coordinate 21,294, forward strand.
CGCCTCGCCTTCCGCAGTGGCGCGGTGATGGGCCTCGTGGTGGTCGGACTGGCGTTGCTCGACATCTCGGTCTGGTTCCTCGTGCTCACCCACTTCATCGACGATCCCGATCCGGCGCACAAGTTGGTGATCATCACGACCACGATGCTGACCTTTGGCATGGGCGCGTCGCTCCAGGCCCTCTTTGCCCGCGTCGGCGGAGGCATCTTCACCAAGGCGGCGGATGTCGGCGCCGACCTTGTGGGCAAGGTCGAGGCCGGCATTCCGGAGGACGATCCGCGCAACCCGGCGACGATCGCGGACAATGTGGGCGACAATGTCGGCGATGTGGCTGGCATGGGCGCTGACCTCTACGAATCCTACGTCGGCTCGATCCTGGCCACCGCAGCCCTGGGTGCGGCCGCCTTCGCGCAGGCCGGGGACCCGGTCTCGGCCTACAAGGCGGTGATCGCCCCGATGGCGGTGGCGGCGATCGGGACGGTCTTCTCCATCCTCGGCATCTTCGCCGTGCGCGTGAAGAGCGGCGCCAGTCAGCGCGACCTGCTCAACGCCCTCGGACGCGGCATCAACCTCAGCTCGCTGCTCATTTTTGTCGCCTCCTACTTTGTGCTCAAGGCGCTGGACCTGCCCAACGCCGCCGGCGTCTGGGGTGCGATCGCGGTGGGACTCGTGACCGGCATCGTCATCGGCAAGGCCACCGAGTACTACACCTCGCAGGAGTATGCGCCCACGAAGGAGATTTCAGGCAGCGCGAGCACCGGGCCCGCGACGGTGATCATCTCCGGCCTCGGCACGGGTATGCTCTCCACCCTCATTCCGGTCATGGCCGTGGTGATCGGCACGACCCTCGCCTACGCGTTTGCTTCGGGCGGCTGGAGCTTTGGTCCCGATACGATGGCGATGGGCCTCTACGGTATTGGCATCGCGGCGGTCGGCATGCTCTCGACCCTTGGCCTCACGCTGGCGACCGATGCCTACGGTCCGATCGCGGACAACGCTGGCGGCAACGCCGAGATGGCCGGGCTCGGGCCCGAGGTGCGCAAGCGGACGGACGCCCTCGACTCGCTCGGCAACACCACAGCGGCGACGGGCAAGGGGTTCGCGATCGGCTCGGCCGCACTCACGGCCCTCGCCCTGCTCGCCTCCTACGTGGAGGAACTGAAGATCGCGCTGCTCCATGCCGGCCAGGCCACGATGATGGTGGCGGGCGAAGCCGTGCCGGTGGTGACCGCGACGCTCACGCAGTTCATGACGTACTTTGAGGTGAACCTGATGAACCCGAAGGTCATGCTGGGCCTGTTCCTCGGCTCGATGATGGCCTTCCTTTTCTGCGGGCTTACGATCAACGCGGTGGGTCGTGCGGCGGGCCGCATGGTCGAGGAGGTGCGACGCCAGTTCAAGGCGAAGCCCGGTATCCTGACCGGTGATGACCTGCCCGACTATGCGCGCTGCGTGGCGATCAGCACGGCCGGAGCGCAGCGAGAGATGATCGTTCCCTCGCTGCTGGCCGTGATCGTGCCCTTGCTCACCGGCCTCGTCTTCGGTGTGCCCGGAGTCTTCGGTCTGCTCGGTGGCGGGCTGAGCACCGGCTTCGTGCTGGCCGTCTTCATGGCCAACTCCGGCGGCGCCTGGGACAACGCGAAGAAGTACATCGAGGAAGGGCACCTCGGCGGCAAGGGATCGGCCGCGCACAAGGCGGCCGTGATCGGCGACACGGTCGGCGATCCGTTCAAGGACACCGCCGGGCCGAGCCTCAACATCCTGATCAAGCTGATGAGCATGGTGTCGATCGTGACCGCGGGCGTGAACATCGCCTACACCCTGTTCTGACCCCGGCGCCGGCACGCCGGTGACACTCACGGCGCCGCGGGAAGGCCGAACAGCCGCTGCGCGTTGGCGTGGTAGAACTTCTTCAGCACCTCGGGCGGCAGGTTGAGCGCCTGCACCTTGCGACCGTTGTAGTCGATCTCCCCGCTGCCGGCGTAGTAGCGGTAGTCGGCGATGTAGCGTTCGCGCAGACGCCCGACGTGGGCGCGGCGCAGGATGTCGGTGGTGCCGCCCCGCAGGTAGGGTTTCCAGCTGGCGTCGAGACCGTAGAGGATGCGGTCCGGGAACCGCAGGAACAGCGCACGCACCTTCTCCGGCGGATGGCGGGTGAGGTTTCGGGTGCGGGCGGAGACTTCGATGTGGAAGTTGGGATGGCGCTCCAGCCGCTCCGCGATCGCATCGAGGTCGTGTTCCATGCTGCCGAGGTGAGCGCCGAGCACGACGAGGTCCGGGTGTTTTTCCAGGATCCGGTCGCGCGCGGCGATGATCGCCGCATGCGTTGGGTATCCGGGTTTCCCGTACAGATGCCACTCGGGATTCGTGGAGTAGTAGTGATAGTGGTTGCTGTCCGGGTCGAGCGGCAGCCAGGCGTCGATCGGCTCGGCCAAGTGGGCATGGAGCACCTTGCCCCGGGCGGCGATGAAGGCGTAGATCGGATCGAAGCGGGGATCGTCCGGCAGGATGAAGGCGCCGTTGGGGTCCTTGATGTCGATGCCGATCTCCTTCCAGATTTTAACTCCCACGGCGCCGCGCCGGAAGGTCTCGTCGAGCCAGGCGGTCACGGCGGCGGTGTAGCCGGGCGCGTCGCGGCGGGTCAGGTCAAAGGTCGACTCGAACGGGTAGAGGTCGGGATGTTTCGCCGCGAGCTCGTAGGCAAGGGCGTGCATACGCTCGAGATGTCCGTCCGTGCCGTTGTTGCAGACGTTGATCGTGCGCACGTTCAGTTCGCGGAGCAGCGCATGAATCTCCGGGGCGTCCTCGAAAATATGCGAGTGGGCGTCGATCTTGAGCAGGTCGGTGAAGCCCGGGGGCAGGTCGGAGTCGGCAGCGGGCGCGAACGAGGCGAGGGTGGCGGCCGCGAGGCCGGCGAGGAAGGAAAGGCGGAAGGCCATGAGGTGGGGGAAAGCGTGTGGCAGCATGACAGATCGCGTACGAAGGGGGAGCACTTTGCCCGCAGGCGGTTTGCGGGATGGTGCGGCGCGGCCGGCACGGCCGTGGCTACGCGTTCGCGGCTTCTGTCTCGTCTCGCTGACGTCGTCCGTCACACTGCGCGGCATGAACCCCACCCCGCCGGTTGAGGCGGCTGCCCCGGTGCGCCTCGCGTCGGTCGACGCGTTTCGCGGCTTCGTCATGCTCCTGATGATGGCGGAGGTGCTGCGGCTGCGGCGCGTGGCGGAGGCGTTGCCCGAGAGCGGCGTCTGGGCCTTCCTTGCGCGGCAGCAGACCCACGTGGAATGGGCGGGGGCGACGTTGCACGACCTGATCCAACCCGGCTTCTCCTTTCTCGTTGGCGTGGCGCTGCCCTTCTCGATCGCGAACCGCCTGGCCCGTGGGCAGGGGCGGACAGCGATGGCGCTGCATGCGTTTGGCCGGGCGCTGGTGCTCATTTTGCTCGGCGTCTTTCTCCGGTCACTCACCCGCACGACGACGAACTGGACTTTTGAGGACACGCTGACGCAGATCGGGCTCGGTTACGGTTTTCTGTTCCTGCTCGGGTTCCGGCCCGTGCGCGACCAGTGGATTGCGCTCGGCGTGATCCTCACCGGCGTATGGGCAGCCTTTGCGCTCTGGCCGCTGCCCCCGGTGGATTTTGACTATGCGCAGGTGGGGGTGTCGGCGGAGTGGCTGGCGGCGCATGGCCACACCGGCTTCGCGGCGCACTGGCAGAAAGGCACCAACCTGGCGGCCGCCTTCGACACCTGGTGGCTGAATCTCTTCCCGCGCGAGCAGCCCTTTGTGTATCACCCTGGCGGTTACGCGACGCTCAGCTTCGTGCCCACGCTTGGCACGATGATCCTCGGCCTGCTGGCGGGCAACGTCCTGAAGAGCGGGCTCGAACCCGCGCAGCGCCTGCGCTGGCTGGCGCTGGCCGGCGTAGCCTGCCTCGCGGCGGGGGCCCTGCTCGGCTGGCTCGGGGTGAATCCGGTGGTCAAACGCATCTGGACGCCCAGCTGGGTGCTCTACAGCGGCGGCTGGTGTTTCCTGCTCCTGGGCACGTTCTACAAGCTGGTCGATCTCTGCGGAGGCCGGAGGTGGTCCTTCGTGCTGGTGGTCATTGGCATGAACTCAATTGCGGCCTACCTCATCGCGGCCCTTTTCCGGCCTTTCATCGCCAAGAATCTGACGACCCACCTGGGGGCGGACGTTTTTCGCATCTTCGGTCCGGCCTATGAGCCCCTCGTGCACGGCCTGGCCGTGCTTGGCCTGATGTGGCTGATCCTCTTCTGGATGTACCGACGGAAGCTGTTCCTGAAGATCTGAGTCGGCGTGGAAACGGCTACGGGAGGGCGGACAGGTTGGCGGCGTCGTGGAGCGCCTTCATTTCGGCCTCGGTCAGCGCGCGGTTGAACACCGCAAGCCCGCCAAACGAGCCGATCGTGGCCTTGCCCTCGGCGAAGAGTGAACCGATCGCGTAGCGGGCGCCGACAATGAAGTCCGAACCGCCCATCGGTTTGGACTCTGCATGGCGGGCGGGATCGTAGGCGAAGATGCCCCGGCCGTGGTAGTACGGATTGAGTCCGCGGCTGCCGCCACCCGGACCCTCCGCGGTAAAGTAACGATCGGTGCGGTGGTGTTTCACCGGATCGAGCTCGTAGCGGTCGAGCACGCCATCGATGTAGGCGCAGAGCCAGGCGCCGTCGTAGGTAAAGCCGAGCGTGACCCAGCGGTCCTCCGGCACCTCGCGGGCGGAGACGGCGTAGTCGGCACACCACGGGAAGGCGGAGCCGTCGGCGCGTCGGGTCACTCCGCCCTCGGCGGAGATGTGTGGCACGAGTTTCCGGGGGCCGCCGTACGTGGGCATGTTGAGCAGCATTGCATACTGGCGTGTGCCGCTGTCGTCGCCGCGTCCCTTGCCCTCGCTCCACATGCCGGCGACGGTGCGGCTGACGTGCAGGTTGGAGAGACGCACCACGGCGAACATGCTGACCTGTGCCTTCGGACCCGAGATGTTGAGGTCGCGCGTCTCGGCGTAGGCGAGGCGGAGAAACCGGCTGCCGTCGAGGTAGGCGGAATAACCGGAGAACGGACCGCCGGGGCGTCGTTCCACCGTTCCGCCGACCTCTTCGAGCGGATGGGCGTGCAACGTGCCCTGGGAGCGGCGCGGTTCGCCCGCAGGTTCGCCGAACGTCCAGAACGCCACCAATCCCGGGGTGGCCTGCACCACCTCGGGGCGACCGGTGGGCTTCGGCGTGGCCGCTTCGGTCCGGCTGCCGAGCAAGGCGAGGGTGAGGAAGGAGACGAGGAGGCGCGGCGCGAGGGCGTTCATGAGGGGAAAGTGACAGATGCCTAATGCTGGCAACGGAGCACGAAAAGGGGAAAGGCTGCCCGGCATTGCAACTTCTGAGCCGCCGGATTGTCTTCAAGGCATGCGTTGGGTTCGAATGGTCCTCGCGGCCTTGGTCGCCTGTGTCGCCGTGATCGGCGGGCTGATGCTCGCTGCGGTGGTGGCAGCCGTGGGCTTGATTCTGATGCTCTTTGGGCGCGTGACGGGACGGGCCCGGGTTACCACGACCCGTGGGCGCCGTCCGACCTCCGGTCCTGCCTCAGCCCCGGAAGTCCGGCGATCGGCGCCGGCCGAAGGGGTGATTGATGTGGTCGCGACCGAGGTGCCCGAGCGCCGTTGAGGCGCGGACTCAGTTGCGGCCGCGGAGCGTTTCCGGCGCGACGTTGCCACCGGCGGCGTCCACGGCTCCGACCCGCCCGGCTAGGGGAGGCGTCTCGTAATAACGCCCTCCGTCGATGACCCGCGGATCACCGGTGCGGCGGAGTTCCTCCATGAGGCGTTGCTCCAGCGCGGCCTGCACGGCGGCGTAGGCCGGGTGCCCGGCGACGTTACGCACCTGGTGTGGGTCTTGGGTGAGGTCGTAGAGTTCGTGGCGCGGGCGCTTGCCGTAGGCGCGGTCGAAGTACGGACGCCAGCGGGGGTCTTTGCGCTGAGTCACCAACCAGGCCTTGGTCGGACCGGCGTCGTCATCGGGCAGGCTCACGCGGGTCTGTTCGGTGAGTTCCTCGACGGTCGGCGGATTGTCTCCGTCCAGGCGATACGGCTCACCCATCGGCCAGCGGTCGGGCTCGAAGTTGACGATGAACAGGTGATCGCGGGTGCGGATCGCGCGCTGCGGGTAGGGCAGGTAGCCTTCGCGGGCATTTTCCACATGACGTTCGCGTCCGATGAACACGGCATCGCGGCGGGGATCGATCTGCCCGGACCGTCCGGCCGAGAGCAAGGGACGCAGCGACCGGCCGGTCATGGCGGACGGGATAGCAAGGCCGGCGGCTTCGAGAAACGTCGGGGCAAGATCGGTGAGGCTGACGAGATCGTCGATCACTCCGCCGGGAGCAACCCCCGGTCCGCGTGCGAGCAGCGGCACGGCGGAGCCGAAGTCGTAGAGGTTGCACTTGCCGTAGGGGAATCCGGGGGCGCCGTGGTCGCCGCTGGCGACGATGAGCGTGTTCTCCAGTTCGCCGAGCGCTTCGAGCCGTTGCAGGATGACGCCGACGGCGGCGTCGAAGGCGAGGATCTCGCCAAAATAATCCGCGAGGTCTTCGCGCACCTCCGGGCTGTCGGGCAGGTAGGGCGGCATCTTGCCCTGGAGATCGTCCGGATTGAGGCCCCACAGCGCGGCGCCGGAGCCGCGGATCCATTTGCGGTGCACGTTGGTCGGGCCGAACCAATAACAGAACGGCTGGCCCGGCGCGCGGGCGGCGAGGAAGGCGTCGAGGTTGCGCGCGACCTGCCCGTAGAGCTGCTGTTTGGCGGTCTCGCGGTCCACGCCGGCCGCGACCTGGCGGGTCACGGTTTGCGAGAACAGATTGAAGTCGCGTCCGGCGGCTTCGTACGCGTGACGCTGGCCACCGTAGGGTGCGTCGACGGGCGTGCCGGGACCCCAGACCTTGTAGGCCTTGCCCAGGTGGTAACCGGCATCGCGCAGGATCAACGGATAGGCGAGAATGGACTCGTCCCAGACGGCCCCGCGCAGGATCGCCCCTCGGCCGGTGCGCCAGAAGTGCTGGCCGGACAGCAAGGCGCTGCGGCTGGGCGTGCAGGACGGCGCCGAAACGAACGCGCGGCGAAACACGGCGCCCTCGCGGGCGAGCCGGTCGAGGTGGGGGGTGCGACCGCGCAGCAGGTCATTGACCGTGCCGGGACCATCGATTTCCGCATAGATGCCGGCATGGCGGCCCCAGTCGTCGACGAAGAGGAAAACGAGGTTGGGACGGGTCCCGGGGGTGGCGGCAAACGCGGCCGGGATGGCCAACAGGAAGAGGGCGAGGACGGTACGCATGAGCGGGGAAGGGTGAGGAGTCAGACCGGGCAAACGGGGCAACGGTTACGGCGAGCCGGGCGGATTGGGCCGGACCGGCCGGTATTCATTTTTCCAATGCGCGCGCAGCCGCTCGCGCAGGGACGCGACGGTCTGGGCGTAACGCGGATCCTCGACCACGTTGCGCGCTTCGGCGGGATCGGCCTCGTAGTCGTAGAGCTCCGCACCGGCCAAGCCGTGGTCCCATTCGGTGTAACGGTACCGCTCGGTGCGAAGGCTGTGTCCGGAGAACCGGCCGCGCCACACCTGCGTGAACGCCGGCCGGTCCCAGGGGGCATCCGGTTGGTCGAGCAGCGGGCGCAGGCTTTGTCCGTCGACGTGGGCCGGCTTCGGTAGGGCGCAGAGATCGGCAAGGGTGGCGTAGAGGTCGAGCAACTCGACCGTGCGCGGCGAGGCTCCGCCGGGCGTGCGTTGGCCCGGTGCGGCGATGATGAGCGGGCTCCGGGCGGAGCGGTCGTAGAGACTCTGCTTTTTCCAGAGGCCGTGATCGCCGACGTGATAGCCGTGATCGCTCCAAAAGACGACGATGGTGTTGTCGGCGAGGCCGAGACGCTCGAGCGCGTCAAGCAGACGTCCGATCTGGGCGTCCACAAAGCTGATTGCGGCCCAGTAGGCCTGGAGCGATTCACGCGCCTGGGTCTCGGTCACGCCAAACCAGGGCCAGGGCCGGGTGGAGGCGAGTGCAGCCTGCGGCCGGCCGGCACGATCCGCCTCGGTGACTGCCGGCAGGGTGATCGCCTCGAGTGGATACAGGTCGAAATACTTCTTTGGCGCGACGTAGGGGCAGTGGGGCCGATAGAAGCCGGCGGCGAGGAAGAACGGGCGGTCCTGGTGCTGCTCCATCAGGCGGATGATCTCGGTGGCGACCATGCCGTCGGTCTGCTCCTCGTCGGTGCCCTCGGCTTTGAGCAGGCTGAGCGAGCTGCCGAGTCCGCGTTGGGGCGTGTGATTGATGATGAGGGACTCCTCCGCCTTGTCGCGACCGGACGGATTCACCCGTTCGTCCCACGAGGCAGGATCGTCGAGTCCGTCGGTGCCGATCTGGCCCGGATTGCCGTAGTGGTAGATCTTGCCCACGCGCGCGGCCACGTAGCCATGCTGCCGAAAGAGCTGCGGCAGCGTGACCACGTCGGGCACCCGGTCGCGAAAATGAGTGGTGAGATCGTAAACCTTGGCAACGTCGGGGCGCAGCCCGGTCATGATTGAGGTGCGGCTGGGCGAACAGAGCGGGAACTGGCAATAGGCCCGGTCAAACCGCGTGCCCCGCGCAGCCAGCCGGTCGAGGTGCGGCGTCTTCACCACGGGATGACCGTAGGTGCCGAGGTCGTTGTTCATGTCGTCGACGGCGATGAATAGGACATTGGGGCGGCTTTGCGCGCCGAGCAGCGCGAGCGGAAGCAGCAGAAGGACAAGCAGGGTCGGGCGCATGGTGAGGAGTGGCGAAGGGCTGGCGGCCGGGCGGCCGAGGGCGGCGGTCCGGCGAGGTGTCGGTGGGTCCAAGGCGCAGGTCGCGCAAGGATCCGTTGGTCTTTACGTAAAGAGGGTGGGGGCGTCAGGGCAGGCGACCCGGTGGACGGTTGCCCGTGCCGAACACCCCGGTGAGACCGTCGCCGAGCTCGCGCCGCGCCCGGTCTGCCTCGGCGAGCAGGGCGTCACGGATTGCCGGATACCGGTCGGCGACGTTGGTGGTCTCACCGGGATCTTCCCGCAGGTGATAGAGCTCGGGCTGGGTAACGTCGCGCTGGGCGTAGCGGACGGGACGTCCCCCGGTTCCGCCCGGCCGACCCTCGAGGGTGCGGTAGCGGTGGGGCAGGATCAGTTTCCATGTTCCGTCCCCCGACGTCACCGCCTGCAGTTCGTTTTGATTGAACCAGGTGAAGTAGGCGGCGTGCGGGTTGACGGCTCCGGGCTCGCCCACGAGCAGCGGCCAGACATTGCGACCGTCGATCGGCCGCGGCGGCGGCGGCGCCCCGATAAGGGTCGCGAGCGTGGGCAGGAGGTCGATGGTCATGAGCATCGCCTCGCCTGTCGTGCCGGCCGGCAGGACGCCCGGCCAGCGCATCAGGCAGGGGACGCGGGTGCCGCCTTCCCAGGACGTGCCTTTGCCCTCGCGGAACGGGCCGGGGGAGCCGGCATGGTCGCCGTAGCTGAGCCACGGTCCGTTGTCGCTGGTGAAGATCACCAACGTGTTCTCAGCGAGGCCGGTGCGATCGAGGGCGGCAAGCACCTGACCCACCGAAGCGTCGAGTTCCTGGATGACGTCGGCGTAGAGCCCGGCCCCTGACTTGCCTGCGAACGCCTCGCTCGCAAACAGCGGCACGTGTGGCTGGGGATGCGCGAGGTAGAAGAAGAAGGGGCGCTCGCGGTGGCGCTCGATGAATGCCACGGCCCGGTCGGTGAAGCGTTGGGTGAAGGTTGCCTGCTCTTCCGGCGTCACCTCCGGATCGACCACGACATCGCCCTCGAAGAGCGGCAGCGGCGGATAGGTGCCCGCCTTGGCCTCCGGGTGGTGCGGCCACATGTCGTTGGAGTAGGGAATGCCGAGGAACTCGTCGAAACCGTGGCGCAGTGGGAGGAAGGCCGGATGGTGCCCGAGGTGCCATTTGCCGGCCATGCCGGTCGCATAGCCCTGCTGTTTGAACATCCGGGCAAGGGTGAGCTCGCCCGGGTCGAGTCCGTGCGTGGCATTGGGTCCCAGCGCGCCATGGATGCCGACGCGGTTGCTGTACGCGCCGGTCAGCAGGGAAGCACGGGAGGCAGAGCAGACCGGCTGGGAAACGTGAAAATGCGTGAAACGCCGACCCTCGCGCGCAAGGCGGTTGAGGTGGGGCGTGGCGACGGAGGAACCAAACGGCCCGATGTCCGCATAGCCCAGGTCATCGGCAAAGATGACGATGACATTGGGCTGACGAGGACCGTCGGCGGCCTCCGCCGTTGCGAGCGCGCCGAACACGATCGTGAGGACAACAACGGCAAGGCGCATGGGAACAGGACGGCGAAGGGATGCGTCGTGCCCGTCTCACGGGCAGGGCACCCCTCGACGGCGGTGCCCCGTCTGCGGTCAGGCGGAGTGAGGATGGGTGTAGCCGGCGCGGTAGGTGTGCTTGAGCAGGGCGCTGGCCGCCGGGTTGCCGACAAAGTCCTCCTTGGCGGCATCCCAGACCAGGCGGCTGCCGACCTCGTAGGCGATCATGGCTAGCTTCACGGTCGAGGTGGTCAGGTGCGCATCGGCCACGGTGGTGCCAGCAGGCTGGCGGGTGCGGACGGACTCGAGGAACTCGCCCATGTGCAGATTGGACATGTTGCCCTGGACCTGGTGCACGGTCCGCTGGACCTTCGGGTCCTTGGGGATCTCGATCCAGCGATTGTCGGCGGCGAAGACGGAACCGTTTTCGCAGAAGAACATGATGCCGTTGTTGATCTCGGGCGTATATTCGGTCGAGCCCCAGAGCCGGTGGCGCCAGGTCACCGGGCAACGCTCGAACTCAAAGGTCACGTTCAGGGTATCCGGGGTGGTGATACGGCCCCGGTGCTGGAAGATGCCGCCGGCGGCGGAGACCGCCTTGGGGGCGGTTTCGCCGAGGACGAGGCGGGTCGAGTCGATCAGGTGGATGCCCCAGTCGTAGAGGTGGCCCTGGCCGGTGGTTTTCTCGAGGCGCCAGTTCATGTGGCCGATCTGTTCGCTGTAGGGCAGCAGCGGAGCGGGGCCGCACCAGGCGTCCCAGTCGAGGGTCGCCGGCGGCGGGACGGGCGCCGGGCTCTTCAGGCCGGCGTTGAAGATGATCTGGGCCTCGGCCTGGACCACCCGGCCAAACGTACCCTGTTCGAGGAAGGCGCGCACCTGCTTGTAGGACTCGCTTTGGCGGCGCTGGAAACCGACCTGCACGATCCGGCCGCTGCGTCGCGCGGCTTCGACCATCGCGCGGCCCTCGCGGATGTCGGCGGCGAGCGGCTTCTCGCAGTAAACGTCGAGCCCACGGTTCACGGCGGCGATGAACTGCAGCGCATGCCACTGCGTCGGCGTGGCGATGATCACTGCCTCGAGTCCGTCGACGGCGAGCAGGTCCTGGTAATTCTTGAAAGTCTTGGGACGTGCGCCCTGCAGCCCCTCGATCTCGGTGGCAGCCTTCTCCAGGTGGGCGCTGTCGACGTCGCAGATCGCGACGATCTCGACACCACCGGCAGCGAAGCCGGCCTTCACCACGACCATGCCCCACCAGCCGCTGCCGATGAGGCCGAGCTTGACGCGGCGCGGGGCGGCGAGGGTGGCGGCGCCGAAGGATTTGGTTTGGGACAGGGCGGCGGCGCTCACGGCGGCCGCGCCGAGGAAATGACGGCGGGTTACGGGGTTCACGCCGAAAAGTTTTCAGGAAGGTCCGGCGGCGGAAAGTCAAAAGCGCGGACGGGCGTGCGGCTCAGGGTTTAAGCCGGACCCGCGTGGCGCCCCACGAGCCGGACGTCTCGTCGCACGCTTCGACGGACGCGACGTGTGGCGAGCGGGCGAGCAGTGCATGCACCGTGGTGCGGAGGGTGCCGGTGCCTTTGCCGTGGATGAGGCGCACGGACCGCAGGCCGCGGGCGCGGGCCTCGGCGAGGTACGCGGGGATCAAGGCACCCAGATCCGACGGCCGAAAGGGGTGCAGATCGAGCTCGTCCGTGATCGGCAGGGGAATGGGTTCGTCGTCTTTCACCCGGGTGACGCGACGAGAAAACGGCAAGTCGGGCGCCGGATGGGCCGGCTCAGGACAAAAAGTCCTTCGGCGCGTGCGGGTCGACGGGGGGACGCTCGGCGGCGGCGACCGGCGGCGTCTCCTTGGGCTTGGCCGGGGTGGGCAGGGACTTGGGGGCGTCGGCGGACGGGGCGCTGTCGATGGCGCGCTTGATCTCATCCTCCACGCCGGCGGCCGCGCGCTTGAACTCCCGCACCGACTTGCCGAGGCCCTTGGCGAAGTCGGGCAACCGTTTCCCGCCGAAGAGCAGGAGCACGATCAGGAAGATCAGCATCATCTCCGGGCCGCCGAGGCCGTCGATAAAGGCAGTGGGAAGGAAAGGCATGGGAGGCGGAGGGCGGCCGGAGGATCGCGGCAACGGTGCCCTTACCATGGGGCGAACCGCGTGCCGGGCAAGCTTCGGGACGGCGACGGACGGCAGGATTACTTGACGGCGATCTCGACGACAAAGCTTTGCGACTGGCCGGGCTGCACCCAATGCAGGCCCACGCCGTGTTCGATCGCGTTGGCCGGCCCCATCCAGGGTTCGACGCAGTAGAACGGCGAGTCGGGCTGCAGCGTCCACGTGACAAACGTCGCCTCGGGGGCCGGCACCTTCTCGGTACCGAGACGCACCGTGATCTCGCCGGGGGCGCCCGCCGGGCCGAAGACCACGGCGTTGCTCTTCAAACCGAGGTGGAACGTGTCGACCAGATCGGGATGATCGAGACGGGTTTCCGGCGGGATGGCTGGACCGGGAATGAGGCCGCCGGTCGGGGCTTGCCGCAGGGTGCGGCTAGACGGGATCCGGATGGCGTAATCCCCCCGGGTACGACCTTCTGCCCACGGTACCGTGAAGTAGAAATGATGACCCGCGCTCCACGGGATCGGGCGTTTGTCGTGGTTACGCAGCACATACTCGCAGGTCAGTCCGAGCGGCGCGAAACGGTAGATGACGCTGAATTCGTAGTCGAAGGGATAGGCGGCGTGGGCTTCGGCCCCCGGCTTGAACGTCGCGGCAAATCCCCGCTCATCGAGCCGCGACACCTCGAACTCGCCCTGGCGAGCGATCCCATGCATGGGAATCGCGCGGCGGTTGCCGTCGGCGTCACGCCAGTGAAAGATCTCTCCGCGGTCGAAGCTGCGGCCGTTGAACGGGAACAGCACCGGATTGCCGCCGCGCACTTTGGCGAACTCCTCCACCGGGCCGGCGTTCTCCGGCCAGAAGAGGACGTCCCGCACGGAACCGTCGCCGAGCGTGATATGCCAGTTCATGAGCCGGGCGCCGCGCTCGGGCAGGGCGAGGAAGCTCGAGGTGCCGACGTTCCACCGCGTGAGGGTGAGCCCCTGATAGGCGACTTTTTCCATGATGTCGTCTTGGTGTCCGGACCGGCCCCCTCACGCAAAGAATTTTTTGGAAAGGGAGGGGGGATTTATAACGTAACGTCCGAGCACGACGCTTGCGCCGGAGCGCGGCGCGCGTAAAGGTGTGAAATTCGATGCGCAAGTTCCCCGTCTTGCTGACCTTGTTCGTTTCGCTGCTCGCCGGCCTCGCCCGGGCCGAGCAGGCGCCCGCCGTGCCCGCGCCCGAGTCGGCTGCACCCGACTCCGGGCCGACGGGGGCGAAAGCCAAGGTGGTCGTCATTCCGGTGCGCGAGCAGATCGCCAAGCCGGTGCTCTACGTCCTGCGCCGCGGTCTCAAGCAGGCGATCGAGCAAAAGGCCGATGCGGTGGTGCTCGACATGAAGACGCCGGGCGGCGCCCTCGACGTCACGTTCGAGATCATGGAGGCCCTCGACCGCTTTCCGGGCAAGACCGTCACCTTTGTCAACAACGAGGCGATCTCGGCCGGGGCGTTCATTTCGGCAGTGACCGACGACATCTGGTTCACCAGCGATGGCGTCATCGGCGCCGCCGCCCCGGTGCTGTCGACCGGCGGCGAGATCGACGCGTCGATGAAGCAGAAGATCGTCAGCTACCTGCGGGCCCGGGTGCGCGCCGTGTCGGAGGGCAAGGGCTTCCGCGGCCAGGTCATTTCGGCCATGATCGATGCCGACTACGAACTGAAGATCGGCGACGAGGTGCTCAAACCCAAGGGCGAGCTGTTGTCGCTGACTGCAAGTGAGGCGATCAAGGCCTACGGCGATCCGGCGCAGCCGCTGCTCGCGGCCGGCGTGGCGGCGGACGTGGAGGCCGTGCTGACGTCGAAGTACGGGGCGGGCAACTACGAGGTCACGACCCTGGAGGTCACCTGGTCGGAGCAACTCGCGCAGTACCTGAATCAGTTCACCCCGCTCTTCCTCGGGTTGGGCCTGCTCGCCCTGTTTGTGGAGTTCAAAACCCCGGGCTTCGGGTTCTTCGGCATCTCGGGTATCCTCCTGCTGATGATCGTGTTTTTCGGCCACTACGTGGCGGGCCTTTCGGGCCACGAACCTGCCCTCGTCTTCGTGCTCGGGTTCCTCCTCGTTTTGCTCGAACTGCTGCTCTTCCCCGGTGTGTTCGTCGGGGTGGTGACCGGGCTCCTGCTCATGCTGGGATCCTTGATCTGGGCGATGGCTGATCTGTGGCCGAATGAACCGATCACGTTTTCCGGCGATGTCTTCGTGGCGCCCCTGACCAACCTCAGCCTCGGGCTGGTGGTGGTGGTGGTCTCGGCGCTGGCGCTCTTCCGGTTTCTCCCGCGCGGCTGGTTCTGGGACCGCATGGTTCTGGCAGCGTCGGTGCAGGGCTCGGTGCACGTGCCGGGCGATGCCGTGGGCGCGTCGGCCACGCCGGGTGACCTGGTGGGCCGGCAGGGTGTGGCGGCGACCGGGCTTTTCCCCAGCGGCCAGATCGAGATCGACGGGCGTCGCTACGAGGCGCGGCTGGCGCTCGGACACGCCGAACGCGGCACGGTCGTGGTGGTGCGCAAGCAGTCGGAATTCGGCCTCGTGGTCGAGAAGGTCAACGGATGAACGCGATCATTCTGCTCTTTGTCGTCGGTCTGATTTTGCTCGGGTTCGAAGTCTTCATCCCCGGCGGGATCTTGGGCGTGTTCGGTGGCCTGGCGCTGCTGGCTGGGGTGGTGTTGGCCTTCATGGAGTACGGCCAGAGCGGAGGATGGTCCGCGTTCGCCGTGGCCTCGGTGCTCTCCGGAGGGCTGTTCTACTTTGAGTTTCGCATCCTGCCGCGCACCCGGATGGGGCGAAAACTGTTCCTCCATTCGGAGGTGGCCGGGACCAGTCAGCCGCCGGTGGCCGAAGCGTCAGGCGTGCTCGACAAGACGGGCGAGGCGCTCACCCCGCTGTCCCCGAGCGGCTATGTCCTGATCGACGGACAACGCTACGAAGCGTTTTGCCGGTCGGGTTTCGTCGACAAAGGCGCGACGGTGCGTGTCGTCGGCTTGGACAATTTTCGTCTGATCGTCAGCAAATCCTAACCTTCCCATGTCTATCTCACTCATCCTCTATATTGCCCTGGGCATCGCGATCCTCGTGGTCGTGGGCATCGTTCTGTCGTTCTTCAGCGTGTGGCTGCGCGCCTGGCTCGCCGGCGCGTACGTCGGCATCATCACGCTGGTGGCGATGCGCCTGCGGCAGGTGCCTTACGGCCTGGTGGTCGATGCGCGCATCACGGCGAAGAAGGCCGGCATCGAGATCTCGATCGACGACATCGAGGCGCACTTCCTCGCTGGTGGCAACGTGGTCCCGACCGTGCAGGCCCTCATCGCCGCCCAAAAGGCCGGCATCGAGCTGAGCTGGAACCGCGCCTGCGCGATCGACCTCGCGACCAAGGGCTCGGGCAAGTCGGTGGTCGAGGCGGTGCGCACCTCCGTCGACCCGAAGGTGATCGATTGCCCCAATCCTGAGGCGGGCCGCACCACGATCGACGGCGTCGCGAAGGACGGCATTCAGGTGAAGGTGAAGGCGCGCGTCACGGTGCGCACCAACCTCGACCGGTTCGTCGGCGGCGCCAAGGAGGACACGATCATCGCCCGCGTCGGTGAAGGCATTGTGTCCACCATCGGTTCGGCTGAGACCTACAAGACGGTGCTCGAGTCGCCGGACAGCATTTCCAAGGTGGTGCTCCAGCGCGGCCTCGATGTGGGCACGGCGTTCGAGATCCTCTCGATTGACATCGCCGACGTCGACGTGGGCGAGAACGTGGGCGCCAAACTCCAGGAAGCGCAGGCCGAGGCCAATAAGAACATGGCGCAGGCCCAGGCTGAAATTCGGCGCGCCGCGGCCGTCGCCGTGGAGCAGGAAATGAAAGCCCGCGTGCAGGAGATGCAGGCGAAGGTCGTCGAGGCCCAGGCCCAGGTGCCGCTGGCCATGGCGGAGGCCTTCCGTTCCGGCCGCCTCGGCGTCATGGACTACTACAAGATGGAGAATGTGCAGTCCGACACGGCCATGCGCAGCAGCATCGCCAAGACGGACGAAGGTAAGAAGTAAGCCAGCCCTCCTCCCGCTGCCGCCCGCCCCATGGACTGGATCTTCGACAACCTCCAGCTGATCATCGTCATCTCCGGCGCGATCGCGTATTGGCTGAACCAGCGCAAGCGGGAGCGGGAGGGGCAGGATGCCGACTACGATGGCGACGGCATTCCGGAAGTGCGCGGGCCGCTGGCACCCCAAGCCGACGCGCTGGAGGAGGAAGAGCGCACCCGCCGGATCCAGGAGGAGATCCGGCGCAAGATTCTCGAACGGCGTGGCGGCGGTGCGCCCGCAGCTCCGGCCGCTCCGACCCCGCCGCCGGCGCCCGTGCCCGTCGACACCTATGCGGACGAGCCGCCGGAGTGGCGCGAGGAAGGCCCACGCCCGGTCGCCGCGCCGGCTGTGCCACCGCCGATGGATACCGCCATCCTGGAGCGCCAGCGCGCGTTGCAGGAGCAAATCGCCGCTCTGGAGGCCCGCCGGGTAGCGGTGAAGGCGCGGGCGGAGAGTTCGGCCTTTCCTCCCGCCCCGACCGCGGCGGCGGCGGATTCGCGGCGTTCCGCCGGTCTTCCGGATTTGGTCGCGGCGCTGCGCCAGCCCAAGACGCTGCGTCAGGCGGTGATCCTGCGCGAGGTACTCGATCCGCCCGTCGCGATGCGCTGAGCGTGGCGAGACGTAGCGTGGTGCGGATTCGCCGCCGCGACCTGCGCTGGCTTGATGCTGCGACTGACGAACCGCGCCTCGGGTGAGGCGCGTCCGCGGCCGCCGCGCTTACATGTGCACGATGCCCGGGCCGGTCAGGCCGGTCGGATAACGGGAACCGCGGTACTCGATCTCGAGATTCTGCGAGGCGCTCGACCAGATGGCGATCGGGCCCGGCCAGGGAATTTCCTGGGATTGTCCGCGAGCGAGGGTGCCGGAAAAGATGACCGCGCCTTCGCTGTTGTCGGGATTGCGATTGGTCACGCGCACTTCGACCGTGTTGAGCGCGATGAGCGTGAGGGTGCGTTGGGCCGGTGCGGCCTTGGGCGCCGGGGTGGCGGTGTCCGAGCCTCCGCTCGTCAGCGCCGAGATGCCCCAGATGAGGCCGACGATCAGCACGATGCCGCCGGCCAAGAGGGCGGCGCCCTTCATCAGCAGGTCGCGGTCGATCTGCAGACCCGGCGTGCGCGGGGGCGTGAAGGTGGCGGGATTGCGCGGCGCCGGTGGGGCTTCGGGTACGGCGGCGGCACCGGGAGCCGGTGCGGGCTCGGGGGCGGCGGCCTCCTTGGCCGTGGCGACGGACAGATCCATGCGGCCGTAGAGCTCGCGATTGATGCTGCGCGGCTTGGGCTGGCCGAGCCCGAGCGCGTTGTAGTCGGCGCTGATCTTGTCGACGGGCAGCTTCAGGTAACCGGCATAGGTCCGCAGGAAGCCGCGCACGTAGATGTCGGGCAGATTGATGTCGAACTGGTTGCTCTCGAACTTGTGCAGATAGTCGCCGCGGATGCGTGTGGCTTCGGACGCTTCACGGATCGAGATGCCTTTGCGTTTGCGGGCTTCCTCAAGGCGTTCGCCGATGGTCTGCATGGGGTGGATAAAGGCTGGAAGGGATCAGGTCACAAGGCGCAAGTGCCGGGAGCGCCCGCATCGCAGGTCCCCTCGCTTGCGCCGGTCCAGTCATGCCACGGTTCGGGCGCCGCCGTCAAAGCGTATCCAAATCTTTGAGAATTTCGCGCGGGCTCGAGCCGTTCTCCGGTCCGACGATGCCCTTGTCTTCCATCAGATCCATGATGCGGGCGGCGCGGTTGTAGCCGATGCGCAGCCGGCGCTGGATCATCGAGGTCGAGGCGCGCTTGGTCGACTTGAGCACATCGAGCGCCTGCTGGAACAGCTCCTCGTCGTCGCCCAGATCGCCGTCCTCGCTGTCGCCAGCCGGACCGCCATCCTCGTCGTCCTCGCTGGCGGCGCGGTCGATCTGCGCCTGAACCTCGCTGGCGTACACCGGCGGACCGTTCTTCTTGAGGAACTCGACCAGCTCCATGACCTCGTCATCGGAGACGAAGGCGCCTTGGGCGCGAACGAGGCGAGAGGTGCCCGGCGGGGAAAAGAGCATGTCGCCCCGGCCGATCAGGGTGTCGGCGCCCTTTGTGTCGAGGATGGTGCGGGAGTCGACCTGGGAGGCGACCTGGAAGGCGATGCGCGACGGGAGGTTGGCCTTGATCACGCCGGTGATGACGTTCACCGACGGGCGCTGGGTGGCGATGATGAGGTGGATGCCGGCGGCGCGGGCGAGCTGGGCGAGGCGGGCGATGCTGGTCTCGATCTCGGCGGGAGCGACCATCATGAGGTCGGCGAGCTCGTCGATGATGGCGACGATGTAGGGCAGGCGTTCGGGCAACGGTTCGCCGTCATCGAGCGTGGACGGATCGACGCCGGCGAGGGCGCCCTGCTGCTCGACGGGCGGGAACTCCGGCTTGTCGAGTTTCTTGCGATGGTTGAAGCCGACGATGTTGCGCACATTGCACTTCGCGAACATCTGGTAGCGCTGCTCCATCTCGTTGAGCAGCCACTTCAGCGCACCCGGCACCTTCTTCGGCTCGGTCACGACCGGGATGAGCATGTGCGGCAGGGTGTTGAAGATCTTCAACTCGACCACCTTCGGGTCGACCATGAGCAGCCGCACGTCCTTCGGGCTCTTTGAATACAGAATCGAGGCGACGATGGAGTTGATGCACACCGATTTGCCGGAGCCAGTGGCGCCGGCGATCAGCAGGTGGGGCATCTTGGTCAGGTCGGAGATGAGCGGCTTGCCGGAGACATCCTTGCCCAAGGCGATGGGCAGTTCGGCCTTGGCGTTGACCCAGTCCTCCGCCTCGAGGATTTCGCGCATGCCGACTGGGGTGGGGTGCTGGTTGGGCACCTCAACGCCGACTGCGGCCTTGCCGGGAATGGGGGCGAGGATGCGCACGGACTGGGCGCGCATGCCGAGGGCGATGTTCTTGTCCAGGCCGGCGATCTTCTCGACTCGTACGCCGGGGGCCGGAGCCACTTCGTACCGGGTGATGACCGGGCCCACGTGGATCTCGCCGAGGGACACCTCGACGCCGAATTCGCTCAGGATGCGCAGCAGGTTCTCGGCGTTGCGCGCGTGTTCTTCCTCGCTGTTGTCGGCGTGGGGTTTGGCTGGCTCCTTGAGTAGGCTGAGCGGGGGAAACTGGTAATTCTCGTCGGCGCTCTGCGGCACCGTGGCGCGGGCCTTCTTGGTCTCCTCGGGCTTGACGATGTTGAGGGCGATCCGTCCGCCGACCGGCGGGGTGGTGCCACCCTTCGCGGGCGTGGCAGGTTTGCTGTTCGACGGTTTCGGCTCCTCAGCAGCGGCCTCGACGGGCTTGGCGGGCTTCTTGGCGGACTCGGTGTCGTCCTCCGTCTCGCGCGGCGCCGACTCGCCGCCGATGGGCGGGCGGGTGAAGGGATCCTGGGTGCTTCGGGCGAGCTTGATGCTCTTGGGCGGCGGGGCGAGGACGGGTTTGGCGTTGGCGGCGGCGCGTTTGGCGTCGGCGGCCTCCTGCTTCCGGCGCTGCTCCAGACGCTCGAGCTTGAGTTCCGCACGGCGCTCGCGCCAGGCGCGGTACGAGTGCAGCGTTTTCTCGAATTCGGCGGCGATGTCGCGGGTGAAGATGAAGAAGAGCGAGACGATGTAGACCGTGAGCAGCAGCGAGCCCGAGCCAAAGAGGCCCAGCTTGTCGGCCAGCAGGGAGTCGTAGATGTAGTCGCCCAGCGCACCGCCGAGGCGGCCTTCGGGGAAGTACTGGCTGTCGTGGAACGACTCCAGTTTCACCATGGCGGCGAGGCCGCAAGCCGAGCAGAGGGCGACGACCATGCCGAGGAAGCGCGTGATCGCGAGGCGCCGTGCATTGCGCACCGCCACCCAGAGCGACCAGAGCGAGAACAAAGGCAGCAGCCAGGTCGCGAGGCCGAACCAGATGAAGCTGATGCGGGCCACGTCCGTGCCGAGCGTGCCCATCAGGTTCTCGTCCTGCAGCCCGGTCGTGTTGTTGGTGAACCAGCCGCGCTGGAGCGGCGAGTAGTCGAAGTACGCGACACTCAGCCACACCCCGAGCAGGAGGCACAGCATCGCGACAAACCAGCGGGGACGATAACGCGGCGCTTGGAACGACGGCCCGCTCGAATTTGGGTTTGATCTCGAAGACTTGGCCATGTGGGTTGCAGCACGCGACTTGCCCGACGCGTTCTGGGCCGGATTCCACGCCAACGCAGGGTACGGTCAAACGTAATCTCCACCGCGGGCACTTTCACAAAAAAATGACGGCCAACGTGCACGAAGTTCTTCGTCTTCAACCGCTTTACCAGGATCGCGTGTGGGGCGGCCGCGCCCTCGCTGAGCGCCTCGGCCGTCCGCTTCCGGCCGGCCGCGTGATCGGCGAAAGTTGGGAGATTGTCGACCGCCCCGAGGCGCAATCCGTGGTCGTCGGCGGACGCTTTGCGGGTCAGACGTTGCGTTCGGTGCTGGCCTCGGCAGGCGAGGCCATCATGGGCCCGACGTGGCCGCGCGACCGGGCGTTCCCGTTGTTGGTGAAGTGGCTCGATTGCCGTGAACGGCTCAGCCTCCAGGTGCATCCGCCGGCGGCGATCGCTCCGTCCCTGGGCGGTGAACCGAAAACGGAGAACTGGTACATCGCCGCCGCCGAACCGGACGCGGCCGTGCTGGTGGGCCTGCGTCCGGGGGTGACCAAGGCCGCCTTCGAGCGGGCTCTGGCTGCCAACGAAGCCGAGGGCTGTGTGCGGCGGCTGCCAGTGGGGCGGGGGGACTCCATCCTCGTGCACAGCGGTACGGTGCACGCGATTGATGCAGGCAACCTCATCCTCGAGATCCAGCAAAACTCCGACACCACGTACCGGGTGTACGATTGGGGGCGAACTGGACTCGACGGCCGGCCGCGCGCGCTGCATGTCGCCGAGTCGCTCGCGTCCATTCTGTGGAGTGAGCCGCCGCCCCCCTTGGTCAAGGCTGCGCCGGGCGACGCGGTGCTGGCTGAATGCCGCGAGTTCCGCATCCGCCGGCAGGTCCTGGCCAAAGGCCAGACGCTTTCGTTTGCCGCCGGCGAAGAGCCGCGTCTGCTCAGCGTGGTGGAGGGCGAACTCACGGGCGACGGAGCGGGCGGGGGCCTGGCGCGCGGCGACAACGTCATTCTGCCGTACGCGGGCGCGTTCGCCTTCACGGCCGGGGCGCCGGCGACCGTCCTGGTTACCGATCGGTTCACCGGCGTGGCCGGGGCGAATGGCTGAAGGCGATACTTGAAGAATCCGCCAAGCCGTGGATTACTCCCCGGTTCTTATGAACGAGACCGCGACCAACTCTCCCACCGACCCTCTTCCGCCCAAGCCCGCACCCGCCGACTCCGGTGCGTCCGCCGCGCCTGAAGCGGCGGCACCGGCGCCGGATGAGCAGCTGGCTGCGGCGCGGCGTGAGGCGGCCGCCCATCACGAGCGTTACCTGCGGGCCGTGGCCGACCTGGAGAACTTCCGCAAACGTACCGTGCGCGAGAAGGACGAACTGCGCCAGTTCGCCGCCGGCCGGGTGATCGAGGATCTGCTGCCGGTGCTGGATAACCTCGCCCTCGGCCTCAACGCCGCGAAGGCGCCCAACGCCGACCTGACGACGCTGGTCGGAGGCATCAGCATGGTGGAAACCCAGCTCAAGTCCGCGCTGACCGGCCATGGCCTCAAGGAGATCAACCCGGCCGGCCAGACCTTCGATCCCAACCAGCACGAGGCGGTCTCCCAGCAGGCGAGCGCTGAGGTGCCTGAAGGCAACGTCATCATGGTCGTGCGCACCGGCTACAGCCTCAACGGCCGGCTGCTGCGTCCCGCGGCCGTCGTCGTATCCAGCGGCCCTGCCGCCCAGGCCTGACGCGCCGCCCACCCTGAATCACCGCCATGGCGAAGGAAGATTACTACGAATTGCTCGGCGTGGCCAAGAACGCGTCCGACGAGGACCTGAAGAAGGCCTATCGCAAGAAGGCCGTGCAGTACCACCCGGACAAGAATCCGGGCAACAAGGAGGCGGAGGAGATGTTCAAGAAGATCTCCCAAGCCTACGAGGTGCTGAAGGATCCGGAGAAGCGCGCCGCGTACGATCGCTACGGCCATGCCGCCTTCGAGGGCCCGGGTGCGGGGGCCGGCCGGCGCGGTCCGGGCGGGGCCGGCGGCGGCTTCCATGATCCGTTCGACATTTTCCGCGAAGTCTTTGGCGGGGCCGGAGGCGGCGGGGGCGGCGGAGGCATCTTCGACGAGATGTTCGGCGGGGGCGGCGGAGGGCGGGACGGCGGTCGCGACGGTGCAGACCTGCGGTACGACCTCGAGATCACCCTCGAAGAGGCGGCGCGCGGAACGGAGAAGGAGATTTCGTTCCGCAAGGCGATGACCTGCGAACGTTGCGAAGGCTCGGGCGCCGAGCCCGGTTCGAAGCGCTCCACCTGCCCGACCTGCCGCGGGGCCGGACAAATCCGCCGGTCTGGCGGCATCATCACCTTCACCCAGACCTGCCCGACCTGCGGCGGCTCCGGTACGCGCATCGAAAAGGCGTGCTCAGCGTGCCGGGGCGAGGGCCGCGTGCCCAAGACGACCAAGCTCAACGTGCGCATCCCCGCCGGTGTCGACACGGGCTCCCGGCTGCGGTCGGCCGGCAATGGCGAGGCGGGCTCGGCCGGCGGTGCGACCGGTGACCTCTACATCGTGCTCTCGGTCAAGGATCACGAGATCTTCGAGCGGCAGGGCCAGGACCTCTTCTGCGAGATTCCAATCAAGTTCACCCTGGCGACGCTGGGCGGCACGATTGAGGTGCCCACGCTCTTCGGCAAGGCGTCGCTCAAGATTCCCGTCGGCACGCAGAGCGGCACGACCTTCCGCCTGCGCGGCAAGGGCATGCCGTCCCTGCGCGGCGGCGCCCAGGGCGACCAGCTGGTGCGCGTGCATGTCGAGGTGCCCAGTTCGCTCACTAGCGAACAACGCCGGATCCTCGAGGAGTTCGCCCGCGTGAGCGGCGACGCCGACGAGCCGGTGGCCAAGAGCTTCTTCGAAAAGGCGAAAAAATTCTTCTGATCCCGTCCGCGTGCCGCTCGAGCTGCCCAATCCCAAGTTGTTCACGCTCGAAGCGGCCGTGGCCGCCCGGGAGGCCTTGCGCGCCGAGGGGCGCCGGGTGGTGCTCACCAACGGAGTCTTCGACCTCCTCCACACCGGCCACCTCTATTCGCTGCGGGCCGCGGCCGCCGAGGGCGATGCGCTCTTCGTTGCGATCAATGCCGATGCGAGCGTGCGCGCGCTGAAGGGGCCGCTGCGCCCGGTGCAGAGCGAACTCGAACGCGCCTACGCGCTCGCCGCCTGCGAGTTCGTCCATGCTGTGGTGATTTTCCGCGAGCCCCGGCTCACGGCCGAGATCCGGGCGCTGCGCCCCGACGTCTATTGCAAGGCGGGCGACTACACCTTGGAGAAACTCGACCCGGGCGAACGCGCCGCGCTCGAGGCCTGCGGCGCCCGTATCACCTTCCTACCGTTCCTCGCCGGCTTCAGCACGACGAACCTGATTGCCAGGATCCGGGCCGCCGGGGAAATCTGAACCCATGCGTGTCGTCATTCTAGGCTCCGGACGCGGCAGCAACGCCGCCGCCCTGCTCGAAGCGGAGCGCGCCGGCCGGCTCGGCCGGGCCACGGTCGTGCAGCTGTACTCCGACCAGCCGGAGGCCGGCATGCTGGCCCTCGGTCCGCGCTTCGGCGTGCCGGCCTCGTTCCTCGACGCCGCCCCTTACAAGACCAAGCTCGATGGCGCGGGCGAGGAGCACTACATCGCGGCCATCACCGCGTGCCGGCCCGACCTCATCGTCCTCGCCGGTTTCATGCGCGTGCTCAAGCCGCGCTTCCTCGGCGCCTTTGCCGGCCGGATCATCAACCTGCACCCGAGCCTGCTGCCCAGTTTTCCCGGGCTCGACGGGATCGGCCAGGCCTGGCGCCGCGGGGTGAAGATCACCGGCTGCACCGTCCATTACGTCACACCCGAGGTGGACGGCGGCCCGATCATCGATCAGGCGGCCGTGCGTATCGAGGCATCCGATACGCTGGAGTCCCTCGCGGCGAAGGTGCACGCCGCCGAACACGTCCTCCTCCCGGCCGTCGTCGCCCGGTTGAGCGAGGCGGCGCGCTGAACGGGCCATGGACGCGGGCCGGCGCATCGTCATCGTCGAGGACGAGCCGGCCATTGCCGACACGCTCGTCTATGCGCTGCGCACCGAGGGGTTTCGTCCGGAATGGTGCGGCACGGGCACGGCCGGCCTGGACGCCCACCGCCGCGAACCGGCCGATCTGGTGATCCTCGACGTCGGCCTGCCCGACCTGCCCGGCTTTGAGGTCTGCCGCCGGTTGCATCAGGGCGGCGCGGTGCCCGTGCTCTTCCTCACGGCGCGCAACGCGGAGATCGACCGGATTGTCGGTCTCGAGCTCGGTGCCGACGACTATGTGACCAAGCCCTTCAGTCCGCGCGAGGTGACCGCCCGGGTGAAGGCCATCCTGCGCCGGGCCGCGGCGGGCCGTCCGGCCGGGGCGGCCCCGGCCGCGTCGTCGACGCCGGACGGGATCGAGCTCGACGAGGAACGTTGCGAAGTCCGGGTCCGCGGCGCCGCCCTTGCCCTCACCCGGTACGAGTTCCGGCTGCTGCGCGTCCTGCTGGCCC
This sequence comes from uncultured Opitutus sp., assembly GCA_964476565.1. GTDB lineage: Bacteria > Verrucomicrobiota > Verrucomicrobiia > Opitutales > Opitutaceae > CAMAXB01. Next base: position 46,513 of record CAYZBG010000038.1, read on the forward strand.
GTCCGGGCCGGGTCTACTCGCGCGACGAGCTCATGACCTTGGTCTGGGAGGACCCCGGCGCCAGCCTCGACCGGACGGTCGATGCGCATATCAAGACGCTGCGGGCCAAGGTGCGCGCCGCGGCCGGCGACGAGGCCTTTGATCCGATCCGCACCCACCGCGGGATGGGTTACTCGCTGCGGCCCGGGCCATGAAAATCCGCACGGCGATCTTCGGCAGCTACGTGCTCGCCTCGGCGGCCGGCTTCCTCGTGCTGATGGCGTTCATGCTCTGGGAGGTGCGCCCGCGTTACTTCCAGTCGATGCGGCACGCGCTCCAGGACACTGCGTCGTTGCTGGCCGGGCTGGTAGGGGAGGAGGCGACCAATGGCCACGACCCCGGGGCGGCGTGGCGGGCGCGCCTGGAGCGGTTCCAGGCGGCGTCCGGAGCCCTGCGCGTCTACGTCACGGATGCACAGGGTGTGGTCACCTTCGACTCCGATGGCGGCCGTGAGGTCGGCCAGAGTTACGCCCTCCGGCCCGAGTTCGGTGAGTATTTCGTTTCCGACTACAACAAGGCACCCCGTGATGTCACCGTGGTGGACGATGAGCTGCGGGTGATCGCGCCTGTCCTGCGCGACGGCACGGTGGTGGGCTATGTCGGCGTGGCGCGGCCGCTCAGCGTGGCTGTCGCGCCGATCTGGTGGGCGCGGGCTCGGCTGGCGGCCGGCGGCTTGGTCATTGCCGTCGTCATGCTTGTGATCGGCTGGTGGATTTCACAGCGGCTGACGCACTCACTGGAGCGGCTGACCGCCTACGTCGATTCAGTCCGGGAGGGCCGCAAGACGGCGCCCCCGCCTTCGCGCGCCGCGGAGGTGACGGCGCTGACGCGCGCCTTCGAGGAGATGCGCACCGCCCTCGAGGGCAAGGCGTACGTGGAGGAGTACACCCAGGCGCTGACCCATGAGCTCAAGGCCCCCTTGTCGGCCATCCGGGGCGCGGCGGAGCTGCTCGAGGAGGGCATGCCGGAGGAGGAACGGGCACGGTTCCTCGCCCATCTGCGCAACGAGGCGGGGCGCCTGCAGATGATCGTCGACCGCATGTTGCAGCTGTCCGCCCTCGAGGCGCGCCGGACGCTGCGGGAGGTCGGACGCGTGGACCTGCCGGCGCTGGTCGAGGAGACGGTCGCCTCCCTCGCCCCGTCCGCCCTGGCCCGTCGGATCACGGTGCGGATCGAGGGCGGCCCCGCCTGGGTGAGTGGTGAGCGGTTCCTGCTCGGGCAGGCGTTGAGCAACCTGATGCAGAACGCGATCGAGTTCTCGCCCGGCGGCGCGGCAGTGGTGGTGCGCGTACAACGCCAGGGCGGACGGGTCGTGATCGAGATCGACGATGAGGGGCCGGGCGTGCCTGAGTTCGCCCGGACGCGGATCTTCGAGCGCTTTTATTCGCTGCCGCGACCCGAAACCGGCCGGAAAAGCACGGGCCTGGGGTTGAGCTTCGTGCGGGAGATCGCCCACCTGCACGGCGGCGAGGTCTCGGTGAGCAACCGGCCCCAGGGGGGCGCCCGGGCCGTCTTGAATCTACCGGAGGCCTAGGCGCTGTCTTCAAAATGAGGCTCAAAGTTTGAGCCAGACCAAGATGCAGGCG
>CAYZBG010000039.1:0-46595 GCA_964476565.1 uncultured Opitutus sp.
GCCGGGTCGATGACGGCGTGGCGGATGCGTTCGCGTTTCCACGTGTAGGTCACGTGAATGCGGCCGTCGGCGGTCTGTATCACGGCCGGATAGGAATATTCGCCCGGCTGGTCCTCGAGCGTGACCACATCCTTCCAGGACTCGCCGTCAGCGGATACGGCGACGACGAGGGGCGTGCGGCCCTTCTCGACCGGGTTGTAGACGAGCACGTGGCGGCCGTCCTTGAGCGTGACGGCGTCGGTGCCCGAGTTCGGGTTGAGCAGCGTGGTGAGCTTGAATCCGCCCCACGTCGTGCCTCCGTCCGAGGAGCGCACCTCGAAGAGCCGGCCCTGACGGGTGCGTCCGAGCGCGAGCAACTTTTCGCCGCCGAGCAGAAGGATGCTCGGTTGAATCGCGCCGACGTCGATGCCGTCGTTGAGGTACGGCGTGGCCGTCCAGGACGTGCCCCCGTTGACGCTGCGTTCAAAGTACACCTGCCACCGGCTCGGCCTGGTCGGGCTTTCCACGCTGGTGGGCGAAAGGATGACCCCGTCGGCCAGTTGCACCGGCTTGTTCTTGATCGGGCCGAGCATGTTGGCGGCGAGCCGCTCCGGTTTGCTCCACGTCCGGCCGTCATCGGTCGAGGTCATGACCATGCCCCACCAGGTCTGCGGAGACGGGCCGACCTTGTAGAAGAGCTGGAGCGGACCGCCCCGCGGCTGGAACAGCACGGGATTCCAGGTCGGATGACGCGTGCCGTCCGCCTGCACGCCGTTCGCGACTTCGACCCCCGGGGACCAGACACCGTTTACCCGCTCCGAGACCCAGATGCCGACGTCGGGGTGTTTCTCGTGGGTGCCGCCGAACCACGCCGCGAGCAAGCGGCCATTCGCGGTCTCCACCACCGTCGACGCGTGGCACGACGGATACGGCGCCTGCTCATAGATGAAGGTGTGCGAAACCACCGCCGGGTGGGCGGCAGTGAGACGGAGAGCGGCTACGGCGGCGAGGACGGCCGCGGCACGGAGGAGGGTTTTCATGGGTGAGGACGCGGGGGTTGGAGCGACGAAGGCAGAGTCAGGACAAAGATCTGGTCATAGCGCGTGCCGTCCGCGTGCGGTACACTGCGGGTGTAGGCCACGTGCCGGCCATCGGGGGAGAACACGCAGGCGAACGGTCGCGGCGCGTCCTCGGCCGCGGCGGCGGGCGCGGTCAGGGGTAAGGTTTCTCCCGTTGCCACGCGGGTCACACACACCCGTCCGCCCATCACGTGAGCGATGAGCGCGCCATCGGGGCTCCAGGTGAACGCCGAACCGATGTCCTCGGCGTTGCGCGTGACCTGTCGGAGCGGACCGCCGCCGGGTGAAACGGTCCACAGCTGCACCACTCCGGCCTCATCCTTCATCAAGAACGCAATCGCCGCCCCGTCGGGCGACGACCGCAGCCAGTGGCGCGGCACGGTGGCGAGGCCCGGGAAACGGCGGCCGTCGGTGAACGTGAGTCGTCGTTGCACGGTGCCCTGCGGCGGAGCGGGCCGGCGCGTCGCCGTCCCCTCCAACGGACCTTCGCCCGCTACGGTCAAGTCGGACGGCAGATCGACAACAAAGACCTCTGCGTGCGTGGAACCATCCCGAGCCGTGACCGTCCCTTGGAACGCCAGGGCGAGACGTTGGCGCGATCCGTCGGGCCGGAGGTAGCCGTCCTGACCGATCCATCCCTCCTCGCAGGCCCGCGATATCTCGTCCGAACCGGGCGCGGGGGCATGGGTCGTGCGGGTGACGAGGACCGAGAACCACGCGCCGTCATGGTTGCGCGGATGGTCGGCCGGCACGCGGACTGGTCCAGCGGGCACGGCCACGCCAAGGTTGCGTTGATTGAGATCGGCGTCGGCCGACGGCGTGGTCCCGCGCCGCAGCAGCACCTCGTCATCGTAGGTGAAACTGACGGCGTCGCCCCGCGGATGGCAGACGTGCACATGCGAACCGCCACGCAGCGCGCCGGGCGTAAACCGCGTGCCATAGGTCATCGCATCGAGGGCAACGGCACCGCCGGGCGCGGCGGCATCGACCCACACCCCCCGGCGGCGGGACATCCCGTAGGACCACTCGGGCGTGGGCCAGGTCGGACCATGGATGAAAAAGACCCGCGGCAGCTGCGGATGCGCCGTCACCACGCCGACGTTCGCGCCCTGATCGGCGCGGTAAAGCACCTCGCGGTCGCCGGTGTCCACCTGGACCCGCTCGATCGTGGTTGCGTCGAACCGGTCATCGCGCCGGCGCGTGTCGTACACGATCCAAGCGCCATCAGCCATCCAGACCTGGACGTTGGTCAACATGTGCCCCTGCGGGGCGTGCGTGATCTGGCGCTCGGCGGCGGGCATGACGGGGAGAAGGCAGGTCAGCAGGCCGCACGCGGCGGCACCCCAGGGTGACAACGGGCGGAACATGCGGAAGAAAGACTCGGAGCCGGAGACGGGCGGATCAACGCCGGTCCGGCGAGGCGGGCTTGAGGAAGGTGGTGGCGGCGAGGCCGGCGATCAGGATCGCAGCAGTACCAAAAACAATGACCAGCAGTCCGTGGAACGGGTTGCGCAGGGCGTCGGGGAAGCCGTCGACCCGGGGCGAGAAGGTCATCCAGACGATCACCAGCAAGCCGGCAAGCACGCCGAGGATGGCGGCGCGGCTCGTGGCCGTGCGGGCGAGCAGACCGAGCAGGAACAGCCCCAGCATGCCGCCTCCGAGAATGCCGGCCAGCTCCCACCAGACGTCGAGGGCGCTCTTGATGCTGATCATCGCGAGCGCGGCGACGATGCTGATCAGACCGAAGACAGCGGTGGAGACGTGAAGGACACGCATGGAGCCACGCTCCGAGATGCCCGGGTTCAAGTAGCGTTGGTGCAGGTCGCGCAGGTAGAGCGTCGACATGCAGTTCAGGTTGGAATCCATCGCGGCCGCGCACAGGCCCGCCACGACCAGGCCCGCTAAGCCGGCAGGCAGTTCGCGGCTGATGTAGTACGGAAACACTGCGTCAGGTTTCTGCGCGGCGTTGAGGGAAGCCGGCAGCAACTCGGGCTGCGCCTGGTAAAACGCGTAGAGGGCCGTGCCGATGAAGAAGAACGCCGCTCCAATAGGCAGGTAGAGCAAGGCGCCAATCCACACGCTGCGCGCGGCGGCGCGGTCAGATTTGGCGGTGATGTACCGCTGCACGTAGCTCTGATCGATGCCGAAGTTCTGCAGGTTGATCACCAACCCGTAGATCAGCACGACCCAGAACGTGGAGGAGCCCCAGTCGAAGGCGAGGCTGCCGAGGCTGAACTTATCCTGCTCCAGCGCGATCGTGAAGATCTGGCCCGGACCTTCGGGCATGCCCAGGAGCAAGGTCACCACACAGGCCAGGGCGCCGCCGACGAGCACGACGGCCTGCACGACGCCGGTCCAGATCACGGCCTCAGTGCCGCCGAGCAGCGGATAGACGATCACGACAAGACCCACGACCACGATGATCGTGCGGATGTCGAGTCCGGTCAGCGGCACGAGCGCGAGACCCAGCAGGTACAGGATGGTGCCGAGCCGGGCAATCTGCGTGAGCATGTAGCAAACCACCGCATACGTGCGCGCCCACGCGCCGAAGCGATTCTCAAGATGCTGGTAGGCGGAGATCTCGCCGGTGCGCCGGTAGAACGGCACGAACCAGCGCACGGCCACGAACGCAGCGATGGGCAGGGTCAGCGCGAAGACGAAGGCGTTCCAGTCCCCGGCAAACGACTTTCCCGGATTGGCGAGGAAACTGATGCTGCTGACGTAGGAACCGAAGATCGAAAGTCCGACGGCCCACCCCGGCAGGGAACGTCCCGCCGACATGTATTTCTCACTGTCGCGATTGCGCCAGTAGAACCACGTGCCGAGACCGGTGACACCGACGAGGTAGACCAGCAGCACGGCCAGATCGATGCCGGACAGGGTCCGGACGAGGACGTTCGCCGCCGGCTCAGACATGGGCGGGGTCAGCCGGAGCCAGTTGCAGGGTGTTCAACAGCGCGCTCATTTCGGAAACGATCTTGGCATACAAGGCCTTCGATTGTTCCGAAACGATCATTTTCGGGCAGCCGGCCGGCAGGCCGCGCGCCTCGATGCCCGCGGCGACATTCAGCGGGAAGGTGAGCTGGTCGACGATGCGGCCGACGGACACCATTTGCGCCGCGAGGGCAGCAACGTCTCCCGGCGCCTGCTCCACGGCCGCGCGGTAGATGCCGACCATGAGCTCCGGCACGATGTTGACCAGTCCCCCGATCGCCCCGGCCGCGCCGAGCGCGAACACCTCGGGCAGTCGCAGGTCGGAACCGGACATGACGACGAAGCCCTTCTCCCGGCCGAGGGCGATGAGCTCGCGGTGATAGGCGAACTCTCCCCCACTCTGCTTGATCGCACACATCGGCGCGCGATCGGCAAACGCCGCAATCGTGTCGAGGTCGATCCGTTTGCCGGTGAGCTCCGGAAAATTGTAGAGCATCACGGGCAGGTCGACCGCCTCGGCGACGTGGAGGAAGTAAGCGAGTTGGTCGGCTTGGGACACCGGATAGAACATCGGCGGCATCAGCCCGACGGCTTTCACGCCCAACGACCGGGCATAGCGGCCAAGCTCCACTGCGGCCCGCGGCCGGATGTCGGTGATGTTGGCCATCACCGGCAGGTCTCCCGCCAGCTCAACCACGGTGGCGAGCACCTGACGGCGCTCCTCGAGGCTGAACTGCGGGAATTCTCCCGTGCTGCCCAAGGCGAGCAGCCCGTGAATGCCGTGACGCCGTTCGAACCCGATGAGCGTGGCGAGCGCGGAGCGATCGATGCGCCCGTGCGCGTCGGTCGGAATCCATTGGGCGGAATAAATGCCGTGAGGACGATAAGGAAGAGGCATGGAAAACGAACCCATCGCGGTGGGTGGGCGAAAAATCAGGGCGAGCGCGGATTGCGATGCAGGTAGAAGAAACCGTCCTCCGCCCCGATGAGCAGGTCCGGTACACCATTCTTGTCCCAGTCCACCGGCGTAGGCGTGGTCGAGTGACCCGCGAGACGGTGGGAAGAGACGGGGCCCACGTATTCAAACACCCACCGCCCTTCGGCGTTGCGACCGCGTCCGCGGAGGAAGTTCGTGTTGGGATTGCTGTTCGCCATCAGGTCGAGGACGCCGTCGCCGTCCCAGTCCACGAAGCAGAACGTACGCCGCCCGGAACGGCCGGCCACGCCCGCGTTCATGCGCAGGACGCCAGACTTGTCCTTGCCCACTCCGGCCGGTTGGCCGGCGCTGTTGTACTCGGAGACGCCCTCGCCCCAGAACGCCCGTTGCGGCGGTAGCAGCTCGAGGGAGCCGTCGGCCTTGCGCCGGCGTTCGTAGAACGCGAGGTAGCCCTCGGTGTCCAGCGTGACGAGGTCCATCAGGCCGTCGGCATTGAGGTCGACCATGCTGGGCGTCGAACGCCATTGGGTGACCAGTTCATTGCCCTTCGGGTCCCACCAGTTCCAAGCCGGCTTCGGCGCAGGTCCGTTCCAGGCGACCTGCAGCACCTCGCCCTTGGCCAGCTTCGGTGCGGTGCGCGTACCGACGTTGCGGTAGAGCGTGACGTGCCCCCAGATGCCGAGATCGAGGATGTCCGGCAGCCCGTCACCGTCCCAATCGCCCACGCTGATATTGGAGTAACCCCACTTGGCCTCGGCCGGCCCCTGGATGGAGCCGTTCGGACCGGCGATGATGCGGATCGTCTCGCCGCCGGCGGTGAGGTAGACCGGTGCCGCCCAACGCGGAGGATTGCCGCCCATGTTCTTGATGAAACCGATGTAGCCGGCGGTGTTGCCGGTGACGATGTCGTCGAGACCGTCGCCGTCCCAGTCGACGCTCACCGGCGATGCGAGGGCGCCGAACTTCACCGCGTCGGCAAACTGGCGCAGGTAACGCGGTTCGCGGAACTGCGGCAGTCCGTCCACCACCTTGCCGGTGTGGGACAGCACGGCCACGCGGCCATCCTCGTCGCCGACCACCAGGTCGGTGTGCCCGTCGCCATCGAAGTCGAGCGCGACCGGCGTGATCATGCACAGGTCCATCGCCAGCGGACGGCCTGCGTTGGTCAGGCGTCGTCCCGCGGCGTAGACCGGCCGGGACCGCGTGCCGGTGTTTTCAAAGTAAGTGAAGCCGTCGAGGAACTCGCCGCAGAGCAGGTCGAGGTCACCGTCGCCGTCGAAGTCGGCGAAACTCGGCGATGGCATGCCGAACGTGTCGATCACGGCGCCGCCCGCCTCGAGCTTGACCGGCTCGGCGTAAACCGGCGCCTCGGTCGTGCCGGTGTTGCGCAGCAGGTAGACGTAGCCATGCAACGGACCGTTCCGCCAGCGACCGGTGCGGTCGTAGGCGTTGTCCCAGCCGTAATCGCCCCACCAGCCAATGCCGACGACGAGGTCGAGCCGTCCGTCGGCGTCGTGATCGACGAACCGCCATTGGTTCGCCCGGATGTTGCCCGGAGCGACATGCACGGTCTCGGGCGCGGGCAGCTTGACGCCGTCGGCAAACGCCTTGGTCGCGAAGTCGGGGTACACGGTGTTCGGACTCGTGACCACCGGCCGGCCCTCGACGTAGGAGATCTGCGGATTGCGAGCTGCGGGCCCGAGGCGCTTTGCCGGATGATAGACCGGGAGGCCGGTCGACGGATCGACCTGGCCTGAGTTGCGGAACACGTACGTGCCATTGTACGGCACGTCGGTGCAGGCCACCACGAGATCGAGCAAGCCGTCGCCGTCATGATCCATCGGCAGCGGCCACGCCCACAGGCCGACCCCGAGGTCGACGAGCAGGCCGGGGTCGTTGTGGCTGAGGCGGGGCAGCGTGTCCTGGGCCGGGAGGGCGGCGGACAGCAGGGCGCCGCAGAGGGCGAGCAGACGGGACGATCTCATGGGGGCAGGCGTCGGGGGTTAGAAGGTGCCGCTCACGCCGAACGACACCGCCGTGCCGTTGTAGGTGGCGCGCTCGAGCCGGTCCTCGTAACCACGGTAGTAGTTCTGAGGCTCGTCAAACAGGTTCGTGAAATCCACGAAGAAGCTCATCGTGCGGGCGTAACGGTAGGAGAAGCCCAGATTGACCGTCGCGCGGCTGTCCCGGTAGCGCAGGCGGGCGGCGGCGGCGTTATAGTCCCACAGCGCGGGCCCAACGTAGTTGTAGAGCAGATTCATGCCGAACTTGCCGTAGGTGTAGGTCAGGCGGGCGTTGGCCGTCTCCGGCACGAAGCGCTGCACCTCGGCGGTGGAACGCGGGCCCGTTTCGCCGTAGTCGCCCTCGGTTTCGAGCTTGGTGTAGTTCGCGCCGAAACCCAGGCCGCTCCAGATGCCGGGCAGGAAGGTGAACTGCTGCTGGTAATTCAGCTCCCAGCCCTCGATCCGGGCCGTGCCACCGTTGCCGTTGGTGCGGATCTCATAGCCGGCGAACTCGCCGTTGAAACCGTTGTCCGGACCCGTGCCGACGATGCCGGCCGTGGTGGAGACAATGAAGTCCTCGAGGTCCTTGCGGAACCAACCGACGGAGAGCTGGCCGACCGGCTCGAAGTAGTACTCGAGCGACAGGTCGAAGTTCTCCGCGTATTGGGGTTTCAACGACGGATTGCTGATCGTCACCGTCTGCTGGGTGTCGTTGAAGGTGCGGGAGGGAATGTAGTTCGTGCCCGCGGGGCGGCCGATGCTGTTCGACCAGCTGGCGCGGGCCTGGATGGCGTCGGTGAACTTGTAGACGAGGTGGATGCCCGGGAACCAGTCGGTGTAGCTGCCCTCGATGACGGTCAGTCCGTCCTGATAATCCTTGATCGCAGAGCCGACCGGGTCGGCATTGCGCTCGGCCGTGGTGGTGCGCACGCGGGCGGCGACGTAGCCCCGGCCCTCGTTCTCGGTGCGTTCGACCCGCACGCCGGCGAGCAGGTTGGCCTTGCCCAAACGGGCCTGGGCCTGGACGTAGGCGGCGCTGATCTCCTCCTTCAGGCTGCGCGTGCCGACATAGGTGCGCTCGGTCGCGTAGTAGAGGTCCTCACGCCAGTTCTGCGGATTGCTGCGGATGTCCTCGCCGATCCGCACGGTCTCGACGAACGGAAGCACGCCACCGACATCCTCGGAGAACGTGAGGCGGAGGTTCTCGTCAACGAACGGCGCCAGCGACGCGGTGCCGGCGTAGGTCCAGCGGCGCTCGCCCGCCTTCTCGGAGATCTCGACGTCACGCAGGCGCATGCCGGCCTTCAGCGACGAGGCAAAGGCGGTCGGGAGCGCATACTGGGCGTTGGCACTGGCATTGAAGATTTCGGTGAACCGCTCGTTGTTGCGGTTGGTGAGCGTGGCACTGCCGTAGTTGGCCACGTCGTAGATGTTGGTGCCGGAGGTCTGGGTGAAGGTCGGCTTCTCCGGGTCCCCGGCCTTGTCGACCACCCAGCCCACGCTGCGGGCCTGCATGGTGAAGATGCCGCCGCCGGCGCCGCCGTTGCGATAGCTGCTCTCAAGCTTGGGCTTGGAGTGGCTGTAGTTGAGATCGTAATCGAGCTTCAGGCGGTCGAACTCATGCACCACGCCGGCGTGCACCTGGCGCTGGCGGTCGAGGAAGCTGTAGAGCGTGGAGTTGAGTTCGACCACGGCGCCGTTGACGGGCCGCACCTCGGTGCGGTCCTCCGTCCAGCCCGGCAGAATCGGGTTGGTGCCGGTCGGCTGGCCGTCCGGGCCGATGGCGGCGACGGACTGCGAGGAGAAGGCGCGCATGGTGTAGAGGCGGTTGAACTTCTCCGGCGCATCGTTGTAGATCGTGTTGAGGAAGACGCGGGTGGTTTCGGACACCTTGTAGTCGAACTTCAACGTCGCACTCTTCTGCGTGCGGTTGTTGTAACCGTTCTGGCGGCGGAAGTCCCACAGGTAGGCGGGCCGGTCGAGGGTGTTCTGATAGTCGAGCAGGGTCTGGTCGACGCTGTTGACGTTTTCGCTGTAGAAGAGGTTCAGGGAAACGCCCAGGTTGCGCTCGCCCCCGGCGACGCCGAAGACCTCCTGATACCCCAGGCTGAGCAGCGGATGGATCGGATGATCGCGCCGCAGCTCGGTGTGATCGAAGAAGGGCGGCGCCCAGCGCGCGGCGGCGCGGTAGGTGATGCGACGCTTCTCCTTCATGTTGAGCGGGGAGCGGGTCTTGAGGTTCACTGCTCCGCCGAGGGAGTCCGCGGCCATGTCGGGAGTGGGCGCCTTGGAAACCTCGATCTCGTCGAAGAGCGCGCCCGAAATATTGTGCGTGCGGAAGTCGCGGCCGAAGCCGCCGGCGCTCGCCTGCATGTTGCCGTCGACGCTGACGGTGTTGAGGCCAGGCGCGGCGCCGCGGATGGAGACGCCGGTCACGTTGCCTTCGTCGTCAAGGTTGCCGGCGATGCCCGGCAGCCGGATGAGCAGCTCGCCGGCGGAATCGTTGGGCAGGTTGCCGAAGGCATCGAGTGCAACGACGTTCTTGACGTTCGGCGCGTTACGCTGGCGCGTGATCGACGCCGCATTGCCCTCGCGTTCGCCCGTGACGGTGAACTGGGCGAGTTCGTAGACGGCGGTGCCCATCTCGAAACTGCGGCTGACGCGGCCGCCGGCCGTGATCGCAATGGATTCACGGATCGGGTCGAGGCCGAGATAGGTCACGACCAACGTGTGCGTGCCGGCCGGAACATCGATGAGGCGGAAGGCACCGACCTGGTCGGTCAGCGTCTGGCGGCCCAACTCGGGCAACTCGACGAGGGCGTCCTTGAGGAACAGCCCGGTGGCGGCGTTGGCGACGGTGCCCGTGATCACGCCCGTGGTGTCCTGGGCGTGGACGGAACGCGCGAAACTGAGGAACAGACAGGCTGCAAGCAGCAGCCCTCTGGCAAACGCCGGCAGGCGCAAAGGGGTCGACGAGGTCATGGTGGATTCGGGTCGGGGCCAGACCGTGTGGGGAAACGGATCAGGCCAGGGGTGGGTTTGCTAAAACGTTTTGTTGAAAAACCACGCGCCGCGAATCCGTCAACTAAAAACGTTTTAGCATTTTGCTGAAATCCGCCCGGACTGCCCGATGGCCAGGCGCAAAAACTTCTTTCGCCCGGAACGGAACCGCGTACGGTGCGCTCGTGCCGCCCCTCCTGCCCTCCCGCCTGCTGCCGGTCCTGACTGCCTCGTTGCTCGTCTCCCTGACGGCCTGCCGCAAGACCCCGGAAACTCCGGCTGCCCAGCCGCCGGCCGCCTCGGCCGCGGCGCTCTTCGCTCCGACCGTCGAGAATTCGCGCACGCCGCCCGGGCCCGCGCCGGCCGGCATGGTCTGGATTCCCGGCGGGGAGTTTTCGATGGGCTCGGCCGATCCGCGGGGTGAGTTCTGCGGCGGCAACGAGCCGATGGAGGATGCGCGCCCGATCCGGCGGGTCCGGGTCGACGGTTTCTGGATGGATGCCACCGAGGTGACGAACGCCGACTATGCGCGGTTCGTCGCGGCGACCGGCTATGTCACGGTGGCGGAACGCAAACCCCGCCCCGAGGACTTCCCCGGCGCGCCGCCCGAGTTGCTCGTGCCGGGCTCGATCGTGTTCACCCCGCCGGCGGCCTCCGTGGCCTTGAACGATTTTGTGCAGTGGTGGCGGTTTCAACCGGGCGCCTCCTGGCGTCACCCCGAAGGGCCCGGCAGCTCGATCGAGGGCCGGGAGCAGCACCCCGTGGTCCACATCGCGTTTGAGGACGCCCAGGCCTACGCGCGCTGGGCAGGCAAACGTCTGCCGACGGAAGCCGAGTGGGAATTCGCCGCGCGCGGCGGACTCAGCGGCGAGGCCTACGCGTGGGGCGCCGAGCTCCAGCCCGGCGGACGCTGGGTGGCCAACATCTTCCAGGGCGAGTTCCCGTATCGCAACCGTGCCGAGGACGGGTTCGCGGGCTCCGCGCCCGTTTCCTCGTATCCGGCCAATGGTTACGGTCTCTACGACATGGCCGGCAATGTCTGGGAATGGTGCAGCGACTGGTACCGTCCGGATGCCTACCGCGAGACGCCGCCGGGCGAAGTCGCGGTCAACCCCCGCGGTCCGGCCACGAGCTTCGATCCGTCCGAGCCCGGGACGGTGAAACGCGTGCAGCGCGGCGGCTCCTTCCTTTGCACCGACCAGTACTGCACCCGCTACCGGATCGGCACGCGGGGCCGGGGCGAGATCTCCAGCGGCGCCAACCACACGGGCTTCCGCTGCGTGCAGAACTGATCACGGGAGAGAAAGAGCTGAGGTAGGTGGACGCGCGGGTCCCTCCGCGCGTGGTTCGAGTACGCGATCGCAGGCCGGATGGCGTGCGTGTTGGGGTCCGTCTTCGCAGCGGGTGCAGGGACGCACCCGCCCACCCTAAACGGCCCGCTCCAGCGGGCCGGTGACGACTTTCGACTTTCAGACCTTCGACCTTTGACCGGCGACTGACGCGCCAAGGCGCGTCACTTCGCCGCGCGGGCAGACGCCCGGAGGTGCTGCTCGATGTCGAGCTCGATCGTCTCCGGCGCGAGGCCGGGGCCGCGCAGGCGCTTCAGCAGCAGCCGTGCGGCGGCCCGGCCGAGCTCGCTGTGGGGTACGCCCACGCTGGAGAGCGGCGGATCGAAGTACTGCGAGATGTCGTAGTCGCCCACCCCGATGACGGCGATGTCCTCCGGCACGCGTAAGCCGGCCTCCTTGATCGCGTGGTAGGCGCCCAGCGCCTTGCCATCGGTCACGGTGTAGAGCCCGTCGATGTCGCGGCGGTTACGCAGAAAACGGCGCATCGCGTCCGCGGCCGCCCCTTCCGAAAGTTCGGAGGCCTCGATCTCGGTCGCCGGCACCCCGGTGAGCTCCGCCGCCCGCGCCATGAAACTTTCCATGCGGGTCTTGGTGATCTGCGTCAGCGGCCGGCCATGCAGCACGGCGAGGCGGCGACGTTTCAATCGGACGAGGATCTCGGCGGCCCGCTGACCGCAGCCGGTGTTCTCGGTGACGCAGGCGTAGCCCGGGATCCGGCGGTTCACGAGGACGACCGGGTAAGGCAGGTGGGTCCGGGCGAGGAACTCATCGTCCTCCGTCGTCGTGTTCGTGATGATGGCGGCGTTGAAATGGTCGCCGCCCTGGAGTCCGGGCAGGTCGCGCAGGTGACCGGCCGCAAACATGTCGATCAGCAGGAGGTACGACACGCCGGCCAGCGGTCCCTTCGTCTCCTGCGCCACCTCGCGCAGGCCGGACACAAAATGGTTCACGAGGGAGAGCGGGGCCTCGTAGCTGGTGATCAACGCGAGCACGAGGGTACGTTTGGCCCCTGCCCCGCTGCGCAGGCGCCGGGCGCCGATGTTGGGCAGATAACCCATGCGCAGGGCGGCCGCCTTCACCCGCTCCACCGTCTCGGGCGATATGCGGCGTTCGATGTGGCGGTTGTTCAAGACCGACGACACCGAACCAATCGAAACCCCGGCGGCCTCGGCGATGCTTCGTACCGTGACCAGGCCGGCCGCACCGGCTTTGGACGTGGGTTTCGGGGAGGAAGGCATCGTCGGACGCGTCACGTTTGCAGTTTCCACCGGCTGACAGAAGCAAAAATCTCACCAAGCCTGCTCCGGGCCCGCGGAACGGATCCCCTTGAGGCCTTGCAAAATGGATACGGTGGGTAAGTTGAAACTCACCGCCCCTGACCGACGTCCCTCTTCCGGCATGTCCAGCCCAGGCCTTTCCCGCCGCCGCTTGCTCCGTCCGTGCGCCCTGTGGGCGGCGCTGGCGGCCGCTGCCACGACGCTGGCGGCGGAGGACGCGCCCCCTACTCCGGCCCCCGGCGGCGACGGCGCGGCGGCCGAGGTTTCGCCGGCACCCCCGCTGGAACGGGCGGAACCGGCGATCGTTCCGCCCCCACCGCACACCACCACCCGGACGGTGTACTTTTTTCCGCCCCTGCCGCCCCGGCTATGGGCGCCGCTGCCCGGCAAGTCGGTCAGCTCCGGCCGGTTCTCGGCGCCGGACGAGCTGCGTGAGTTCATCGGGGAGCCGTTTTATGCCCCGCTCGGAACGCGGTTGCTGCAGGACAGCCTGCCGGCCGGCCTGTTGGCGCGTCTGGAGGCCTATCACCGCGAACGGGAAGCGTTGTGCCAGGAAATGCTGGGCCTCGCCGGGCGGCTGGGCGAAGCGGACCTCATGACCCGGCAACGCGAATGGGCCGCGCTGGCCGCCCGGCAGGCGGCGCGCCTCGAAGCCCACGAGCGCGAGGGCGACGCCCTGCGCCGCGACCTGATCCGCACCCGCGACGATTGGAGTGGCTTTCGCGAGTGGCGGCTCGGGTCGGCGCCTTTCGGCACGCCGGCCGAGGCAATGGCCGCCCAGTTCCAGGTGTTTCGCGCCGCGTCGTACTATCAAAACGGACTCTCGCCCGCGCAACGACGCCTACTACGCGAAATCCTCCTCGACATGGAGTCCATGATCGAGCTCCCGATCTTCGAGGCGGAACTCCCGTCCGACCTGAGTCCCTTGCTCACTTTTTCCCCGGAGACCGCCCGGCTCCGCCTGCCCTCCCAACCCACCCCCGAGGTCGCGGCCCTGGTCGCCGAGTACGAACGCGAGAAGTCGGCGTTGAAACAGGAGCTGCGCGATGTGCTCTACGCGGAGGACGACGCCTTGTTCGGCTTCATGCGCACGGCCCGCCTCGAGTACCTCGCTCGCGCCCAGGAACCCCGGTTTGCCCAGGTCGAGCTCCTCGCCGAGCGCATTCGCGTCGCCCTCGCCGCCTCCGGTTACCGCGAGCCCCGGATCACCCTGCCAAATCTTCCGCCCGCCGTGGCCGAACGGGTCGACCGCTACCTGAAGGCGCAGAAGGAAATCAACGACGCCGTCATGCAGACGGTGGCCCACCTTCAGGCCGTGGCCAAGATCGAGCGGGTGGCGATGACGCCAACCGATTCCGGCCGCTACGAGGTCAAGATCAGCCTGAGCAACGGACCGGACCAGGAGGCGCAGATGGCCTACGTGCGCAACCGGCTGACCGAGTTCAACGCCCGTCACGCCGAGCGCCAGGCCCGCCTCAACGAAGAGCGCGAGGACCTGCTGAAGTCGGTGCTCTGGCTGGAGCCGGGCAACGCCGACCAGCAGCGGGCCGAACATGAAGCGCGCCGGCAGATCGAGTCCTACCTCGCCGCGGTCGAGCAGATCGAACGCCTCGCCCGTTACCGATCCTACCAACTCGCGGTGCTCGAGCCGGGCCTGTCACCCGCGCAACGTCGGGTGCTGTTCGCCGCGGCGCTGGTCGACCTGGAACTGCCGCTGCCGTCGGCCGCGCTCCCGCCGGTCGCGCGCACCTTCGCGCGACGCCGAGAGCCCACACCGGAACCCTTTCCCTCCGCGGCCGAACGCGCCCGCGAGTCACGGCGCACCGTGGCACCGAGCAACTGAGGCACGACACCCGGTCAGGGGGCGCTCATGTCGTTGATCGGCCGGCGGATCCCGGCCGGCAACGGCAGGGCGAGGTCTCGGAGCGCCTGTCCGAACAGCAACCGCCGCTGCGCCGGCGTGAGCCCGGGCCGGACGGTCGCCGCCACATACGATGCATAGCGGTCCATCCGCCCGGCGGCCTCGTTCAACGCGAGCACCGCGAGCAGCTTGTTCGCCAGCGTGGCCGGAATCGGCTGGTCGGCCGGTGTCTCCGGCGAAAAGTAGGCCAGGACATCGATAAAGAGTTTTTCGCCTGCCACGGCCACCTCCTCGCGTCGGGCGGCGGTTTCCTGTTCGTAGGTCTCGCGGGCCTTGCTGAGGTGTTTCCAAGCCTGCTCCGCCCGACCGCGCTGCGGCGGCGTTTCCACCACCATCGCCTGCAGGCTCGTGAACGGTCCGATGCTGGTGACCGGAACCATCGCGCCCGACTTGAAATTGGAGATCCACATCAGCGTCTCCGAACCGGGCCGGTAGCGCAAAACGCGGGTGCGCACCTCGCGCAGCTGTGCGGCGAGCCCGGCCTGCAGCGCCTCGCGGTCCGCCTGGTAAGCGCGCGCCTGACTCGCCAGCGGTTCAGGCAACACCACCGGCTCCTCCGGGGGCAGCGCGGCGAGGGCAGCGCGTATCGCCTCCGCCTGCCGCTCCAGCTCAAGGACCGGCAACCGCTGCCGCTCCACCAAGGCCTTGTATCCATCTACATACTCCCGGCGGGAGGCGCTGTCCAATCGGACAATGGTATCCGCCAGATCGCGCTGGAGCACGTCCTTCGCCGCAACGAAGGCCTCCAGTTCGGCGCGCAGGCCGTCCGGCAAGGTCCGCGGCAGCCGGAGCTGCGCGCCCGCCGGGAGGAACCGCAGCAGGCTGCCGGGGCGGACCGCCGGAACGTCCAAGGCCTGGCCGGGGCCGGACGCCCCCCGTCGCAAAACATGATCCCACAGCAGCCACCGCTGTTCAAGGGACAGCCCGTGCGTGTAGTAGAACACCGTCGCCCGCAGGACCTGAAACTCGCGTATCCGCACGACGGATTCATCCTTTTCGGTCTGAGGCGGTCCCACGCGCCAGCCGCGATAGACACCCCACGCGTAGCTGTCATTGATCAGCTCAACCCGCAGGGACTCCGCCTCCGCTTCGAGCTGACGCACGGCCTCGTCGTGGCCCGACGGCAACGGAGCCCGTTGGTCGACCCACGCCTGCAACGCCGCCACAAGGTCCGTGCGCCGGGCCACGTAGGCGTCAAGCCGCGCCCGCTGGCGCCGCGAGAGGTCGCGCTCCGCCAGGCGCGAGCCGACGATGGGATAAAACACCTCGCCCACGTACGGTTCGAGGCCGGCCGGCGGATCCCAGTTCGGCTCCAGCAACGGCGTGACCGGGTCGATCTCCCCGCCGGGCGGAGGCGGTCCGGGCGGAAAGAAGATCGGCACCCGGGCGGGCGGGCGCGGCAGGGAGTTAAGGTCGGGCAGCGTGACTTGCGGAACCGGCGCCTGGGCAGAAGCCAGGGCGGCAAGCAGGACGGCGAGCAGAGCGGTCAGGGGAAGACGCGGCAGCACGCCCGGCAGGCTGATCCGCCGGTCTGATCCGGGCAAGCTCCTCCGCCTCAACGCGCACCGACCGTGTCGGCCATGCGCGTGCCGCGTACCGCCTCGGCGATGTTCTCCGGATGCGCCTCAGGTTCGCCGCGTTCGTGGTCGAAGCGCATCGAGACGGTCTTCGACACGCCGCGTTCCTCCATCGTCACGCCGTAGATCGCCTGCGCGGCCGAGACCGTGCGCTTGTTGTGCGTGATGATGATGAACTGGGACTCGTTGACGAACTTCTTGAGCAGGTCGGTGAAGCGGCCGATGTTCGACTCGTCGAGCGGCGCATCGAGTTCGTCGAGCAAGCAGAACGGCGACGGCTTGACCATGTAGAGCGCGAACAGCAGCGCGACGGCGGTGAGCGTCTTTTGTCCGCCCGAGAGCAGCGTGATGCTCTTGAGCTTCGTGCCCGGGGGCTGGGCGGTGATCTCGATGCCGCTCTCGAGCACGTCCTCGGCCGCCACGAGCTCGAGATTCGCCACGCCGCCGCCGAAGAGGGTCTGGAACGTGTAGATGAAGTTCTTCTTGATCTGCTCGAAGGTGACCTGGAACTGCTGCTGCGAGGTCTGGTTGATCTCGTCGATCGCCTTGATCAGCTCCGCCTTGGAGTTGGTCAGGTCGTCGCTCTGCGTCTTGAGGAAGTCGTAACGCTGCTTGAGCTCGGCGTACTCTTCGATGGCGACGAGGTTGACGGCGCCCATCGCGTTGAGCCGTTGGCGGAGGGCGTCGACCTCCGTCTTGACCTGCGCCCAGTCGGTCTGCGCAAGCGCGGCGAGGTCGGCCTCGGTCGGCTCGCCCTTCACCTTGGTCTTGGCCTTGCGGCGGCGGGCCGGGGCCGGGGTGGCTTCCGCGGCAGCGGTCTGGGCACCGTCGGTGGTGCCGTCGGCCGGCACGGCGCTGACGTCCGGGGCAGCGGCCTCGGCCACCGGCGCGGGACTGGCCGGCGTCTCGCCGTCCTCATCCTCGTCAAGGTCGAGCGGCTTGATGTCAGGCGGCTCGTCGTCGGCGTGCCAGAGCAGATTCTTCCAATCCAGCGTGGCGATGGCGGTCGAGAACTCGCGGGTCACGTCCTCGGACAGGAATTGGGCGCGCGAGGCGCTCTCCGCCAGCTTGATCTCGCATCGGCTCAGCTCGGCCTGGGCGGATTCGGCATCGGTGCGCAGACCGTGCTGGGTCGATTCGACCTGCCCGATCTCGCGTTCGATCTCAACCAGTTCACCGCGGATCTGTTCGACCTGCTGCTGGGCCACCACGAGGGTTTCGGCGATCTGGGCGCCGCGGGCACGCTGCCGGGCGGCGTCCTGCTCGAGTTCCGAGACCTGCTCGGTCCAGACCTCGATCTCCTGCTGGCGCTGCACCAGGATCTCGGCGAGCTGGTTGCGCCGCCGCTGCATGTCGGCGATGCCGCGATCGAGCACTTCGACCTTCTGCCGGCGCTCGGCCAGCTCGAGGCGGGCCTGCGCGAGCGTGTCGCGTTTCATGTCGCGGTCGGTGCGCACCTCGGTGATGCGGACCTCAAGGTGCTGAATCTTCTCACGCTGGGCCGCGGCCTGGCCCTCGGCCGTCGACAGGCCGGCCTGCGCGCGCTCGAACCGCGCATGCGCCTCGTTGCGCGCGGCCTCGAGCGAGGTGAGTTCATTCTCCATCCGGCGGAGGCGCTGGCCGACCTCGTCGACCGAACGCTGGGCGGTGCGCTCCTCGGCCTGCACCGATGCGAGCGCCTGCGAGGCAGCGAGCACCTCGGCGCGTTTCTGCTCCAAGGTCTGCTCGGCCTCGGCGAGGCGGGCGTTGATCGATTCGATGACCGCCTTCTGCTCGTCATGCTGCCGCTGATCCTCGGCAAGGGCCCGGGACGTTTCGCGCAGGTCGATCTCGCGCTGGACGATGCTATTGGCCGGCTTCTTGTGGTAACCGCCGAACACCAGGCCGCGCCGGTCGACGAGGTCGCCCTTGCGCGTGGCCACGGCGAGGAAACCGAAACCGGGGTTCGCCTTCCAGTACTCGAGAAAGGCATGGAGGTCGTCCGCGAGGTAGCACGCACCGAGCAGGGCGCAGGCCGGGTGGCTCGGATCGATGTCCACCAAGCCCTGCACGGCGGGCACGAGCCCGGGCGGAAGTTCGGCCCCGGACGGAGCGCTGGCGGCCGCCAATTCCGCCACCTGCAAAACGGCCGAGCCGATCTGCTCGGATTCCAGCTGGGCGAGCACGCGTTGCGCCGTGCCGAGATCGGCGACGGCGACCGCCTCCACCGCAGAGCCAAGCAGGGCCTCGATAGCCTTGCCGGCCTCGGGGCGGACCTCGAGACCCTTCGTGACCGCGTGCGTCGCCGCGCCGGCGAGGGCACCATCGAGCCGGCCTTGGAGCAGGGCCTTGGCGCCTTCGCCGAAGCCTTCCCATTTCTCCTGCAATTGCTGGAGCAACTTGAGCCGGGCGGAACGCTGGGCGAGCCCGCGATCGATGTCCTGCAGGCGCCGCTGGGACTCGCGAAATTCCTTCGTCAGGTCAGTGATCGCCTGCTGCGCGGCGGCCGACTCATGGTGCAGGCGATTCTTGTCCGCCTGCGCCTCTTCGACGCGGACGGACAACTCCGCGGCCACCTGCGCGACGGCCGCCTGCTGCTGCCGGATCGCCTCGAGATCGCTCACGAGCGCATCGTGGCGCTGGGCCGACGTCTTTTGGTCGACCTCGTAGGCGGTGCAATCGGTGCGGAGGCGCGCGATCGAGCTCTCCATCTGGAGCAGCTGGAACTTCGCCTGCTGCAGATCCTGCTCGAGCTTGCTCAGCTCCGCCTCGGCGACGGCAAGCTCGCGGTTGCGATTCTGAAACACGGAATCGGAAGTGCCGAGCAACGTCAGCTGCTCCTCCTTGTCCTGCGCACCGGTGTCGACCTGGGCCGCGAGTTCGCGCAGCTGCATCTCGAGTTCGCCCAGGTTGTCCTTGGACGACTCCAGGCGGTCCTGCAGACCGGAACGCTTGATCTGGGCAAGGTTGGCGGCGTTCTCCGCCTGCTCCTTCTGCGAACGCAGGTCGAACACGGCCTGCTGCGCGTCCTGCACCCGTTGATTGAGGCGGGAGCGCTCGGCCTTGCGCGACTCGAGCGCGCCCTGCTGTTCCTCGAGATGCGAGCGCCGGCGTTCCGCCTCGACCCGCAAGGTCGACAACTTGCCCTCGAGTTCGGCGATGACCGCGCTGAGCTGCGCGTGGTGGAACGCGCTGTAGGCGAGGCTGAGGTGGCGGAGGCGGAAGCTGAGCCGCTTGTAACGGAGCGCCTTCGACGCCTGGCGGCGCAGGCTGCCGATCTGGCGGCCCACCTCGGCAATGACGTCAGCGACGCGGGCGAGGTTCTGGTCGGTGAGCGCCAGCTTGCCCAACGCTTCGCGCCGCTGCGCCTTGTACTTGGTGATGCCGGCGGCCTCTTCGAAGACGGCGCGGCGCTCCTCGGGCTTGGAGGACAGGATCTGGTCGATCTGGCCCTGCGCCATGATCGAGTACGACGTCCGGCCGATGCCGGTGTCCATGAAAAGCTTGTGGATGTCCTTCAGACGGCAGGGCTGGCCGTTGAAGAAGTACTCGCTCTGCCCGTCGCGGTGGACGCGGCGCATGATCTCGATCTCATGAAACTCGCTGCCGAGCTGCTTCTCGCATTCGGTCAGGAGCAGGGACACCTCGCACATCTGGGCGGGCTTGCGCGTGTCGGCGCCCTCGAAGATGACGTCCTGCATCTTGCCGCCGCGCAGGGCCTTGGCGCTCTGTTCGCCCAGCACCCACCGGATGCCGTCCGCGATGTTCGACTTGCCGCAACCGTTCGGGCCGACGACGGCAGTGACGCCGGGCTCGAAGCGGAGGGTGGTCGGATCGGCAAAGGACTTAAAACCGTGGAGCTTGAGGGCCTTGAGATACATGCAAAAGAGGCTCCGATACAGACGCCGCCCCCCGATGCGGCAAACGGAAAAAGCGACGAGTTATTGGCCGGTTGTTCGCAAGTCCGGCCGGCGCGCTGAACGATGAAAGCAAGGCGGTTTTTTTGCCCGTGGCGCCCGGCCGTCCGAGGCCGCATGCTCTCCGCCAACCTCCCCTTCCCATGCGCCCCTCCCTGCTCCGTCGCGTCCTCGGCGCGGCCGCCCTGCTTGTGCTCACGCCCGCGTTCGCCGCCGATCTCACCTTGCGGTACGACGCCCCTGCCTCGCGTTGGGAGGAGGCCCTGCCGGTGGGCAACGGACGCCTGGGAGCGATGGTCCATGGCGGCGACGAACGCGAACACCTGCAGCTCAATGAGAACACCCTGACCGCCGGCGAGCCGCCGGCCGACCGGCGCTCGATCCGCATCCAAGGCGATCGCGACCACGTGATCGGCCTGTTACGCGCCCAGCAGTACGCGGACGCCGACGCCTACATCACGAAACATTGGCTGGGCAACGTGCAACAATCCTACCAGCCCATGGGCGACCTGTACCTCGCCTTCGATCGGGTGGGACCGACGGTCGAGTTCGCCCGCACGCTCGACCTCGCCACGGCCACCACGCACGTGACCTACCGCCAGGGTGACGTCACCTTCACCCGCGAAGTTTTCGCCAGCCACCCCGACGACGTCATTGTCATCCGCTTGCAGTCCAGCCGGCCCGGAGCGCTCGGGTTTGCCCTGACCTTTGCGTCCGTCCATCCGACCGCCCGCACCATCGCCCCCGGAGGTCCGGTCCTCGTCCTGCAAGGCAAGCTGCCCGGCCACGTGCTGCGTCGTACCCAGGAGCAGATCGAAGCCATGGGCGATCAGCACAAGTACCCGATGTACTGGCATCCCGACGGCACGCGCAAATACCCCGACGGGCGCAATGTGCTTTATGGGGACGAGATCGACCAGCTCGGCATGACCTTTGAAACGCGGGCCAGCGTGGAGCTGGTGGGCGGCGGCACGGTCTCGGCCGAGAGCGGCGCCCTGCGCGTCGCCGGGGCGACCGAAGCGGTCATCCGCTTGAGCGCCGGTACGAGTTTCAACGGCTCCTTCAAGAGCCCGAGTCGCGAAGGCCTCGATCCGTCCGTGCGGGCGCGGGCCGACCTCGCGGCCGCCGAAGCGCGCTCCTGGTCTGAGCTGCGCACCCGGCATCTGGCGGACTATCAGGCGTTGTTCAATCGCGTGCACCTCACCCTCGCCGGCGATCCGACCAAACGCACGCTCACGACCGCGCAGCGGGTGGCCGCCTACAAGCAAGGCGGCGATCCGGAGCTCGCCGCCCTGCTCTTTCACTTTGGCCGCTACCTGATGATCGCCGGCTCCCGTGCCGGCGGCCAGCCGATGAACCTGCAGGGCATCTGGAACGACAAGGTCGTGCCGTCGTGGTCCTCCAGCTACACGGTGAACATCAACACCGAGATGAACTACTGGCCGGCCGAGCCGACGAACCTCCCGGAGCTGCACGAACCGCTCTTCCGGCTCATCCGCGAGGTCGCGATCAACGGCGCCGGCACGGCCCGCGACATGTACGGGGCCCGCGGCTGGGTTGCTCATCACAACACGACGTTGTGGCGCGACAGTTATCCGGTCGACGGGCGTGCCCGGGCCGCCTTTTGGCCAATGACCGCCGCCTGGTTCAGCAGTCACCTCTGGGAGCACTACCTGTACTCCGGCAACCGTGCCTTCCTCGCCGACGAGGCGTATCCGCTGATGAAAGGCGCGGCCGAGTTCATGGCCGACTGGCTGATCGAGGACACGGATGGCTCGCTCGTGACGCCGATCAGCACGTCGCCGGAGAACCGCTTCATCCCGCCGGGCGGCGGTGAGGCGTCGGTCAGCATGGGCGCGACCATGGACCTCGCCCTCATTCGCGAACTCTTCAGCCGCGTGATCGAGGCCTCGACGCTGCTCGATCGCGATCCGGCGCTGCGAGCCGAGTTGACCGACAAGCTCGCCCGCCTCGATCCGTACCGCATCGGCGCCCGCGGCCAGCTGCAGGAGTGGCGCACGGATTTCGCCGAGGTCGAACCGCAGCACCGTCACATTTCCCACCTCTACGGCCTGCATCCGGGCAATCAGATCAACGCCGAGACCACGCCCGAACTCTTCGCTGCGGCCCACCGCACGTTGGAGCTGCGCGGCGACGCGGCGACGGGCTGGTCGATGGGATGGAAGATCAACTTCTGGGCCCGCATGCTCGACGGCGATCACGCCCACACCATCATCAACAACCTGTTCACGCTCGTCGGCACCAGTGCGGAGACCATGCGCGGCGGCGGGCTCTATCCGAATCTGTTCGACGCGCATCCGCCGTTCCAGATCGACGGGAATTTCGGCTACACCGCCGGCGTGGCCGAGATGCTCGTGCAGAGCCATGCCGGGGTCCTGCATCTCCTTCCCGCCCTTCCGTCCGTCTGGCCCACCGGCGAGGTGCGCGGCTTGCGCGCGCGTGGCGGCTTCGAAGTTGACCTGAGTTGGCGCGACGGTCGCCTCACGAGTGCCACGGTCCGATCCACGCTGGGCGGCGTCCTGCGCGTGCGCACGGCGGCCCCCGTTGCTGTGGCCGATGCGGTCACGCGGCCGCCGGTCGGCGCCAACCCCAATCCCTTCTTCCGCACCGTCAATCCCGGCCGGCCCCTGATCGCTCCGGGCGTGACCGTCACACCGGTTGCCGTCCCGCGCAGCGAGACCATCGAGTTCGAGACCCGTCCGGGTGGCGTCTACCGACTCACGCCGCGGTAACGCCGTGGTACGGGCGTCCTTCCTGGCCACAAAAAAGGCGGACCCGGGGGTCCGCCTTTTTGCGTCAGGCTCCGGATGCTCAGAGCGCCTTGTGCAGGAACTTGAGGCCGTTGACGGCGATGTGCTGCTGGCTCGGCTCGATCTTGCGCCAGATGGCGGCCGCGCGGGCGATGACCTTTACGTCGCTGGTGAAGGACTCGATGACGACGTCGCCCTTGTACTTCACCGCCTTGAGCGCCTTGGCGATGTTCGGCCAGTCGATGTGGTCGCCACCCGGCGTGCCGCGGTCGCTGCCACAGGCGTGGAAGTGCGCCAGGTGCTTGCCGGCCTTACGGATGGCCGCGGCCTGATTCTTTTCCTCGATGTTCATGTGGAACGTGTCGAGGTGCAGGCGCAGCGCCGGGCTGCCGACGTCCTTGATCATCTTTAGACCCTGATCACAGGTGTTGATGAAATCGGTCTCGAAGCGATTGAGCGGCTCAAGGCAGATCTGGCGTCCGCGCTTCTCGGCATGGGCGGAAAGCTTCTTCAGGTTCTTCACCACGGTCTTCCACTGCTTCGCGTAGTCCTTGGGCGCGACGGCGTCGGCGCGGCCGACCGACGAGTAGACCGGCCCGATCAACGACGGGCAGTCGAGCACGACCATCAGGTCGAGCAGCGCCGTGAGGTAGGTCATGGCCGTCTTCTGCTGCTGAGCGTTGCCGCGGAAATCGCGATCCGGCCCCATCGCCGCGCAGACTGAACCGCAGGCGAGGCCGTGGCGGTCGAGCTGCTTCTTCACATACACCGGATCGATGTGCGACGGATCTTCGATGGCGAGTTCGACGGTGTCGAAGCCCCACTTCTTGAACTGCGCGAAGAGCTTCGTGCTCTCGTTGGTGAAGGGTGACGTGAACAGGAACGTGTTGATGCCAATTCTCATGAGCGTGGATTAGGAAGGGGTTGGGGAGAAAAGCGCGGAGTATCGGACGCACGCCTCGGCGCCGTCAAACCCAAGCGCGCTTCATTTGTGATCCCAGGGGAAGGAGGCGGTGACCCGGGCATGTTTCCACACCTCGAAGACCTCGAACATTTTCCCCGGATTCAGGATGCCCTTGGGGTCGAGCGCCTTCTTGACCGCCATCATGGCCTTCACCTGCGCGGGCGAATGCTGCAGCCGCAGGAACGGCGTCTTCGCCAGGCCAATACCGTGTTCGCCGGAGATCGCGCCGCCGAGCGACACGACCTTTTCCATCAGCTTTTGCACCGCCTTCTCCGCTGCGCGGCACTCCCGCGGGTCGGCCTTGTGGTACATGATGTTCACATGGAGATTGCCGTCCGCCAGGTGCCCGAAGGTCGGGATGGCGAGCTTCGATGACGCGCGCAGGCGGTCGAGGAACACGGCGAACGTTTCATAGGCTCGGAGGGGGATGGTGATGTCCTCGTTCAGCTTGGCATCGCCCATCTGGAACATCGCGCCCGAGCATTTGCGCCGTACCGCCCAGAGGGACTCGGCCTCGGCGCGGTCCTGCGCCTCGCGGAATCCGTGCGTGTGCTTTTCGGCCCAGGCCAGCACCTGGGTCTTCTGCTCAGCGACCTCAGCCGCGGTGCCGGCGAGTTCGAGCAAAATGACCGGCCGGCCGGCCTGACCCGGGAAGATCACCGTTTGCATGGCCTGCTCCGCGCAGGTCACACTCGCCCGGTCGAGGAACTCGCAGATGGCCGGCTGGACCCGCTGGCCAAAGAGCACGCGGATCGCCCGGAAGGCCGAAGCCTCGTCGGCGTAGGACGTCAGCAGCGTCCAGCGCGCCGCCGGCTTGGGGATGAGTTTCAGCACGGCCTCGGTGACGATCCCGAGCATCCCCTCGCTGCCGATCCAGAGATCGCGCAGGTTGAAGCCAGACGAGAACTTCTTGGTCGCCGTGCCCCATTGCACCTCTTCGCCCGTCGGCAGGAAACCGCGCAACGCGACCACGAAATCACGCGTGACCCCATACTTGCCGCCGTGCATGCCGCCGGCGTTGCACGCGATGTTGCCGCCGATCGTGCAGTACTCCTTGGACGACGGATCGGGAGGATAAAACCAGCCCTCAGCCTCGGCGGCGCGCTGCAGGTCCGCGACCTTGACCCCGGCCTGCACGTGGGCGAAGCCCGCCTCGGCATCGATCCGCAGCTTGTTCCAGCCGAGCATGTCGACCACCCAGCCGCCGGCCCGCGGCGACGCCGAGCCCATCAAGGTCGTGCCGCGTCCGCGCACCGTCACCGGCACGCGGTGGGCGTTGGCCAGCGCAAGCACCACGGCCAGATCGGCGGGCTTGCGCGGCTTGACCACGGCGGCCGGCATGAACGACAGGCGGCTGCTGTCGAACGACGCGGCGTAACGGCTTGCGTCGTCGGTGAGCACGACACGCGCGCCGAGTTTGCGCTGCAACTCCCGGGTGGGCTGGGCGAAGGATTTCATCGAAAAACGGACCGAAGCCATCGCACGCGCGCCGGCACGGGGCAAGGCTGCGTGCCATGAATGCGGTCGATGGGCGCTGCGCGGCGCGCAGGCGGCGGGCTCATCCCTGACGCTCGAGGGCGAGTTGCTTGCAACCCTTGAGGTCGAGTTTGCCGGTGCCGAGCACGGGAATCGCCTCCACCCGCAGGACGGTCCGGGGAATCCAGAGATTGGCCAAACCTGCCGCGCCCAGCCGCTCGCGGACGAGGTCGGCCGAGAGATCGAGCGTCGTCAGGAGCACGAGCGACTCCCCTTTCTGCGCATCGGGCACGCCCACGACCACGACGGCGTAGCCGTTGCCCTGGTCGATCTCGAAGACCTCGATCAGCTTCTGCTCCACCGTGCCATGGGGCACCATCTCCCCGCCGATCTTGGAGAAGCGGGAGAGACGGCCCTCGATGTAGAGGAAGCCATCCTCGTCGAAGCGGCCGAGGTCGCCGGTCACGAACCAGCCGTCGCGGAAGGCGGCGCGGGTTTTCTCCGCATCGCTCAGGTAGCCGCCGAAGACATTCGCGCCTCGCAGCACCACCAACCCCTGTTCGGTCGCCGGCAGCTCCTCCAGCGTATCCGGATGCAAGATACGCGCGGTCATGCCCGGCAGCATGCGTCCAACCGAGCCGGTGCGCTTCCCCTCCTGCACCTCGGCGGTCGAGGTCACGACCGGGGGATTGGGCTGGTTGACGCAGGAGACCGGGGTGGTCTCGGTCAGACCGTAGCCCTGCATGATCTCGAGGTGGAACTTCTCGCGAAATCCATCGTACAGATCCATCGGCATTTTCTCGGCCCCGGAGACCACGAGGTCGAGGGTGCGCAGTTCGCCCGATTCCGCCTTTTTTAGCACCGGGCGCAGGAAGGTCGGGGCGCCAACCATCACCGTGCAGGCCTCGTCCCGGACAGCGTCGATGATCTTGCGCGTGTCGAGCGGGCTGGGGACGGTCACCACCCGGCAGCCGCGGAGCATCGGATACCAAAGGGTGACGGTGAATCCGAAGCTGTGGAAGATCGGCAGGCAGGCGAGGATGACGGCCGTGTCGGGCAGGATGGACAGCGACGAGATCTGCCAGCAGTTGGCGAGGATGTTGCGGTGGGTCAGGACAACGCCCTTGGGTTCGCCGGAGCTGCCGCTCGTGAACAGGAGGCCCGCCTCCTCGCGGTCGCCCCGCCGGGGCAGGCCGAGCAGCGAAGCGAAAATCTGGTTGGGCACGAGCCAGGCGGCGACGAGCCAGGGCAGAATGGCGCGTTTCCCGCCCATCGCGGCGATCTCCTTGCGGAGGTCGAGCGTGCGTTCCGGCCACGGAAACCCGGGCACCTTGGCCCGCACCGCGTCGGCGGACAGCACCGTCCCAATCTCGCCCAGGCGCAGGCTCGCCTCGATCGCGGCGCGGCCCGCGGTGAAGTTGAGATTGACCGGGATCTTGCCGGCGCAGATGACGGCGAGATTGGCGATGGTGGCGCCGGCGCCGGGCGGCAGGACGATGCCGACCCGCCGTTCCGGCACGGTCCGTTTGAGGTGACGCGACAGCGCGGCCGCCGCGGCGAGCAGGGCGCCGGCCTTGACCTCGCGACGTTCCGCGGTGCGGTCGACCAGTTCGACCCGCCACGGACGGCGGGCAAGGCCGCGCACGATTTCACGGCCCAGGTGGCGCTTGAGTTGGGGCCGCTCGTCGAACGCCGCCTGGCCGAGGTCGAGCAAGGCCCGGCGCACGGTCGCGGCATCGGCCTGCGCCGCCGGGACCGGCTTGCCCCAGGCCACGAAGACGTGAGTGCGCATCAGCCGCGGCGACTTGAACAGGTACTTGCTGCCCGAGAAGGAGAAGATCGAACCCCACAGTCCGTCGTGCGCGACCGGCACCACCGGCACCTCCGCGCGGCGCGCCATGATCTCGAAACCGCGCTGGATGCGAAGCAGCTGGCCGGTGCGTGAAATCGAACCTTCGGGAAACAGACAGACCACTTCGCCCGCTTGCAGGGCCGCCACCACCCGCCGCGTGGTTTCGAGCGCGTTGCTCGACGAGACCGGGATGGTTCCGCTGACGCGGTACAGCCAGCGAAAGAGCGCGTTGACCTCCAGGAAGCCCTTGAAACCGACAAACCGGATCCGCCGCGGACAGGCCAGCTGCAACACCACCGGGTCGATGTAGGAAAGGTGGTTGGCCAACAGCAGGACGCCACCTTTTGCCGGAATGTGCTCATAGCCGCGGGTCTTGACGCGGTAGAGGCAGCGGGCCACGAGCACGGCGATCTTCTCGAGCCACCAGGGAAAACAGGACCGGGTGAACGGCAGGGGGGAAGACATGGTCAGGGGATACGGGAGAAAGTGCGACGAGCCGGATGGTCGCAAGCGCCGGCTGGTGATTTACGGGTAGATTTCGCCGTCGAGCCAGACGCGCTTCAAGTGCAGGTCGCCCAAGGGACTGACCGATGCCTCCACCTCCAGCCGGTCGAACCGCGGCGTTCCCCTGCCCTCCGGCACGAAGAAATGTTCAATGCCGTAGCGCAACCGCAACGTCCTGTCCGGGTCGTCGCTGCGCCCGCCCCGGTCAGCGGTGGCGCGCACCCAGTGACGCTCGCGGTCGTGCGGACGTTCCGGCGCCAGGCTGATCGCATCGATCTGATGCAAGCCGTCCACCTCGCGCAACCCCACCCACACGGAACGCTGCACCTCTGTCCATTCCGCCGGCGCCGGATGACGGCTGATCTCGTAGCGCAGGATCATGTAGTCGCCGCGCAGCAAGTCCCGCGGATCGACCGGCAGCACCTTCAGCTTCACGACCGGCGCGGTTCGCCGGACGTACTCGTTATACCCCGCCCAGCCGGCGAGGAAGAGTACCTGCAGCGCCAGCAGGATCAGATAGAGTCGTCGCGTCGTCATGAGCGAGGTCCCTCCCTGGCCAGCGAGGCGAGCAACGTGCGGCGCTTCCGTTCGAGGTAGTAACCGACGCCCAGAATCACGAGGCCGGTCACGACGAAAAAGACCCCGCCCTCCATCATGGTGCCGAACAGATCCAGGTAGCGGGTGAAGATGTTCAGGGCGATGAGCGGCAAGGCCAGGTTGACCCACGACGGCCTTCCCTCCTTCAACCCGACCCGGATCATCGCGAGGTTGAGCGCGAACAAGGCGGCCCACGCGAACGCACTCCACAGCCAGCCTTCGTCCTGCAAATCCACCCCGGCGAGCACGCCGATGGCCGGGATCAAAGCCACGGCCATCCACGGCGCGAGTACGGCCGCGTCCCGCCTCGACCCGCGCCACGCCGCCAGCGCGGCGGCGAACAGCACGGCGGCGACGAGCAAGGCCGGAGCCCACGCAACCGGCGAGCCGGACGAAAACGCCGGGTGATCATGACGCAGGAAACCCAGGAAATAGAGCGCACCACAGGCGAGCAGCATGCCGCTGAACTCGTGCATGGAGGCAAAGCTGGCGTGCCGCGACGCCCGCAGACGGACACCGGCGAGCCAGAGCGCCAGAGCGAGGGGGACGGCCAGGGCGAGCAGCAGCCACAGGGAATTGCCCCAGCGGGCCTCCGAGCGCACGGCGAGCCAGGACCCCGGAGTGGTCGTCTCCATGGCCAGCCAGATGAATCCGGTCACCAACACCAGCCCTTGCACCAGCGGAGCGCGCACCAGCCACGGCAGCGCGACCAGACCGAGCCATCCCGCCAGCACGTAGTTGGCCGGCCGGGCATTCAGGTGATAGACTTGGCTGATCAGCGCGATGCCGCACAGGAAGAAGCCCGCGCCGAGGGCAAAGAAAACGTCGCCCCAGCGCGGATGACCGCCGGGCGAAACCTTGCAGCGCCAGCCCGCGGCGTGTGCACCCAGCAGCAGCGCGATCACGCCGCCGATCTTGAGACCGTGCCCGATGCGCTGCCAGTTCGCACTGATCACGAGACAGATTCCGGCAAGCACGAGCGCGCCACCGATTGCCGCCAGCACGGCGATCAACCTTCCGGGGCCCGTCGCGTGGGGATGACGCGCCAGCAGTCGCTGCCGTTGTTCCTCCGAGACGAGTCCCTCGGCGACCCACGCCTCGGATTCACGGTGCAGGCGGCGGTTGAACGCGCTCATGACGCGTCATCCTCCGTATCCACCACCAAATGACGGAAGCGGTGGTATGAGAAGCCCACCCACAACAGCACGACTCCGAGCACGACAAAGGCGATGATGCGGTAAAAAGCTGACTGCAGATCGACGAAAAAGACCCGGGGGATGCAGACCAGCAGTCCGGCCAGCCCAAGGAGACGGTAGGGACGCCACCGCACAAACAACCCGCCGACAAACAAGCCGATCGCCGCGATTCCCCACCCCACAGTGACGTAGGGCGCGAGGACACCGACCTGCCAGGCCATCGCGAAGTAGATCAGACCCAAGGCGCCCGCACCCGTCAGCCAGCTCAACGAGCGCCGTTGCGCCCGGTCCGGCGGCTGATCGCCCGACTCCACCCACCACGGCAGCAGGGCCAGCAGCCCGGCCGCCGCCAGCACCACTGCGCTCCCGAAGCTGAAGCCATCGGCCTGTCCGACGACCACGAGGGCAAGCGCGCGCACGGCAGTCCAGATCGCGCTGACCACCAGCGCCACCCGCGCGGCCACGAGATTGCCCCAACGCAAGGCTGCCCAGGCCAATGAGGTGACGCCGACTAGCATCGCGATTTCACCGGCGCCAGACCAGCCCACCGCAGCGAGCACCAGCGAGAGCGCCAGCGCCCCGCCGGTTTGCAACGGAACCGCTTTCCGCCACCACCAAGGCCCTTCGTCGGGTTCGGGCGCTCGCGCCAGGCCCCACGCACAGGCCCAGCTGGCCAGCGCAGCGATGACATAGCCCGCCAGCACCCCGGTGGAACGCACTTCGGGCGCAGGCCAGAGGCTCGCGAGAACGATCATTACCCCCACCACCCAGGAGGCCGGCAACGCGGCCTTCACGCCCGGACGACGCGAGACCACGACGAGCAGCGCCGCCACGGCGGCGAACACGGGCGCACGGAAATCGGACGGCACCAGCCACGGCAGGACCTGCCACGTGACCATGACGGCCAAGGCGACGAGAACACCTTCCAACCCCTCCGGCCACACGGCGCCCCGAAAGGCGCTTCGCGACCGCGCCGGTGCGTAGACGCCCACGGCCAACAGCCACACACCGCCGAGCACCAGCGCATCGATCCCTGCCGGCGCGGTCACCGCCCCCCGCCCCTGCCAGCAGGCCAGTGCCAAACCAAGGGTCCAGGCCACCAGCCATGGCAGCCAGCGCCCGATCCGGATCACGGCCAACGCGGCGACCGCCCCAGCGAAACCCAGGGCATAAACCAGATTCAGCATGGGATCGGCCCCGGAGAAAATCACGAGCACCACCCCAACCGGCAGGAGCACCCACGCCCCCACGCCGGCGCCGTAGACCGCGTCGCGATGGCGTTCCGGTGTTCGCGCCGCACCGGAACCGGTCAGCCACCAAGCCAGCACGGCGGTGGGCGCGAGGACGGCGGTGGCGCGCAGCACAAGGGCGGAACCACCGGTGCCGATCAACGCATCCAACCACAGCACGCCGTGAGCACCCAGCAGGAGTCCACCCCCGGCCACGCCGGCCAGCCGCCAGCCTGGTACGCACGCCACGCCGGCAAACGCCAGGGCCATGACCATCATCCACACCGCGCGTCCGCTCGCCGGTTCCCACGCCATCGCTGTGACCACGGCGGCCGCCAAGGCCACCGCCAGTCCGACGCCGGCCAGGGCATGACGCGCGGCTCCCTCGAGCCAGGTGCGCGTGACCTCGAGAGCCAGCGCGGCCAGCCCGGCGACAAACAACCATGCGGCCGCGGCGCCCGGCGACACCACCGGCACGCTGTCGCCGGACGTCTGGAGGAAGATCGCAACCGACACGCAGGCCACCACCGCCGCGACCACCGCCAGCACCGGGGAAATCAGCCGGCGTGCGGTGAAGGCGAGTACCCACGCCTGCACCAGCAAGGCGATCGCCGTGGTCCGGCCGTCCAAGGCTTCGATCATCCCCAGGGTCAGCGCACCGGCCGCCTTCGTCATCAGGACAGAGCTGACCGCATCCGCCTCGACCTGACGACGACGTACGGCGGCCAGCACCGCCATGACGAGGGCCGCGCCAAAGTAGAACCACGCCAGCTGCTCGCGGTGGGAAACCAACGCCAGCGCCACGCCCAGCAACAAGGCGAGCCCCGCGTTGACCCCTTGAAACCAACGTTCGCCCCACGTCGGCGCCACCGTGACGGCGGCGCCGCGCCGCCAGTCGCGCACGAAGAAAAGCGCGAGGAAGAATCCCAGCAGCCCCCACGACCACACCGGCGA
Organism: uncultured Opitutus sp.; assembly: GCA_964476565.1. GTDB lineage: Bacteria > Verrucomicrobiota > Verrucomicrobiia > Opitutales > Opitutaceae > CAMAXB01. The sequence goes on from CAYZBG010000039.1 coordinate 31,496, forward strand.
CGGCGGAGCCCCCTGCCACCACGTGCCCTGCATCACGAGGGCGTAGACGGCATAGGTGCCTGGCATGGCGAGCACGGACGGCGCCTCCCAGCGGAGACGCCGGTGAAACCACACGGAAGCCACCGCGAGCAGCCCCGCCGTTGCCAGGGCGAAATCCACCATGCCGCCTCCGCGCGAGAAGATTGCCGTCACGTACCCGAGTCCCACGGCCAGCGTGGCGATGGCCGGCGAACGCCGGTACACCGCCGTACCGGCCAGGAGGCCGACCGCGGCCAGCTGCCAACACGCCGCTGCAAACACGCCGTCGATCACCTTGACCGCGGGCAGAGCGTAACCGGCAAAGGCGCAAAAATAGAGCAAGGCAAGCCCGGCGGAAAACACGACCACGCCGAAACGCGGGATGCGCCGCTCGAGCCAGAGCCCCGCGCCCGTGACGCCGGCCGCTACGGCCACGAGCTCGGCAAACTTCACCCACGGCGGTGTATTCACCGAAACGTACACCCCGAACAGTACGACACCGATGACCGCCAGCAGGGCGCCAAGCCGCGTCGCCCACCACGCTCCGAGACGCACCTCGGCATTGCCCTCACCATCCGGCGGCCAGAGCTGCAGCTGGGTCAACCAGACCTTCCAGGGCGACGGCACGGACACCGCCGGCTCTTCCGGGGCAAACTCGCGCGCCGGGGCGCCGACGACCGCGGGCGCCGGCAGGACGGGCGGCGTCAATGGCTCAACCGGCGCCGGTGGCGGCATGGGCGGCAAGGGCGGGGGCAGCGGAGGCGGGACGGCCGCAGGCGGCGCCATCACGGCCGCGGGGACCGCCATCGCGGCGCTCCGGAGCAAGGGCTCCGACGGAGCCGCGGCGAGCCGCTGCTCTACGGCGGCAAGCCGCTGGCGGGTCGCCGCCAGATCGAATTCGATCCGACGCACCTGCTCGCGAATCAAGTCCAGTTCGTCGGATGGGTTCATGATGGGAAAGCGTTAGGCCTCGGGCAGGCGCCACGCGCGGGCGGCTTCCTGCAGGCGGGCCAGCACCTCGTGGATCTCCCTCGCCCGCTTTTCTTCCACGCCGGCCACCACCTGGGCGAGCACCGCATCATAGCGCGGACAGACTTCACGCCAGAGCCGTCGTCCGGCCGCGGTCAGGCTGATTCGATAGATGCGGCGGTCCTTGGGATCATCCGACCGTTTCACCCACCCGGCGCGCTCGAGGCGGTCGAGGAGCCCGGTGACGTTGGAGCGGTCCACCACCAGCCGATCGCCCAGCTCCCGCTGGCTGAGCCCGCCCTCGGTGCGCCCCAGCACGTTGAGCACATTGAACTGGGCCGCGGTGAGCCCGTGGGGACGAAACAGCCGGTGGCTCTCCCGGAGAAAGACATCGGCGGTGGCGAGGATTTCCCGGATGAGCAGACCGCGGGCGGTGTCTTGCATGGATCCGTTGTTGCCTCAACGATTGATATGTCAACGACTATCTTGGCACCGGCCAGGAACGCAGGTCGTGCGCGAGCGCGGCAAATCCCGGGTGATCATGCTCGAGGCGCCGGGGATTGTGCGCGATCCGGCGCACTTCGCGCAGGGCGCATTCGATTTCATGCGGCAGGCTCGGCCGGTCGGTGCCGTACACCCGCAGCTTCAATTCGGCCCGGGTGTAGGGCAGCCGCTCCTGCGCCTGCCCTTCCACCCAGCGGGCCTCCGTCACGCCTTCATCGCGTCCGCACAGGTACCACGCTTCGATCGCCGGCACGGCCACGCCAATCGCCTTGAGCACCCGCTCGCGCCCGTGCATCGGCGGCAGCTTCTTGGTCGCCTGCCGATAGGCTGCGGACAACTGGCACAGTCGGCACCGAGGATGAAATCCGCCGCCGCCTTCGTGACCCGGATGGTGCACCACCGAGTCGTCGGCATCGACCACCACGACCAGGGCGTCGGCATCGGTTTCGAAGTGAAGGTGCCGGACGATCGGTGGGAGCACCTGGAGCACATTGGGCCAGCCGCGGGCGCGCAGAGACGGCTGCACGCGGGTGATCTTCCGCTTCAGCACGGCCTCGACCAGCACCAGCACGGCAGCTTCGTCTGCCGGCGACTCGCTGAGCACCGCGACCTTCATTCGTTGGCGGGAACGCCCCCGAGGATGCCGGCATACCACATGTCGCCGAGGGTGCCGCCCTCCAGCAGGGCCGCGAGGTCGCGGTTCTCATCGAGCCGCGAAAAGGTCGCCTCGCAGCCCTTCTTGGCCGCGATCACCACGTCCTCCGGATGTTCCCGGAACAGGTCGAGCAGGTAGGGCGAATGGGTGGTGGCGATGACCTGCGAGGGGCGTCGCTGCAGACCGGCGGTCTCGGGATGACTGAGCCGGTAAAGGCAGTCACGCACCTCGCGCAGCAGCCGGGGGTGAATCCCGCGATCCAGTTCCTCGATACACACGACCGAGGGCGGATCCGGGTCATGCGCCAGCAGCAGGAGCGCAAGCAGGTAGAGGGTGCCTTGCGACACGTCGTCACCGGAAACGCGTTCCCCGGAAACGAGGGAAAGATCGAGGGCGATGCGGCCGTCCGAGGCCGGCTTGGTCCCGACATCGCAGAACTCAGGCAGAATCCGGCAGAACTCGCGGATCATCGCGGCGGAGGACTCGGGATGCCGCTCGCGGCGGGTGGCCAGCACGGCGGCGAGGTTACCGCCGTTGAGCGAAAGTTCGGCGCCGTCCTTGGCCATGGCAGGCGTCTCCATCGCGTGGTGGTCGAGCACGTAGCCGCGGATGCGCAGCACGCGGCTCCGCAGGCCGGGCCAGTCATCGGCCCCTTCCCCGCTGAGCCGCGGCACCACCTGCAGGCGATCACAATGCGGGTCGTTGACGCCGCTGATCACCACCTCCAGCGCATCGTGGGGCGGCTCGAACTGGAACGTCACCTCCGGACAGCCGGCCGGGTGGTCGGCCTCGGCATCGGGCGGAAGGAGCGGCAGCTTGGTCAGCAGGCGGAGACGCAGGATCGCCTGAAGCAGGCTCGTCTTGCCCGAACCGTTGGGACCGATGACGAGGTTGAAGCGGCCGAGCGAAAGCCGGGCGTTGCGCAGTGCCTTGAAGTTACGAAAGGCAACCGAGGCGATCATGCCGGCAGGATGCCGCGCAGGGCCCGGGCTGGCAATCGGGGAATCGCGGCTCAGGTCCCGTTGAGCGCCTGCACCAGAAGCTCGCGGAACCGATTCGTGCCGATATTCTCCAGCGATCCATCGAGCACGAGGTTCTCCACCAACGGCGAATAGCCGAGGGCGTCGGTCTGCTCGGCCAGCAGTTTCAAGGTCCGCAGCTGTCCGGCCAGGCGATCGCGGGCGCCCAGCTGCAAGTTTAGCGAGAGCGGCTGCGACCACACGCTCACGCCCGGCTGATGCTCGATGACCCCGCTGCCGAGCAGACGCAGGGTCGGCGAGATCACGGCCAGATCCTTGATGACGTAATGGTTCTCCGGGGTGCGTTCGACCTGGACGGTGAGCTGGTCGAACGTGACCGCCGAAAGGTCGGTCGTGAGTTCACTCGCGGCCTTGAGGCGCTCGGAGTACCGCAGCACCCGCTGGTCGCCGGTGGCGATGCCGATCAAACCGGCGACGCTGGCCAGCCGGGTGCCGGCCCGAGCGTACTCCGTCAAATCGACGGAGAGCGCACGGAGTGTACCGCCGCGACTGCTGAGGTTGAGCCCGCCTGAAGCGGCGTCCGCCAGGCCGCCCAATGACGACGAACGCCCGGCCAACCGGGTCGTGAGGTCGAACTTGCCCTCCACCGGGGGCGCCGCAGTGGGATTGAAGGCGCGGAGCAAGGGGCCGGGATCAAAGCCATTGACCGCCAGGTCGGCGGTCAGCGCATACGGCGCAAGGTGGGCTCCGTCGAAGGACACCTGGCCCCCAAGCTTTACCATGCCACCCTCGCCCAGCGCGGCGCTGATCTCTTCAACGACCAGCGCCGAGGGACCGAGCCGAACCGAACCCACGACCTGATGGACCACCACGGTGGGCGAATAGACGACGCGCTTGAGGTCGAGCGCCAACCGGCCGGTGTATCCCTGCCAGACCGGCCCCGCGGGGCCAGACGGGCCGCCGGACGTACCGGCACCCGGGGAGGTGGTCCCGCCGGGAACCAACGCGGCCAGCACTTGCACGTCCTGCACATGCAGGCTGCGGCTCGTCAGCTGCGCCGTGATCTCTTGAAGGTCGGCGACGGGCTTGATCGCGGCCACCAGCTCGAGGTCCGACACCCGTTCAGCCTGGGTGATCTGCAACGGGACCCGGACGTCGATCCGGCCGTCGGGCAGAAGGTCCGCTCTCACCTCGCCCTTGAAGGCGGGCAGCAACTGGTCGGACGCCTGCAGGCCACTGAAGGCAAAAGCCACGCCCAGCTCCTTGCGGTCACTCCAGGTGACGGTGTAATCGATGCGGCCTTCACCTTGGGTGAGCGCCGCATATTCGGCGACGAAGGGCTGGCGCATCAAGGCGCCCAGATTGGCCTGTAGGTCGCCGGTCGCCTTCACCGGCTGGCCGCCGCCGAGGGCCTGTCCCAGCCGGGCCCGGAGCGAAAGCAGGTTTGTGCCGCCGGATTGGGCCGACACTTCGCTGAGCTCGGCCTGCCAGCCCTGCGGCGTGTAATCTCCCGTGCCGACCAGGCGAAGATCGAGCTGCGTCGCAATCGGACGGCCATCCTGCCGGACCGAAAGCCCCTGGACGCTGAGAGGCGCGGACGTGCGGATTGAGAAACGTCCCGCCCGCGCCAGGGCCCGGATCTCGCCGCGCAGCGGCGCCCCCTCCAGAACCGGACCGCCGGCGAAAGGCTGTATCCACCCCATCGGTACACCTTGCAGTTCGACCCGCATCAGCTCCTGTTCCGGCGCCGCCACCCGCAGCTCGCCGGTGCGCCGGTCCCACTCGAAGCCCTGAAGGGCCTCGACCCGGGCCACGGGTGCGTCACCCGACAGGCTGGCCGACAACCGCTTGACGTGGATCGCCGGACCGAGACCGGCGAGGTCGAAATCCGCCGCGAGGCGCACTAGTCCGACCGAGGCGAGCGGCGCGGCCAGGATCTCGAGCCGCTCCGCCTGGGCCTGCATGGCCCCGGCCACTTGCACCTCCGCAAAACGCCGGTCGACCGCATACGTGCCGCGACCCGTGACCGTGAACGCCGGCAACGGCTGGCCAAGTGTGAAGGGCGAGAGATCGCCCGACTGGGTGTCGATCGACCAGGTCCCGGACAGCACGGCGGAATCGCCGCGATAGACGCCCCGCAGCTCGGCCAGGGTCCGCACGGCCGAACGGAAAACCACGCCGTACTGCTCGCCGCCCGCATCGCGGCGGGCATCAAGATCGAAGGTCAATCGCGCCCCGTTGGGCGCCTGGGGACCGCTCGCGATCGCCACGACGGTCGCCTGAATGCGCTCGAAACTGCGCGGGGTATCCATCCGGGCGATGACTTCGCTCCGGGTGTCGAGTTGGTTCACCTTGGCCGCCGGATCGTCCACCGCAACGGCAGCCACCAGCGTGAAACGACCATCGGCCCCGGACCGCAGACCGCCGCCGGTTAGGAGCAGGCGGGCGCGCCCCGGAGCCTTGCCGGGACCAAGCGGGAAAATGACCTCCCCCTCCAATTCAGTTTCGCGGACCGCCACGTCCGCCGGAAGACCGAGTTGACTAAAGATTCCGGCAAATCCCTCCGCTGGCGTCACCGCAGCCGGCAGCTCACCGGCTGCGCCCACAGCCGCCAACACCGCCGCATACCCGGCCAGGGCCGGCGACTGGCGCACCTGCTGCGCCCAACGGCCCGGCGCCGCGGTGAGGTCAAGCGTCCAGCCTTTCGCCACCAGGCGATCAATTTCCAGCCGTCCGCGTGCCGCCGTGATCACAGGGAGGTCGATGCGCACCGACGGCATCGCCAATCGGTAGCCGTCTCCCTGCACGCGCAGGTGGGTCAGATCAACCCGCCTCAGGCCGACCGAGACCTCGGTCACATCGCCCTGAAGGTCCGTCCGCGCCTGCAGCGCCCGACGCACCGCCCAGGTTTGGAAGGCCGAGGTGAACGCCACCGTGAGGGCAAGCGCCAGCACGGCCACGATCACCACGAGGCCGACCAGCAAAGGGCGGAGGAACGTCATGCGCACGAAGGAGGACACCGGTTAGACTGCCGGAGTCGCAAACGGTTGCGGAAATTTTTCGGTGCCCCGGACACCCGGGGCGCGCTCAGGGCGCGATCAGCGCGTCCGATTCGCCCAGCGCGCGGCGCAGCGCGGCAAGCGCCACATTATAGCGATAATTGGCTTCGAGCTGGTTCGTCCGGGCCTCGGTCAACGCGACCCGCGTCTCAAGCACGTCGAGTTGGGTCGCCGATCCGGCGGCATAACGCGCATCGGCCAGGCGCAGCGCTTCCTCGGCTTGTTGCACGACCTTCTGGGCGGCTTCGGCCAGTTCGGCGCCTTCCTGCAGCGAGGAAAGGGCGCGACGGACCTCCACTTCCACCGACAAGGTCTGCTCTTGGGTCAGCAGGCGGGCCTGCTCCAACTGCGAACGGGCCTGGGCCACGCGGCCGCGCGTGGCGCGTCCGTCAAACACGGCCCAGCTCGACTGCAGGCCGATCGTCCACCCGTCGAGGGAATCCTTGAAGCGGTTGGAATCGTTCGCCTTGCGAACCTGGTAGCCGCCCACCAAGGCGAGGTCCGGCTTGTAGCCGGCCTTCTCGAACGTCACGCCCGCCTCACGGGCCTCCTCGATCTTGGTCAGGCGGCGCAATTCCGGCCGCTTCTCCAACGCCGTCGCGAGGGACGGTTGCAACTCGTAGGACACCGGGGTGAATCCGAGATCGCCGATGAACTCGGGAACCTTGGACACGTTCTCGGGCGACGGGTTAAAGAATCCCATCGCACGCCGCAGCTCGTCGATCGCGATGCGGAACTGGTTGCGCACCCGGATCAACGGAGCCTGGGCATTGGCCACTGCGACCTCGGCACGGAGCACGTCGAAGTTCGATACGGCGCCGGCCTCGAAGCGGTTGCGGGCCGTCTGCAACTGTTCGCGCAGCAGGGCCACGTTCTGCTCCTGCACGTCGATTTGCTCGCGGGCGAGGAGCACGTCGTAGAAGCGCGTGCGCACGTCGAGCAGCGCATCGTTGATCACGGCCTGCAGCTCGAGCAGCGCCGACTCGCGGACAAGGCGCTGGGCGTCGAGGGCCGCCTCCACCCCGCCGCCGGAGTACAGCGTCTGCCGCACGTTCAGGCCGATGCTCCAAGTCTGGTTGATGCCCTGGACGTTCGGATAGGTGCGCAGATCATCGGCCGACCGGCTGTAGCTGGAATCCAGCGATGCATTCGGCAGGGCCTGGGACTTCACCTCGAGGATGAGTCCCTCCTGCTCGCGGATGCGCTCACGCGCCTGGCGAATGGCGAAGTTATTCTCGAGGGCGTAGGTCAACGCCGTACGCAGATCGAGTTGCACCGGCACGTCCGGCGCCGGCTGAGCGGCCGCGAACGAAAGCCCGGACAGGGCAACAAGCAGAAGGCGGGAGAAACGTGGATTCATATTATTTGGCGAGGGGCTGCAGTTCCGGCAGCGCGGCGTCGGATGTGGCATCCTGCGCCTCGTTCTTAGCATCGAGCGAGCGGTCCGTGGCGATAAGGACGTAGAAGGCCGGGACGACAAACAGGGTGAAGATCGTGCCGATGGCCATGCCAACCACCAGCACCCAGCCGATGCTGTTGCGCGCGGCGGCACCCGGACCAGTCACGAAGATGAGCATCAAGTGACCGAACACGGTGGCAGCCGACGTCATGAGCACCGGACGGAGGCGCGTGGCGGCGGCCCGGCGAATGGCGTCGATCTTGGCCATGCCCTCCTCCTGGAGCACGTTGGCGAACTCCACGATGAGGATGCCGTTCTTGGCGATCAGGCCGACCAGGGTGATCAGACCGATCTGCGAGTAGATGTTGAGCGAGGTCTTCCAGAGGAAGATCGGCAGCATCGCGCCGACGATCGCCAGCGGGACCGAGCCCAGCAGGATGATGAGCGGATCGCGGAAGCTGTTGAACTGGGCCGCGAGCACGAGGAAGATCAGGATCAGCGCCAGCACCCCGGCCTGCCAGAGGGCGTTGCCCTCGTAGCGCAGCTGGCGCGACTGGCCGCCGTAATCGATCGAGTAACCCGGCGGCAGAATCTCCTCGGCCTTGGCCTCGAGCTTCCGCAGCGCCACGTCGATGCTTGGACCGACGCCGGTGATTTTCACTGCATTCAGCTGCTGGAAACGGTTCAGCCCGCGGGGCTGCACCGACTCGTTCAGCGTGGCGATGGTCGACAGCGGAATCAGCTCCCCGGCCGGGCCGCGGATGTGATAATCGAGCAGCTGGTTCGGATTGAGGCGTTGGCTGCGCTCGACCTGCGGGATGACGCGGTAGCTGCGACCATCATTGACGAAGCGGTTCACGTAGCCGCCGCCCAGCATGGCCCCGAGGTCACGGGCCACGTCGCTGAGGTTCAGGCCCATCGCCGCGACCTTGTCCTTGTCGATGTCGACCTCGACCTGCGGCAGGTCGAACTTCAGGTCGCTGTCGGCGAAGTAAAAAGTCGGCGCCTGGCCGGGCGTGTTGGCCTCGGTGTTGGCGTACAGCACGAGCTGGTTGGCGAACTCCTGCATCTCACGGTGGTCCGCGGTCGAGCGAATGACGAACTCGATCGGGAACTGGCCGCCGGATGGGAGCGGCTCGGGCGTCGTGACGATCACGTTCACGCCGGAGACACTGGCGGCCGGCGCCTGCAGGTCCTGCAGGATCTGCTCGGCGTTGCGTTCACGCTCCGACCAGGGCTTGAGCAGCATACCGGCGAACCCAAAGTTGGCGCCCGTGATCTGGAACGAGTTCGAGTATTCCGGAGTCGACTCGTAGATCTTCTGCACCTCTTCGGTGAACATCGTGCTCTGCTCGATGGTCGAGGTGGGAGGTCCCTGGACGATGCTGAAGACCACCCCCTGGTCCTCCTTCGGCGCAAGCTCGCGCTGCGCGAACATGAAGAAGGGAACGAGCAGGAGCATCAGGAGCACGGCGCCCACGGTGATATGCGGCACCCACTCGGGACGGCGGCCGCGGGCACGCTCGATGGTATAAAACAAGAACAGCAGGGGCGTAAGAAACACACTCAGCACCGTAGCGCCAAACCATCCCAGGCGACGGGTTTCGAGCATGTTGCCCAAGGTCCGCTCATACTTGTTCCGCAGCCGGTCGAAGGTGTGGTTGATGAAGCCCGCGAGGCCCTTTTCCTCGGCGTCCCCACCCTTGAGCAAGTAAGCGCTCATCATGGGCGAGAGCGTGAGGGCCACGAAGCCCGACACCGTGACGGCACCGGCCAGCGTGAAGGCGAACTCGCGGAAGAGGGCACCCGTCAAACCACCCTGGAAACCGATCGGCGCGTACACCGCGGCGAGCGTAATCGTCATCGAAATGACCGGACCCACCAATTCGCGGGCGCCGAGAATGGCGGCGTCGAAGGGAGTCTTTCCTTCGCGGATGTGTCGCTCGACGTTTTCCACCACGACGATGGCGTCGTCGACCACGATACCGACGGCGAGCACGATCGCGAGCAGAGTGAGCAGGTTCACCGTGAACCCAAACACGAGCATGAGGAAGAGGGCGCCGACGAGGGAGAGCGGCATGGCGACGATCGGGATGAACACCGACCGCAGCGACCCCATGAAGAGGAAGATGACCACCATGACGACGAGCAGCGTCTCGAGCAGCGTGCGCAGGATCTCGTGAATGGCGTCGTCGATGTATTCGGTGGCGTCGTACGCGATCTTGGCGTTCAGGCCAGCGGGAAGACTGCGCTCGATGTCGGGAAAGGCGGCCCGCACGCGCTGGATCACCTCGATGGTGCTCTCGGTTGGCAGAACCCAGATGCCCATGAAGGTGGCAGTCTGGCCGTCGAAGCGGACCTCCTGATCGTAGCTTTCCGCGCCCAGATCGACATCGGCGACGTCGGAGAGGCGCACGATCGATCCGTTACGCTCGGTCACGACCAGGTCGCGAAACTCATCCACCGTCTTGAGGTCGGTGTTGGCCACCAGGCTGACCTGGAGCATGGAGCCCTTGGTGTTGCCCACGGCCGACAATGCGTTGTTGGCCACGAGGGCATTGCGCACATCGGCCGGGCTCAGACCGCGGGCCGCGAGCTGGTCGGGCTTGAGCCAGACGCGCATCGCGAAGACGCGGCCGCCGAGGATGTCGGCCTTCTGCACGCCCGGCACCGAAGCGAGCCGGGGCTGCACCATGCGGTTCAGGTAGTCGGTGATCTGATTCTGATCGAGCGCCTCGGAGTAGAAGCTGAGGTACATCGAGGCGAACTGGTTGTCGCTCGATTCCACGCTGATCGTGGGCGCCTCGGCCTCCGGCGGCAGTTCATTGCGCACCTGGTCGATCTTGGCGCTGATCTGGGCCAGCGCGGCGTTCGTGTCGTAGTTGAGCCGCAGGAACACGCGGATCGTGCTCATGCCGGCGAAGCTCTCCGACTCGATGTAATCGATGCCGTCGGCGCTGGAGATGGCGCGCTCAAGCTGGGTGGTGATGTAGCCGCGGACCGTGTCGGCGCTGGCGCCGAAGTAGACCGTCGACACGTTGACCACCGCGCTGTCGCTGCGCGGATACTGGCGGGTGTTCAGCTGCTGGTACGCGACCAGGCCGAGCACGAGGATGGCGATGTTGACGACCATCGCGATGACCGGTTTGCGCACAAACAGGTCGGTGAAACTCTTTTTGAGCATGGGAGGGGCGCGGCGGGCGCGCGTTTAAAGAAAAAGGCGGACCGGAACGGAGTGTCTCGGATCAGGAGTTCTTCGGCGTCGGGGCAGGATTGCTGCCGGGCACGACGGTGTTGTTCACTTGGACGGCCATGCCGTTACGCAACTTGAACAGGCCGCTGGAAGCGACTTGCTCGCCGCCCTTGAGGCCCTCGGTCACGACAATCAGGTCGCCCCGGGTGGCCCCAAGCTTGACCGGCTGCTGACGCACTCCGAGGAACTCGGAGCCGTCGGGATTCTTCATCGTTTCGACGATGAAGACCGAGTTGCCGTAAGATGCATAGGCGATGGCCGTGGCCGGGACCACCACGACCCGCTCGCTGCGCGGCAGGGTGACCTCGACATGGGCGAACATTCCCGGCTTCAGCAGCTCGCGGGCATTCTCGAGCGTGGCCTGAAGAGCGACGTTGCGCGTGGCGGAATCCACCACGGCGTTGATCGCGCTGAGTTTGCCCGGGAAGGTCTGGCCGGGAAAGGCGTCGACGTTCAGTTCGATGTCCTGGCCGATCGCCATGTTGGGCAGTTCGCGCTGCGGTACGCTGAAATTGACGTAGATGGGATCGAGCTGCTGCAGCGGCATGAGGGCACTGCCCCGCCCCACGTACTGACCTACGTTCACGGAACGAATGCCCACCCGGCCGCTGAACGGAGCCCGGACCTTCTTGCGTTCGATCGTCGCCTCCAGCGCCGCCACGTCGGCCGCCGCCTGGTTGAACTGTGCGAGCGCAGAGTCGAGCTCGGCCTGGCTGATCGTGTTCTTTTCCCGCAGGGCCGCCGAACGGTCGAGCTCGACCCGCGCCAGGGCGGACCGGGCCTGGGCCGACTTGAGCTGCGCCTGTTCGACGGAGGTATCGATCTCCACGAGCAGGTCGCCGGCCTTCACCATCGCGCCGTTTTCCACGGCGATCTTCACGATCGTCCCGTCAGCGTCGGCGCTCACCGTCACGCCTTGCACCGGAGCGAGCGTTCCGATCGAGCGGATTCGGGGCTTCCAATCCTGCTGGGTCGCCTCGGCGGTGGTCACCGAACTCAGGGGCGGCGTGAAGCCCGCCGAGCTCATTTCTTTGATCTGAGCGGCCTTGACGCCCGCAAGCAGCGCCACGACGAGGATGAACCCGCCAAGGGTGAAAACAAATTTCTTAAGCATGGGAATGGTACGGTTAAAAGGTGGGACAGACAGATCAGGGACTCGCGGCGGCAGGAGTGGCGGCCCCCGATGAGACCGCCGGACCGGAGGGCGTCGCCGCTGCAAGGCCTTCCTGAATCTTGGCGAGCAGATGCACAAAGGTCCGGCGCTCGCCTTCGGTCAGGCCGCTCATCACCCCGGCAATCCGGCGAAAATAACCCGGCAGCATGGTTGCCATGAACGCGTGCGCCTTCGGCGTCAGTTGCACCGACATCATGCGCCGGTCACTCGGGTCCGGCTCGCGTTTGACCAAGCCATCCTTCTCCAGCGTGTCGATCAGCCCCGTCATGGTCGCCCGGGTCACGTTGGCCTGATCGGCCAGCTCCGCCGGACTCTGCCGCCCGGGCGTGGAACCGGCCATCGGGCACTCCGTGCCCTTATCGAGCAACAGCATCAGCACAAAAAACCGCCCCTGCGACAACGCATGCCCGGACAGGTAGTCGTTTTGCAAACGATACAACTCATCGCCCGTGCGCAGCAGTTGCAAATACACCTCCATCGCCGACGGATCGAGGTCGGGAAACTTGCGCGAGGCCTCCAATAGGCACTCGTACCGAGGGAGGTCTTTAAGCATCAACAGTGGCATGATCCGAAAATATTCGAGCGGAAGCTAACAATCAGGGAGCTGATAGTTAGGTGCCTAATCATAAAATGCAAGCGCTTATCGGGATTTTCCCTTAATTTCTGCGGGAAAGACCCCTTACTCCGACCACGGGACCGCTTGGTCTCCCTCCTGCCCCTCCTGTCTTTCTTCGCCTCTGCCCTTCCCTCCTCCCCATGCCCCCAGCCAGCCAACGGAGTGCTCCTCAGCGACGCGCGCACGCGTACACCGTCGACTATACGATCGACCTCACCGCTTCGCCCCAGCCGCGCCATCACGTCATTTTGCTCGATGGCACCTGGAATGACGAGCAGGGCACGTTGTGGACCAACCCGCTCACGGGCGAACCGCAGCGCGTGGTCACCTCCTTGGTCAAACTCGACCGCGCCCTCGCGCCCGACAACGCGACCCAGATCGTTTCCTATCATCGCGGCATCGGCAACGCCACGGACAACCGCCGTATCCAGCAGCTCTTTACCGGGGCCGTCGGCGCCGACGAGGCCTGCATCCGTGCCGGCGCGTACGCGCAGTTCGCCCTCGATTACCGGCCCGGTGACGTGGTCTCGATCTTCGGTTTCAGCCGGGGCGCCGCCTGCGCCCGCATGCTGGCCAACGACCTCGCCCGCCACGGCGTCCCGTCGCGCCTGCGTGTAACCCGCCGGTATTGGAACGGCGATTACCGGATCGTCGCTGCATCGATCCCGCGCGGCGCCGAACGGCGGCCCGTCGAAATCGCCTACCTCGGCCTCTGGGACACCGTGGGCGCCTTCGGCATACCGGTCGACCTGGGCCCCCTCGCCTTCGGCCGGATCAACGTGGGCAAGGACCTTTCGCTCGCCCCCAACGTCGGCCGCGCGGTGCACTGCCTTGCCCTCGACGAGGACCGCAAGGCGTTCGATGCGGTCCTCCTGGAGGGTCCGCCTGAGGTGGTCGACGAGGTCTGGTTCCCGGGTGTGCACTCCGACATCGGCGGCGGTTACGGCTTCGACGGCCTCGGCAAACTCACCTTCGCCTATCAGCTCGCCCGCTGGGAGGAAACGCTCGCGGCCTTGGGTGCGCCCCTGCTCGCCTGGCATGACAACACGCGCCACGCTCTCCTGCCGTCCGCCGAAGACCTGCTCGTCCGTCACCGCCACGACTCGGCACCGGGCGGCCGCCGGCCGAGGACGCTGCGCACGGCCGGCGGAGGGCTGCCCCGGGTGCACGCCTCGGTGGACGCGCTCATCGCCGCCGGGGCCGGCTGGGTGGCAGAGAACGACGAGAAGGCCGTACCGGTCCGCCGGGCCTACCTGCCGCCCAACTACACCGCGCGCGATCCGCGGGTCGTGGTCGGGGCCTGAACGCCATGGCCCGCCCCACCTGCTACCGTTGCTTCTGGCCTACGGCGTACTGCTGGTGCTCCCGCATCCATCCCATGGATACGCAGACCCGCTTTGTCTTCCTGATGCACCCGAAGGAGTACAAGCGCGAGAAGGCCGGGACCGGGCGCCTGACCCACCTCAGCCTCGCGCGCAGCGAATTGCACATGGGTATCGGCTTCGATGACCATCCCGCCGTGCAGGGCCTGCTGGCCGATCCAGCCAAACGCTGTTTTCTGCTCTATCCCGGACCGGACGCCCTCAATCTCACCCATGAACCGCCGCCGGTCGCGCCCGGCGACAGCCGCGAGACCGTCCTCTTCCTGCTCGATGCCACCTGGGCCTGCGCGCGGAAGATGCTCAAGCTGAGTCCGTCCCTGCAACGCCTGCCCCGCCTGATGTTCACGCCGCGCGCGCCGAGCCGTTACGTGATCAAGCAGCAGCCCCAGGCCGGCTGTCTCTCCACGCTGGAATGCGTCCACGAGGTGCTGCTCGCCCTGACGGCGCATGGCCTCGATCGTTACGACCGGCCCGACCAGCTGCTGCAGCTGTTCCAAGCCATGCAGGATTTCCAGATTGCCTGTGCGGCCGACCCCGCCCGAGGCGGTTACCGACGCCAGCCTTACGCCAGTCCCGAAGAGCGCGCGGCCGCCGCCGGAACATCCCGCCGTCGCCGCTACCTCGGCCCGACCCGCGCCCACCCGGGCGGCGCAGCTCAGCCAATGGAGATCAACTCGACGTCGAACACCAAGGTCGCATCCGGCGGAATCGCCCCCGGATAACCCTCGCGGCCGTAAGCGAGCTCCGGCGGCAGGGTGAGGCGCACCTTGTCGCCCACGCGCATCCGTGCGACGCCCAGATCCCAGCCACCGATCACCTGCCCCGCCCCCAGGACAAACGTGAACGGCTCGTCGCGGTCGACGGAGCTGTCGAACACCTGGCCGTCGGTGAAACGGCCGGTGTAGTGCACCGTCACGGCCTCGCCCTTGCGGGGCGAAGGTCCGGAACCGGCGTTGATCACATCAAAACCAAACTCGGGGGCAGCCATACCCGTACGTCGCCGCAAGCCGCCGGCGAGGTCAAGCGCCGCGCCGGTCAGGCGATCGACATAGGTAGGCCCTCGCAGGCGTTCCCTGTCACACCACCGGACA
>CAYZBG010000040.1:0-45772 GCA_964476565.1 uncultured Opitutus sp.
TTGTGTACGCGGGTGCGGTGGTCGCGCTGTTCCTCTTCATCATCATGCTGCTCGACATGCAGGGTGGGGTGCGGCCGGCCTTCAAGCGCGCCACGGTCGTGGCCAGTTCGTGCGCCGCCGCCCTGCTCGCCCTCGGCGTGGTTTCGTTTGCGAAGTCGGCCCAGGCCCTGCCGGCTCCGTCCGCTGCGGAGGTCGTCCCGGTCGGGGCCAACCTCAAGTCCTACGCTGCCCAGCTCTTCACCACCTACCTGCTTCCGGTGCAGGTCGTGGGATTCCTGCTCCTCATCGCCATGCTCGGTGTGATCGTGCTCAGCAAACGTTTCGAAGGCCTGGAGGATATCAAATGACCGCCGTCGGACTCGCCCATTATCTCGTGCTCAGCGCCGTGCTCTTTGCCATCGGCTTCTTTGGCGTGTTGCTGCGCAAGAACACCCTCGTGATCTACATGTGCCTTGAGCTCATGCTGGTCGCCTCGACGGTCGCCCTGGTCGCCTTCTCGCGCTACAACGGCACCATGGACGGCAACGTTTTCGTGTTCTTCATTCTCACCGTGGCGGCCGCCGAGGTCGCCGTCGGCCTGGCCATCATCGTCGCCCTCTTCCGCCGCCGCCAGACGGTGCAGGTCGAGGAGCTCAGCGCGCTGAAGAACTGATATCTCCCCTCATGTCCGGACCCACCCTTGCCCTTGCCCTCCTGCTGACGCCGCTCGCTTCGGCCCTGCTCACGGCGCTTTTCTTTCGCCGGAGTCCCGCCATCGGCCGCGCGCTTTCATTGACGGCGGCCGCGCTCATCGTGGCATTCGGCAGCCTGCTGATTTTTGCGACGGAGCCCTTCACGGTGAAGGCCGAGTGGCTGGTGATCGGACCGCTCACGATCGAGCTCGGCTTCCTCGTCGACGACCTGTCGAAGCTCATGCTCTTCGTCGTGGCGTTCATCGGCTTCCTCATCCACGTCTTCAGCGTGGGTTACATGAAGGGCGAGACCCACACGGCCCGATTCTTCGGCTGCCTCTCGCTGTTCATGTTCTCGATGATCGGTCTGACCCTGTCGGACGACCTGATCATGCTCTTCATCTTCTGGGAGCTCGTGGGCCTGAGTTCCTTCCTGCTGATCAATTTCTACTACGACCGTCCCGCGGCCGTGGCAGCCTCGAAGAAGGCCTTCATCGTCAATCGGCTCGGCGACTTCGGCTTCCTCCTCGGCATCATTCTCGCCTATTGGGCCTTCGGCTCGATCACCCTGGCTGACATCTCGGCCAAGCTCGATGCCTCGCCCGAGCTCGTAGCCACCTCGATTGCGCTGCTCATCTTCTGCGGTGCGGTGGGCAAGTCGGGCCAGATCCCGCTGCACGTGTGGCTGCCCGACGCCATGGAGGGCCCGACTCCGGTGTCCGCCCTGATCCACGCCGCCACGATGGTGGCGGCCGGCATCTTCCTGCTCTGCCGCGTGGCCGTGATCATGACGGATGACGCGCTGACGGTCATCCTTTGGACCGGCGTGGCGACGGCGCTTTTCGCCGGAGTGACCGCGCTGGGCCAGCGGGATATCAAACGGATTCTGGCCTACTCGACCATCTCCCAGCTGGGCTACATGGTGGCGGCCTTTGCCTTGGGTTCACTCCTTGCCCTGCGTTCGGGCGCGGATGCTTCGCTGGCCGGCCTCTCCGGCGGCGCGGCGGCGGCGATGTTCCACCTCACGACCCACGCCTTCTTCAAGGCGCTGCTCTTCCTCGGTTCCGGATCGATCATCCACGCCAGCCATCACGAGCAGGACATCTACCGCCTGGGCGGCTTGGCGAAGCGGATGCCGGTGACCTTCGCCACCTTCACCCTGGGCACTCTGGCGCTGGTCGGTGCGCCGTTCCTGTCCGGCTATTTTTCCAAGGACGCGATCCTCCTGCTCGCATACCAGTACGACCCGAAGGTCTTCGCCCTGCTGCTGGTGGGCGCGTTCCTGACCTCGTTCTACATGACGCGGCTGTGGACGACCACCTTCCTCGGGGCGCCGCGGAGCGACCATGCGGATCACGCGCACGAAAGCGGGGCGGTCATGACGGTGCCGCTCGTCCTGCTCGCCGTCGGAGCGATCTTTGCCGGTTACCTCTGGTTCTATCCGTCGGCCCTGACCGCCGTCCCTGGGCTGGCGCTCGGCCTTCTGTCCGGGGAAGGGCACACCACCGCCGCCATTGCCGGAACCTCGGCCTTTGTGCTCGGTGCTGGCCTGGGTTTCCTGCTGTACCGTCCCGGGTCCAACACCGACTTCCTCGAGAGCCGGATTCCCGTGCTGTACCGCGTGCTGGAGAAGCGGCTCTATGTCGATGCGCTCTACGATTGGTATGTGGCCAAGGTTCAGCAGCGCTTCGCCCTGTTGCTCAACTTCCTCGAGCAGATCTTCCTCGCCGGTCTCGTGGTCCGCGGACTCGCGGGTCTGGTGGGTCTGATCGGCATCGGTGCGCGCGCGCTGCACGTCGGCAGCCTCCACGCCTACGTGTACTGGTTCCTCCTCGGTGCGGTGGTCCTTTGGGCCTTTGCCGCCGGCCTCTTCTAACGCGATTTCGTTGATGAACACCCTCCCCGTCGACCTCCTCCTGCTGTCCATCGCGACGCCGCTCGCCGTGGCCCTGGCCATCGTGGTCGGGTTGCCCAAGCGCTTTGCCGTCAAGCTGGCCTACGTCGGCTTCGGCCTGCCCGCGGTCATCGCCGTGTACCTGTGGAGCCAGTTTCCTGCGAATCCGGGCGGGGACTATTTCTTCCTGACGAGTTACAACACCGGCCTGGAAGGCCTGGGCATCAAGCTCACGCTTGGCCTCAACGGCATTTCCTTCGCCCTCTACCTGATGGCGGCGATCGTCGGTTTCGCCGCCGGTTTGTACGCCCTCCAGTCGACCGCGGAGCGGCTCAAGACCTACCTGATGCTGCTCCTCGTGATGCAGGCCGGCCTGCTCGGCGTGTTCGCGAGCGTGGACATCTTCTTCTTCTATTTCTTCCACGAGCTCGCCCTCATCCCGACCTTCATCATGGTCGGCATCTGGGGTGGACGTGACCGCAACTATGCGGCCATGAAGATGACGATCTATCTCACCGCGGGTGCGATGCTGTCGCTGCTCGGCCTGATCGCGATCTACATGAAGAGCGGCGCGGAGACCTTTGACATGATCACGCTGCGCGCCGAGCTGGCGCAGCAGCCCATGCGCGAAACGACCCAGACGTACATCTTCGGGTTGCTCATGTTCGGCTTTGGCACGCTGGTCTCGCTCTGGCCGCTGCACACCTGGGCGCCGCTGGGCTACGGCGCGGCGCCGAGCTCGGTCTCGATGCTGCACGCCGGCGTGCTGAAGAAGTTCGGCCTTTACGGTCTGGTGCAGATTGCCCTCCCGCTGGCCCCCGCGGGCGCCGCCGGCTGGTCGCCGGTGCTCGTCTGGCTGGCGATGGGCAACATTGTCATCGTCGGCCTGATCACCCTCGCGCAACGCGACCTCAAGCAGATGATCGGTTACGCCTCGGTGATGCACGTCGGCTACGGCTTCCTCGGCGTGGCCTGCATGTCGGTGCTCGGCGCCGGCGGCGCCGTGCTCTTCATGGTCGCCCACGGCCTCTCCGTGGCGCTGCTTTTCCTGCTCACCACGAGCATCCATCATCGCACGGGCACCTTTGATCTCGAGTGCATGGGCGGACTGGCGCAGAAAGCACCCGTGCTCGCGGCCTTTTTCCTGACCGCCATGTTGGCGAGCATCGGCCTGCCCGGGCCCGGCCTGCTCAACTTCTGGAGCGAGCTGACCGTCTTCATGGCGCTCTACGCGCATGCGAAGTGGATGGTCGTGCCGGCCCTGCTGGGCGTCGTGATTTCCGCCATCTACGGATTGCGCGCCATGGGCAAGGTGTTCTACGGCACGCCGAGCGATGACTTCAAACGCTACCAGGAAGGCCGCGAGATCGGCGATCTGCGCTGGAGCGAGCGCATCCCGGCCCTCGTGCTGCTGATCACGCTGGTGGCGCTCGGGGTCTGGCCCAAGGCCATTTCCACGCCGCTCAACTCCGCCCTCGAAGCCGTGTATCCCGCCGTCGAGACGCTCGCCGTCCGCGTCACCGGCCAGTAACCCGCCCTCTCCGTTGCGATGAATCCCGAACTTCTCCAGGCCGCCGCCGCGTCCAACCAGTGGGCCGCCATTTTCCCCGAGCTGCTGCTCGGCTGTCTCGCGCTGCTCCTGCTCGTGCTCGAGATCGTGCTGCCGAAGAAACACCACGACCTGATCCCGGCGGTGGCCATCACCGGCCAGCTGGCCGTGCTCGCCGGCCTGTTCATCAACTATCGCACCGCGTTCCTCGACGAAACGACCTTCAACGGCCTGCTCCACCACAGCGCCAACGGCCAGTTCATGCGGTTCTTCTTCCTGCTCGCCTCCGTGTTGGTGAGCATTCTGGGCACGATCGCGCTCGCGAAACAGAAGATGCCGCGCATCGAGTTCTTCCACATCGTGATGGTGGTCACCGCGGCGATGATGCTGCTGGCGCAGTCGAATCACTTCGTGATGCTCTTCGTCGCGCTCGAGACCATCACCGTCGGCTTCTACATTCTCGTCAGCTACACCCGCACCAACCCGCTTTCGCTCGAGGCCGGCCTCAAGTACCTGATCATGGGCGCCCTGAGCTCGGCGATTCTGCTCTTTGGCATCGTCCTGCTCTACGGAGTGGCGGGCAACCCGGCGCTGCCGGGCTCGACGCCCGAGGCGATGAACTTTGACGCCCTGCGCACCTTCCTCGCGGCCAACCCCGACAACCTGCTGGCCGCGATCGGGGTCGTCCTGGTGCTTTCCGGCGTGGCGTTCAAGATCGGTGCGGTGCCGTTCCAGATCTGGATTCCGGATGTTTACCAGGGGGCGCCCACGCCGGTGACCGCGTTCCTCGCCGTCGCGTCGAAGGCTGCCGGGTTCTCCATTTTG
Source organism: uncultured Opitutus sp. (assembly GCA_964476565.1). Classification (GTDB taxonomy): domain Bacteria; phylum Verrucomicrobiota; class Verrucomicrobiia; order Opitutales; family Opitutaceae; genus CAMAXB01. The sequence goes on from CAYZBG010000040.1 coordinate 4,940, forward strand.
CTCGTGCTCGTGCGGGTGTTCGGTCCCTACCAGCACGTCGTGCTGCCCGTGCTGACGATCATGGCGGTCGCGACGATCCTGTTTGGCAACCTGGCGGCCCTGACGCAGCACAATGTGAAGCGCCTGATCGGTCTCTCCGGTGTGGCGCATGCCGGTTATCTCCTCATCGGGGTCATCGCCGCGCTCACCCAGCCGCTGGCGGTGGGGGCGATCAACTTCTATCTGCTGGTGTACCTGTTCGCCTCGTTCGCCGTGTTTGGCGTCATGACCCATCTCGCCGGTGCCAACGATGCCGACCAGGACCTCGATCACTACGCGGATCTCGGCAAGACGCATCCTTTCCTCGCCTTGGTGCTCGCCGTCGGACTCGGATCGCTCGCGGGTATTCCTCCGCTGGCGGGTTTCATGGGCAAGCTGCTGATCTTCATGGCTGCCTTCAAGGCCGGCCTCTTCCTGCTCCTTGGAGTTGCCGTGGTCGGGGTGGTGATCTCGATCTACTATTACTTTGGTTGGATCAAGGCGGCGTTCTTCTCGACCTGGCAGCCCGCGGCAGGAGCCGGTCCGACTGGACCGGCCCGCACGCCCGTCAGTTTGGCGGCGGGCGTTACGCTGGCCTCGCTGGCCTTCGCATCTGTTCTGCTGGGCTTCTATCAGGGTCCGCTCGGCGACTGGCTGGCCCTGCGCTAAGCACGGCGGCGGCGGATCGGTTGCGTCTGACGGATCAGGTCGATCCGCGCCTCCGGTCCGCACACTTAAGCCTTTTCCTTCGGCGACGTTTCGTGCGTTGCTGGGGTTGAAGCATGCGCATCACCGGACTCGCCCTTGTTCCGCCTCCGACCGCCGCCGACCTGCCCAAGGTCACGCCCGAGTTGCTTGCCTCGGTGCTCGCCCGCTACTCGCGCAGCAACGAGGGCATTCATGCCATCCTGGAGAAGGTCGATCTGGCCAACCCGGATGCCTCGATCGACCGCATCCTGAAGTTCGTCGATTACGGTCACGCCTCGATCGGCGGCCTGACCGGCGGACTCGCCATCGCCCTCGACGACGTGTCGATGTGGCTGGCCTACAAAGTCTTTGAGATCGCCCAGATGGCCGACGGCCAGGAGTCGAGCACGCGCTACATCACGATGGCGCCGACCAGTCTGCCGGAGGCCGGTTCGCTGGGCATCCCAGCCGATCTGGCCGGACGCTGGAACGCGGTGATGGCGCGGGCGTTTGCGTCCTACCAACATGAATACACGCGGCTCGATGCCCTTGCGACGGAGCGACCGGAGCTTGTGCGCCTGCCGGCCGGGGCGAAGCCGGCGGTGGTGACGCGCCTGCGCAAGAATTACGCGCTCGATCGCGCGCGTTATTTCATCCCGTTTGCCACCCGGACCAATCTCGGCCTGGTGCAGTCGTCCCGGATGTGGGCCGTCACAGTGAAACACCTCGCCTCGCTGCCGCACCCGGAGGCGCAGGCGGCGGCCAACCTGATCCGCGATGAGCTGCTGAAACAGTCGCCGCGCCTGATGCGCCACAGCTTTGCGGAGGCGTCCTATCAGGCGCAGGCCCAGCAGGAGCTGGCGGCCAGCGTATCCCTTGGGCTGGAGCGTCTCTCGTCGGCGCCGCTGGCCGACGATGTCTGGGTCAAGGTCGACCGCGACACGCCGCCGTGGTTGCGGGAGACGCAACCGGTGGCCGAGGCGCTGCGCCATCGCGCCAACCGTTACGGGCATCAGGGCACGGCCACCCGGCGCATGCGGGTTACGTTTGCCTGGAACAACATGGCCCTGGCGGAGCTGCGCGATCTCAACCGGCACCGCACGGGCCACCGGTACACGCCGCTGATCCAAGCCGGTTTCTACCTGCCGCCGGAGATCGCTCCGTCCGATCACGCCGCGTTGCTCGACGAGCAGCGGGAGCTGACCCGCGAGCTCCTGCGCCGGGGATCGCCCGCCTATGTCTATTCGCTCCTGCTCGGCGCGCAGACGCCGTTCGAGCACAGCACCCATGCGGACAAGTTCATCTACGAGGCCGAACTGCGCACCGGGATGGGGGCCCATTACCGTTACGCCGAACACTTGAGTGCGGTGCTGCGGGCGTTCTTTGCCCAGGTGCCGGAGGCCCGGGATTGGGTGGTCGAGGGGACCGCCGAACCCGAGTGAGCGGTTCTCCTCTCACCGGGCTCGCTTTTCCGGCGCATCGGCGACACAAGGTCCGGGAGCCATGACGTCTTTTCGCGTCCTGCAATACAACATGCAGTTCGGTCAGCGGTGGGAGGCCGAACGTCCGGATCATGCGCCGATCGACCTTGAAGGTACGATCGCGGAGCTGCGCAGTCATGCCGCGGACGTCATCCTGCTGCAGGAAGTGGAGCGGGCGCAGCCCGGCGGGGTGCAAATCGAACCGCCACCCCACTACCAGCGCCTGCGCGCAGCGTTTCCGGATTATCACGGCACCTTCGCCTACCCGCGGGCGGATCCGCGTGAGCTGCCGTTTGGCATCGGCCTGGCGATCCTCTCCCGCACCCCGCTCCGGGACGTCTTTCGCCTCGATCTGCCGTCACCGGCGATCGAGTTTACCTTCGAGGGTGGGGTGCGCACGCCGACGGACCGGCTGCTCGTCGGCGCCCGCACCGCCATCGCCGGACGCGACGTGCATCTGTTCAACACCCACCTGCTCGCGTTCTTCATGCTCAACGCCAGCAGCGAAATCCATGGCGAACAACGCCGTCTGGTGGCCCAGCGCATCGCCGGCGTGCGCGGGCCGGCCGTGCTGGCGGGCGATTTCAACGTCAGCCGGCACGCCTCGCTGGTGGAGCAGATGGACCAAGTCGGTTTCCGCAGCGTGCAGACGACCGAGCCCACCTGGTGGCGTCGTCCGTTGGTCCTCGACCACATTTTTCACAACCAGGACCTGCGCTGCGTGCGGCGGCAGGTCGTGAAGTCGACGGCCTCGGACCACCTGCCAGTCGTGGCGGACTTTGTCTTTGCCTGAGTGACTCAGCGTCCGCGCCGGACGCGTTCCTTTTCGTCCTCGCGGTCCTCTTCGAGCCGGGCGCGCTCGCTTTGGATCTGGCCGCGGATCTTCTCCACTTCATCCAGCTTTCCGTCGGCGAGGGCCTCGTTGAGCTGTTTGTTCAGGAAGATCTCCCGTTCTGCGAGCTTCCCCTTGTAGATCTGGTCGATCTCGGCGAGCCGGGCTTTCTGCGCGGGGGACAGACTGCGGCCGGTGTCCGGATCGGACTTGGCGAGACGTTCCATGGCGAGTTCGTAGGCGCTTTTCATGGTCTCTGCTTTGCCAAGGGAGGCTGAAAAACGCACGCGGAAACCGCGGGCCTCAACCGTAGCGCACGCCCAGCGCGAGCAGGAGGACGAGGGCGGCAGCCGGCGGCCAGAACCCACCGGCCTCGGGGCGCCAGCGTCGGGCATAACCGTAGAGCATGAGCGCCAGCACCACGGCCAAGCCCGCCGGTCCCAGCCACGGACGCCGAAACTCGGCGGCGAGGGACGCCCCCGGCAGCGCGACGAGCGCCCGGACCGTCACCTCGATCAGGTGCAGCACGAGCGCCGCAGCGTGATTGAAGAGCAACGCGAGGGCGTCGATGCCCAGCAGTCCGCTGATGAGGGCGGCGCAACCGGCGAGCACGACGAGGGAGGCGAGGGGAATGAGCACCAGGTTGGCCACCAAGCCGGCCGGTGTGACCAGGTTAAAGAAGGCGATCCCGCTCACCGTGCTCACCACCGTGGCGGCGGCGGCCAGCGAGAGGGAGAGGATCATGCGGCGTCGGACCACGCCCAGCCAGCGCTGCCCCGGGGTGTGCGCAGCCGTTGGGGTGTGGCTCTCCGCCGCGGGCGGCCGCGACCACGCCTCAGCCAACGGCAGTCCAAACGCGAGCAGGGCGGCGACGATGCCATAGCTCATCTGGAAACTCGCGCTGAACAGCTGCAGCGGCTCGAGCAGCAGCACGACCAGCGCCGACACCGCCAGCGCCGCGAGCGAGTTCCCGGGCAGGCGCAGCACGGGTAGCGAGGCCAGCAACGTCGCCATGATGAAGGCGCGCACCGCCGAGGGCGTTCCACCGGTAACGTCCGTATAGAGCCACAACGCCAGCGTCGCGAGGGCGAAGCGCAGCCCGCGCGGCCAGGGCAGGAGCGCGAGCACGATGTGAAACGCAGTGGCGAGCGTCGCAATGTGCAGTCCGCTGATGGCGAAGAGGTGCAGCGTGCCGCTGCGCAGGAAGAGGTCGTCCTGTTCGTCGCTGAGCTCGGCCTTCCGACCAAGCAGCATGGCGCGGTAGACCTGGCCGAGGCTGGGTTTGTCTTCCAGACCGAGGCGGAGGATGGTTTCAAACCGGTCCGACGCCGTGGCGCAGAACTGCTGGTATGCGGAGGGTGGCCGGACGATGTGCGTGATCCGGCCGCGGTGCAGACGGAAGTTCACCCCGCAGGTGTCGAGGTAGTGCTCGAAGGTGCCGTGGGCAGGCGCTGCGGGCAGTACCTCCAGCAACGCCACGACGGCGAGTTCGGTCGACGGCAGGACCCGCTGTCCGGGGTCGGTACGGAGTGAAAAGGCGATGCGCTGGCCGGTGAGATCGCGCAGGTGCGGTTCGGTAACGCGGATCCGGCCCAGTCCGGACACGCGCTGAGGATCCTCTCCGGGCGCAAACAGCCGGTCGATGACCACGGTCACCACAGCTTCGCGCACGGGCAACGTTTCCCACGCGGGCAGTCGCGCGCGAGTGAGGTCGTGGAGAACGCCGCCCAGGACGAGTGCGGTGGCGACGAAGGCCGGCGCCCACGCGGTGCGCCAGAGGGCCGCGACGGCCAGCGCGATGCCCGCGACGCAGAGTCCAGGCAAGGGTGCGAGGGGAAACCAACCGGCGCGACCGAGGGCAAGCCCGGCCATCACGGGCAGGAGCAGCCACAGGACGGGCGCGCGATGCCCGACGGCGGAGGGGTTCATGAGCGAGGGGAACGCACTGAAAACCTTTCTTTCGAAGCGAAGGACGTTAAGGTCGTTAGGTTTCGCGCATGGCCACGGATCCGCAACCTGAACTTTTCGGCGAACCCGAACCCGAGACGGGCGCCTCCGTCCCGGGCGGACCGGCCGCCGCGCCGGCCAGCCAGCCCCTGGCAGCGCGCATGCGTCCACGCCGCCTGGCGGAGATTGTGGGGCAGCCGCATCTCACCGCGGAGGGCGGACTCCTGCCGCGCCTGATTGCGACCAACCGTTTCGGCAGCCTCCTGTTCTATGGTCCGCCGGGGTGCGGCAAAACGAGCTTTGCCGAGGTCATCGCGCGCGAGACCGGCAGCCGGTTCGTCCGCATCAACGCCGTCATGTCCAACGTCGCCGAGCTGCGCGAGATCCTCGCCGCCGCGCGCCGTCGGCCGGAAGCGCGCACCCTTCTCTTCATCGACGAACTGCACCGGTTCAACAAGGCGCAGCAGGACCTCCTCCTGCCCGACGTCGAGGAAGGCAACGTCCGCCTGATTGGCGCGACAACGCACAACCCCGGGTTTTACGTGAATCCGCCGCTGCTCTCCCGCAGCCACCTGTTTCGCCTGGAGCCGTTGAGTCCGGAGGCGATCGCCAGTGTGCTTCGCCGGGCGCTGACCGACCGCGAACGCGGCCTCGGCGACCGGGAGGTCACGGCGGACGACGCGCTCCTGCGCGATCTCGCGGTGTTGTGCGACGGCGACCTTCGGCGCGCGCTCAACGCGCTCGAGGTCATCGTGCTCGGCCTGCAGGAGCGGGTGGGCCTCTCGCCGGCCGACCTCGAGGTCTTTGCGCGCGAACGCCGCATCCGCTACGATGCGAACGAGGATGAGCACTACGACACGATCTCCGCCTTCATCAAGAGCTGCCGCGGGAGCGATCCCGACGCAGCGATGTACTGGCTGGCCAAGATGCTCGCCGGCGGCGAAGACCCGCGCTTCATCGCCCGGCGGCTGGTCATCCTGGCGAGCGAGGACGTCGGCCTGGCTGATCCGCTCGCTCTGCCCACGGCCGTGGCCGCGCACCAGGCCTGCGACTTTGTCGGCCTGCCCGAAGCCGAGTACGCCCTCGCGCACGCCACGCTCTACATCGCCTGCGCGCCGAAGAGCAATTCGGCGACACTCGCGCTCGCGGCGGCCCATCAGGCCCTCAAGAGCCATCCCGTGCAGGCCGTTCCGCTGCCGCTGCGCGACAAAAGTGGCAAGGCGAGCCAGCAGGCAGGGCACGGCAAGGGTTACCGGTATTCGCACGATTACCCGGAGAACATTTCCGGACAACGTTACCTCGAAACGCCGCTGACGCTCTACACGCCGAAGACCGCGGGCATGGAGGCACGCATTGCCGAACGCCTCGCCCGCTGGCGCCAGATGCGCGATCAGGCCGGTTCGTCGAAGTAGCGGCGGACGTGCCGCCCGCCCGGCAGGGCCTTTGCCTGCCCGAGGCGGTTGCGACCACCGCCGCTCCAGCTCGATGCTGGAGCGACGGTCCAGGCTTCACATGATGTTTACGCCCGGGTGCTTGCCGGAGCGCGGGCCATGGCTATCGTGGCGGCATGAAGTTGAACGCTGCCCTGGCGAAGACGGTGTTGTTGGCCGCATCGATGGGAATGGTGGTGCCAATTCTGGCGCAGACGTCGGTGAAACCCGCCGGGCCCCGGCAAAATGCGAAGGGCGAAGAGGAGGAAAAGGAGGGCGAGGTCAAAGGCATCGCGCTGCAGCGGCCGGACGGACGCTGGCTTGGGCTGACGATGGACGGACTCAACCTGCGTCTCACGTTCTACAATCAAAAGAAGAACCCGGTCGCGCCGGATGTGGTGCGGGCCACCGCGCGCTGGAATCGTCCGACAGTCGCAACGCCGGATCGCGCTGTGCTCAACCCGGACGGCGACGGCGTGTCGCTGGTCGGCAATCGCGTGGTGCGCAAGCCCTGGGCCTTTCGCGTCTACCTCGCGCTCGTGAACGAACGCGACGAGGTGGTGGAGAGTTATCAGGTTCAGCTCACCGAGGCGGCGGTGGCGCCCCAGTGAACCGCCGGACCGGCGCGCCGGCCCGCGGCGCTCAATCCGGGGCGCGCGTGCACGCCTGCCTCACAGGCGCTGCATGAGGACGGAGACCTTGAGCTCCTCCGTGTGCGTGCCCTTGAAGACGCCCGTCGTCGGGGTGCTGTCGAGGTAGTCGCGACCGCAGGCGACCTTGACGTGACGTTCGGCCGCGACGCAGTCGTTCGTCGGATCGAGGGCGTACCAGAATCCACCGGGCAAATACACCTCGACCCACGCGTGACTCTCGCTGGCGCCCACCAGTTTCGCGGGGCGCTGCCCCTCGCTCGCCTTGCGCTGGGATTCGGTTTCGATGTACCCCGTGACGTAGCGGGCGGGGATTTCGGCCGAGCGCAGGACGGCGATCATCACCTGGGCGAAATCCTGGCAGACGCCGGATTTCTGCCGGAGCACGGTGGTGACCGGCGTGGACACCGTGGTTGAACCCGGTTCGTAGCGCAGCGTCTCCTTGATCCAATGGTTGAGGCGGAGCAGGGAGGCGCCGAGGGCATCGCCGGGCTTGAAGAAGCGGTTGGCGAGGAGGTTGACCTCGGCGGACAGGGGTAGGGCCGGCGAAGGGTTGAGGAACTCGTAGAGCTTGATCCGTTCGCTGCGGAAGATCTGGCGGGCCTCGGAAACGCTCACGTCCAGCGCGACCGCCGGCGGTTCCACCGGGTGCGTGTCGACCTCCGAGATGCTCTCAAGCCGGAGTTCCTCGTGCCGCTGCACGATCGAGAAGGTGGCGACCCGGTTGCCGAAATAGTCCGTGTAAGTGTGCAGGTTGCACGGCGGGAAGGTGACCAGTTTGTGGCTGAGCAGATCCTGGCGCTCGTCGTGGGCGGGCGTGAGCCGGGCTTCCATGAAGGATTCCGAGGCGGTGCCCGCGTAACGGTACCGAGTGCGATGGGTGATGCGGAAAAGCATGGGCCGGCGCGGGAGAGAAAGGCAGTCGGGCGCAGGTTGGCAACGCCCTAGACGCGCCGCCGGCCGGGCACCCGCCGCGTTGACACCCGCGCGGGCGGCGGCGACCGTTGTCCTCTCATGTCCGCCGAGCCGTCGCCATTCGATAGCGTTGAGTCTGCAATCCAGGAGATCGCCGAGGGCCGGCCTGTGATCGTCACCGACGACGAAGGCCGGGAGAACGAAGGCGACCTCGTGATCGCCGCCAGCAAGGCCACGCCGGAGACCATCAACATGATGATCCGCCACGCGCGTGGGCTGATCTGCGTGCCCACCACCGGCACCCAGCTGCGCCGGCTCGGCATCAACCAGATGGTGCAGGAGAACCGCGAGTCGCACAAAACCGCCTTCACCGTGTCCGTCGATGCCGCCGAGGGCATCACCACCGGCATCAGCGCCTTCGACCGCGCCCGGACCGTGTCGATCCTCGCCAATCCGAACTCCCAACCGGCGGAACTGGTGCAACCCGGACACATTTTCCCGCTGCGGGCCAAGGACGGCGGCGTGCTTGAACGCGCCGGTCACACCGAGGCCGCAGTCGACCTCGCCTTGCTCGCCGGCCAGCATCCGAGCGCGGTCATCTGCGAAATCCTCAACGAAGACGGTTCGATGGCCCGCGTGCCCGAGCTCGTCGCGTTCAAGCAGCGCTTTGGCCTCAAACTCATCTCGATCAGTGCGCTGATCGAGTACCGCTACAAGCGCGACCAGTTGGTGGAGCGGGTGTGCACGCGGCCCTTCCCGAGCGAATTCGGCGACTTCACGCTGCATGTGTTCCGCAGCCGCACCGACGGGCGCAACCACCTGGCCCTGACCATGGGCGCCCTCGGCCCGGAACCGACGCTGGTGCGGGTGCAGAGCGAGAATCTGCTCAGCGACGTCTTCCGGCTGCGCGGCAGCGACGGGCATCGCGCGCTGGCCGCGTCGCTCGAGGCGATCGCCCAAGCGGGTTCCGGCGTGATGCTCTACATGGAGCATGCGCAGAGCGGCGCCGACGTCATCCGGCGTCTCGACCAGCGCGGAGCCGGGCCCGGGGCGGGCATGGGTTTTCGCGACTACGGCATCGGGGCGCAGATCCTGGGCGCCCTGGGCCTCAAGAAGATCCGTCTGCTCACCAACAACCCGCGCAAGGTCGTCGGCCTCGAGGGCTACGCCTTGGAGATCGTGGAGCAGGTTACGCTCTGAACCGGGGCGGTCGGTGGAGGCCGCGGCGGACCCACGCAAAAGGGGTTGCGCCGGGGACGCGCACGGCGCACACCTTCCCTTCCTTCTTTGCCATGAGTCTCGACGCACCTTCGCAACTGTCCATCGACGGCACGCCCTTCACCGTCGGCGTGGTGGCTGCGCGCTACAACGCGCGGCTGGTGGAGGCCCTCCTCAGCCAGGTGACGGGCAAGCTGCGGGACGCCGGCGTGAAGGATAAGCGGCTTCACGTGGCGCGCGTGCCGGGCTCGAACGAGCTTCCGTCGGCCGTCCAGCTGCTGCTGCGCCGGCACCGCTGCGACGTCGTCGTGGCGTTGGGCGTGATCATCCGCGGCGGGACCCTGCATTACGAGCTCGTGGCCCAGGCCGCGACCGACGGACTGCTGAGGGTCAGCCTCGATGCCCGTGTGCCGGTCATCACCGGCGTCGTCGTGGCGGAGAACCAGGAACAGGCCGAGGAGCGCTGCCTTGGCAAAATCGACCGCGGCGCCGAGTTCGCCCGGGCGGCCCTTGAGATGGCCGCGTTGAAGAAAGCCCTTTCGTCATGAGCAAAGCCCAGTTTGCCCAGCGTCGTGCCGGCCGGGTGGCCGCGATGCAGTACCTCTATGCATGGAGCCTGAACAAGCCTGCGAATCTCGCGCAGGACCTGCTCACCTTCTTCGAAAACCTGGAGGAGCCGCGCGAAACGTACGCATTCGGCGAGGAACTTATCCATGGCACCCTCGAGCACCTCGAGGCGATTGATACGCACATCCGCGGCCTGGCCCACAACTGGGAGTTCGACCGCATCGCCCGCATCGACCTCGCGATCCTGCGTGTGGCGATCTTCGAAATGATGTACCGCAAGGACATCCCGCCCGTCGTCACGATCAACGAGGCGATCGACCTGTCGAAGCAGTTCTCCAACGCCGACGCGAAACGGTTTATCAACGGCATCCTCGACCGGCTCAAGGACCAGCTGGGCCGCGACGCCCGCAAGGCGGACGGATCGTGATGGGTGATTTATGAGCGGTGATTTATGATCCCTGTGCTGGGCGCGTGGAAAACGCAGAGGCCCGCGCTCGGGTGTTCATACGTCATCAATCCCAAGTCATAAATTTCCGGCATGCTCGGCTTCTTCAAGAAATTCAAGGACGGCCTCGCCAAGACGGTCTCGGCGATCACGCAGAAGACGCGGGGTCTGTTTGGCGGGCGCAAGATCGACGCCGCTTCGCTCGATGAGCTCGAGGAGGCGCTCTACACGGCGGACTTCGGGGTCGAGACCACAGAAGAGATCATCCGCGAGATCAAGGCGGCCTACGCCCGCGAGAAGGAACTGCAGGGGCAACAAGCGGCGCAGATTGGCGCCGCGGTGCTGCGCCGCGTGCTGACGGGCGCCGAGGGCGTGCTGCCGGTGCCAACCGGTACCGACAATCCTGTGGTGATCGCGCTGATCGGCGTCAACGGCTCGGGCAAGACGACCACCTCCGCCAAACTTGCCTGGAAACTGAAACAGGAGGGCCGATCGGTCACGCTCGCCGCCTGTGACACCTTTCGCGCCGCGGCGGTCGAACAATTGAAGACCTGGGGCACCCGCCTCGATCTTGAGGTGGTGGCGAGCCACACCGGCGCCGACGCCGCAGCGGTGGCGTACGACGCCTGGCAGGCGGCCAAGGCGCGCCACCGCGATTATCTGCTCATCGACACCGCCGGCCGCCTGCACACCAAGCACAACCTCATGGAGGAACTGGCGAAGATCCGCCGCGTGCTGCAGAAGCATGACCCGACCGCTCCGCAGCACCGCTGGCTGGTGGTCGACGGTTCCCTGGGCACCAACTCGATCGAGCAGGCCCGTGCCTTCCACCAGAGCTTCGGTCTGACCGGCCTGGTTGTGACCAAACTCGACGGCACCAGCCGGGGCGGCGCCATCGTCGGCATCTGGCGCGAGTTGAAGCTGCCGATTTTCTTCCTCGGTCTGGGCGAACAGGCGGAAGACCTCCAGCCCTTCAGCGTCGAGAATTACGCCAAGGCCGTCTTCGGCCTCGAGTAGGCTCGACCACGTCAGGTTGGAGCGGCGGTACTCCTGCCGCCCTCGGGCATTCGTCTCCTCGCGACGTTGGCGCTGTCTCCCGGGTTCATGCGACCAGCGCGGCCTCCTCGTCGCGCCAGGCGCGCGCCCGCCGCAGCGCGCGCGCATGGGTGCTGGGGTCGATGTTGCGCCCGGTCAACGCGACCGCCACCCGCTTGCCGGCCAGCTCCGGCAGGCGTCCGGAGAGGCAGGCCGCCAGTGCCGTCACGCCCGCGCCTTCAAGGACAACCCCCTCCGTCTCGTCCACCGTGAGTAGGGCACCGGCGATTTCATCTTCGCTGACTGTCACCAGGCGGTCGACGCGCGGGTCGGCCTGCGCAAAGGTGCGGGATCCTGCGCGCGCTACGGCAAGTCCGTCCGCGAGCGTGGGCAACAGCGCCACGGGCACCGGTCGGCCGGCGTGACGCGCGGCGTGAAAACCGGCGGCGTGCGCCGGCTCAACACTGATCACGAGCGCCTCGGGCCGGAGGGCTTTCACCACCGTCGCCACGCCCGCGAGCAGGCCGCCACCGCCGACCGGCACGACGAAGGCATCGATCTCGGGCTGGGCGAGCAGGACTTCCAGGGCGAGCGTACCTTGTCCGGCGATCACGTGCGGATCGTCGAACGGATGCACCGGGGTCAGACCTTCCGTGGCCTCGAGCACGCGCGCATGCGCGGCCGCCTCCTCGAAGGTGTCTCCGTGCAGGACCACGCGTGCGCCGAGGGCATGACACCGCCCGGCCTTCACGCGGGGCGCATGCCGGGGCATGACCACGGTCACCGCGATCCCCAACTCGCGCCCATGCCAGGCGAGGCCGAGGGCGTGGTTGCCGGCCGAGGCGGCCACGACCCCGCGCCGTCGTTGGGCCTCGTCGAGGCAGGCGAGGGCGTGCCGGGCGCCGCGTTCCTTGAAGCTGCCCGTGGCCTGAAGGTAGTCGTGTTTGGCGAACACAATCATCCCGGCCGCAGCGCTGAGCGGCGCGGAGACCGCGCACGGCGTGGGGCGTAGGCCGGCCGCGATGCGCGTGTGCGCGTCGCGGATGGCTTCGAGGGTGATGAGTTTCGGGTTCATGGGCAGAAAAACAAAAAGCCCCGGGCGGCAAGCCCGGGGCTAAAAGTGGAAAATCGCTTGGTTCGCTGAGTGCGTTAAGCAACGTGTCCACGCCCGGGCCGGCGGCGGATGATAATCATCATGCCGATAATCATGGCTCGGGCGTTGTGGGACTGGGACGTCATGCGAACGACCGGAGGAAGGCCGAGTGCCGATCGAAAAGCAAGCCCGCTCATCGCCGTTGAATGGCGGGAGGCGGCGCGAGGGCGAAGGATGAAGGAGGAAGGCAGAAGGGGGCGGCGCGCCCGGTGAGGGCACCGGGCCTACAACTTGCCCGATGACCCATCACCGATGACCCATGACCGGGCGAGTAGCGCCCGCCTCACGCCTCCGGTGGGCGCAGTTCGGCCCACAGCGGGCGGTGGTCGGAAAAATGATAGCGCAGGTAGGCGTTGAAGTCTTTGCGGCCCCGCGCGTTCCAGAGATCGGGCAGGATCACGGTGTCGAAATCGAACACCCCGACGGCCCCGGTGAGGTAGGTGCTCATGCGCGGGAAAAAGGCGATCTGGTCGTAGTGCCGCACCCGCTCGGCCGTGCCGTGGGCGGTTTCGCTCGGCAGGGTCGTGCCGATCTCGGTCGCATACGGAGCGAGCAGCAGGCCATGTTGGCGCAGCACGGCGTAGATCGGATCGGCCGGCTCGACGTAGGGCAGGTTGAAATCGCCGAGCAACATCACGTGCGGATCGTAGGCGTGGGGCGACTGGTTCTCGAGCCGCGCCCAGCGGGCCGCGGCGAAGGCCTCCAGTTGCCGCCGCTCGAGGTCCGCCCGGGCCTCGCTGCCGAAGAAGAAGTGCACGTTCACGAACGTCAGGGGCACGTCGCCCCACGCGAGCGAGACGAGCGCCGGGTTGCGGTCAAAGCCGCGAAACTCCGTGGTGACCTCGGGCAGGCGGATGTGGCGGAACTGTGCAGGGGGAATGGCGATCTCGCCCGTCTGCTCGCGCAGGCGGAGCTTGTTGCCGTCGTAGAGCAGGACCATGCGCTCCTCGTTGCCCGCGGTATCGGTCATGTGGATACGCCAGCGCTTCTGCAGCCGGTCGCGCAGTGCGCGCAGGCCGGAGAGATCCCGGCGGGTCTCCTGCACCGCCACCAGGTCGAAGCCCTCGATGATCTCGGCCAGCACGGCATAAGCGGCCGGGTCGCGGTCCTGGGTGCCGAGATTGGCGATGTTCCAGGTCGCGACGAGCAGGCGGTCCTGCCTCCGGGCGGGCACGCCGCGCAGGCGGCGATGCTGCCGCACGCGGGTCCGTTCCGCGGCGGGATCAATCGTGTACGCAAAAGCCGGACGGGCGAAGCTCAACGCCATTGCGTAGCATAACCCCGGCAGCGCGGTGCGCAAATGGCCGACGGACAATTTCCGTCGTGACGACTCAAACCTAAGGCTGGTTCAGCAGCAACGGCAGCAACGCGTCCGCATACAACCGGCCGAGCAGGCGGGCGGAGGCCGAATCGTAATGCGCCGGGTCGTCCGGCTTGGCCCGGAGCTGCTCCTTGATGCCGGGAGCGAGGGTGTTGACCACGGCGGAATGCGGGAGGGACCGGGGCAGGCTGAGCAGGACGGCGTTGAGATGCGCCCCGGCGGTTTCCTGCCATGGACCGAGGGTGGCAGCGACGAAGGGCAGCGCCGGGTTGCCGAGGTCGGTGCGGAGGCGGGTGACCAAAGCGATCAAGTCTTCGTGATAACGTTGGCCACCGTCGGCCCGGGTCGACGCGAGGTTGGATTCCCCTTGGTTCCACAGAATGCCGGCGAGGCGGCCGTCCTTTTGCGCCCGGCGGCTCTGGGCCAGGGCGTGGGTGTACAAGGTCGAGCCGTCCGGCCAGCGTTGGCCTTCGCCGCTGAAATCGGGCGCCCACCACTCGATGCGGGTGCCGCCAAACGCGGCCGGGACGAGGCCGATGGTCACGTCGGCCGGCAGATGCGGCAGGAGGGCTCGGGCGAAGGCCAGGCCTGGTCCCACGCCCGCGACCTTCGGTTTGTCGCGGTGCAAAGGTTCCGTCGCGGGGTGCCAGGCGTCGTCGTGCAGGACGAGGATCCGCGGGTCGGGGGTGGCATCGGCCTTCTCGACCGGACCACGGCCGGCCATGTTGGACTGGCCGGCGAGGAGGAAGATCAGCAGGCGTTGCGGCGGGGTGGGGGCGTCGGCCGCAACTGCGGCAGAGCCAAGCAGGGCGAGAACGAGGAGGAAACGGGGCATGGCAAGAAGGTGGACCCCGTGCCGGACAAGGCAACGCCCTGAATCGACGCTTGCCCCGGCGAGGGGGCTGTGGAGATTTCCCTCATCGTGAGCCCGCCCGGGTGGTGGAATGGCAGACACGAGGGTCTTAGAAGCCCTTGCCGTAAGGTGTGCAGGTTCGAGTCCTGTCCCGGGCACCACCTACAGAGGAGTTGTTGCTTCGCGGAATAGTTCTCCGGATTGTGGGAATAACGAGGAATACCTGGAAAAATCACGCCCACCAACGAGTTATGGGAAAATCAGCGCCATGACGTTCGCGGAAAACTTTTCCGGTTTTGGGATCGGACGGAAATGGCGTAAAGCGTTGATGGATAGAGATCGAAAATGAAAAACCGGAAAAGTATTCCGCGAACGTCGGATATCAGGTCCGGGGGAAAAGCACACAGCCTGAATCGGATGGGTCGCCTCTCTTTAGTGCAAATCGTCGAATTCAGTCCGGCTTTCCGCGTACTTCTGGAACTTGTCGTGGTGGGCCTTCCGAAATTGCACCATTGAAGCGAGAAGGTGGTCGAAGAAAGCCTGATGTAATTCGGGCGGACACCCGTGGGCATGAGGTTTTAATACGCTAGCCACGCTACTTACCAAACCCACCCAGGGCCCGCTGCCGGCCGCTCCTATGTATCCTAGTCGGTGTGGATCGACACCGTCGAGTTTCTCCGAAGGCACTCCCACTCGCTCAGCATGCCGACTGTAGAAGTCCGACAGTTCATTAAACATGTAGGC
The DNA here is from genome assembly GCA_964476565.1 of uncultured Opitutus sp. Taxonomy (GTDB): domain Bacteria; phylum Verrucomicrobiota; class Verrucomicrobiia; order Opitutales; family Opitutaceae; genus CAMAXB01. The sequence goes on from CAYZBG010000040.1 coordinate 20,236, forward strand.
GACGTTCGTGTAGAACGATTCACGCGGGTTGATTCTTTCCAACAAGGCAGGTGCCAAAGTGGCGTACAGGGTTCGAGGCAATATGCCGAACGCCAGCCACCTCTGGGACACGCTAAACTGTCGGCAAAACTCTTCGCCAACCGTCCATGGGAGGGGTGCCCGTCCAGATTCGTAATTAAATAATTGATCGACACTTACGCCGATTTTGTTTGCGGCTGCAGTCCGTGTGAGTCGTGTCGCCTCCCTTGCGAGGGCGAGGCGCTTTGCCACCGCCGTTTCTTCTTCTGGTACCGGGGTTTTTCGAGCCACGGCGAAGACTCATCGATCTCGAATTTGACGACAAATCGAAAGATCGCCGTTGACATAGAACGTAGAAACGCGTTTTAACGTTCCTTAGTGACACCCGCCACTAAGAAAAAGCTCCGCATGATTCTTGCCTCCCGAGGGCTCGATTATGCCGACCTGTCGAAGGCGACCGGCTTGAAGTATTCGACTCTCCGGAACCTCGCGTGTGGGAACAACCGCACTCGCAAAGGACGGGCAAAGGTTGAGGCCGCTCTGGGCGTCGCAATTTGGACCGAAGTAGCGGCGGGAGAGGGGCAGTGCAGCCCTGCTGCAACCCCGAAGCCCGCCCCTTGCAGCCACCCTGAATCCCCGCGGCAGAGGGCCGAGCCGGTGCCTGGCGCCGGGAACATGACGACCGTGATGCGCCACGAGGCTGAACAACAATGAATGTCACGATCCCTAAAGAAACGTCCGCCCAACGAGGCGGTAGCACCGTGGGTTCCGGCACACTGGTCCGGCGCCTTCGGTCTCTGCGATCGATGTCCACTATGGTGGAGAGCGGGGACGCCATTGTGGGCGCAACCGTGGATAGCCTCGCGTTGCGGAAACAACTCAGCGCCGAAGCCGAAAACGTGAGTGCGGAGATCCTCGCGCTGCCAGATGGAGCACACCATCTGCATCGAGCCACGGCGGCCTGCCCCGCGTGCGCCGGCCTAGGTCACGCGCAGTCCTACGAGCTTGAGCCGCCGCGCTGCACGCGTTGCGCCGGGACTGGCTACCGGTTTCGTGCGCCGAACGCTGGCCCGGATTGCGCTGTATCGCCCGGTGAACGCTGGGGCGCATACTGGAAGCATCCAGATGGGTGGATGCGTCTCTATCCCCCAACCGCCGACCAACTGGCGATCGCCGAAATGGCCAAGCCGGACCCGACCCCTTGGGCGTGATGCCGAACCGGCGAGGGAGGCAACCCCAGTCATGATCAACGCAGTCACCCGCTCATCAATCTACTTTGCGGCCGCCATCGCTGCACAGAAGGAACTGCCCGAGAGGTCCCGTGCGCTGATCGAGGCCCGCGACGCCATCGAACGCACCTGGCGCGACGCTGGATATACGATGCCTGTCCCGGATGCATTGGTCGCCGCCAGTGACTCGATCCTGGCGGACCCGCTCGCCGCCGTCGCCATGGAACTTCGCCGTCTCGGGAACGACGCCTTTCGGAAGGAGCAGGAAGGCGCATGACCCGTCCGTTGAATTCCTCGGCTGATCGTGCCGGTCCCAATCCATCCGGATTGGCCGGCGGTGCGACGTTGCGCGTTTCCCACGTCGCGACCGCGTTGGGCGTGTCGTCCAAGCACGTCGTCGACCTGATCGTCGAAGGCGCCCTCGTCGCCTGCGACTTCCGCGGTAGAGCGGCCCAACGCGCCTGCTACCGGATCCCCGTCGAAGCCTTCTGGAGCTACCTGCACGCCTGCCACCCGGAGGCAGCACATGGCGGACGGTTCGCCCAACTACTCCCGCGCGATCGGGCCTCCGCCCTGGTCGGCGTACTGGAGCACATCCTCATCCAACCCTAGACCATGAAAATCAAAGACACGTCCGAACTAGAGAACCTGTTCAAGAGGTTCCGGAGGCTTATTCGTGCTGCCACTACGCCCGGCGCAAACATGCGCGCCCTGGCCAACATCGCCGAAGGATTCCAACCCGCGCGTCTCACCTATCTGGCGGACGCGGTCATCGCGACGCGCAACCTTATCGGCAAGATCGGCAGCGATGCCGCCCACGTCGCCGTCTGCGGTGCGGCCGACATCCCGCTAGGCATCATCACCGACCAGGTGCCCGAAATCGACGACCCAGTATGCGTCGCACTCTTCGGCCCGAACAGCGAATGCCTTCAAGGCATCGCCAGTGAGCAGATTCTTGCGGGATCCTTTTTGGTGCCTGCGGCAGACGGTAAGCTCCGGCCGCTACCCGAGGCGCCTGGCACCTACTACATCGTCGGCCGCGCGCTCAATACGGTAGCCGCCGACGGCGCCGACGTGGAGTTCATCCCGTGTTTCCCAATGCAGCATGTCGTTCTCCCGTAATCAGAGCGGAAGACAGCCTTACCCAACCCTAGACCATGAAAATCAAAGACACGTCCGCACTAGAAGACCTCTTGAAGAGATTCCAGAGGCTCATTCGCGCCGCCAAGAAGGCGAGCGACGAATTCGACACCGTCCGCGCCGACATCGAGACCTTCGACGCGAAGATCGCGGCCATCGGGGAACCGAACTATAACGACGATGCAAAGTTCGCGGAACTGCAGCTTCTCAAGCAGAAGCGCGAGACGGCGAGCAAGGCGCTTGAGACGATCGTCCGTGAGCGGATCGGGCGCGCCGTCGTCGCCCTCGATCGCATGAATCCTGCGGTGGGGAAAGAAGCGTTCGGTATATTGATGAGCCTGCTGAATGTGCGCCTCGAAACCATCGCCCGCAGTGTCCTCATCTTCTGCGCCGACTCGCGGGAGGCTCACTTAATTGCCCGCAGAACCACATGTTATATGAGTGCTTTGGCGCAGATCAACGAGTTCCGGCCGAACACCGTGGTTCGGCCATACACGGGAATCCTGCAGGGCCAGCCCGAGAGCGAGCAGGAGTACTTCGTCGAAGTCTCTTGGGATTACGAAGAAGTAATGCGCAAGGCGACCTTCCTGGCCGACTTCCTTGAGGAGGCGTCCAAGAAGACCCCGGACCTCATGCGCTACCTACCCTTTTCGCCGGCGCGTGCAGAGGACTTTGTGCCCGAGGCGGCTTCGCCCACGCCCACGTCGATCTATCTGGCGGGCACCGAGCCCAAGTCGGATACCGCGGACGACGCGAACTGAATTTCCCGGTACAGGAGAGCGATAACGATTCGGGTGAATGCTGGGAAACGGCGGGCTGGGTGAGGATCAGTCCCCAGCCCGCCAACTCCTGGAAGCCTCCTTCGCAATATCATCGATGCACAAGCCCCGTCTCCAGTCTCCACTACACCGCTTACCTTTAGATCAGCGACAATCCTTGCACGCCTGGCTTACCACGGGCGGCGAGCACGGCATCGGCATGACCTACGATCAGGCCATCAAGAAGCTACAAGCGGAGTTCGGGCTGAAGGTCTCCCGGTGCGCACTCAGCCGGTATTACACCCGCTACATCAAGCTTTCGAAGCCCGTCCAGGTCGAGACGACCAGCGACGGAAAGTCCATCCACATCACCATCAACCTACAATAAATGAAGTCGAAGAACAGGCTGCCACAGGACAAGTTTTCAATGGTCGGATTCTACCCAGGGATCGCGAGCGAACACCTTTGGGATCGGGAGATTGTCTGCGATTACTTCGTTCGGAAGCTCTGGGAGTTGACCGATTTTCTCCAAGACACCGATGCGGTGAAGAACCCCGCTGCACAGGATGCGGCGCGTGAGATCGCCGTCATGGTCGACGCACTCATGCGCGCGAAGGGACGAGGGATGGACACCTACCTTACTGCAGACCTGCCGGGCATCGCCGGCTTCGTCGAGTGGCGCAAGGAAGACTTCTTCGTGAGTATCGTGCGTCAGATCGTCCGCTGGGAAAGCTCGTTCGAGCCCCTGTTGGCAGACAAACGCACGCCGACCGAAACCCGCGAGACGATGCGCGAGATCAGCAATCTCGCAGGCCTGATCTTCAGCCATGACCATGATGAAGGGCGAGTCATCGAGGAGGAGGGCACCGTCATCCCTGAACTGATGCGCGTGTGGCGTACCGAAACAGCGACGCCAATGGTTCCAAAGAAAGGGGCAGCATGAACGAGGCCGTCGTCGCGTCCATCAGGGAAGCCACCTTCCGCTTGGAGGAAATCGAGGTGGCCCTGGAAGCAATCAATGAGAAGTTGAGGGCATCGCCTGCATTCATGCTCGCGGTGCAGGGCCTGCGAAAGAACATCGAGCAGATCGAGTTCGATGCCGTTGGCGGCGCACCGGAGCGGCACGCGTACTACTCCGCGCTCGTCGGGCTTTCAGCGACCTACTCGTCGATCTGTGTGGCGCTCTTCAGGAATCCCGCGAGTGAGTTCATGTTGGTGCCGGTCCATCGTGCGTACGGAGACCAGCGAGACTAGTCGCCGTCGAACGGCGGACACCAGGGACCACGAAACGCCCACACGACGAGCAGCACTATAAGCAAAGCGAGGCAACCGAGTACGAACAGACCGCCACCCATACTCGAACCCTAATCTCACGCTTCGATCTACGTCAACCATGAGCACCACCGCCGCCACTCTAGAAATCCTGATCGATATTCGTTCGCGCCTCGATGCTTTGACGAAGACGCAAAACGAAATCCGCGGGTTCAATCAGGACCTCGTCAAGTCGCAGGATGAGTTTCGAAAGGCACGGGAAGAATCGAATTCATTCGGTAACCTGATGCGGACCGGGCTCGGGATCGACGTCGCCCGCCGCGGCCTCGGGCTGCTCCTTGGCACTTTACGCCAGGCTTCGCTCGGCGCAATTGAGGTTGCCCAGCAACTGAAGGCCACCGCCGGTAATTTGGAGATGTCGGTCGAGGGGTATCAGGTACTGCGCTACATGGTGATGGCTGCGGATGGGGATGTGCAGGCCCTCACAGGCGCCCTAAATGATCAGCAAAAGAGCCTGGTGGCGGCGCGCAACATCACGAGCCCAGCTGCCGCTGCATATCGGCAGCTTGGACTCGATGCCGCGCGTTTGGCCAATATGCCTTTGGAACGGCAGTTTGAGGCTATCGCGATCGCCGTAGGGCGGGCCACTGACAAGCAGGCTGCGTACACTGCTGCTGGTCAAATTCTCGGAACAAAACATGTCCCTAAGTTGCGCGCAGCGCTCTCCGAACTTGCGACTCAAGGCTTCGACAAGGTGGCAGCGAGCGCCGAGCGATCGGGCCGCGTGATGAGTGAGGAAGCGGTCGCTCGCCTGGCAGCTGCGCGGCAGGCATGGGATGACATGTGGACGATGCTGAAGATCAAGGCCGGCGAGGATATCGCCGGCGTGCTCCGCCTCGCGGGGCAGCCCCTAAACATGGCCAGAGCTGAAGGGCCGAGTACAGTACAGCAGCAGGCTGCCGAACGACTAGCGCACCAGCGCCGAAACCTCGCAGATGCTACCGAACTTCTCGCAGAGAACGAGGTTAAGCTCTCGCTGCTCGTTGGGCGATCGGACCTCACAGACAGCGAAAAGCACACGCCTATACTCGGATTCTATCAGGACATGATCAGGCTGTTGGAACGGGTCATCGAACTGCGGAGACTAGAGGGAGGGATGCCGCTCGCAGTCGAAGACCAGGAGACCATCGAGGATCGAAAAAAGGAGCTCCTCGGCCTTGAAGAGAGGCTCGGAAATCTGCGTAACCTTCGAGACCAAAAGCTCGGAGTCGGTGCGCGTACGCGCTTTGAGGAAACCCAGGAACGATTCGAGCAGTTCCGAGGATCAACGTCGCCAACGATGGCGTCCAGCCGTGATCCCCGCTACAACATCGGGGAGGGGCTCGACGCCGGTGCGATGGAATGGGCGATCAGCCTTGGGACTGCCGGAGAGCAGGCTGCTATGCTAATGAACACATCGCTCGGCAGTACCGTTCAGGGCATCTCGGACGGGATTTACGGCTGGGTTACGGGCACTGGCGACTTTGGGGACGCGCTACTCGATATCGGTGATTCAATCCTCAAGCAGCTCCTCGATACCATCGTGCAAATGGGCGTGCAGTGGGTCATCACAGGCGGCCTTGCGAAGGCCACGATGACAGGTATCTCCGCCTTAAGCTCGACGCTTCGCAGGAAGGACGTTGCAGAGTCCATAGCGGCGGAGACCGCAAAAAAGCCCGCTTTATTCTCGAACATGTTTGCGGCAAACGCTGGCTCCTTTGGCGCCTCCGCCGTCATCGGCCTGGCGATCCTCGCCGCGCTTATGGCGGCCTTCGGTGGCTTTGCTGACGGCGGCTACACTGGCGACGGCGGCAAGTACGAGCCGGCCGGAGTCGTCCATAAAGGCGAGTACGTGCTCTCACAGAGCCACCTTGGATTGCTCGGTGGCCCCCAAGCAGTGGAGGCTATGCTTGGCCATGCTTCAGCGCCCGTAAGGTCAGTCGGCGTACCTCCCCCGATTTTCTCGGGCACCGGTGGTGCCGGCGCCGCGTCGAGCGGACGCCCGCAGCGCTTCGTGTTCGTCGACAACCGGAACCCCGACTTGATCGAACAGGCGATGAATGATCCGCGATTCGAAAACATCCTGAAGCGGATCATCACGAACAATCCCGGCGACTTCGGGATCGCGACATAATGGCCCCTCACCAAGAACAACTCCTGGGCGTATGGAGGGATCATCTGGATGCCCTTCTTCCCCGCCGGCCGCTATTGCGGGCAGACGAAATCGCCTCCGCCGTCGGCGTCAATCAACGGACGATCCACCGGCTCTTCGAGACCTATGATCTCTCGGGGCTCGCCGCGCTCCCTGGGCACTCGATAAACTCAGGGACAGGGAAGCGCGCTCATCGCCGGTACCGCCGCGACGGCGTTATTCTATGGCTCGCAGATACCGCGAACTACACCCCGCAGGATATGCGGCACCGTCTCATTTCAGTCATGGCCCGCCAGACACTCGCTGATTTGGTGCTCCTGCAACAGGCCTTGGGCGAGATCATCAATAAGAGGAGGGCGTCGTGAATCGGTTCACCTTGAATGCGTCCCCTGCACCGGCCTCGCGTGCGCTGCCGAAGGAATCGCCCACGGCGGAGCCCCCCGGATCTAGTGTCACCCTATGCCAGAAAACCCCGGATTTGCCCATTGCAAGCGCTGCAAGGGGCCTCCGGGTGTGCGATCACAAGCCCGCATTGCCTGCTTGTGAGTCTGGGTCCCCTCCCCCCGGATCCAAACCGCCGGGCCTACCCTCCGTTGGAAGCTCTGCCTGGAATCGTCTCAATGCCCGTACGAAGCAGTACGCGCACCGGCTCCGCCAGGCGCTCGCCTCGGCGCTGGAACTCCATGCCTCGGGGCGCTGGGGGCGTGACGAAATCGAAGGCGCCGGCCGTCGCGACTACGCCCGCGTGTTCGGCCGGGAGATCTCGGCGAAGCAGTTCTGGAGGCTTTTCGACCAGGTAATCGAGCGCGCGGGGGAGGGCCGTCGGTTTGACGACCTCGCCCTCTACCTGCCGGGGCGTATTTCGGCCACGCCCGCCAAGTCGAAGTTCGACCGCCTGGCGAAGGACATGCCCAACCTGTCGGCGGCGATTCGAGGCGTCCGGGATTCGAACGCGCCAACGGACCCCGAGACTCTCCTTGTGTGGGATGCGGCCATGAACGACTACCAGCGTCTGATCGACGGCGGGGTGCTCGATGGCCGTGCGCGCCGGCGCGTAGTCGCGGCCTTGGATGCATCGGGACTCCCCCTGTCGCGCACCCGCGACGCGTTGCGGAAGAGTTTTGCGGGGAAGCTCGCGCGGTGGATCGAGGGCGGCCGCAAGCCTTCGGCGATCCAGGATCGGCGCGGGATGCAGTCCGGGCGACGTCACGATCTCCCCCTGAGCGACGAGGATAGAAAAGTGCTACTTGCACGGGCCGTGCACGGCAATCTCTCCCAGGCCTGGCGGACTGCACTCCGCGAGGGCGCGCTGTCACCCGCCCTCGTCCAGCACTACATTTCAAATCCGTCGAGCAAGTCCTACGTGCCCCAACGAGTGCGCGATCTTCTCGGACCTGAGGTGCGGATGCTCTACGACATCCATCGCGGGCCGCGCCAGGCTGCGCTCAAGGGTGCGTACATCACTCGCGACTGGTCGTCGGTGACTCCGGGGGACTGGTATTCTGCCGACGACACGACTCTCCCTCTCTACTACTGGGAGGATGATGAACAGGGAAACCCTCGGGTGCTACGCGGGCAGTGTCTGATCACGATCGATTGCCGCACGGATCGGGTGCTTGGATTTGCCCTGCACAGCGAACGAAACTACACCGCGAAGGTTATCCGCGGACTCATCCTCAAAACGCACGACACCTATGGACTGCCTCGGGTCGGTTTTTTCTTCGAGAGGGGCACTTGGGCCAGTTCAAAGCTTCTGAAGGGAGCGGCCGACGAGATCCCAAGTGACGAGACCGAAGTCGGCCTCCGCGAGTTCGTGACTTTCAAGCATGCGAAGCCGGGCAACGCCCGTGCGAAGACCGTCGAGCGTGTCATCGGGTTGTTGCAGGATCGCATGGGCGACCAGCCTGGATACTGCGGGCGGAACGAGCAGGTCGAGAAGTTCGAGCGCCTGCAGCGCGATCTCCTCGACGCCCGATCTGCGCGGTCTCATCCCAGCGAGTTCCTCCTTCACCGCGACGAATGGGTCCAGCGACTCAGCGACCTCTGCGATGCGTATAATCACGAACCGCAGCAAGGTGGGCGGCTTGCGGGCCTCTCGCCAAAAGAGGCGTGGGAAAAGCTCTTCGATTTCAATCAGCCCCTTTTGCGGCTGTCGCCCGAGACCCGCTACATCCTCTCCAATCACCGGCGCCCGCTCAAGGTGACAAAGAACGGGATCTGCGTTCAGATCGGAAAGGAGCGCACCTGGTTTCGCAACGAAGCGACCGGCCGCCTGATCGAGCGGACCGTGCAAGTCTACTTCGATCCCGAAGACTTAAGCAGCGTGTTCATCAAACTGAACTCCTCGGACAAGGAGGCCATCGTGGTGCCGGCCGCGCCGGTTATACCCGCGATGTCTGCCACGCCCGATCAACTCCGCGACGCCCAGGCGAGCGTGAATGCACACAACCGGCCGGCGCGTACGATCTACAAGGAAATCAAGCCGTACTTCCCCAAGAACGGCCCGTCGCATTTCCGGAAGGTGGTCGCCGATGCGGAGTCGGTGGAACTCGCTCAGGAAGTCGCCGCGGACCAGCAGGCGATCCGTGAGGAGCAGGGTGCCGCGCAGAAGGTCGAGCGCCAGCTCGCCAGCAAACGGCGGAGGTTTGGCGTCACGCCGGCCCAAGACCACCTCTCGAAAGAGCGCCAGCTCGTCGGGTACAGCCTGCTCGAGGACGCATCGCGGGAAGATCTATCGACCGTTCGCGACTGATAAGGGACCGATCATGCCAACACGTCGTCAAAATCCCGATACACATACCTTTCGACAAGCGGCCTTCGCCTCTTCGGTAGAGCACGAACGCGGAATCCTGGGCAACTTGGTTGCGGGCCGTTGCCAGAAGGTTTCCGACCCCGAGGAGATCGCGATTCTCTGGTGGCTTCAGCAGATTTCATGGAGGGAGGGAGGCCTGGAGAAGTTCGCCGAGGACTTTCTCGAGAAGAACGAATGGAGGGTCGGAACCGCCTCGATGCACCGTTTTGGTTTTGCGCCGGGGCAACTCTATGATGCCGCCCAGGTGCGGGTTGTCCGAGGCGAGATTGAAGAGGAGCCGGAGGCCCTCTGGGAGTTTCTCTGCAGGGGCGAGACCAAGCAGGCGTTGGTGGACCCTCTCAATATGTCGGCCGCCGAGATCTACACGTCGCGCGAAGAGGCTGACGCGTTTCCCTCGCATCACCCGGCCGAGTCGTTCTTGCGAAAGTGCGGCTTAGCGCCCGAACGACTGGCTGAAACCCTAAAGCGAGCGCTCGTCGATCCCGCGAGTCCTTCGTTGCGTAAGGGCCTCTGGAATCTCCCGACGCTTTGGGATGCCTTGGTCGAATGGCGCGACCTCGAGGCCGCAGAGGTGGATTCGAAGCTCGTCGAAACCGAAGTCACCCGACAGATCGCCGAGGAGTTGGACTTTGCATTGGAGAGTCGTGACTTCGTTGTGATCGAAGGACGTGAAGGCATCGGAAAGAGCGAGGGTGCTCGCGCATGGTGCCGGCGGCATGTTGGTCGCGCGATCTACGTTCAACTGGAGTCAGGTGTGGATGAGACCACGCTATTTCGCTCGATTGCACGGCGGATCGGTACCGCGTGCTCTTACCAGCGCAAGTGCGTCGAAATGCGGGCGCGCATCCAGGACGCGCTTCAGCCTGGGCATTTGATGCTCGTTCTCGACGAAGCCCATTTTCTTTGGCCCCAGAGCGGCCGCTCGGAGCGGGCGGCGCCCAAGAGGTTGGACTGGCTACGGACGGCGCTGGTCGATTTCGGCGTGCCGGTAGCCCTGATCAGCACGCCGCAGTATTTCGCCAACGCATGTGACCGGTTCCTTAAGGGTGGCTGGAATGCGGGCCAGATCCTACGGAGGGTTATGCGGACGGCCCGGTTGCCGGACACGCTTTGTCCTGCCGATGCCATCAAGCTTGCGGGAGCCTACTTCCCAGGGATGCCGGATGCTCTCCTGAAACGCGTCGCGGGCACGGCGATTCTCTCGGCCGGTCACCTGACGACGTTCTCCCATCTGCGGAAGCGCGTCGACTTCTGGGCGCGCCGGCGCCCAGGAGCGGCCGAGCGCGAACTGCTTGAGGCCGCCCTCGAAGAGATCAACCCGGCACTGGCAAGACCCGCGCCGGCGCCTGGCAAGGGCGTTGCACACGCCCCGCAACCGGCCGGCAGAGACCGTGCCACCTCAGTTTCCGGCTCCGCCTTGGTGCCGGCGAATCGTACTGCAAGCCCCCAACTCCGCCCGGATCCGATCATGACCTGAACAAGCCGGGCGCCTCCGCGTCCGCTACCGCCGATTTTTTGAGAAACACGGTTGGCAGCGGGCGCTTTCTGCTGCCCGGATTTCTTGGACAAGTTCCGCGAAAAACCGGAGAAGTTTTCAGCGAAGATACATTTCTCTCTTTACTCACCGGGGCCGACGCGGGAGGGGATATCACGCTCAATGATGAAGGGTAGACTCTCGCTCTTGGTGACGTTGCTTGGCATGCCTGGAGTGGTGGCCACTGCTTGGCTGGCGGTGCCGATGCTTGTCCAAGGCACGACCCTACCGGTACCGTTGCAGGCATTGCAGATCGGGGCAGCGATCCAGGGGGCGGTGCTCGTGGTGATCGCGTCCATCCTTGGGTCCTTCCTCGCACCGAAAGTAGATCTGTCGGCTCCGGTGCTCTCGGCGGCGTTGGCGCGTCGCGACCTCCTTGCTGCGTTGCGACCGCAGCTGTTGCCTGGTCTCGCGGGAGGATGTTTAGGCGCTGCGGTGATCATTGCGTTCCATCGGTTCGTGCCGAGTTCTCTTTCGTTTCTCACGGATCGTGAACCCCTGCCTCTCGTCGTGCGGGTGCTCTACGGCGGTTTAACCGAGGAGATCCTCATCCGCTGGGGACTTATGACGGTGATTACGTGGGGAGCGTGGCGGCTGTTCCAGCGCAACCGGCCCAAACCATCGGGTGCGATCGTGTGGGCAGCGATCGGAGTGAGTGCAATGATCTTTGGTGCGTCTCACGTGCCGGCATTGGCACCGGCGATGCCTACGCTTTCCGGCGTCGCCGTGGCCTACGTCACCTTTGCCAATGCAGGTTTTGGCGTCGTGGCTGGATGGCTTTTCTGGCGGCACGGGCTTGAGGCTGCGATCATCGCACACGTCCTCGCCCATGTGCTGGCGTACCTGATACGCGGCTAGGCGTCGGTCGCCGGGAACCTTAGGCCACACCGCGACCCGCCCTGTGCTTGCGATGGGTAGGTGCGGCGGCCAACGTCGGCACCTCTTCTGTTGCCCATGTTGCTCAACCCCTCCCTCGCGGCCTTGGCGAATGGACCGTGGCTGTTCGCTGTGCTCGGTGTGGCCATTGCCTTCATCGTCGTGGCGACCACCCGGTTCAAGGTTCATCCCTTCCTCGCCTTGATTCTCGCCGCGTACGGCGTGGGCCTGGCCGCGGGGTTGTCGCCCACGGCGCTGATGGGCGCGCTTACGGGTGGGTTTGGCCGCACGGTGGGGCAGATCGGCATCGTCATCGCCTGCGGGTGCATGATTGGCACGGTGCTTGAGCGCAGCGGGTGCGCCCTGGTGATGGCCACGTTCATGGTGCGCCTCGTCGGCAAGGCCCGCGCCGTGCTGGCGATGTCCTGCACCGGGGCGGTGGTGTCGATCCCGGTGTTCTGCGATTCCGGTTACGTGATCCTGTCCCCGCTCGGACGTTCGCTCGCGCGTGCGACCGGAGCCTCGCTGGCGTCGTTTGCCGTGGCGCTGAGCATGGGGTTGTACATCACGCATTGCCTCGTGCCGCCGACGCCGGGTCCGATCGCGGCCGCCGGTGAGCTGAAGGCAGAACTCGGTCTGGTGATTCTCCTTGGTCTGGTGGTCGCGGTGCCGGCCATCATCACGACCTACGCCTACGCCATCTACGTGGGCCGGCGGGTGACGTTGGCCGAGACCCCGGAGGACGCGACCGCCGCGGCGTCACGACCGGGATCCGGCCGCGCGATCGGGGTGATGACGGCGTTTGCGCCCATCCTCGCGCCGGTGCTCTTGATTGCCCTCAAATCCATCGCCGATCTGCCGGGCCGGCCGCTGGGCGACGGTACGGTGCGTGCGGTCCTCGGCTTTGCCGGTGAGCCGGTGACGGCCTTGCTGGTGGGTACGGCGCTGGCGTGGTGGGTGGTGCGCGACGAAGGACGGGAGCGCTTTGGCGGATGGTGCGCCGACGGATTGAAGGACGCCGGCACCATCATCCTGATCACGGCCGCCGGCGGGGCGTTGGGCGGCGTGTTGCGCGAGACCTCCCTGTCGGCGCTGGTCGGCCAGTTGATCGCGTCGGTGGACCTCGGTGGATTCAGCCTCCTGTTGCCCTTTGTGGTGGCGGCCGGACTCAAGACGTCGATTGGGTCCTCCACCGTGGCGATCGTGACCACGGCGTCGCTGCTCTCGCCCTTGCTCGGGACCCTGGGGCTTGCGACGGGACACGGCCCGGTGCTGGCAACGCTCGCGCTCGCGTCCGGGGCGATGATGGTGTCCCACGTCAACGACAGCTACTTTTGGGTCATCACCCAGATGTCGGGTCTGACCGTGGGCCAAGGTTATCGGCTGATCACGGTGGCCTCCGGCATCGCCGGGCTTACGGCGATCTCGGGGGTGATGGTGCTCAGGTGGGTGCTTGGGTAAAGCGGAGGGCGGACCCGCGTCCCCTGCGCCTGTCGCCCGAGGGCGGACGGCCCACGGGTGCGACGGTCAGGTCTCGATGATGGGCACAAAAAAGGCCCCACCGTGCGGTGGGGCCAAGAGAGTTGGTCGAACTTACGAGCGGTGGGTTAGCTCTTACGGCGGCGAGCGACGAAGCCGACGCTGGCGAGACCGAGACCGATCAGGAGGAGGGTTGAGGCCGAGTCGGGAACTTGAGTTGTCGGTTTCTCGCGCTCGATGTAAGCCCACTCCTCGAATCCCGCGCTTGAGCTGTAGCCTCCACCCTTTGATCCAAACTTTGAGTAGAGGTAGAGAAAATCAGTTCCTGTTACACCCGCAAATAGGGAGGTGGGGACGTAAACAAGGAGGTCACCAGAGCCGCTGCCTGAATTTAGCGAGTAATCGAGGAGCACTTCATTACCAGAATCACCGGCGTCGAGGTTGTAACGCAAAGTCGACGACCCAGTAAGCGCACCGAGGGTGTTTGCGGTAACCAGAGCTGAAGAGCGGGTGTAGATTTGAAGGGAATCCAGGGAGATGAGAGGATTGTTGCCCCCGTTGCTCTCGTTGATATCCAACAGAAACTCGTAGTAGCTACCCACAAGTCCTGTGTAGGGGTCGATCACAACAGGAATTTCCATCACCTGAACGTCTCGCGTAAATGTAGGGGATGTGTTCACATTGCTCATCACCGGACGGGCACTTGCGTTATAGCCTTCTTCAGTGCCGTTCTGCTGAATGCGGACAAACGATTGAATTACGCCAGTGCCGGTTGACTGGCGGTCTACCGTCACGAAGCCCGCACTGTTGATAACGCCAGACCCCCCCGAGGTCAGATCAAGGGAGATCGGAACGGCGAGGGCACTTTGCGGAAGCATGGCCGCAAAAGGCGCCAGCGAGCAAACCACGGTAAGCGTGGCTGCGAGTTTCTTAACATTGAGGAGGTTCATGACTGAGAGGACTGATGGTGGAATGAAACTGTTGCGAGTTCACGTGCATACCAGATGCCAACCTGCTTCACATAGTCAAAAAGGCGATTTAAGTCGCTCACCAAAAACGCAATAAACTTATGTAAAAAACTTGTTAGGCCTGAATTTACCTACTGCGGGCCTAGGCTTGGCCTAGGGGCAAATCCTATGTTTCTGTAAGCTTCACCGACAGGGGCGAATGGTGCGTGGACCTAGGTGGTAGGGAGAATATTCATTGAGGCGTTAAGGATTTAATGAATAATGATTTATGGTTTTGTTTGGTCGAAGGATTGTGGGCGTCAAAGAAACCGTCGGTTCTCGGACTGGATGGAGGCTCGTCGAGTGGGTTTCGTCGATTCCTTCCTAAAGCGTTGGATAAAATGGAATTAAGTTAACTAAAGGCCGTCGATGCCGCCTGTAAGCTCTACCGACGTCAGCGGTGAATACTGGGCGAATCCATCGGGTGGCCTGGGTGGACGCGCGGGTCCCTCCGCGCGTGGTTTGAACCCGCCGCCCATTTCGGCCGGACGGCGTGCAGAGGGTCGTCCGCCTGCGCTGCGGCTGCGGGGACGCGATCGCCCAGCATAGCTCGGACACGGACGGCTCGGAGAGCCGTCCCTACCGTGGGGCGGACGGAGCGTTATTTGCCGTCCGGCCCGCGTGTGATTAGCCACGCGCGGAGGGACCCGCGCGTCCACCTCGGGTCTGAGGGTAGGGCGGTTTCTCCGAAACCGCTGGTTTCGGAACGGACGGCGTGGAGCGGACAGCTCGGAGAGCCATCCCGACCGAGGCCGGATGCTCAGGCCTTGCGGCGGCGGGCGACCCAGGCGAGGCCGGCGACGCTCGTCGCGACCAGAATCCAGGTGGCGCCGCCGTCCGGAACGTGATGCCGGGGCGTTTCGGCTTTGTAGAGGCGTACCGACGACAGTCCGCCAAAGCCATTAGGACCGAGCCCTTTGCTGGGAAAGGTGATTTTGCCGATCAACTGATCGAGGAAGTATGCAACGATTCCGCCGCCATCGCCGATGCCGTTACGGCCCTTGCCGTAGTGGAGTACCGCGTAGGCGTATCCGGTGATATCTACTTCGCTGTCGTTCCCAGCGTCGCGATAGTCATTGAAGATCGGTACCGGAAGGGTCACGCCCTTGATCGTGTTGTAGCCCGACACTTGGCCTTCACCCGCGAAGTCGCCCTGACCGGCCAGCCAGTCGAAACTCGTCGACGGGTTGTTGTTGCCCAGGGTGCCCTTGGAGACGTCGCCAACGAGCGACGTTCCGTTGTTGGTGATGTTCACCAAGGCGGCGCGGGTGGTGGTGCCCAGGGCGAGCGTGGCAACGATCAAGAGGGAGCGCAAAAATGAGGCGGCGTGCATGCTTTCAGGCCAAGATGGGCCTAGTCACCCAGCCCGGTCGAGGGGTGAGATTACGTAGAATCCGCGTCGTTGGTGGTCACACGGCGCAGGTCGGAAGGTCGAAGGTCGTCATTGGCCGCAGCGGGCGACCGCCGGGGCTGAGCCTTGCGACCGAGGCACAAGAAAGCCCCACTATGATGGTGGGGCTGGGTTGCGCTCCGTCGCTGGACTGAGCGTTACGGCGCGGCTGGGGTCGCGGGCGCGGTAGGCGGTGCCTCGGCGGCCGCGGGGGCCGCGGGGGCCACGGGGGCCACGACCGCCGGCTTTGGCTGCCAGAAGTAGTGGCCGCGCCGGTTGTGGTCCCAGCGGATGCCGACGGCGACCAGCACGACGATGACGAGGAAGAGGATCTGCTTCCGCTTCCGGGCGGCGTCCTTGTCCTCGTACGGATCGTCGAGCGAGCGGCGGGCGTTGGCCGGGAGCGTGGCGCGCTCGGTGAGCTTGGAGCCAAACGGGATGTTGATCTTCACGCGCCCGTTGATGGCCCAGCCGTTGCCATCGAGGATGGGACCGAGCGTGCGCTGGCGCAGCTTGAGCGCGGCGATGATCATCGACGGCAGCGAGATCAGGAGCAGCACCGCGAGGAAGACCAGCGGGATCTGCCAGGGCGGCATGCCTTTGAAAAAGCCGAGGAAGTAGCCGAACGCCGTGGTCAACGCACCGAAGGCCACGCCCAAGGCGGCGACCGCGCCTACGTCGACCTTCTTCGGCGGTTCGGCGGGCTTCAGTTTGTCGGCATTTGCCGTCTTTTCCGCGGCGGTGGCGAGCTTGCCGCTCGACTCGGCTTCGGCGGCGGCGGCGCGTTTGGCCACCTGCTCCTCGATCATGCGCACGAACTTCTTGTACGGGGACCAGAACGCCTGCCGGATGCTGATCGGGTTGTCGACGATCGAGGTGATGGTGGCATCCCAATCGCGGCCCTGGCGGTCGTAGAAGATGCCGTTGCGGCCGACGAAGAGGTAGTCGCTGTCACCCTGGGTGAAGCAGGCCGCGATCTTCATCGTCTGGCCGGCGGCGTTCTTGCAGTCGCAGTAGGCGATATAGGCTTTGCTCATCGCGGCCAGCGGATTGGGACCGGACACCTGCACGCACAACTCCGTGCTGCGGCTGTCGAGGTACAACGTGCCCGCCTGAAAGACCGCGTAACGGTCCGGCGAGTAGAAGTCCGAGAAGTTGACGAAGTTGTTGAGCAGGGTGCGGAAGTCGCGGGCGAAGCGGAGCAGCTTCTCGACGTTGGCGATGGCCGCGTACTCCCCGGCGAGGGCGAGGTCCTGGGCGAGCAGCGCCTTGAGGGCGGCCTGGCGATTCTCAGCCAGCACGGCGGCAATGCGCGCGGCGCCGAGCTTGGCGACGGATGCACCGGCCTTGGCGCCCAGCCAGGCTTGGTACGGGGCCACCTTGGCCTTCAGCGCCTGCCAGTCCGCCTCGGTGAGGGCGGTCTTGTCGGCGCCGAAGACGGGAGTCACGGCGTCGCGTCGGAGGGCGGCGATGGCGTCGGCCCATGCGGGGTTGATGCCGTCCACGAGGGGCAGCGCGCGGCCGGCCTCGATGCGGGCGAGCGGGAAGGCGGTGATCTCCGCGGCCGTGATGGTCATGTCTTTCGCGGCCACGGCGAGAAACTCGTTCTCGGACCGGTTGACCGCGCTGAGGGCGCGGCTGTCGAAGGCGGCGAGGCGGGTGCGGGCAAAGAAGTCCTCGACCTTGGTGCGGACGGCGTCGATCGCGGCGGCGGCCGCGGCGGTGCCGTCACCGAGCGTGCGCGCGGCCGTGCCGGCAGCCTCCCAGGCGGAGAACGCGGTGCAGTCGGCAAAGAACGTGTCGATGCGCGCCTGGTCGACGCCGGCCGCACCGCTGCGGTCCGGCGTGCCGCCGATGGTCGCGAGGATGTCGGCGATGAGCAGCTTCGTCGCGTCGTCCGCGGCCGAGTCGGGGATGATCACGCCGTCGCCATTGAACGTCGTGGCGGCAAACACCTTCGCGGTGTCGGTGGCGTCGCCGAGGGCGATCTCGGTGGCCGAGGCCTTGCCGAGCCGGGTGAGAATCTCCTTGGCGGACGCGAGGACAGCGCGGCCTTCGGCGGTGGCTTCGTTGAAGGCGGAGAGCGGCAGGGCGTCGCGGCCGCGCAGCAGCACGCCCACGTCATTCAGGTGCAGCGCGGTCCATTTGATGGCGCCGAGCAGTTCGGGCACGCGGATCCGGCCGTCCTTGTCGGTGTCGATCAGCGCGAGCGTTTTTTCGTCGAGCTCGAGGCCCTTGACCGGGCAGCTCAGGGCCACCCACAGTTTTTGATCGAGCTGATCCAGCGCGAGCAGGTCGGCACCGGTTTCGAGGGAGACCTGATCGAGGCCTCCGATGCGGTAGAATTTCCAGACGTGGGAGGAGGCGGTGGAGTTGGAGGTGGCCATGATGGGTAGAAGAACGGCTGCAGAATGTACGCGGGCGAAACGTTGGCAACCGCGCAGGCGATCGGCCGCGTCGTTTGTCGGCGCCGCGGTGCGCTCGGGCGGTCAACGCAGGCGCGGCGGCGGCGGGGCGGCGAAGACGACCAGGGCGATGCCGCCGACCACGAGGGCGCTGCCGGCGTAGAAGGCCAGGGTGGGGCGTTCGTCGAACAGGAAATAGGCGAGCACACCGGCGAAGACGAACTGCCCAACGTTGCACAGGCTGACGATCTGCCCGCGCAGGTGACGCATGGCTTGGTTGAGCAGCGAGTGGCCGATGATCGTCGGCACGCAGGCGAGCGCCACCATCAGGGCCCACTCCCGCCCGGAGCCGAGGTCGAAGGTGTGCAGCGCCGGCGCGGCGACGGCGAGGCAGATCAACCCAGCGAGGGCATACACCGGCACGACGTAGAGCCAGAGCGAGGGGAAGTCGCGGTTCTTGCGTCCGAGCGCGAGGTAGGTGGCAAAGAGCAGCATCGAGCCGAAGCAGACGGCGTTGCCCCACGCATCGCCGCCGCCGGCAAGGGCATCGCGGGCGGTGAGGGCGGCGACCCCGGCCAGGGCCAGGGCGGTGCCGGCGATCTCGGTGCGGTTGATCCGTTCGCCGGTGAGTCCGAGCAGGAGGAAGGGCAGCGCGACCGGCACGAGGTTCACGATCAGGCTCGCCTGGGCGGACAGGGTCATGCGCGCGCCGTACGACCAGGAGAGGAAGTGCAACGCGAGCACGAAGGCGGGCAGCACGCTGCGACGCAGGTGCGTCCGTGTGTAGGCGCCCGGGTGGCGCTGCCATTCGCGCACGAACACGGGACTCAGCAGCGCGGCGGCGAGCAGAAGACGTAGGGCGGCGAGCACGAGCGGATGCGTCGTACTCGCCTTGATCATGATCGCCGCGGTCGAACAGGCGAAGACCCCGGTGAAAAGCAGCAGATAGCGCCAGACCATCGGGCGACGATGCCCGGCGGCGTGCGGTCAAGTCGAGTGCGGGATCGACCAGTCAGCGCGCTCGGTGGGGGTGCGGGCGCTGGCGACGGAGGGACGCGGAAGGGGCCGGCGAACGGCGAGACCAACTCAGAGCACGAGAACGATAACGATAACGATAACGACGACGGGGAACGGAACGAGCCGGGCGGCAGGCCGGAGCTACGCGCGCGTTTTGCCCCCGGTCGTACCCATGCAAAGTTCCCCTCTCTGCGCTCTCTGCGTCCTCCTGTAAGAAGGTTTGGAGTTCATCCTAAGGCCCGAGAACGAGAAAGAGAACGATTACGAGAAAGATGAGGGAGCTCTGCTCCAGTCTCCTGTCTCCTGCCTCCTGTCTCCTGCACGCCCCCCCCTCGGGCGCACCGCGCCGCATCCTACGGCGACGTGGGCTCGCGGCCAAGCAACTCGCCGATCATGCGCTCCACCACGCCCTCCGGCGTGCGGATCATGCTCATCCGGGCGGTGAACTGGTTGGTGCCAAACGGCCGGTCTGCCTTCGGCTCGCGCAACGTGATTTGCATCGCGACGAGGTGTTCGCCGAAATCCCAGACCCAGCGGTCATCGTACTCCACCACCACCTGCGTATCGGGTGGCATCATGGTGAGCGGCCCGATCTCAACGGTCAGGCCGCGTCGGCTCAGGGCGCGAGCGATGTGGCGGTCGACGGCATGGCTGTCGTTGAGATTGCTGCGCACGAAAAACTTCTGCCGGGTGGCGAGGTCGACGTTCGGATTCACCCGCGGTGCGGACGTGGTGCAGCCGGCAAGCAGGGCGGCGAGGACAACGGCGACGACGGCGAGGGACTTCATGCGAAGGGAAGCACAGTCGGGTTCGTCTCGTGCGCAAGCCCGGAGCGACGTTCACCCTGCCGGCCCGGCTGAACGCGGATCCGGTTTACGGCTGCGCTGGCGCACCGGCGATGGGGGCGGGACGCTCGTACGGGGAACGTGGACCCTTGCCGTCGATCCGACTGACTCCGACCGTGACGGTCAGGTTGCGCGCGGGATCGTGATAGGTCATGTCCATCGATGCTCCACGATAGCTCGCACCGCCTCCGGTGCCGTAGAAGATCGAAACGGAACCGTGAATCTCCGGCTTGGCCGACACGGTCTCTGCCTCCGCGGTGCGCCGGGCGCGCGGCGACCAAGCCATGAAAACCGGTCGGGCGAGCCGCTGGGCCACGTGGGCATCGATCAACGCGATCTCCATCGGCGTGAGCAAACCAAGGCCGGCGGCGGCGCGCTCGGCGTCGGACCGGCGGCGGCTGAAGCTGCCGGCAAAGGCGCGCACATTTCCTTCCCGTGCGAGGGCGAGTTCGCGCTCGATCAGACGGTCCAGTTCGGCGCGCTGTGCCGGCTCGAGTTTCTTCAACCCCGCCGCGTCTTGATCGTGGGCGGAAAGACCGTGAGAGAATCCCGTTTCGCTCGCCAGCACGGCGGTCGTGCCGGCTGCTAGGCTGAGCCCGAGGACAAACAGAATGCGGCGCGAGACGCTCACCACGGCGATCGGGGTCATGAGTGGCTGAGACGACGAGGACGCTGCCATGGTCCCACCGTAGCGCACCTTTCGCCCGGCGCGAACCGATAATGAGGCAAAAGTCACGGTCGGGACACATGCCGGGGTCGCACCGCGCCCGAGGTGGACGCGCGGGTCCCTCCGCGCGTGGCTTGGGCCGTTCCGCGGCGGACCGCGCCCTTGCACCATGCCCCTCTCCGGGCGAAGGGCTTCGCACGGCGCGCAATCGACCCAACCGGAGACGCCCCCGGGTGCGCCCGGGCGCCGGCCGGTGCAGGCTTGCGGTCGGGGCGCGGATGCGCAATGCGATGGCGCGATGTCCACGCCTTCGCCCTCCGCCGCGTCTGACGCGCCGACGCCGGCCACCCTTGCCCAGGCCATGGGACCCATCCCGCCGAGCGCGCACGTGCTGGTGCAACTGCAGCGCCTGCTCGCCGACCTGAACACCGGTCTCGATGACATCGCCCGCCTCATTCTGCTCGATGCCGCCCTGACCACCCGCATCATCCGCCTGAGCAACAGCGCATGGTTCGGTCGCGGCCTGCCCTGCACCTCGATCGAGGAGGCGGTGAATCGCATCGGGTTTCGCGAGGTCTATCATTTCGTCGCCGTGGCGGTGTCGAGCGCGCTGGTGGCGCAACCGGTGCCGGCCTATGGGCGGGATTCGTTGGAAATGTGGACGGACTCTGTGACGGGGGCGTTCGCGGCGGAGGCGCTCGCGCGGCGGGTGGGGGAAGATGCTGCCAACGCCTACCTCATCGGGCTGCTTCACGTGATCGGGCGCTTGCCGGTCAACCGCTACCTCATGGGCCAGGGCAGCCTCACCCGGGCGCTGGCCGACGATGGCTATCCGCATGAATTCAGCGGGGCGGAGTTTGCCCTGCTCGGTTTCCATCAGGCCGAGGTCGGCGCCCAGTTGCTCGCGGCGTGGGAGTTTCAGCCCTCCGTGACGCAGCCGGTGCGACACCAGTACGATCCGCTGAGCGCCGAGGAGCCCCACGACCGGATGGCCGTGCTGCTCTACGCGGCGCGCCTCATCCGCATCGCGGCCAGTGGCGTCGAGATCGACCCGGAGGGCGGCGATGCCACCGAGGCCGAAATCCTGGGGTCGCTCGCCCTCACTCGGGCGGACGTGCTCGCGCTTGTTCCCGGAGTGCGGGAAACGTTCTCCCGCGCTCGCCTGATGATGAAAGTCTGAGGGCGCGCGGGCGGAGGTGACGACCCGTCCCGGAGAGGCTTGCCAAGGTGGGCGGGCGCGTCCCCGCGCCCGCGGCGAAGAGGGACGGATCACGACCGCGGATTCCTACCCTGCGCGGAGGGCCTCGCGCCTCTCCCCCTGGGTCGGCAGCTTGGCGCGAGGGACCGCCTGAGGAATGTATCCATACTTTGGATCCCGGAGGCTAAGGTCACTTGATTGCCATTAGCGTCGTTTATTCTGTAAAATGTGACAGGTGTCCTTAATTTTGGCTTGCCGGTGAATCGGGCGTGGAGACATTCTTTAGTCATCGGAGCTCTTCAGTGATCTCCGTCGCTTACCCCCCCCCCGCCTCGCACCCCGCATTTACCCACAGTCGTAGCCCAGCTACGTCTTTGCCACTCCCCTGAGTCGCTTCCCGGCCCACTTGCTCGTCGGGGGCGGTGTTTGCCTACATACCATAATAACTATGAACAACCCCATGAACCGCAACCGGATGCCCGCGTGGCTGAAGGTCGCGATGCTCGTCGCGGGATGGATGATGGCCTTGGTGCCCGTCCACGCCCAGTCAACTACCGGCACGGTCCAAGGCCGTGTGTACAACCCCGCCCGCGGGGAATATGCCCGCAATGCCGAGGTCCGCATCGAAGGCATGAACCAAGTCGTCTACACGGAGGGCGACGGTTCTTTCCGCTTCGGTAACGTCCCGGCCGGCGAAGTCACCCTCACGGTCACCTACATCGGTTACAACACGGTGAATGAAACGTTCACGGTGACGGCCGGGCAGACCGCGGTGCGCGAAATCAATATCACCAGCACCGCGGCCAGCACCGGCCAAGGCGGCATCGTCGAGCTCCAGGCCTTCACGGTTTCCTCCGAGCGCGAAGGTAACGCCAAGGCGATCATGGAGCAGCGCCGCAACATGGACATCACCACGTCCGTGTCCTCCGACATCTTTGGCGACGTCACGGACGGCAACGTCGGTGAGTTCCTGAAATACCTGCCGGGCGTCGACCTCGACTACGTTGAGTCCGAAGCCCGCGGTCCCCGCCTCGGCGGCATGGACGCGCAGTACACGGGTGTTTCCTTCGACGGCATGCGCATGGCCTCGGCCGACGCGAACCGCGGCGGTGACGCCGGTCGCGCCACGAGCTTCGAGTCCTTCGCTATCACCTCGATCGAATCGATCGAGATCAGTCGCACCACGAGCGCCGAGTCCCCGGCGAGCTCACCCTCCGGCACGATCAACATGAAGACCAAGCGTGCCTTCGACCGGAAGAGCCGCGTGATCAGCTACAACTTCTCCCTCAACTTCAACTCCGAGGAGTGGGGCCTGAGCAAGCGCCTCGGGCCGGACGAGAAGGAGCACTACAAGTGGCGCCCGAACGGCTCGATCGAGTACGCCGACATCTTCCTCGACGGCCGCCTTGGCGTTCTGGTTGGTCTTTCGCACGCCGAATCGTACACCGAGCAGTACGACCAGAACAACGGGTTCAACAAGAACCCGACGGCCGCTGACCCGCGCCCGATGGTCATCCGCCAAGTCGAGTTCAAGGACGGTGCGAAGTGGATCTACAAGGACGCCCTGACCTTCACGGCGGACTACAAGGCCACCGACCGCCTCGTGCTCTCGCTCAACGCGATCTACACCTACACCGAAGGCGAGTTCTGGAACCGCAACTTCAACTGGGAGTTGTCGAACAACAATAACAACGTGAATAACGGCCGCTCCCAAGTGCTGGGTGACGGTATCGTCAATCTTCGCACGAACCGCTCGGCCACGAACGATCGCCCGCGCATCATCAACGGCGGCGGCAGCTCGGCCAAGAAGACCTACTCCCGCACCCTCTCGCCCCGGTTCGAGTACAAGGGCGACAACTGGGTGTTTGATGGCGGCCTGAACTACTCGAAGGCGTTCAACGACTACGACGCGATCGAGAAGGGCTTCTCCGAGTCCGAGGGTGGCTTCATCCAAAGTGACTTCGAGATTTCCCGTCCCAACGAGAAGTCGTATGAGTGGACCGTTCGCCAGACCGGTGGTCCCGACTGGTACAACCTCGCCAACTTCGCGGACAACAACTCTCGCGCCGGCGGCACCCGCGTGGTCAATTCGGGTCGCGTCTACATCACGGAACTCTGGAACGGCACCTTGAATGCCAAGTGGACCATCCCGGGCATGGACCGCTTCCCCACCAGCGTGAAGTTCGGTGGTGCCTGGTCCGAAGAGTACCGCAAGAACAACAACTGGAACGACTGGAACATCTGGTCCTACGTCGGGCCGGGCGGCAATACCGCCGTCTGGAACCAGACGATCGGCACCTGGCAGAACACCGCTTACGGCAACTGGGCCAACCTCGGCTTCGTCGCTCCCCATGAGTTCGACCTCGGCACGACCAACGCCCTGACGGTGTACAACATCAATGGCGTGAAGGGCATGCCGCCCCGCGCCGATCGTAACCGCATCGCCGAGCTCTTCCTGAGCAACCCGGAGCAGTTCGTGCACACCGCGACGCCGGATAACTTCTACACGTCGTTCATCGCGAACGTGCAGGACCTCAAGGAATCGGTCAATGCCGCCTACGTCCAGTTCGACACCCGCCTCACCCGCCGCATGACCATGCGCGCCGGTATCCGGGTGGAAGATACGAACGTCACCTCCAAGGAGTTCGACGGTCTGCCGGAATCGGCCGTCGTCGCAGCCGGGTTCCCGTGGAACAACGGCAACGCCCGCTCGACCACCTTCGACGGTCTCTACTACCAGTACTTCTCTCAGCCGAAGATCGAGCGCGAGAACAAGTATCAGGACTGGTTCCCGTCCGTGGTCTTCAAGATGCAGATCACGCCCGATCTCGAGTGGCAGGCTGGCTTCAATGAGGCCATTGCCCGTCCGCCGCCGGAACGTCTGACCGGTCTGCTTCAGATCAACGAGGACCTCGAGCGCATCACGGCTCCCAACGTGAAGCTGCTGCCCGAGTACTCGAAGAACTACCAGACCCGTCTCGCCTACTACTTCCGCGGACGCTCCCCCGGTCAGGCCTCGGTGTCCTTCTCGCAGAACAACATCGAGAACCTCCGCGTTCAGCGCATCGGCACGGTCGAAGAGGCCGGCGTCGAAGTCGACCCGATCTACGCCGGTTGGGAATACAGCAGCTGGTTCAACAGCCCTGAAGAGCGTCAGTTCCGCAGCATGGAGCTCGTGTACAACCAGACGCTGGGCTTCCTGCCGGACAAGTTCCGCGGCCTGAACGTGAACCTCGCCTACACTCGCGTGTATGCCAATCAGCGCCGCAACAACATGGCGCCGCACCGGTTCACCTCTCGCCTCGGCTACAACTACGGCAAGTTCAACGGCTCGATTGGCATGGTCTGGCGCGACGACTCGCCGGAGGGCGACATCAGCACCCGCTACAAGCGCGCGCTGGCCCAGTTCGACCTCTCGCTCAACTACCGCCTGACCCGCTGGGCCACGCTCTATGTGCAGGGCCGAAACATCTTCAACCAGCCCGTTCTCTGGTATGACTTCGAGACGGGCGGTCTGGACGGTGTTAACGGTGTCCAGGGCCGCATGCAGGAGTACGGCGCCAACTGGGTGTTCGGCGTGAAGGGTACATTCTAAGACCCGCATCCCCGTCGGCTTCCCCAAGCCCCGGCTGCCCCGCGCAGCCGGGGCTTTTTTGGTATGCTGAGCATGCTATTCCGTCAGCGAAGTGAAAGTCTTCG
>CAYZBG010000041.1:0-1629 GCA_964476565.1 uncultured Opitutus sp.
CTCTCGGCCCAGTTGTCGGACCCGCATTGGCTCGTCTTCGACTGCCGGCACGATCTGGCCGACCCGGGCAAGGGCGAACGGGCTTACCGCGACAGCCATCTTCCCGGGGCGTACTTCGCTCCGGTCGACACCGCCCTCTCCGGCGCGAAGACGGGCACGAACGGACGCCACCCCCTGCCCGCACCGGAAGCCTTCGCGGAATTCCTCGCCCGCCACGGGGCCACCGCCACCACCTACCTGGTCGCTTACGATGACGCCGGCGGCATGTACGCCGCCCGCCTGTGGTGGCTCGCCCGGTGGATCGGACTCACGCGGGTCGCGGTGCTCGACGGCGGCTGGAACAAATGGATCGCCGAGGGCCGTGCCGTGACCAACGACACCCCAGCGGAGCGTCCCCGCGGCCAGATCCTGCCGCGCCCGGACCCGGGCCGGCTCGCCTCTGCCGACGAGATCCTCGCCCACCTCGACACCGGCAGCCGGCTCGTCGTCGACGCCCGCGCCCCGGAACGTTACCGCGGCGACGTGGAGCCGATCGACAAGGTCGCCGGCCACATCCCGGGAGCCGCCAATCGCTTCTACAAGACCAACCTCAACGCGGACCACACCCTGCGTCCGGCCGCGGACCTGCGCCGGGAGTTTGAGGTGCTGCTCGCCGGCCGGCCGCCAGCCGCACTCATTCATCAGTGCGGCTCCGGCATCACCGCCTGCGCCAACCTGCTCGCGATGGAGCACGCCGGCCTGACCGGCTCGCGGCTCTACGCCGGTTCGTGGAGCGAATGGATCGCCGACCCGGCCCGCCCGGTGGCGAAGGGCTGACGCACCGGGCCCAAGCGCGGGCGCACGGCGGCGTGGGGTAAGTCGGCGATTTCACGTCGTTGCGATTGACGCCCACTCGCTACGCATTTGCTTGGATCTCGTGATGCCTCAGCCCAAGCGTTCGCGCCTCATCGCCGCCCTCGTCACCCTCGGACTCGGCATCGTTGCCAGCCTCGTTCTCGCACCGCCGACCGCCTCCGACCGGGTTCTGTCCACCGGGGATCACGCGGGCTCCGCTCCCTCCGCTCCGACTGCGACCGATCGCGGGCTCGCCGCACCCTTACCCGCCCCGCCCCCTCCCAGCTACATTTTGGACGTGCTGCCGCAACTGGATGCGCATGTCCGGGACTGGCGCACCTTCACCCCCTCTTCCTTGGTGCTCAACCTCGCGCCCGGACGCCAGGTCGCCTTCGACGTGACCGAGGTGGAAACCTACGCCGACCGGACCGTGCTCACCGCCCGCCTCCAAGGGGTCGACCCCGACGACCACCCGCTGGCCGGATCCTTCCTTGTCAGCACCGCCGTCGCCTCCGACCGCTGGGACGCACTCGTGGTTCTGCCCGGAATCGAGTACCGCGTCACCGTGCGCGCGACGTCCGCCACCGTGACCGAGGCCTCCGGCACCGACCTCGCCTGCGACGCCGAAGCCGGCGGCGACTCCGGCATCGACCCGGTGTCCACCGGCACCCCGAGTGCAGCCGACAACCATGGTCCGATCACGGTGGATGTGCTTTTCCTCTACAACCCGACTGCACTCTCGGAACGCAACAACGACGTGCAGGCGATCGAAGCGGATGCCTCCAACTACATCGC